>DASTPH010000042.1:0-33007 GCA_035762305.1 Anaeromyxobacteraceae bacterium
GTCCTTTTCAGTAGGGAAGCTCTCCTCCGGGTTCTCGCGCGAGCAGGTTGGAGTCAGGTGCGAGCAGCAGGTGGGGTTGGAGCCTTCGGCATGAGCACTTCTTCGCGCATCGTAAGGCTGCGGGCGATTGGGGCTCCGCGCGAGATCGCGGTCCGGGCGCGCGGCGATGCTCTCGCTGACCTGCTTCTAGACGTCGCGGGGATTTTCCTTCCACGTCTAGCCGAGAATCTCATCGCGGTCGCCACCAAGGCTTGAAGGGACCCAGGAAGCTCCGACAACTTGCCGGTCAGCTCGTTGACTTGCCCCCACTGCGGCTCGGACCGCCTGCGCCGCTCGGCCCCGCGCGGCCTCGGGGAGCGCTTCCTGAGGGCGCTCTCCCCGGCCCATTTCTACCGGTGCCGGGCCTGCGGCCGGCGCGGCTGGCACCTCGGCCGCGTGGGCAGGGCGCACCGCCAGAGGCGCTCGGACGCCGTCCCTGGCCGGCCCATGGAGAAGCGCGACGTCGAGGCGAGGCGAAGAAAGGCCACCCGCGCCGCGGTGGCCGTCGCCGCCGCCGTCGGGCTCGGCCTGGTGACGGGCCTCGTCGTCCAGACCTGCGCGGGGCGGGCGCCCTCGGTCTTGCCCGGGCGGTAAGCGCCCGACGCCTTCCCACCGCTTCCATGACATATCAGTTACATAGCTCGATTATTCATGGTAGTGTCATGGCGTGATCGGCCGCTCGGCACACGTCGCGGAGCTGACCCGACTCTTTCGTTCGCATCCCGTCGTCGCCATCCTCGGTCCGCGCCAGGTCGGCAAGACCACCCTGGCCCGCGTCTTCGCCGCCGCCAGGCGCGGGGAGGCTCACCGCTTCGACCTCGAGAACCCGGACGACGTCTCGCGCCTGTCCGAGCCGATGCTGGCATTGGATCGCCTGGCTGGCCTCGTGATCATCGACGAGATACAGCGGCGGCCCGACCTCTTCCAGGCCCTCAGGGTCCTGGTGGACCGCCCACAAAGCAGGGCGCGCTTCCTCGTCCTCGGCAGCGCCTCGCCCGACCTGCTGCGCCAGAGCTCCGAGACGCTCGCTGGACGGATCGCCTACCACCAGCTCGGCGGCTTCTCGCTCGGCGAGGTGGGAGTCGGCCGTCGCGCCCGGCTCTGGCAGCGGGGCGGCTTCCCGCGCTCGTACCTCGCCCGCACCGAAGGCGATAGCTACGAGTGGCGCTCCCAGTTCGTGGGAACCTTCCTGGAGAGGGACATCCCGCTCCTCGGCCTGCGCCTCCCCGCGGCATCGCTTCGCCGCTTCTGGGCGATGCTGGCGCACTACCACGGCCGGACCTGGAATGCCTCTGAGCTCGCCAGGTCTTTCGGCCTGAGCGACACCGCGGTGCGCGGGTACCTGGACGCGCTCCAGGGCACCTTCATGGTCCGCCTGCTCCAACCTTGGTCCGAAAACCTCGGCAAGAGGCAGGTCAAGGCTCCCAAGGTCTACCTCGCCGACAGCGGTCTTCTTCACGTCCTTCTGGGCATCCGCGACGCGGCTCAGCTGGACGTCCATCCGAAGGTCGGCGCCTCCTTCGAGGGGTTCGCGCTCCACGAGCTCGCGACCCACCTCGGGGCCGACCCCGCGGAGTGCTTCTTCTGGGCGACCTACCAGGGAGCCGAGCTCGACCTTCTCGTGGTGCGAGGCCGGCGGCGTCGCGGCTTCGAGTTCAAGCTCACCACCTCTCCCGCCGTGACGAAGTCGACGCGTATCGCGCTCCAGGATCTCCGGCTCGACGGAATCGACGTGGTGCACGCGGGCAGCCGCACGTTCCCTCTGGCGGAGGGGATTCGCGCCGTGTCGATCGACCGGATGCTGTCCGACATCCGTCCCTGAGTGCTCGATCGCAGCGACCGTCGGGACCACCAGGCGCGAAGTGCCGGCAGCGTGTGAAGCTGAAAGGCGACCGGCCAGGGTGACCGGCTCGGTTTTTCCGAACGGGCGGCCTTGGAGTATACCTCTCGCCCATCATGCCCTTCTCCTGGCCCTCCGAGCGTGTGGTGGTGACCGGCGGCGCTGGCTTTCTCGGCTCGCGCATCGTCGAGGCGCTGCGGGCACGCGGCGCGCGGGACGTCTTCGTCCCCCGCTCCAAGGACTACGACCTCGTGGACATGGACGCGGTACGGCGGCTCTACCGCGACGCCAGGCCCACCCTGCTCGTCCACTGCGCCGCCATCGTCGGCGGCATCGGCGCGAACCGCGCCAGTCCGGGGCGCTTCTTCTACGACAACCTCATGATGGGCGCCCAGCTCATGGAGGTGGGCCGGCAGGTAGGCCTCAAGAAGCTCGTCGGCCTGGGCACCATCTGCGCCTACCCCAAGTTCTGTCCGGTCCCCTTCAAGGAAGAGGACATCTGGAACGGCTACCCGGAGGAGACCAACGCCCCCTACGGCCTCGCCAAGAAGATGCTGCTCGTCCAGTCGCAGGCCTACCGGCAGCAGTACGGCTTCAACTCCGTGGTCCTCTTCCCGGTGAACCTCTACGGCCCAGCCGACAACTTCCGCCCCGAGAGCTCGCACGTCATCCCGGCCCTCATCCGCAAGTGCGTCGAGGCCCGCGAGCGCGGCGACCGGCAGGTGGTGGTGTGGGGCACCGGCAACGCCAGCCGCGAGTTCCTCCACGTCCGCGACGCCGCCGACGGCGTGGTGGCCGCTGCCGAGCGTTACGACGGCTCCGAGCCCGTGAACATCGGGGCCGGGTTCGAGATCAAGATCCGCGACCTGGTGCCGCTCGTGGCCCGGCTGTGCCGCTTCCAGGGCCAGATCGTCTGGGACTCCACCAAGCCCGACGGCCAGCCGCGCCGCATGGTCGACGCCTCGCGCGCCCTGCGGGAGTTTGGCTGGAAGGCCACCACCCCCTTCGAGGAGGGCCTGCGCGAGACGGTGGAGTGGTTCGAGCGCAACCGGGGGTCGTGAGGCTCGGAGCTCCGGCCAGCCTTGCCGTGAAACCTCGAACCCTGGGTTCGGATCTTCGTGGTCGCCCGCAAGCGCGGCCATCGCCGTGCTTACCCGGACCCTGCCATGTCCTTACAATGAGGTAAGGAACTTCCAATGAGGTAAGGAACGATGGCGAGCGCGACCATGACGTCGAAGGGCCAGGTCACCGTCCCCAAGCAGGTCCGGGAGCGGCTCCACCTGAAGCCGGGCGACCGGGTCGCATTCCGGGAGCGGCCCGACGGGACCATCGAGTTCGCCGCCGAGCGGGTCGAGCTCATGTCGCTCAAGGGCCTCCTCAAGCCGCGGCGGCGGGGGGTCACCGTGGAGGCCATGCACGAGGCCGTTCGCCGGCGGTTCGGCCGGCGGTGATGGCGCTCGACACCAACGTCCTCGTCCGCTTTCTCGTCGAGGACGACGCCGAGCAGACGGCGCGCGCGGCGGCACTGCTCGGACGCGCCGAAAGGGACGGGGAGCCGCTCCTGGTCTCGGAGGTCGTGCCGTGCGAGCTGGTGTGGGTGCTGGAATCGGCCTACGGATTCGCCCGGGCCGAGATCGCCGGCGCCCTGCGCGACCTCCTCGCGGTCCGCGCGCTGAGGTACCTGCGACTCGACGCCCTGCAGCGAGCCCTCGCCGCCTACTCGTCAGGGCGCGGCGACTTCGCCGACTATGTGGTGCGAGAGGTTGCACGCGACGCGGGCTGTAAGGCCGTCGCCACCTTCCACCGGGCCATCCTGAAGGAGCCTGGGTTCGTGGAGCCGTGACGCCGGCGCGGGTCGCGAGCCCGAGGCGGCAACCTGCTCCACGCCAGGACCGCCGGCCCCGACTCCCTTCCTGATCTGCTAGGGTTCTCCTCGGAGTCGCTTGAAGACGGCGGCTGTGCAACGCCCGGCACCGCTGGCGTCGATGGACGCAGGGAGCGACGGGGCGGTTGCCGAGCCAAAGCTCGGACGGCCAGGGAGGGAATCCGTGAGCCAGGGAAAGAGCCGGATCACGCCCATGGGAACGGTGGGCACGTTTCTCAAGGTGGGAACGTGATCCGAGTGCCTGTTGAGAGTTCTCAACAACGCATGCAATGAGAGGATGGAAGACGAGGAGCACGCCGCCCAACCCCTGGCCGGCGGAATCGCGCAGCAGGGGTACCAGTGCGGCATGATCTGGGGGGCGGCACTGGCCGCGGGGGCGGAGGCCTATCGACGCTTCGGCGCCGGCCCGGAGGCTGAGACCCGGGCCGTCGTCGCGGCACGCAGGCTGTTCGATGTTTTCCGCGCCCAGAACCGCCACACGGACTGCTTCGACATCACCAGCCTCGACGACCGGTCGTCGGCCCTGAAGATGGTCGCGGTCTTCCTGATCAAGGGACAGACCGTCGCCTGCCTCCGCATGGCCGCCCGTTATGCGCCCGCGGCGTTGCGCGAGATCGACGCCGCCATGTCCGAGCCGGCCGTGGAGGCGCTTCCGGCGCCGGCGAGTTGCGCGGCCATGCTGGCCCGGAGGATGGGCGCATCCGACCAGCATGCGGTCATGGCGGCGGGGCTCGCGGGCGGCATCGGCCTGAGCGGAGGTGCCTGCGGGGCTCTGGGAGCGGCCATCTGGATCCAAGGCCTGAAGCTTCTCGAGGAGGGCGGGAAGGTCGCCTACAAGTCCAAGAGGGCCCTCGATGCAATCGAGAGCTTCCTGAAGTGCACGAACTACGAGTTCGAATGCAGCGCGATCGCCGGAAGGAAGTTCGAGAGCGTCGGCGACCACGCCAGGTACCTGCGCGAGGGAGGCTGCGCCAAGGTCGTCGACGCGCTGGCCACCGCGTGATCGGCAGAGAGGTGCGCAGGCCTCCCGCCGAGGATTGCGAGGGTCACCCCCGGCCCCGCGCGGCGCAGCTTCACAGCCGCGGCAGCCAGCGTCGGACGCGCCGGCAGTAGGCCTGGTACTCCTCCCCGAAGGTCCGCCTGAGCGTGGGCTCCTCGTAGAGGACCACCAGCAGGTGGGTGACGACGAGCAGCGCCGCGGCGTAGGCGACGAGGGCGATCGATCGATAGACCATCGCCGCGCCGACGAGCGCCAGGCCCGCCCCGAGGTACATGGGGTTTCGCACCAGCCGGTAGGGGCCTCGCACCACCAGGCGGCGCGGCGGATCGAACGGCGCCGGGGTCCCGCGGCCCACCACGGCGAAGGTGAGGACGCAGGACAGGGCGACGGCCGCCCCGGCCGTCCCCACCGCCACCCCTGCCGCAAGCAGGGCCCCGGTGGCAGAGGGCCGGGCGATGCCCGTCCACTGGAGCAGGCGCGCCGGCAGCCACACCAGCACCAGGGCCACGAAGAGCGACGCGAAGACGAGGGCGCGGACGAGGGTGAAAGCGCGGGATCCCCACCCGGCGCCGGCGTTCCCGGGATCCTCGTGGCCTGACACGTCGGGTGCCATCGATGGCGGTGCTTCTATCGCACCCCCACTCCCTTGAAGAAGGTGTAGCAGAACACGCCGTCCGGCTCGGCGGCGCGCCGCAGCCCGGCGATGCCGCGGTCGAACGCCGCCGCGTCCATGAGGCCCGTGGCGATGGCGCGCTCCCGCACGCCCTCGACCATGGCCGTGAAGGTGTCGAGCGTGAAGCCCTGCACCCACTCGGGCCGGCTGGCGTCGACGTAGACCACCCGCGGCGACACCCGCACCTCGCGGAGCCCCGCCTCCACGAGCAGCGGGTAGAGCTTCCGGCCGATGAGGGCGTCTCCGCCGGCGCGGGCCTGCAGGGCCACCAGGCACTCGATGGCGCGACGGGCGTCGGCGTCGTCCGGGTGGAAGTACGTCGAGCCGTGGTCGCCCTCGATGACGGTGAGCGTGGCGCCCGGGCGGAGCTGCGCCCGCAGGGCGGCCAGCGCCTCCCGGGGCCGCGACAGGTGCTCGAGCACGAAGCAGACGAAGGCGTGGTCGAAGGAGGCCTCGGGAAACGGCAAGGCGAGGAGATCCGCCTGCTGGAAGGTCACGTTCGCGAGCGACGCGGCCCGGACTCGCAGCTTTGCCGCCTGCAGCGACTCGGCGGACACGTCGACGCAGATGAAGTGCGCTCCGGGGCTGTTTTGGGCCAGCATCACCGTCTGGGCGCCGACTCCGCAGCCCGCCTCGAGGACGCGGCTGCCCGGCGGGTAGCGCGTGCCGGCGTGCAGGAGCTCGCCGAGGGCGCCCGCCTGATCGAGGAGACGTGCCTCCTCGCGCTCCGTGTAGCCGTGCACGTAGCTCATTCAACTCACCAAGGTCGAGGTCCCGGACGCCGGAGGGCTTCGCTCCCCACATAGCGTCCGCCCGCGGGGCGGACAACCCGGCGCCACCGCACCGCCACTCGAGATCCGCCCTGCCGTCACACGAGGCCCTGGCGCAGGTGCGCTGGCTATTCGAGCCCCGCCTCCGCCGACGATGCGCTCTTCCGCGTCCTAGGCGGCGAGACGGGTCTTCCCGCGGCCAGGGGCATCGGCTACAACCTTCGCCTTGCCAGGCGGCCGTCCCGACGGCCCGATCCCGAGAGCTCTCGCGTGAAAGTCACCCAGTTCCTGCAGCCCTCGGCGGTCGTCGACCTCCAGGGCGCGAGCGCGACGGAGGTCCTCGCCGAGCTCTGCCAGCCGCTGGCGGCCGCGTCGGTCATCGCCGCCACCGGGATGGTCCGCGTCCTCCAAGCTCGGGAGGCGCTCGGGTCGACGGGGATCGGGGAAGGCTGCGCCATCCCGCACGGCCGGGTCCCCGGCCTCCCGAATCTCGTGGCGAGCTTCGGCCGGTCCCGCGCCGGGATCGACTTCCACGCCCTCGACGGCAAGCCGGTGCGGCTCTTCTTCGCCCTGGTGGCGCCGGAGAGCGCGCCCGGCCCCTACCTCGCCGCCCTGGCGGCGGTGAGCCAGCTCTTCAGGAACCCGGCGATGCGGGAGTCCCTCCTCGCCGCGCCCGATTGCGCCGCCATCTACCGGCTCCTCGAGGCGGGAAGCGCCGGCTGATGGCCATTACCCGGTTGCCGTGATCCGCTAGGGCGGCCCTTGGGGCCCGCGCTGAATGCCGCCACGGCGGGGGACGAGCCCCCGCCCTACCTCAGACACGGGATCCGATCACTCCCCGCGCGTCCCCAGCACCCGCTCGATGCGACGGTCGGGGACGAACCACACTAGCGCCACCGCCACGTAGATGCCGATGGCCGCCCACCGCTCGGCGAAGGACAGGGGGATGGCCACCGCGTAGGCGAGCACCGAGGCCTTCCCCTTCCAGTCCGCGCCCAGGGCCCGGGCCAGCACCGAGCCCTCGCCGTGCAGCCGGCGCAGCGCCACGGTCAGGAGGACGTAGGCTGCGCCGGAGAGGAACAGCACCGCCCCGTAGGTCGCCACCGCGACCGGGGCGGCGCCGCGCTCTCCCATCCAGGCGGTGACGACGGGGACGAGCGAGAGCCAGAAGAGCAGGTGGACGTTGGCCCACAGCACCAGCCCGTCCACCCGCTGCACCGCGTGGAAGAGGTGGTGGTGGTTCACCCAGTAGATGGCGAGGAAGACGAAGGAGAGGACGTAGGAGAGCAGCTTGGGGACGAGCGGGCCCAGGTCGGCGAGCTCGACGCCGTGCGGAGGCCGGAGCTCCAGCACCATGATGGTGACGAGGATGGCGATGACGCCGTCGCTGAAGGCCTCGAGCCGGCTCCGGGACATGGCGCCCGGTTCCTAGCCCCGGCCGCCGCGCGGCGCACGCACCCGTGCCCGGCGAGACCGCCCCTCGGCTCCTCAGCTGCGGCCGCCGCCCTCCTCGCGGGCCACCTGGGCCTCGGCCTCGTCGGCGCTGACCGCCGCCCCCGGCGCGGCGGCGAGCAGCGACCGGCCCAGCGCCAGCCCGAGGACCCCCGCCAGGGCGCTCGCCCCCAGGACGCCGATCTTGGCGGCGGCGAGGAGCCGCTCGTCGCGGTAGGCGAGGTTGGCGATGAAGAGCGACATGGTGAAGCCGATGCCGGCGACCTGGCCCAGCACCGCCAGGTGGCGCGCCCCGATGCCGGCGGGGAGCCGCGCCAGGCCGAGGGCCAGCACCAGGCCGCAGGCCAGCAGGACCCCGAGCGGCTTGCCCAGGACCAGGCCGAGCGCGATTCCCCCCAGCGCCCGCAGCGGCTCCTCGGAGAGCTGCAGGCCCTGCAGCGTCACCCCGGAGTTGGCGAGCGCGAACACCGGCATGATGACGAAGGCCACCCAGGGGTGGAAGGACTCGATGAGGTTCTCGGCGGGAGACAGCGCCTCGCGCCGCGACCGGTGGATGCGCTGGAGCACGAGCGCCACCCGGTGCGGGTCCGCCGCCTCCCGTGGGGGGAGGCGCTGCAGCTCGCCGACGCTCTCCTCGACCGAGGCCATGAACCCGCCGGTGCCGAGCCAGGCCCTGACGGGCGTCATCATGCCGATGACAACGCCGGCCACGGTGGGGTGGACTCCCGCCGCGTAGGTTCCGGCCCAGGCCACCACCGCCGGCGGCAGGTAGGCGAACGCCCGTCGGACCCCCAGCCATTGCAGGATCAGGATCGAGATGAGGCCGGCCGCCGCCACCGCCAGCCCGGCCAGGGAGATGCCGCCCGAGTAGAAGACGGCGATCACCAGGATCGCCCCCAGGTCGTCGATCACCGCCAGCGCCAGGAGCAGGACCCGCAGCGCCGCGGGCACCCGCTTGCCGAGAAGCGTCAGGACGCCCACCGCGAAGGCGATGTCCGTGGCCACCGGGACGCCCCAGCCGGCGCGCCCGGCTCCCCCCGGGCCGACGATCAGGAAGATGAGGGCGGGGGCCACCATGCCACCCAGGGCCGCCGCGGCGGGCAGCGCGGCGCGCCGCCAGTCGCTGAGCTCGCCGTGGGCGATCTCGCGGCGGATCTCCAGCCCCACCACGAAGAAGAAGACCGCCATGAGCCCGTCGTTGACCCACCACTCGAGCGGGCGCTCGAAGGCGAAGCGGCCGGCGCTCACGCCGAGCTTCAGCTGCCACACCCGCGCCCAGGCCGGCGCCCAGGGCGAGTTCGCCAGGGCCAGCGCCACCGCCGCGGCGCCGATGAGGAGGAGCCCGCTCGCGGCCTGGAGGCGGAGGAACCGGTCCAGGGGGCGGATGGCCAGGCGCGCGAGCCGCAGCGCCGGCGCCCAGGCCTCGGGCGGCTCGGAAGGAGGCGGCTCGGCGGGGCGGACACTCTCGACCACGGGAGCGACAAAGCCTAGCGACCGAGCCGGATGCCGTCGAGGCGAGTTGCGGGCCTCGGCCCGGGCGGGTCTACGCCGGCGTCGGCCGGCGATGCGGCTTTGACAAACCGGGCGTGCGTCGTTAGGGTCTGAGCAGGGTGCGGAGCCAATCGTTGGCGCCGCAGGCTCAACGGGGCAGTCGGGCCGCTGCTCCACGAATCGGACGAGGTCGCGACGCGACTCGCCGCTCGTGGGAGCCAGCCAGACGTCCCAGCCTCCACGAATCTCGGGTCGCTCGCCGATCGGGCCGTCCCCGGGGTGAATCCTTCGGGCCGGCCGTCCGGCGAGGTACTCACCATGGTTGCTCGAGTCGGGACGCTGAACGAGGCGTCGGCCCTCGCCCACGCCGTTGGCCGCCGCGGAGCGGTGGCGTCTGGGATCGCCTCCGGCCTGCTGGGGGGCGCCGCCATGGCGCTCTTCCTGGCGGCCGCGGCCTCGGCGGCGGGGGTGCCGGCGCGGCAGGTCCTCGAAGCCATCGGGACGACGTTCGTCGGGGCTGGGGGCCTCGGCGGGGCGGAGCGGGCCCTGTACGGCGCGGCGCTGCACGCGCTGGTGGCCGTCGCGGCGGGGCTGGCGTACACGGCGGTGGTGCCGCGCGACCTACCGCCGGCCTCCGCTGCGGTGGTGGGCGTGGGATACGCCCTCTTCCTCGCCGGGATCATGACATCGGTGGTGGTGCCCTTGGTCAATCCCGGCTTCCGGGAGGCGGCGCAGCCCATCGGAGGCTCATGGGTCATGGCCCACGCGGTGTACGGGGCCGTGCTCGGGCTGTGGTATGCCCGCCGCGGCCGCGCCGCGGGCGGCCCCGCAAACGAGCCCTGACGCCGGGTTCGTGGGACGGCGCCCACGCCCACCGGCCAGCCGGCGTGGAGGCGGACGGAGCGGCGGGGCGGTCAGGTCACGGCAGGAACCTCGCGGGGTCGGCGCGGTCCGGCACCCGGCAGGAATCGTACCGGCCCCAGACGCGGTAGCGGATGCGGGCCACGAGCCGGTAGAGGAGGTCGAGCGGCGCCGCCGGCAGCCACCGCAAACCGTAGGCCCATCGCCACGGCGGCTCGAGGTGCCGCGCCGCGTGCAGGAAGGCCCGGCTGCGCAGGTGCACACCGGCCGGCTCGAGGTACACCACCGTGTCCAATTCGGAGGGGATCTCGGGATGCAGCGCGCGCAGGCGCGCGGCGGTTTCGCCCTGCAGGGGGGCGAAGGCGAGGCGCCGCTCCCGGTCCCGCTCGAGGAGCCAGACCACCATCCGACTGCACAGGCCGCAGACGCCGTCGTAGAGAACGAGGTACGGCGGCAACGCGGCGCCGGGGAGCGGGGTGGGGGCAGCCACGCCCGGAGCATGCCAAGGTCGCTGAGAGCCTGGGAGGCCCATCCAGGGCCCGGCCTCTAGCCCTCCGCGGCCGGACGACAGAGCCGAGCGCCGCCGGCACCGTGCTATGGTCCCGCGGCGCGTGGGATGACGCCCGGAGCGTGCGGATCCGGCGCCGTGCGCGAGGAGACCGGGCATGCCATCGCCGCAGCGTATCCAGCACCGGGACGGCCCGCGGCTCCACGCCGCGATCGCTCTTCTGGCCTTGGCCTGCGCCAGCGCTCCGACCCGGCCGCCGGGAGACCCGCGCGCCGGCGAGCACTACGCGGCGGGGGAGGAGCTGCTCCAGTCGAGGCGCTTCGACGAGGCCGCGCGCGAGCTGGATCAGGCGGCCGGCCTGGTCCCGGCCTGGGCGCCGGCCCGGCTCGAGCTGGGCTGGGCCCGCTTCCACCTCGGCGAGTTTGCGGCGGCGGAGTCGGACTTCCGCTCCGCGGTCGGGCTCGACGCCATGGAGCCGCGCTGCCGCCAGGCGCTGGGGAGCGCGCTCTACGTGCAGGGGCGGTACGGCGAGGCCGCCGTGGAGCTGGAACGCTGGGTGGACCTGTCCGGCGGCCCGATCCGGGCCGGGGAGGCGGCCGTCTTCTGGGCGCTGGCGCTCAAGCGGGCCGGCGGGGCCTCCGCGGCCAGGTCCCGCGAGCTCCTCGAGCAGTGGACCTTGACCCCCAACCGCTGGGTGGACTTCTCGGGCGTGACCGCCGCCAGCCACACCCTCACCGGCCCGGCGAGGACGCTCGGCCAGTACCTCCGCGACGCCGCCGAGGAGGAGGAGGTGATTGCCGAGAAGTGGGGCAGCGAGGCTCGGCGCGCCTTCGCCGGCTACGTCGTGGCCGCGAACCTCCTCGCGAAGGGGAAGCCCGCCGCCGCGCGCGAGCGGCTCCAGAAGGTGGCCCAGCCGCCGCCCGACGGCGACGACGACCTGGCCACGCTGGTGGTCCGGGCCTTCGCCCGGGCCGACCTGGCGTCCTTGCCCCAGCCTGCGCCGGACCGGGCTGGCGTCCCCTGACAGGTGCAGTCGCTGCCGTGGGGCCGTCGAGGTGGGCGGCGGATGGACCGAATGGGGTCGCCACGTCGGGGGCCTGCTCAGAACATGAGCAATGCGGCCCTGCTCCCGGAGCGTGAGTTCTTCGGCGAACCCGTCCGGTCCCCACCAGGGTAGAGACGCCTCCGCTGGCGCGGAGGTCCATCCGCCGCTATGGGTCGCCGCGAATCAGGACGGAGGTTCCCGATATGTCTCTCCGAATCGGCGACGAGGTTCCCAACTTCAAGGCCCAGACCACTCAAGGCCCGATCGAGTTCCACCAGTGGATCGGCAACCAGTGGGCGATTCTCTTCTCCCACCCCAAGGACTTCACGCCGGTGTGCACCACCGAGCTCGGCTACATGGCCCGCATCAAGCCCGAGTTCGACCGGCGCAACACCAAGGTCATCGGTCTGAGCGTGGACTCGGTCGGCGACCACGACCAATGGGCGAAGGACATCGCCGAGACCCAGGGCACCGCGCCGAACTACCCGATCATCGGCGACCCCGACCTCGCGGTGTCCAAGCTCTTCGACATGCTCCCCGCCTCGGTCGGGGGCGGCGCGGGCTCGCGCACTCCGGCCGACAATCAGACCGTGCGAACGGTCTTCCTCGTCGGCCCCGACAGGAAGATCAAGATGATGCTCGCCTACCCGATGTCGACGGGCCGCAACTTCGACGAGGTGCTGCGGGTACTCGACTCCCTCCAGCTCAACGCGAAGTTCAAGGTCTCGACGCCCGTCAACTGGAAGCAAGGCGACGACGTCATCATCTCCGGCTCGGTGACCGACCAGGAGGCGAAGAGCCTCTTCCCCGCGGGCTGGAAGTCGCCCAGGCCCTACATCCGAATCGTCCCGCAGCCCAGGTAGCGGCAGGTCGCGTCGGCACGCCCGCGGTGGCGGCCGGGGCGCACCGCCGGTCGACCCATCCGCTTCCTCGAGCTCTCGGACGTCCCGGCCGCGAGCCACCTCCTCACCGGAGATCCTCGAGCAGCGCCAGGTCGTCCACGGTCATGGCGAAGGAGAAGCGGTAGCCGGAGAGTGTCTGAAGGGGGCGCAGCGCCGGCAGCTCCAGATACGGATGGTCGTGCACCACCAGCGAGGCCTCCCCCTTCCAGATGGTGGAGAAGGCCGCGTCGCGCGAGCGGAGCTGCACCAGCTCGTGGATCGCCGGCTCGCCGTGCCGCCCCCGGGCCAGGTTCGGGAAGTGGCGCACGTTCACCGCCCGGGCGAAGCCGGGCTGTGGCAGCGCCGTCGAGGTCTCGCGCAGCGTCACCACCGCCTCGGCCAGGCGGCGCTCCTTCGCGGCCAGCGTGGCGCCGAAGCGCCCCCCGGGGCCGAGCGCGGGCGCGGCGGGCGAGGGGAGCGGCGAGGGGCGGGTGACGCGCGTCGAGCCGATCATCTTGGGCCACCCCTGGATCCAGCCGCGGAGCAGGGAGACGTCCTGGTCCACGAAGATGAACGGGCAGAAGGAGAGCACTTCGCCGCGCCAGCTCGCCGCCACGAGGAAGATGGTCTCGCAGTACTGGCTGCGGGCCGGGTCGAGGTACTCCGCCCCCTCGTCGGTGGCGGCCTGCCACTCCACGAAGTAGGCACAGGCCCGGCCGGCGGCCTCGCCCGGCGCCGGGTCGAGCCGCTCGGGGAGGAAGGCCCGCACCGCGGCCGGGTCCGCCCGGTACTCCACGGCCAGGCAGTCGCCGGCGTAGTGCCAGGGTGGCGCCGGCACCAGGCTGGAGCGGCCGAGAGGCGTGCGTGGCAGGGTGTAGCCCTTGGGCATGGCGGCCTCCGGCGACGGATGTTCGCTCCGCTCGCGCGGCGCGGCAAGCCGGCCGCGCCACCGTCCCGTGCCGGGCGTCAGCCGCCCTCCCCCGCCCGCTCGGCCTCCCGGGCCGCCCGCTGTCCGCCCTCGACGTCCACCAGGAGGAGCAGCGCCGCTCCGACTGCGAAGAAGGCGATCACCGAGAGGATGGCGGCGCGGCTCGACCCGGTGGCGGTGGAGGCGGCGGCGAACACCAGCGGACCCAGGATGCCGGCCACCTTGTCCATGACCGAGAAGAAGCCGAAGAACTCCCCCGACTGCTGGCGCGGGATGAGGCTCGCGAAGAGCGAGCGGGAGAGCGCCTGGGTGCCGCCCTGCACCAGCCCCACCATCCCCGCCAGGAGGAAGAAGTCGGCCGCGCTGCGCATGAAGTAGCCGAAGACCGTGGCCACCCCGTAGACCAGAAGCCCGAGGAGGATGGCCCGCTTCGCGCCGATGCGCCCGGCGAGCGCCCCGAAGGCGAAGGCGGCCGGGATGCCGATGAACTGCACCAGGAGCACCGCGGCGATGAGCGAGCCCCGGCCGATGCCGACCTCGGTCCCGTAGATGGTGGCCATGCGGATGATGGTCCCGATGCCGTCGTTGTAGACGAGGAAGGCCGCCATCATGAGGAGCGCCGGGCGGTGCGCCCGGAGCGCCCGGAAGGTGGCGCCCAAGCGCCGCAGCGCCAGGCGCCCCGCGCCCGGGCCGCCCGGCGGCCGGGGCGCCACCGCGGGCTCGGGCACGCGCCGCAGGAGCGGCAGCGAGAAGAGGAGCCACCAGACGGCCACCGACAGGAAGCACAGGCGCGCCGGAAGCGTGGCCTGGGCGGGCGAGAGCCCCGGCCCGGAGGGCAACCCGAGCCACTCCGGGCGCTGCAGGACGAGGAGGTTCACCGCCAGAAGCAGCCCCCCGCCGACGTAGCCCAGGGCGTAGCCGGCGGTGGAGACCCGGTCCAGCTCCTCGCCGCGGGCCACGTGGGGGAGGAGCGAGTCGTAGAACACGAAGCTCCCGTTGAGCCCGACGTTGACGAGCACGAAGAGCAGCGCCCCGAGCCAGAAGTCACCGCGCCCCACCGCGAACAGGCCGGCGGCGGCGCCGGCGCCGAGGAGCACGAAGGCGAGGAGGAAACGCTTCTTCCAGGCCCCGACGTCGGCGAGCGTTCCCAGGAAGGGAGCCATCCCCGCCACCGTCACCAGGCCAGCGGTGGTGGCCGCCGCGAAGCGCGCCGTCGCCACCGGGGCCGGCAGGTCCGCCGCCGCCACGGTGGCGAAGTACACCGGGAAGACGGCGGTCACCACCGTGGTCACCGCCGCGGAGTTGGCCCAGTCGTAGAGGGCCCAGGCCCGGAGCTCCGGCCGGTGAAGGCCGAGGCGCTCGAGGAGCCCGGGGCGGGCGGCGCCGGTCATCGGGCCACCCTAGAACAGGGGCGGCGATCTCGGAAGGGCGCCGCCGTCGGGCGGGCGCCCTCACCCCCGCGGGCGTTGCAGCCGGGCGAGCCCTCACCCCCCACGGTTTCCGGGGAACAAGAGCGCCCTCTCCCGGGGGGAGAGGTTGCCCTGGCGTCACCGAGGGGCGGGCGCGCTCACCCTCCGTGGTATACGCGGAGCCCGAGTGCCCTCTCCCGCAGGGAGAGAGCTTCCCGGCGGCCCCTCGATCGCGGTCGCTTCCCGCGGTCGCTTCCCGGTTGCCGCCGCCGGGGGCTCCTGCTTCAATGCGCCCGCCCGGAGGTTCCCTGGTCCGGGGGGAGCGGCCGTGCTCGAGACCCACCTCCAAGACATCACTCGCGTCATCCAGTTGGCGGTGGCGCCGGTGTTCCTGCTCATGGCAGTGGGCTCGTTCCTGGCGGTCTTCTCCAACCGGCTGGCCCGCATCGTGGACCGCTCTCGGGCGCTGGAGAGCCGATCCGCCGCGCTCGCCCCGGCCGAGCAGGAGGCGGCAGGCTCGGAGAAGCGAATCCTGGAGTTGCGCGCCCGGCTGGTGCGGCTGGCCATCATCCTCGCCACCACCGCGGCGCTCCTGGTGTGCCTGGTCATCGCCCTGGCGTTCCTGGGCTTCATGCTGCGGGTGGACTTCTCGAAGGTCCTGGCGGTGCTGTTCATCGGCGCCATGGCGGCGCTCACCGGAGCGCTGGCGTCCTTCCTGCGCGAGGTGCTCCTGGCCATCGGTGCGCTGGGGCTCACGCTCCTGCCCTTCCGCCGGCGCCGCGAGCCGTCCGAGCCCGGCCCTGAGACCCCGGGACGGTAGGGCGGGGGCTTGCCCCCCGCCGGGACACCCTCAGAACACGAACGCCAGCGCCAGCACGCCCAGAAGGAAGAAGGCGAAGGCCACCTTCACCACGCTCCCCACCACGAAGCCGACGAGCGCCCCCACGCCGCTCTTCGCCGCCTGCTTCAGCTTGGGGTCCTTGACCATCTCGAAGGCGAAGGCGCCCACCGCCGGCCCGAGGAGCACCCCCGGGAGGCCGAAGAAGATCCCCACCAGGAGCCCCACCGCCCCGCCCACCATGGCCCACGTGGAGGCGCCGAAGGCCCTGGCCCCCATGATCCCCGCCAGCCAGTCCACCGCCGCGATGGCGATCCCCAGCACCGCTGCGACGGCGATGGTTGGCCACCCCACCACCGCGAAGTTCCCGGCCCAGCCGATGAGGACCACGCCCGCGACCAGGAAGAGCGAGCCGGGCAGGCCAGGCAGGACCACGCCGGCGAGCCCGAGGAGCAGGGCGACGGAGCCGAGGACGTAGAGGAGCGCTGTCAAGGTGACCTCCGGGTGCGGCGGATTGATAGCCGCTCGCCGCCGGGCCGGCACGGGAGGTAGGCTCCGGCCCATGCGCGGGGCGCTCCTCGTGATCGGCGGCGTCGCCGCCGTCCTGGCCGGCCTCTCGGCGCTCCTCTACCTGGGACAGCGGCGGCTGCTCTACTTCCCCACCCGCCAGGAGCCGGCCCGGGCGGAGCGGGAGGCGCGGCGCCTGGGGCTCGAGCCCTGGACCGAGGCCGGGCGTTTCCTGGGGTGGCGCGCACCCGCGCCCGGCGCCGCTCCCCGAGCCCGGGTGCTGGTCCTCCACGGCAACGCCGGCTCGGCGCTCGACCGGGTCTACGTGCGCGACGTGCTGCAGGCGCCCGGGCAGCCGCCGCTGGAGGTGATCCTGCTCGAGTACCCGGGGTACGGGCCGCGCCCGGGCGCGCCCGGCGAGGGCGCCCTGGTCGAGGCGGCCCTGGAGGCGGTCCGGCTGGCGAGGCGGGACGGGACGCCGCTCCTCCTCTGGGGCGAGTCGCTCGGGAGCGCTGCGGCGGCGCTGGCCGCGGCGGCGGCGCCCGGCTCGGTGGACGGCCTGGCACTGGTGACGCCGCTCCGGAGCGTCCCGGCGGTGGCGGCCCGCCACTACCCCTTCCTCCCGTCGTGGCTGGTGCGCGACGCCTTCCGCGCCGACCTCTTCCTGCCCCGCCATCCGGGCCCGGCGGCCTTCCTCGTGGCCGGGAAGGACGAGGTGGTGTTCCCCGACCTCTCGCGCTCGCTCTTCGACGCCTTCCCGGGGCGCAAGCAGCTCTGGCTGGAGGAGGGGGCCGGGCACAACACCCTCGACTACCGCCCGGGCCTGCCGCGCTGGCGCGAGATGGTGGCCTTCCTCCTCGACGGACGGTGAACGAGACGGCACATCAGGCCGGGCCGTTCCCGGACGCCTCGGTGCGGCGCCTCGCCTCGCTGCCATGGGAGGCGCTCGAGACCGTGGCTGCGGACCTCGACGGGCCGATCGGCCGCGTCCTCGGCGGGGAGGCGGCCGAGCGGGTCCTGGACCGCCTCCTCAGGGACCAGCCCGGCCTCGGCGGCCCGGGGCGTCGCGCCGCCGCCGAGGCGGTCTTCGGCGTGGGGCTGTGGCGCCGGCGCCTGGCCTGGCACCTCGGCCGGGAGGAGGCCGCCCCGCGGCTCTTCCTCGCCTCGCTGCTCCGGGACCTGGCGCGCCTCCGCGGCGATGCTTCCGAGGCGCTGTGCGCCCTCGCCCCGGGCTCCTTGCCGCCCCCGCGGCCGCCGCCGCCCGACCTGGCCCGCTTCCACTCGCTCCCGGACTGGCTCGCCGCCATCCTCGCGCGCGAGGCTGGGGACGAGGCCGCCGCGCTCGCCGACGCGCTGAACCGGCCCGGCCCGGCGTGCCTGCGCGCCAACCGGGCCCGGGCGACCCGCGAGGACCTCGCGGCGCGCCTCGAGCGCGAGGGGCTCGCCGTCCGCCGCGGCCGGCTCGCGCCCGACGCGCTGCTCGTCGAGACCCCCGGGCGGAGCCTCCTCCCGCTCCCGTCCTTTCGCGAGGGGCTGTTCGAGGTTCAGGACGAGGGAAGCCAGCTCGCAGGGGAGGCGGTGGCCGCGCGGCCGGGCGACGAGGTGCTCGACCTGTGCGCCGGAGCGGGGGGCAAGACCCTGCAGCTCGCCGCGGCGCTCGGCGGCCGTGGCCGGGTGCACGCCGCCGACCCCGACGGCGAGCGGCTCGACCGGCTGCGGCGCCGCGCCGCGCGCGCCGGCGTGGCGGGCCTGGTCGAGGTGTGCGGCGCCGCGCCACCGGCGGGCCTGCGGGTGTCGCGGGTGCTGGTGGACGCGCCCTGCTCCGAGCTGGGCGCGCTCCGGCGCGGACCCGACCTGCGCTTCCGGCTCGACCCGGGCTCGTTCGGGCGATTTCCGCCCCTGCAGCGGGCCCTCCTGGAAGCCGCCCTCGGCCACCTCGGGCCGCGGGGGCGCCTGGTCTACGCCACCTGCACCCTGCGCCGCGAGGAGAACGAGGAGGTCGCCCTGGAATTCGAGCGCTCCCATCCCGAGCTGCGGCGCGCCCCGGCGGCGCGGGACCCCTCGCTCCTGGGAGCCGACGGCTTCCTCCGACTCTGGCCGCACCGCCACGACACGGACGGGTTCTTCGCGGCGGCCTGGGAGCGGCGAGCCTGAAGGGGAAGCCAGCACGTCTCCGGTTGGCTCTTGCGAGTCCGCTGGTGTTTCGATGGCTTCGGTAGGGCACGAGCGCGTCGCGCCCCGACCGGGCGACGCGGTGCCACGACGGGTCGAGGCCCCATTCGGGCGTTTCTTTTCCACGCCGGGCGTCGATACGGGTCGGGGTCGTTCGTCGTCCCGGTGGAGGACGAGACAATGCCCAAGATCATCGTGAATGCGTTCCTGACCCTGGACGGCGTCATGCAGGCCCCGGGCGGCCCCGACGAGGACCGCGAAAACGGCTTCGTGCACGGAGGCTGGCAGTTTCCCTACGACGACGACGTCTTGGGGCGGCTGGTCACCGACGGGATCGCGGACGCCGACGGCTTCCTGCTCGGGCGCAAGACCTACGACATCTTCTCGAATTACTGGCCCAAGGTCACCGACCCGGGCAACCCCATCGCGGCCGCCCTCAACTCGCAGCCCAAGTACGTGGTCTCGCGGAGCCTCGATCGCGTGAGCTGGAACAACTCGAGCCTCATCAAGGGCGACGTGGTCGCCGAGCTCCGGAAGCTCCGGCAGCAGCCTGGCCGGACCGTGCACACCTGGGGCAGCACCGAGCTCATCCAGACGCTGCTGAAGAACGACCTCGTCGACGAGTACCGGCTCTTCATCTTCCCGGTGGTGCTCGGCTCCGGCAAGCGGCTCTTCGGCAGCGGCACGGTACCGGCGGCGCTCAAGCAGGTGGAGTCGGTCACGAGCAGCAAGGGCGGGACCTATCACCGATTGGAACGCAGCGGGAAGCCGGAGTACGGGCGGATGGGGACCTGACGCACCGCGCCGCCGCCCCGCCGTCAGGAACGGCACGGCCGGGGCGTCGTTCATCCATCACCCGGCCAGGTCGAGCTCGGGGCCACGGCAGAGACCCGCCCCGCGACAGGGGCCGCCCCGCGGCGGCGCGCCTCCTCCCGTCGGCCGCCCCCCATGAGGGGCCTCAACGGGCGGCCCCAGCCGCCGGACCATGGGGCTTCGGAGCGTGGCATGAACCGTCGCCTGGCCACGGCGCTCATCGTCCTCGCCGTCGCGGGCAGGTCGCCCGGCGCCGGGCCCGATCCCACCCTCCCCAGGCGGCTCGCCATGGTCGAGGACCAGCTCGCCCGCGAGGGCATCGCCGACCCACGAGTGCTGAAGGCCATGCGCGAGGTGCCGAGGCACCTCTTCGTGCCAGAGGAGCACCGCGCCCGCGCCTACGAGCCCTATCCGCTCCCCATCGGCGAGGGGCAGACCATCTCCCAGCCCTACGTGGTCGGCTTCATGACCGAGATCCTGCGGCTCGAGCCCGGCCACAAGGTGCTCGAGGTGGGCACCGGCTCGGGCTACCAGGCGGCGGTGGCGTCCCGCCTCGCCCGCGACGTCTACACGGTGGAGATCTTCGAGTCGCTGGCCGGGAGCGCCCGCGAACGGCTGGCGCGCCTGGGCTACGCCAACGCCCACGTGCGCCAGGGCGACGGCTACTTCGGCTGGAAGGAGGAGGCGCCCTTCGACGCCGTCATCGTCACCTGCGCCGGCGGGCACCTGCCGCCGCCGCTCCTCGATCAGCTGAAGCCGGGCGGGCGCATGGTGATGCCGGTGGGCGGCCCGTTCATGACCCAGAACCTGGTGCTGGTGGAGAAGGACCGCCAGGGGAGGCTCTCGCAGCGAAACGTCCTCCCGGTCATGTTCGTGCGGCTGCTTGGCCATTGATGGCCATGTCCCCACCCACGGATCCGGCGGCTCGGCCGCCGGCGGGCCGCGAGGGCCCGCCCTACGCCCGAGTCCGGGGCGTCCTCCCTGCCGTGTGCCTGGTCTCGGCTGCCGCCATGGCGAACGAGGTGCTCCTCATCCGCCTGCTCTCGCTCCGCTTCTGGCCCCACTTCGTTCCCCTCATCGTCTCCCAGGCCATGCTGGGCTTCGGCGCCGCCGGCGTGGCGCTGGCCCTGCTCCGCGGTCCGCTCGCCCGGGCCCCCCGGGCGGCCCTGGCCTGGACGGCCGTCGCCGCCGCCCCATCCTTCGACCTCGCCTTCCGCGCCTCGCAGCGCGTGCCCCTCGACCCCTTCCTGCTCCTGTGGGAACCCTCCGCCTGGCCGGCCTTCGCGCTCTTCTTCGCGCTCTTGGCCGTCCCCTTCCTCCTCGCCGGCGCGGCCGCCGGCCTGCCGCTGGCCTTCTCGCTGGGGCCGCCGGGCCGGGTCTACGGGGCGAGCTTCCTCGGCTCGGCGGCGGGCGCCGTGCTCTCGACCGCGGCCCTGGCGCTCCTGCCCACCGAGTCGCTCCTGCGGCTCCCCTCGGCGCTCGGCATCCTGGCCGCGCTGCCGCTGATCCTGGATCCTCCCGGGCCGGCCGGGCGGCTCCGGCCGGCGCGGGCCGCGGCGCTCGCCGCGGCGGCACTGCTCCTCCTCGCGCCCGCCCCGGGCCTGGTCCTCTCCCCCTACAAGGACCTCTCGGTGCTGTCGCGCCTCCCCGGCGCGGAGGTCCTGGCCCGTCGCTCCGGGACGCACGGCGACTACCGGGCCCTGGCCGCGGCGGGGATCCACCAGGCTCCGGGCCTCTCGCTCGCCTTCCGCGGCCGGATCCCGCCGCAGGCGGTGATCCTCGCCGACGGCGAGGCGGCCGGCGTGGTGCCGGCCGCGGGGGGACGGGCGCCCGACTATCTGGCCTTCCTCCCCTCGGCCATGCCCTACCGGCTCCTCGCCGGAGGCGCCTCGGTGCTTCAGCTCGGCCTGCGAGGCACCGAGGGGGTCATGGGCGCGGCCGCCGGCGGGGCTGCCTCGGTGACGGTGGTGGATCCCTCGCGCGAGCTCCGGGCGCTGGTGGAGCGGGACCTGGCCGGCTTCTCCGGCGGCTGGCCGGCCGGGGTGCGGGTGGAGATCCGCGCCGAGGCGCCGCGCGCCTTCCTCGCCCGCGAGTCGCGCCGGTTCGACCTGGTGGAGCTCGCCGACGTCTCCTCGGCCACCTTCGCCTCGCTCGGCGTCCACGCCGCCGGCGAGAGCTTCCTTCTCACCCGGGAGGGCGTGCGGGCCGCGCTCGACCGCGCCGGCGCGCGCGGGCTGCTCTCCTTCACCGGCTGGCTCAAGGCACCGCCGCGCGAGAGCGTGAAGATGCTCCGAACGGTCCGGGCCGCGCTCGAGGGCGAGGGGCTCGGCGCCGCCGAGCGCGTGATCGTGATCCGCGGCTGGGGGACCTTCGCGGCGGTGGCCAGGCGGGCGCCCTTCGGCGAGGTGGAGCTCGGGCCCGCCCGGCGCTTCTGCGAGGAGATGGGGTTCGCCCTGGTGTGGCCGCCGGGCGCGGCGGGCGATCCGGCGGCGGGCGATCCCGCCGGGGGCCGCTCCCCCCAAAGCCGCGCCACCCAGGGCGACGAGCGCGACCTCGCCGAGGCGGTGGCCGACGCCCTGGCCGGGAGCGGACGGCGCGGCGGAAGGCTCTTCGACCTCGAGCCCACCGGCGACGACTCGCCCTACTTCCACCGCTTCCTTCGCCCCGGCGCCCTCCCCGAGTTCCGCCGCGCGCTGGGGCGGGCCTGGGTCCCCTTCGTCGAGTGGGGCGTCGCCTTCCTGCTCCTCTCGCTGCCGGTGTCGCTGGCGGTGGCGGCCGGGGCCCTGATCCTTCCGGCCTTCGCCCGGCGGGAGGGGCGGACCCGGATCCGGGCCCTCGGCTACTTCGCGGCGCTGGGGCTCGCCTACATGCTCCTGGAGATCACCTTCCTCAAAGCCGGCATGCTCCACCTCGGTGCCGCCGCCGCGGCCGCCGCGGCCATGGGCGGCTTCACCTGCTTCTCCGGGCTGGGGAGCGCCCTCTCGCACCGGCTGGCCTCGGATCGGGCCTTGCGCCGCGCCTGCGCGGCCGCGGCCGGCCTGGGCCTCCTCGGGCTCCTCCTCCTCCAAGCCGGAGCGGGCTGGGTGCTCGGCCTCCCCTTCGCGGCGCGCCTCGGGCTCTTCCTCGCCTCGCTCGCCCCGGCGGCGGTGGCCATGGGCGTTCCCTTCCCGGCCGGCCTCTCGCGCCTCGGCGGCGAGCCGGCCGCCGTGGCCCGTGCGCTGGCCGTGAACGGCTTGTTCTCGGTGGCCGGCGCCACCCTGGCCTCTGTGGGAGCGCTCTGGCTCGGCTTCCGGCTCACCGCCGCCGCCGGGGCCGTGCTCTACCTCGCCGCGGCGGTGCTGGCGCCGCGGGAGGCGTCCGGGGCGTAGGAGGCCCTCACAGCGCCAGGTGCCCGGCGAGCCCCAGCCCGAACACCCAGGCCGGGTCGGCGCCGGAGGAGAACCAGTAGGCGGCGTACAGGTCGAGCCCCAGGGCGGTGGCGTCGCGCCGTCCGAAGAAGCCGTTCCAGTCCGGCGCCGAGGGCAGGAAGGCGAGGCGCAGCGCCGCCCGGGGTCCCTGGAAGAGCCAGCTGGCCCCGGTCGAGAGCGGGGTGCCGAGGTAGTCCTGCTGCGCCTCGGCCCACCAGAAGTCCCAGCCCAGCTGGCCCTCGAGGCCGAGCCGCCCCGCATCGCCGGCGGGGAGGCTCAGGAGCAGGCCGTCCACCCGCAGCGCGCCGCCGTAGAGGGCGGCGCTCCGGCCGGTGCCCGCATCGCGAGGCTCCCCACCCCCGCCGCCCGCCTCGATCCCCAGCCGGACCGGCCCGACGAAGAGGCCTCCCTGCCCGAAGACCAGCCACGCCCAGCCCAGCCCGTGGCTCGGCGTCGGGAGCCAGAGGACGCGCCCTCCGGCGCCGACGTCCCACAGCGGGGCCTCGACCAGGGCCACCTGCTCCGGCGCCGGCACCAGCGGAACCCGCAGGCAGCGGCCCGGGGCCTGCGCCTCCTCCGGGACCAGCCGCAGGTCGAGGAACACCGGCTCGTCGCCGATGGTCCGGCCGAGGTCGTCGCGCCCGAAGGCCAGCTCCAGGGAGCGCGCCTCGCCGCCGAGCGTCCGCGTCGTGAGCGGCTGGCCCGAGGCGCCGCGCAGGACCACCGACCGAGCGGACGGTCCGCCCTGGCACTCGGGCTCCGAGAGCCTGGCGAGGCGCGCCTCGTCCACCCGGCGCCGGTCGGACCGGACCACGTCCAGGGTGACGAGCGCCTCCTCGCCGAGAGGAGGCGCCGGGACACGGACCGCGGCCACCTGCAGCGCTGTCTCCCCGTCGGCCCCCCGGAGCGATCCCACCGGCCGGAAGGCGTGGCAGCCGCAGGCGAGCGCCGCGGCGAGGGCGATGGCGCTGCGCGCCGGAAGCGTGGATGCCATGCGCCGCGAGCCTACCACCGGACGCAATCCCGGCGGGGGACGAGCCCCCGCCCTACCCCGCGGCCAGCGCCCGCAGGTCGGCGGCGAAAGCGGCCACGTCCTCCTCGGTGGTGTCCCAGGCGCACATGAGCCGGGCCCCGCCCCAGCCGATGAAGTCGTAGAACCTCCAGCCGCGCGCGTACAGGCCCTCGCGGACGGCCCGGGGCATCTCCACGAAGACGCTGTTCGCCTGGCGGGGGTAGAGGACCTTGACGGCGGGGACGTCGCGGATGGCCTGGTGCAGCTTCTCGGCCATGGAGTTGGCGCGCCGGGCGTTCTCGAGCCAGGCCCCGCCGCGCAGCATCCCCACCCAGGGCGCGGCCAGGAAGCGCATCTTGGAGCAGAGCTGTCCGGCCTGCTTGCACCGGTAGTCGAACTCGGCCGCCAGCTTCCGATCGAAGAACACCACCGCCTCGCCGACCGCCATGCCGTTCTTGGTGCCGCCGAAGCAGAGCACGTCCACGCCCGCCTGCCAGGTGATCTCCTTGGGGCGAACCCCCAGCCCGGCCACCGCGTTGGCGAAGCGGGCGCCGTCCATGTGGATGCGCAGGTCGAGGCTCTTGGCCTTGGCCCAGATGGCCTTGAGCTCGTCGGGGCCGTAGACGGTGCCGAGCTCGGTGGCCTGGGTGAGGCTCACCGCTCGCGGCTTGGGGTAGTGGATGTCAGTGCGCTTCTTCACCATGCGCTCCACCCCCTCCGGGGTGAGCTTGCCGTTCTCGCCCGCCACGGTGAGCACCTTGGTGCCGTTGGAGAAGAACTCCGGCGCGCCGCACTCGTCGGTCTCGACGTGGGCCACCTCGTGGCAGAGGACCGAGTGGTAGGACTGGCATAGCGAGGCCAGGGCCAGCGAGTTGGCGCTGGTGCCGTTGAAGACGAAGAAGATCTCGCAGTCGGTCTCGAAGAGCTCGCGCAGGAGGTCGGCCGCCTGGGCCGTCCAGCGGTCGTCGCCGTATCCCGGCTCGTGGCCCTGGTTGGCCTCGGAAAGGGCCTCCCAGGCCGGCGGGCAGATGCCGGCGTAGTTGTCGGACGCGAAGTGCCGGGGGCGTCGGGGCGTGGTCATGGTGGCGCATTGTAGCCGCCAGGCGCCGGGCGCGCCCTTACTGCCGAGCCACCCGAAGGGGAGCGAGGCTGCTCCTGCAGCCGGTGTGCACTCCGCATCCAACCTGGCTGGAGAATCCAGGGTTTCCTAGAAGCCTCACCGCCCGTTCCGGGCGGCTCGAGTCGGCTACCGCTTCGCCGCCGCCAGCGCCCTGTCGTAATCCGGCTCCTGCCTGATCTCCGGCACCAGCTCGGTGTAGGTCACGGTGTCGTTCTCGTCCAGCACCACCACGGCGCGGGCGCAGATGCCGGCCATGAGCCCGTCCTGGATGAGCACGCCGTAGTCCTTGGCGAACCGCCTGGAGCGCATGAGCGAGAGCGGCACCACGTTGGCGAGCCCCTCGGCGGCGCAGAACCGCTTCATGGCGAAGGGCAGGTCGGACGAGATGACCAGCACCACCGTGTTCGGCACCTCGCCGGCCCGCTGGTTGAACTTGCGGGTAGAGGTGGCGCAGGTAGGCGTGTCCAGGCTGGGCACGATGTTCAGGACCTTGCGCTTGCCCTTGAAGTCCGCCAGCGAGACGTCCTGGAGCTCGCCGGTGGTGAGCTTGAAGTCGGGGGCCTTGGACCCCACCTTGGGCAGCTCGCCGTTGGTGGTGATGGGGTTGCCCCGGTGGGTGATTTTGGCCATGGGTGAACTCCTCCTCGGCAATTCCGGGCGGGGAACGGAC
The DNA here is from genome assembly GCA_035762305.1 of Anaeromyxobacteraceae bacterium. Taxonomy (GTDB): domain Bacteria; phylum Myxococcota; class Myxococcia; order Myxococcales; family Anaeromyxobacteraceae; genus DASTPH01. Next base: position 25,322 of record DASTPH010000042.1, read on the forward strand.
GGCGCCATTGTCCTCCACCGGCGCGGCAGAGGGCGAAGGCCCCGGGAGGGGTGGCCGTCCTCGGCCCTGGGAGCCTGCCACGCGACCAGAGCCAGCCGAGCGGGAGGGGCGGAGCAGGGTCTGGCCGACCTTGCCTTTCCAGGGTCCTACCCAATCGTGACGGGATCGCGGTGCCGTACGCGGACGAAGATGCATGCTTCCGGGCGCGGACTCGCGCCAAGGAGGGCACCCAATGTCGAGGCGATGGCTTTCTTTGCTCACCGTGTACGCGTTCCTGGCAGCGTCGTTTTTCCCTGCCCGCGCCGCCGCCTTCGCGGCGCTCCAGCCTGGTGGGGTGACGCCCTTCCGGGAAACGGTGGACGTGAACGTGGTCTTCGTGGGCCTGAGCCCGGACTGGAGCGCCATCCAGGGCGACCTCCCCACCAGCGCCTCGCCCAAGACGCGCTACAAGCTCCTCTACGGGCTCGTCGACGAGGCCAACCTGGGGATCGACTACACGTATGCGTACCACCCGGTCTTTCCGACCGCCGGGTGGGAGAACGCCTTCTTCGCCTTCCTCTCGAGCCTGGCGACCCCGCAGGCGCGGACCCTCTTCCAGGACGCGTACAACGCCCAGGCTGGCGCCCGGGACGTGGGAAAGAACCACTGGATCGACGCCCCGTCCGTGGAGGCGTGGCTCATCGCCAATCCGCCGGCCGGCGTCGACACTGCCAAACCGACCCTCTTCCTGGTGAGCTGGTGGGGCCGGGGCGACTTCATCGACCACGTCTACGTGAAGACCGGCGAGGTGGATCCCGATACCGGCTACGACTTCGGCCTTCTCCGGCACTCGCGGAAGATGGTCGCCTGGGGCGGCACCGCCCCGGACGACGAGGAGACGGGCTACGGCGGCTCGGTAGCGCATCGGGTCTGGTTCTACGACCTGTCGGCGGGTCCGGAGTCTTGGGGCGGAAGCTACGAGGTGACGACCCCGGACATCGACGGCGATGGCGAGCGCGACTACCGCATCCCGGCCATCTGGGAGTACGCGGGATCGCCGCTCGCCTACAACCACCCGGGCTACGCCCCGGCCCGCCTCGAGACCGACCTGGCCAAGGTGATCCGCTACGTGGGGCTCGATCTCCTCTTCACCGCCTCGCCGCTCTACCCCCCCTACTACAAGGCCAACGCGCTGCCGGCCTCGGTGAACCTCGACGTGAACACGGTCGAGGGCTGGAACCAGGTGGACGCCTCGTCGGCCTTCATCACCCGGGACCTGTTCCTCGGCGAGGTGCGCAAGCTGACCACCGGGTTCGAGTCGACGCTCGCCGCCGACTACCAAGATTTGAAGTACGACGGCGACTGGAACCGCTGCTACCACCAGTTCGTCTCCGACAAGGTCTGCTACAACGATCTGCACCCCGCCTACGCGGGATTCGGCGGCTTCGTGAACCTCTTCCTCGTCGCCGCCCGCCACACCGGCGAGTTCCTCGACGGCTCCGCGCCCTACGAGGCCGGCCTCGTCAACTGGTCCATCGGGGCGAAGCCCAAGGCCCCGGGCCTGCTCGGCTTCGCCGACGACAACTGGCTCGACGGCACCCAGAGCGCCGTCTTCAGCTTCGTCTACCCGGACGCGGTGGCGGCGGGATACGGCCTCACCACCACCATGATCCACGAGTACGGCCACCACTCGTCGATGAGCCACCCGCACGACGGCCTCGACCCGGCCACCGGGGTGGACTTCGGGCCGAGCGGCGACTTCTACTTCGCCTGGCTGGGCGACGAGTCGAACTCCATGATGAGCTACATCGACCTCAACTGGGACTTCAGCCAGTTCGACCGCGACAACTCCGCGCGCCACCACGCGGCGGGATACGCCAAGGTGGCGAACGCGGTGGCCGCCGGGATCCCCGGCGATCCGGGCGGGCTGCTCACGGCCGCGGACGGCGAGCTCCTGTCGGCGCAGGTCGCCTTCGGGGCGCACGACTACGGCTCGGCGGTGACGCACGCGAGGCAGGCCTACCAGCTCGTTGCCGCGGCCGCCGGCCTGGCCGGCGTGGCGCTGACGGTGAAGCAGCCGAGCACCTGGACCGTGGTGGGGCCGGTGAAGCCGGGGAACGGCCCCGGCCGCGCCAAGGACGCCCGGTACGCCAGGGACCTCGACGACGCGGCCAACGTCAAGCGAATGTTCTCTGAGTGAGCAGTCCTCGGGGCCGGCTGGGGGAGAGCTCTTCGCGCCCCCCCGCCGGTCCGCGAGGGGCGGGGCCGTCAGGCCGCGCCCGGGCGTAGCCGCGACGCCACCCGCCACGCGGCGTAGGCGAAGAAGGGCGCCGCCAGGACGTCCACCGCGTAGTGCACGTGCTGCCAGAGCACGCAGGCCCCCACCAGGATGGTGCAGGCGAGGAAGAACCCCCTGGCGAGCCGGCCCGGCGCCGCCAGGAAGAGCAGGAACATGGTGGAGGTGTGGCCGGAAAAGAAGAGGTCGCGGGTGAGGAGCTGCCCGGTGCCGAGCCGCTCCACGAAGGGGTCCCGCAGCTCGAGCATCCCCGGGGGCGGATCGAGCGGCGTGGCCCACATGACGACGATGCGGAAGGCCACCATGAGCGCGTAGGCCTGCACCGCGGTGAGGAGGTCCCGCGGCCGGCGCAGGAGCATCGCCACCGCGGCCAGGATCCCGGCGTAGATGAGGGAGAAGGTGAGCCAGGTGAGATCGCGCGGCGCGAGGAGCTCGAGCAGCGGATCGGGGAGCGTCGCCCCCGGCCGGCCCTCAACCCAGCGCACGAAGCGCGCCAGAGCCATCAAGGCCGCGGCCAGCGCCGGGGCGGTGAGCGCGGCCTGGAGCCGGAAGCTCCGGTCGCGCCACGCCTCGCCCCAGGCCCCGCGGATGGTTCGCGCCATGGCCGCCTCCCTCCCCGGAAGCGGCGAGACTACACCGGATTCCAGCGCCGACGGCGGGTCACGCCAGGCGTTCGAGCCGGCCGCCGTCCCCACGGGCGCGCTTCGTTGGGTGAGGTGACACACCCAAAATGGGTAGGCCCGATGTGGGACCGGGTCTCGCGGGCAACGAGGGTGGATAGTGCTTGTTCAGCTTCCTGATCTGGGAGGGGACCATGCCACGCCTCGTTCGTTGGCCGGCCGTTCTGTCGGCCGCTGCAGCGTTCGCCGCCACCTCGCTGTTCGCCGGTTGCGGCTCGGACAAGCCCACAGCCGCGAAGGCCAATCTCGCGGTCACCGGCGAGCTGCCGGCTCGGACCGCCATCTCGGTGACCGTGGACGTGCCGCCCGACGGGTCGCTCGTCGCCTCGCCGCCGGGGGCGGTGACGCTCGAGGGGACGGCGGCGGTGGGCGCGGGTGCCGTGGCTCCAGGGACCCTCGTGTTCGCCCTCGACGCTAGCCAAGCGGCCCAGGCGGCGAGCGCCGGCCTCTGCGACCCGGGCGCCACCGGCAAGGCCACCCTCCTCGGCTGCGAGATCGCGGCGGCCCTGAAGGCCAACGGGCAGGCCAATCCCGCCACCGTCACCAGGGTCGGCGTGGTCATCTTCGGCGGCGGGGGCGAGTCGTCGGCGACCGCCCAGGCGGACATGAGCGGCGCCACCGGCGCCCAGCCCTTCGCGCTGCCCGGCGCGGACGTGGCTGCGGTGCTGGGGTCGATCACGGCCGGCAACGTCGCCATGTTCACCTCGTACTCGGTCCCCACCGCGACCCCCTCATTCGGGGCCGGGCTGCAGGCGGCCGGCGTGCTGGCCGGGCCCGGGCCGGGGAAGACGGTGGTGTTCCTGGCCAACGGCGCCAACGCCGCCGGGCCGGCGGTCGCCTCGGTGGCCTTCCCCGACGGCGTGGTGGTGCGGGCCTTCTCGCTCGGCGACCACGGCTGCGGCGACGACGCCAGCGGCTTCGGGAGCCTGCAGCAGGTGGCCGACCGCGGCGCGCCGGGCAGCGCCTGCCAGCGGCTCGCCGCGCTGGCCGACATGCCCGACGTGACGGTGGCGGAGGTGCCGCGTCTCGAGTCCTTGTCCCTGGTCGTGGACGGCGGCGCGCCGGTCGACATCTCGGCGAGCGCGACGCCGGCCCTGCCGCAGGACGGCCCCGCCACCGTCCAGTACAGCCATCGGGTGGAGGGGCTCCTGCCCGGGATCCACGAACTGTGCGTCCGGGCCACGGGCTCCGACAACGGCGGCCAGGGCACGCTGGACGCCTGCGTCTCGGTGACGGTGGCCAGCATCGGCCTCGCTCCGGAGACGCACGTGAGCGAGCTCGGCACGCCGGGCCAGACCCACATCGTGGTCGCCACCGTGGCGGCGGGGGCGGACGGCGGCGTGCCCGGCGTCCCAGTGTCCTTCGAGATCCTGAGCGGCCCCAACGCCGGCGCGACGGGATCGGGGACCACCGACTCGGCGGGCCAGACGTCCTTCACCTACGCGGCGCGCCAGGGCCTCGCCGGGCTCGGCACCGACCTCATCAGCGCCTGCTTCGCGGACGTGGAGGAGACGCAGGCCTGCGCCCAGGCGACCCAGGAGTGGGTGGACACCACGCCCCCGGTTCCGTCCTGTCCGCCGGGGCCGAATCCGTCCGGCAACGTCCCCGGCTCGGCGGGACAGGGCGGCCAGAACCCGAGCGGCTTCTACCGGCTGGTGGCGGTGGACGCGGTGGACCCCGACCCGCAGGTGTTCCTCCGCGACGCGGGAAGCGGGACGGTGTTCGGCCCCTTCCACAGCGGCGTCGCCGTGAAGTACACGCAAGCGCCCGGGCGCAGGCCGGAGCAGATGCCCATGGCCGGCCAGGTGGCCTGGCACATCTTCGGGCGAGGGGACGCCGAGGTCTACGGCCGCGACGCGGTGGGCAACACCTCCGAGCCGGTGTGGTGCCTGGTTCCACCGAAGCCGAAGTAGTCGCCGGACGGCGGCCGCTGCTCCCGCGGCAGCGGCCGCCGACCCGGCGCGGGACGCGGTTCCTCCGCCGGTCAGCGTCCGGTTCCGCTCAGCGTCCGGTTCCGCGCTGCCAGTCGGCGTCCGCCGGCCGGGGGCGTCCGGATCCCACCGGGTCGACGCGTCGCGCGATCGGGCTCCGGCATCCCCTTCCGGGTTGAACCGGTCGAGAGGCCTGTCCCGCGGCGTCTTGACAGGTGGTGTGCGCCCGCACATACAGGGTCGTCCCGGCGAGAGCGCGAGCCGCACGCCGGCGGGAGGGCTCACCATGACCGATCGGCGAGGGTTCCTGAAGCAGGTCGCTAAGGGCCTGGCGGTGGTCGGCGCGGGCAGCCTGGTGCCGCGGCTCGCGCTTGGCGAGGGCCCGAGCCTCTCCACGCCCGGGCTGCCCTCGGGCACGCTGGATTCGTCCATCCTCCACGCGCTCCCGGGCAAACGGCCGCTGGTGAAGCGCACCTTCCGGCCCCCGAACTACGAAACCCCGGTCGAGTACTTCAACGAGCCCTTCACGCCGAACGACGCCTTCTTCGTCCGCTACCACGTCCCCAACATCCCCGGGGTCGGCACGGCGGAGTGGAAGCTCGAGATCGGCGGCGACTCCGTGGAGAGGCCGCTGGCGCTGGCCTTCGACGACCTCAAGGCGTACGAGCAGGTGGAGATCGCCGCGGTGTGCCTGTGCTCCGGCAACCGGCGGGGGCTCTCCGACCCGCACGTCCCCGGGATCCAGTGGGCCCACGGCGCCATGGGGAACGCCCGCTGGAAAGGGGTCCGCCTGAAGGACGTCCTCGGCAAGGCCGGAGTGAAGAAGGAGGCGGTGGAGATCGTGATGAACGGGTCCGACTCGGCGCCGCTCACCACCACCCCCGACTTCGTGAAGAGCCTTCCCATGTGGAAGGCGCTCGACGAGAACACCCTCCTGGCCTACGAGATGAACGGCGAGCCGCTCCCGCACTGGAACGGCCACCCGGTCCGGCTGGTGGTCCCGGGCTGGACCGCCACCTACTGGATGAAGCAGATCGCCTCCATCCAGGTGGTCTCCCAGCCCTTCAAGGGCTTCTGGATGGCCACCGCCTACCGCATCCCCAAGGGCAAGTTCCCGGTGGTGGACCGCTTCATCTCCCAGGAAACCGAGGTGAACACCCCCATCACCGAGATGGTGGTCGCCTCCCTCATCACCAACGTGAAGAGCGGCCAGCGCTTCAAGGTGGGCCAGCGGGTGGAGGTGAAGGGCATCGCCTGGGACGGCGGCTACGGCATCCAGGTCGTCGACGTGTCCAGCGACGGCGGCCAGTCCTGGCGCCCGGCCCAGCTGGGAAAGGACCTCGGCAGGTTCTCCTGGCGGCAGTGGAGCCACGCCTTCAAGGCCGACAAGAAGGGCGTCTACACGGTCATGGCCAAGGCCTCCAACCGGCTGGGCGCGAGCCAGTGCTTCGACCTCATCTTCAACCCCGCCGGCTACCACAACAACGTGGTGCAGCGGATCGACCTCCAGGTCGCCTGAGGAGCGCGCCCATGAGAACGCCCATCCTGTCGCTCCTGCTCCTGGCCGCCCCCGCGCTCGCCGACGAGGCCCAGGTCAGGCTCAAGGACGGCCCGGGCAAGGAGCTGGTCCAGGCGCGGTGCGCCATGTGCCACAGCCTCGACTACATCCCCATGAACTCCCCGTTCCTGGACAAGAAGGGATGGGAGGCGTCGGTGACCAAGATGGTGAAGGTCATGGGGGCGCCCATCACGCCCGAGGACGCGGCCAAGATCCAGGAGTACCTGGTCGAGCAGTACGGGAAGAAGTAGCACCCGCTCCTTGCGCGGCCAGCCGCGAGGCGCTCCTCGCCGCCGCGGCGCCGAGGGCGTCGCCGCCGGGTCGTGTGTCAGGTTCTCGGGGGCGGCGTCGCTGCCTGCCTCGGCTGGCGAAGCCCCCGTCCGGGGGGGGCGTGCACGTACCGTGAGGGGGCGCCTTTGCCTCTCGCGCCGCCATTTTGCTAGGCTCGCCGCGGAATCCCGGCGGGGGACAAGCCCCCGCCCTACCGCGCTGGGCACCCCGCACAGGAGGATCCGCCATGGCCAGAAAGCGCCTCGGCCGCCGCGAGTTCGTGAAGCTCACCGGCACCGGCTCGGTCCTCGCCGCCGCCGCCGCCGCCTTCCCCCGCGGCGCCTTCGCCGCTGCACCTATGGTGAAGGGGCCCATCAAGGTCGGCTACCAGGCCGTGCTCTCCGGCACGCTGGCCGGGTACGGCGAGTTCCACAAGATGGGCGTCACCATGGCCGTCGAGGAGATCAACGCCAAGGGCGGCATCGCCGGCGCCAAGGTGGAGCTGGACTTCCGCGACTCCACCACCAAGCCCGAGGAGGCCATCAAGAACGCCCGCTACCACGTGGACAGCTGGGGCGCCGACTTCCTGGGCGGGATCGACTCCTCCGGGCAGGCGCTGGCGCTGGCGCCGGTGATGGAGCAGCTCGACCGGGTCCTCGTCGTTACCCACGCCGCCACCGAGAAGCTCACCGAGGAGTGGGTCTACAAGAAGGGGGTGAAGCAGATCTTCCGCATCTGCAACGCCACCTACCACGACGGCAACGCCGCCGCCTTCGTGGCCAAGGACTTCCCGGCGGTGAGCTGGGCCACCATCAGCCCCAAGTACGAGTACGGGTTCACCTGCTGGAAGATGTTCCAGGAGACCCTGGGCAAGCTCAAGCCCGGCACCACCTTCAAGACCGAGTCCTTCGCCCCCTTCGGCACCACCGACTTCCGCTCCCACATCAACACCATCCTCGACGCCAAGCCCGA
>DASTPH010000043.1:0-22659 GCA_035762305.1 Anaeromyxobacteraceae bacterium
TCTCGGCGGAGCCGGCCAGGCCGAAGTCCACCTCGGCGCCCACGCTCTTGCCGATCCAGTTCCGCTGCATGGTGGTGATGCGCTCGGGCCACTCGACGAGCCGATCCAGCCCCTGGAGCAGCGATTCGGCGTAGGCGGTGATGCGGAAGGCCCACTCCGGGATGACCTTGTCCACCACCGGGGAGCCGCACCGCTCGCAGCGGTGGTCGTCCACCACCTGCTCGTTGGCGAGCACCGTCAGGCAGCTGGTACACCAGTTGGCCTTCCCGGTGCGGCGGTAGACCAGTCCGCGCTCCAGCATCTTGAGAAAAAACCACTGGTTCCAGCGGTAGTACCCGGGGTCGCAGGTGGAGATCTCGCGGGCCCAGTCGAAGCTGTAGCCGAGGCTCATGAGCTCGGAGCGGAAGGCGTCGATGTTCTCGCGGGTGCGCTCGGCCGGGTGGCGCCCGTCCTTCAAGGCGGCGTTCTCGGCGGGCAAGCCCAGGGCGTCGAAGCCGATGGGGTGGAAGACGTCGTGGCCGCGCGTGCGGAGGTAGCGGGCCAGGGCGTCGCCGATGGTGTAGACGCGGGCGTGCCCCATGTGCATGGCGCCGGAGGGGTAGGGGAACATCTCCAGCACGTAGCGCTTGTCGGCCCCGGGCCTGCGCCCGGCCTCGAAGACCTTGGCCTCGCTCCAGCGCTTCTGCCAGCGGGGCTCGACGGACCTGGGCTCGTATCGCTTGTTCATGGACATGGCGAGGGGCGCGATATTACCGCGAAACCCACGGGTTGCCGACGTTTCGCGGGCCGCCTGCCGCGGGGCGGCCCCGAAAAGAATCGAACCCTTTTCACCGCCGACAGGCTCTAATGCCCCGGGGGGCGATCTGGCCCGTCGGGGCCTCGGCAGTGCTAACCGCTCGGGAGGGAATCACATGAAGAAGCTCGCAGCGATGGTGGCGGTGCTGGCCGCGACGCCAGCGTTCGCCACGAACGGCTTGCGCATGACGGCCTTCAGCCCGCTGAACGCGTCCATGGGCGGCACGGGTGTGGCGATGGGGTTCGACTCGTCCGCCCTGGTGCTCAACCCGGCCACCATGGCCGACCTGGGCAGCCGCGTCGACTTCGGGGCGGCCTACTTCCCCACCACCATCACGTACTCGGCCAGCACCAACTACGCCAGCATCCCAGGGCTGGAGCCACTGGGCGCGCTCATCGTCAACCAGCCGAACACGACGATCACCAGCGACTTCCCGCCGGTGCCCATTCCCAACATCGGCGTCATCATTCCCCTGGCCAAGGAGTGGCGGCTCGGCCTCGGCATGGCCGCCATCGCCGGCGCCGGTTCCGACTATGCCGCCAACCTCTTCTCCAGCACCGTCCAGGCCACCTACTTCAACTTCCGCTTCCCCATCGGCGTGTCCTGGCAGGTGATGGACATGGTGTCGGTGGGGGCGACCCTCAACGGGTCCTGGGCGCTCATGGGGTACTCGTTCGGCGCGAGCTTCGGCCTGCCGCCCCACCCGGTGGCGAACGCGTTCGGCGTCGGGGCCACCCTGGGCGCGAGGGCCAAGCTCCTGCCGATTCTCGCCGTGGGCGCGTCCTGGGAGTCGCCGACCTGGTTCCAACCCTTCAAGTACAACATCGGCTGCGCCAATCCGGGCGGCGCGATCCCGCCGGGCACCTTCCCCCAGTGCGGACCGCTGGGCGTGCCTGGAGGTCGCGAGGAGCTGCAGCTCAACCTGCCCTGGGCCGCTACGCTGGGCGCCGAGGTCGAGCTCCTCGACGGCGCGCTCCTGCTCCTCGGCGACGCCCAGTTCATCGCCTGGTCCACCACGCTCGGCAAGAACCAGCCGAAGTTCGTCAACGACTCGGCCACGCCCACCTCCCAGGCCTTCCCGTTCAGCGCCAGATGGAGTGATCAGTGGGTCTTCAAGATCGGCGCCCAGCTGAAGGCGACCGACTGGCTCAAGCTCCGCGCCGGCTTCAACCACGGCAAGGCGCCGCAGGACCCCGATGCGGCCCTCGAGAACATCGCCTTCCCGGCCTTCGTGGAGAGCCACGTCACGGTGGGCCTCGGGCTCCAGCTGTCCCCGGCGGTGACCCTCAACCTGGCGAGTGTCATCGGCCTCGAGAAGACCATCTCGGGGACCGGCACGCTGCCCGATCTCTCGGCCCTGGCCGGGCAGCCTCCCGGCTCCCTGCCCCCCGCCACCCTGAGCTACACGGCGAGCAGCGCGGGCTACACGTTGGAGGCCGGCCTGTCGGTGACCTACTAGCCGTTGATGCTACAGTCTCGGGGGCGCCGGAGCCGAGAGGCCCGGCGCCCTTCCTCTTTCCGGAGGGATCGGCAGATGAGACGGCTCACCGCGGTCCTGGCGCTCCTCGTCGCCGCGCCGGCGCTGGCCTCGAACGGCATGCGGGCCGTGGGCTTCGGCCCGGTCCAGGTCTCCATGGGAGGGGTGGGAGTCGGAGCTTCGCTCGACGCGGGGACCATCCTCTCCAACCCGGCCGGCATGTCGGCCCTCGGGCCCCGGGCTGACCTCGGCGTCGGCATGGCCGGCGCCTCGGTGGAGCAATGGACCGACTATACCGGCGTCGGCGGCTCGGCCTTTGCCGACAGTTCCGACCGCGGCCCGGCGCCCTTCCCGGCCTTCGGCCTGGTGGTTCCCCTCGGCGAGGACTGGCGCCTGGGCTTCGGCGGCTATCAGGTCGCCTCCCTCGGCGCCGACTACCTCTACGGCCTGGGCGCCGCGCCGTCACATGCGAGCTACCGCCAGACGCGCTTCGCCCCTGCCGTCTCCTGGCGCGTCCTCGACGGCCTCTCGCTGGGCGCGGCCCTGAACCTCATGTACGCCACCCTCGACGCCGGCCTCTTCTACGGGAGCCAGTTCAGCCTGGGCGGGTCGGCCTTCGGGATGGGGGCCACGCTTTCGGCCCGGTTCTCGCCCCTGTCGGCGCTCGACCTGGCGCTGGCCGTCGAGACCAAGGGCCTCTTCCAGGACTTCCGGTTCGACACCGTGGACGCCGGGGGAACCCCGGTCCGGCGCACCGCGACCCTGAACCAGCCCATCGTGGCCACCCTGGGCGCCGGCTTCCGGCCGGTGGAGCCGCTCCTGGTCGCCGCGGATCTGGAGTGGATCGGCTGGTCGGGCGTGCTCGGGCCGGCGAGCAGCCTTCGCCTCGGCTGGCAGGACCAGGTGGTGGTGAAGCTCGGCGCCGAGCTGGCGCTGGAGCCGGTCCGCCTGCGCGCCGGCCTTTCCTACGGCAAGTCCCCGCTCGACCCCAACCTGGCCTTCAACATGATGTTCCCGGCGGTGGCCGAGGCCCACCTCGGCCTGGGCGTCGGCGTGCCGCTCGGTCCGGCCATCGCGCTCGAGCTGGGGGCCCTCTGGTCGCCCACCGCCACCGTCCAGGGCACGGACGCGACGTCCTTCGGGGGCGCCGTGCCCTACCGGGTCTCCGGGTGGAGCTACGACCTCCAGGTCGGGGTGACCATTGCCTACTGAGGACCCTCACCCTCCGTTGCCCCGAGTGCCTTCTCCCGGAGGATCCAGCTGAGCGTTCGTCACATCTTCCGGCTCCTCCGCCGGCACGGGCATCTGCTCCGTTCAACGGCAGCCGAGGAGCCGCGGCGCTGCTTGCCGCAGCGGGCCTGGGCAACGAGGGAGACGGCGGCCAAGTCGGCCAGTCGGGCAGTTGCCGCGGGCGGAGCGTGCTCGCTCTCATCCCGCGGCCATCGCCTCCCGGGCCATCGGGACCGCGCCGCCACTACCTGCAAGATCAGTAAACCTACCCTTCTGGTACTTCCGCACGTGCTCCCGCCCGTAGGTTTCCTCGGCGTACAGAAGGTTGTGGGCGGCACAGAGCAGACGAAGCCGGTCGAGCGTCGCCTTCCCTCCGCGCGCCGCGGCGTCGATGTGATCGACCTCGACTTGCCAGCGGCTGCCGCAGCGCTTCCCGTCGGGCCCCACCCAGGCACAGCGGCCCTGGTCCCGCTCCCAGACCTGGCGCCGCAGCCCTGCGGAGACGAAGGCGGGGTCCTTGGGGGAGGTGGCCTTCACCTTCCGGGCCGGCTTCACCGATTTCCGCATTTTCGATGTCAAGGGGTTTTGTCCAATTTTGTCCAATTTCGCGCAGTGAACCCAACCGGGATGCACCATGAGCGAAACCACAGCCCACCGGTCCAGCGACTGCCCGTGCGCCGCTGCTGCCGTCCCCGTCGTTGCCGAGAACGGTGCCTGCACCACATCCGCTGCGGGTCTCGGGATGGTCACCGGAACGGCACTCGAGTTGCGATCAGCGCTCCGGAGGCAGAAGGGCTCTCGCGGCGGTGCCGAGCGCCAGCGTACGGTATCATGCGCCCCACCCGGATTCCGGAGGTGCCCGTGCGTCCCCCCGTCTACGTCGCCGACATCGCCCGCCACGACGGCCAGCAGGTCACGTTGCACGGCTGGCTGCACGGCCGCCGCTCCTCCGGGAAGCTCCATTTCCTCCAGCTCCGCGACGGCACCGGGACCATCCAGTGCGTGGTCTTCAAGGGAAACGTCACCCCCGAGGTGTTCCAGGAGGCCGACCACCTCCCCCAGGAGACGAGCCTCAGCGCGACCGGCACCGTGAAGAAGGACGCCCGCTCGCCGCTCGGCTACGAGCTGGACGTCAAGGACCTCACGGTCTTCGCCCGGCCGGCGCAGGAGTTCCCCATCGGCCACAAGGAGCACGGGGTGGCCTTCCTCATGGAACAACGCCACCTGTGGCTGCGCTCCCAGCGCCAGCACGCGATCTTGAGGGTGCGCCACACCGTGCAGAAGGCCATCCGCGACTTCCTCGACGGGCGCGGGTTCACCCTGGTGGACGCGCCCATCTTCACTCCCAGCGCCTGCGAGGGGACGAGCACCCTCTTCGAGGTCCCCTACTTCGACCTGGGCAAGGCCTACCTCACCCAGTCCGGCCAGCTGTACATGGAGGCGGCGGCCATGGCGCTCGGGAAGGTCTACTGCTTCGGCCCCACCTTCCGCGCCGAGAAGTCCAAGACCCGCCGCCACCTCACCGAGTTCTGGATGGTCGAGCCGGAGGTGGCCTACATGGACCTCGACGGCGACATGCAGCTCATGGAGGAGCTCGTCTCCTCGGTGGTCCAGGCGGCGCTGGCGAGGCACCGGGACGAGCTGGTCCGCGTCCTGGAGCGCGACGTCTCCAAGCTGGAGAAGGTGACCCCCCCGTTCCCGCGCATCACCTACACCGAAGCGGTGGAGGTGATCCGCAAGGCTCAGCTCGCGCAGCGAGCGCAGGGCCAGCCGGAGGAGGCTGGCCCGGAGCGAGCGGGGGGCATGGGGGGGCGCGCAGCGCCCCCTCCATCTCGAAGCCCGCAGGGCCAGCCGGAGGAGGCTGGCCCGGAGCGAGCGGGGGGTATGGGGGGGCGGTATCCCCCCATCATGAAGTGGGGGGACGACATCGGCGGCGACGAGGAAACCATCGTCGCCTCGGCGTACGACCGTCCGGTGATGGTCCACCGCTACCCGGCGCAGATGAAGGCCTTCTACTTCAAGAAGGACCCCGAGGACGCCAGGGTGGCCCTGGGCTGCGACGTGCTCGCTCCCGAGGGCTACGGCGAGATCATCGGCGGCGGCCAGCGCGAGGACGACCTGGCCACGCTGGAAGCGGCCATCGCCTCCCACGGCCTCCCCAGGGAAGCCTTCGAGTGGTACCTCGACCTCCGGCGCTACGGGACGGTGCCGCACGCGGGCTTCGGCATGGGGGTGGAGCGCTGCGTGGCCTGGATCTGCGGCCTGCACCACGTTCGGGAGACCATCCCCTTCGCCCGCATGATGGAGCGGATCACGCCCTGACCGTCTCGTCCGGGGGCCTTCCCGGGCCCGCCGGAGGGCACGTGCGGCGGCCGCCGGTGCTTCGCGGCGGCACGTTACGCCTGGCCGCATCGCGCACCGCCGGATCCTCGGGCGCGTCCAGCCCAAAACTCGCCGCCGCACTCCGCTTCGCGGAGCGTCGGCTCGAACATGGGCCGGCGCGCCACGGGATGCCCTCTGCGCGATGCGGCGCTCGCGGCACGCGATGCGCCGCTCCCGCAATGCGGCCGGCGCACGTGCCCTCCGTCGGCCCCTGCGACCCCTACTCGAGCTGGAGCAGCTCCCGCACCGCCTCCACCACCTGATGCGACTGCACCGGCTTCACCAGGTACTTGGACGCGCCCAGGGCCATGGCGCGGACGCGATCGGCCTCGGCCCCCTCGGTGGTGATGACGATGATGGGCACGAAGCGGTGCTCGCCGCCCGACCGCACCAGGGAGATGAGCTTCAGCCCGTCCATGAGCGGCATGTTGATGTCGGTGATGACGATGTCGAAGCTGCCGTCGACGAGCTTGCGCCAGGCGTCGGCCCCGTCGCTGGCCTCCACCGGGGTCATGCCGAAGACCCGCTGCAGCGCCCAGCCCAGCTGCTTGCGCATGGCGGCGCTGTCGTCGACGACCAGGGCGGTGAGCGCGGGCTCGCTCATGGTCAGCGGCCGTGGGCGAAGCGGACCAGCCGCGCGGCCATGGCGTCGAGGGAGACCACCTCGTCCACGCGGCCGCTGGCCGCGGCCTCCCGGGGCATGCCGTACACCACCGCGGTCTCCTCGGACTCGGCCAGGGTGAGGCCCCCGGCTTCCTTCACCAGGCGAAGCCCATCGCGGCCGTCGTTGCCCATCCCGGTCAATACTACCGCGCAGACGCGATTCCCCAAGACTCGAGCCGCCGACTCGAAGAGGAGGTCGATGCTCGGGCAGTAGCGCCGCTCGCCGGGCCTGGGCGAGGTGACGCGGACGCGCGGCGCGGCGCCGGCGGGCCGCCCCGCCTCCAGCGAGAGGTGGCGGCCGCCCGGGGCCACGTAGGCCCGCCCCAGCTGGAGCACCTGGCCGTCCTCGGCCTCGGCGACCCGGAAGTCCGCGAGCCGGGCCACCCGGTCGGCGAAGGCGCGCGTGAAGCGCTCCGGCATGTGCTGGGCCACCAGCACCGCCATGGGGAGGTTCCCGGGGAGGTCGGTGAGGATGCGCTGCAGCGCCGGGGGACCGCCGGTGGAGGCGCCCAGGCAGGCCGCCCTGGGCGAGGCCTGCGGGTCCGGCGACGCGTCGGGCCCGGCCCCGGCGTCGTGGGCGCGCCGTTCCAGCGTCTCGATGCGCAGCGCCCGCACCGTCCGGACCTTCTGCACCAGCTCGGCGCGGATGCGCCCGAGCCGCCCCGGACCGCCCTCGGGCTTGGCGACGAAGTCCAGCGCGCCCAGCTCCAACGCCTTGAAGACGTCGGCCTTGCGGTTGAAGGAGGAGACCACGATGACCGGCGTCGGCTGCCGCGCCATGAGGAGCCGCAGAAAGGTGAACCCGTCCATGCGCGGCATGGCCAGGTCCAGGCAGATGACGTCCGGGCGGGCGACGAGCGCCTGGCGCAACCCGTCCTCGCCGTCGGCCGCCTCGGCCACCACCTCCACGTCGGCCTCGGCGGCCAGCATGCCGGCCACGGCGCGCCTGTTCGGCGCGGAGTCGTCCACCACCATCACGCGGATGGGGCGGGGGCCGGCCGTCCGGGCGGTGGGTTCGCTCATCGCTTGGCCCGGGGCCGGCGGTAGACCAGGTCCGCCTTGAGGTGGACCAGCTCGAAGTCGGCGGTGACGTTGAGCAGGGACTCGGAGTGCCCGAGCAGCAGGAACCCGCCCTCCACCAGCTTGTCGCGGAAGGAGCGGCACACCCGCTTCCGGGCCGGGATGTCGAAGTAGATCATCACGTTGCGGCAGAACACCACGTCCACCGGCCCCACCAGCCCCATCATCCCGGGGTCGAGCAGGTTCAGGTGGCCGAACGACACCAGCCGGCGCACCTCGTCGTCCACCACCCACTTGTCGCCCTGCGGGCGGAACCAGCGGCGAATCACCTCCGCCCCCGCGGCCCGGAAGGCGTGCGTCCCGTAGGCCCCGGCCCGGGCCGTCTGGAGCACGCGCCGCGCGATGTCCGAGCCGAAGACGTTCACGTCCCAGCCCTCGAACAGCCCGGACTGCTTCACCAGGATGGCGATGGTGTAGACCTCCTCCCCGCTGGAGCACCCCGCGCTCCAGATGCGGAGGCGCCGGCAGGCCCGGTTGGCCTGGGCCAGCATGGGGAGGATCTCCCCGGCGAAGGCCCTGAGCTGCTGCGGCTCGCGGAAGAAGTAGGTCTCGTTGGTGGTGAGCAGCTCGGTGGCCGCCTCCAGCTCGGCGCGCCGCTGCGGGTCGTAGCGGAGGAAGCGGTGGTACTCGCCGAAGTCGGCCAGGTGGTGGGACTTGAGTCGGGGCTGCAGGCGCCGCTCCAGCAAGTAGGCCAGCTCGTCGCGGAAATAGAGGCCGGCGTGCTCGTAGAACAGGTCCCGCAGCAGGCGGAATTCCACCGGGCTCATCTGCGGTCCCGCCGCGCCGAGGAGCGTCATCCCCCGCCCCTAGTGGCGCGCGTCACAGGTCCCGAGCCTTTCGCCGCGCGCGCCACGCGGGTGGGGTCCGGGGGAGGCGGCGCCCCGCCTCTCGGTCGGGCCCGCGGGGAGGGCCCGTGCCTTGCTGCCTCTCCTTGCAAGGCACGGGGCCTTCCCCGCGAAGTGCTGCGGAGCAAGGTCGACAGGGATGGGCTCATGATTTCTGCGGAGCAGCACTACCGCCGCCCCTCGAGGGCCTGCAGCGCCTCGCGGAGCGCCTCGACCACCATGGGGTCCTCTTCCGATTCCAGGAGCCGGCGCACCGCCCCCGCCAGGCCAGGCTCTCCGCGCGAGCCCAGCGCCCGGGCCGCGGCACGGCGCACGTCCCAGCGCGGGTGGGCCGCGGCGGAGAGGACCAGGTCGGCGCCGGCCCGCGCCGGGAGCCGAGCCGCGGCGGCCACCGCCTCCTTGACCACTTCCGGGTCGGGGTGTGCCGCCGCCCGAGCCAGCACGCCCGGCTCGGCCCGGCCCATCTCGGCCAGGGCGCGGATGGCCGCGGCAGCCGCGTCGGGGGGCGACTCGGGCGACGCCGCCAGCGCCGACAGGGCGGGGGCGTGCTCGATGCGCCGAGCGCGCCCGAGGGCCCGCGCCGCCGCCGCGCGCACCACCGGCTCCTCGTCGTGCAGCGCCCCGGCCAGCCCGCGCACCGCCTCCTCGGAGATCGCTTCCGGGCCCGGGCGGGAGATGACGCCCACGGCTTGCGCCGCGGCGGCGCGCACCCCGGGGACCGGGTCGTCGAGGGCGTCGAGCACCTCCGGGGAGCAGCCGACGGCCTCGCCGCGCGCCGCCAGGGCCTCCAACGCGTGGCAGGCGGCGGCGCGGGTGGCCGGGCGGGGGTCGCGAAGGGCCCGCTGCACCAGCGGCAGATCTCCCGCGTCTCCCACCTCGCCCAATAGCCGCAGCGTGGCCGCCGGCACGCGCCCCTGGCCCCGCGGGCGGCAACGCCCGAGCACCGCTTCCCGGTCCTGGCGAGCCCGCTCCGCCAGCGCTGCGGCCGCCTGGCCGGAGACGGCGGGATCGGGGTGGTCGAGCAGGGCCGCCAGCGGTTCCACGGCCGCCGCGTCGCCCAGCCGCGCCAGGGCATCGATGGCGGCGGCGCGGACCGCGTCGTCGTCGGAGGCCGCCGCCTGGGCCAGCGGCCCGAGGGTGGAGGCGTCCCCCAGGCGCGCCAGCGCCGCCAGGGCGGTGACCCGAGCCGGCGGCGACAGGCGCGGGAGCACCCCCTGCAAGGCCGCGCCCACTCCGCGCCCCATGGCCATGAGCGCCTCCAGCACCGCCGGCCGGAGCTCCTCCGCCTCCCCGGCCTCGGCGACCGCCGCCGCCCGCGCCGGATCGCCCAGCCACCCCAGCACGGTCACGGCCCCCATCGCGGCGCGCCGGTCCTCGGCGTGGAGCGCCTCGCTGGTCCAGTCCGCCACCGCCGGGCTGGCCGCGGCGGCCCGCACCGCGGCGGCCACGAGCGCCAGGTCGCCCTCGGCGCGGCGCATCCGCTGCTGCGCCACCGCCACCAGCGCCGCCTCCCGGCAGCCCCGGGCCGGGTCGGCGATGCCCTGGGCCAGGAGGTCGGCCACCTGCGGGTCGTCGCTGAACCCGAGCAGCCGGTAGGCGGCGCGGCGCAGGGTGCGATCGCGAGCCAGCTCCGCCAGCCGCACCGCCGACGGGGCCGCCCCGAGGCGCTCCAGGGCGTCCAGCGCCGCGAGCCGGGCCGCGGCGTCGTCCCGCTCCAGGGCGCCGAGGAGCGCGGCGGCGGCCCCGGGGCCGCCCGCCTTGCCCAGGGCCTCGGCGGCGGCAGCCCGCACGTTGCCGTCGGCGTCTCCGAGCAGGACCGCCAGCGCCCCCTCGGCCCGCCGGTCGCCGATCTCCCCGAGGATCTCGGCCGCCGCGCCCCGGACCTGCGGCCCCCAGCCGCCGAGGCGGGCCAGCAGGGCCGGCACCGCGGGCGCGCCCAGCCGCGTCAGCGCCGCCGCCGCTCCGGTGCGGGCGCCCGGCCCGGGACCGGCTGCCAGCGCCTCCACCAGCGCCGGCACCACCGCCTCGGGCGAGGGATGGGACAGCAGCCGCTCCACGCAGGCCATGCGGACCCGCCAGCTCGGGTCGTCGAGGAGCCCCACCAGCCGGCCCAGCTCGCCGGGTCGGGCCGGGTCGATGGCCAGCACCGCCTGGTAGCGGAACTCCTCCCCGGGGTCGGAGGGCACCGGGGTCAGCCAGGGGCGATCCCCGCCGCTGGCGCTCACGGCTTCCCCTCGCCCGCGGCCAGCGCCCGCGCCGCCTCCAGCGCCTCCGGCTCGATGGGCCGGGTGAGGGCCCTGACGTTGAGAAGCAGGCGGAGCTTCGCGCCGGACCGCGCCGCGCCGGGGCCGCTCCCCCGGCAGGCGCCCAAAAACAGCCGCGGGCCGCCGGATCCGGGCAGGACCGGCGCCGGGCGGATGGCGGAGCGGGGGATGCGCATCACCTCCAGCACCGCGTCCACCAAGAGCGCCTGCACCCGACCCTCGATCCGGATCACCAGGAGCCGCGCCGTGCGGGTCCGCGGCGCATCCGGGATCCCGAATCGGCGCCGCACGTCCACCACCGGGATGACCTCGCCGCGCAGGTCGACCACGCCCTCGATGGCGTCCGGCGCGCGCGGCACCGGGCGAACCGGCAGCGGGGGCACCACCTCCCGGACCCGCCTCAGATCGACCACGTACTCCTCGTCTCCCACCCGGAAGGCGCACAGCTCCACCACCGGGTCCGCCGCCGGCGCCGCCTCGGTCCCCGACGCTTTCACGCCGTCCCCGCGCCGGGCTCTTGCCGCCCGAGCAGCGCCTCCGTATCCAGGAGCACGAAGAACCGCTCGCCGGCCCGCCCCACTCCGGCGATGAAATCGGAGTCGATGCCGGCGATGCCCTGGGGGCGAGGCTCCAGCGCCGACGGGGGCAGGCGCAGCACCTGTGACACGCCGTCCACCAGCAGACCCAGCGGCCCGCGCCCCGCATCGCAGACCACCACCCGAGCCCCCGGGCCGGCCGGCGCCGCCCCGAGCCCCAGGCGGCGGCGTGGGTCGTGCACCGCGATCACCTGGCCGCGCACCATGGTGATGCCCAGCACGTGGGCCGGCGCGCGCGGCACCTCGGTGATGGGCGGGGCCCTGAGGATCTCGCGCACCACCCCGATGTCCAGAGCGTACTCCTCCGCGCCGAGCTCGAAGACCAGGACCTCCCGCAGCGCCGCGGCCGAGCCCTCGCCGGGGTCGCTCGCCGGCGCGGGCGGGGCCTCGGCCTCCGAGTAGAAGAACTCCTCCAGCGGGTCGACCGGGGCGTCGGCGGCCTGCGGGCGCACCTCGGCCCGAGCCCGGGGGGCGTTCCCCGGCCGCGCCCCGGTCCACGCCGCCACCTCCGATCCGGCCTCGCCGGCCGGGCGCGCCTCCGCCGGCCCGGGCGGCGCCGCTGGCGGCCCGCGCACGATGAGGAAGCCGTCGTCGGCCGGCGGCTCGCTCCGGCCCTGCATCTCCGCCATGAGGGCGCCCTCGACCACGTCGGCCTCGGTGACCACCCCGACCTCGGCCGGTGCCCCGGCGCGGCGGGCGGCGGAGCGGCGCTTCTGGCCGCCCCGCTTCTCGACGCCCGACGTCGTCCCGCGCCTGGCGCCGCCGGCCGCGTCCCGGCGGGCCCGGGCCGCGGCCCGCTCCTTCGCCTTGCGGCGGATCTCCAGGAAGTCCATGGCGCCGGATCCGAGTCTATCCCGAGCCGCGGCGGCGGCCCAGGTGGCGGTCCAGATCGGCGGCGGCCGCCTCCACCGCCGATCCGTCCACCATCTCGGCGTCGCGGCCGAAGGCCTCCAGGAGCGCATTCTGCGCCAGCTGGTTCACCCTGCGCGGCAGGCCGCCGCTCCGGGCGTGGATGACCTCCACGGCGTCGGGGGTGAAGAGAGGCGCCGGCCTGCCAGCCACCTCCAGCCGGTGGCGCAGGTAGGCGTCCACCTCGTCGCGCGCCAGGGGGCCGAGGTGGTAGGCCACTCCCACCCGCTGGGCGAAGGCCTCGCCGCCGCGCTGGCGCAGCCGCTCGCGCAGCTCGGGCTGGCCCACCAGGAGCAGGCCCACCAGCGGGCGGTCGTCGGCGGTCAGGTTGGTGAGCAGCCGCAGCTCGTCGTAGGCGGCCCGCCCGGCCAGGAGCTGGGCCTCGTCCACGATCACCACCGGGAACAGCTCCTGCTCGTCGAGGGCCCAGAGCGCCTCGCCGAGCGCGGCGTAGGTCTCCGCCTTGCGCCGGCCCGGCCCGACCCCGAACCCGGCGGCCATGGCCGAGAGCAGCTGGGCCGGCGGCAACGCCGGGTTCACCACCAGGGCGAAGCGGCAGCGCTCGGCGAAGTCGTCCACCAGCGCCCGGGTGAGGGTGGTCTTGCCGGCCCCCACCTCGCCGGTGAGGACCCCGATCTCTCGCTCCTCCACCGCGTGCGAGAGGCGGGCCAGCGCCTCGGCGTGCTGCCGGGACGGGTAGAGGAAGGCCGGGTCCGGCGTCTTGGAGAACGGCTTCTGGGAGAGCCCGAAGTACTCAAGGTACATGGGACATCCCGCCCTCTCCCCCTGGGAGAGGGCACCCGGGCTCGACGGAATCCCCGGAGGGTGAGGGCGTTCGCCCCTGGGCACCCTGGCGCGCCTCTCCTTTTGGGAGAGGGCGCTCGGGCTCCGCGGACGCAGCGGAGGGTGAGGGCGTTCGCCCCACGGCCACGCCTCCTACCCCGCCTGCCGCGCCGGCGATCCGCGCAGGACATCCTCGATGACCGCGCCCACGTCGAGCACCAGCACGGTCTGCCGGTTGCCGAGGTCGGTGGCCCCGGCCACACCGCGCACGCCCTCCAGCGCCGGCCCGAGCGGCTTCACCACGATGTCCTGCTGCCCGGCGATGTCGTCCACGGCGACGCCCAGCCGCTCCTGGGCCAGTCCCACCACCACCACGAACACCTTGCCCGGGGGCCAGGCCAGCGCCGGCGAGGGGCCGACCGCGGCCAGGCGGAAGAAGGCCCCCAGCCGCACCAGGGGCAGCGTGGCGCCGCGCAGCGTGAGCACCTCGCGGGTCTCGATGGTGCGGATCTCCCTGGGCTCCAGCGCCAGGATCTCCAGCACGCTGTTCAGCGGCACGGCGTAGGTGTGCCCGGACACCTTCACCACCAGCGCCCGGACGATGGCCAAGGTCACCGGGAGCGTCAGCTCGAACCGGGTGCCGCGCCCGGTCTCGGTGGAGAGCTCGATGATCCCCGACAGGGCGGCCAGGTTGTTCTTCACCACGTCCATCCCCACGCCGCGCCCGGAGAGCGCGGTGACCTGCCGCGCCGTGGAGAAGCCGGGGACGAAGACCAGGTTGAGCACGTCGCGCCGGGCCATCTCCCGCAGGGCCTCGGCCCCGACCAGTCCCCGTTCCAGCGCCACCTCGCGCACCCGTCCCTCGTCGATCCCCGCCCCGTCGTCCTCCACGGCGATCTGGACGTGGTTGCCTCGCTGGCGCGCCGAGAGCGCCACGCGTCCGGCGTGCGGCTTCCCGGCCCGGGCCCGCACCTCGGGCGGCTCGATGCCGTGGTCGATGGCGTTGCGGATGAGGTGCATCAGCGGGTCGGAGAGCTCCTCCACGATGAGCTTGTCCAGCTCCACCTCGCCGCCGGACACCTGGAAGTCGATGGCCTTGTCCACCTCGCGCGAGATCTTGCGCACCATGCGGCTGAGCTTGTCGAAGACCTGCGACAGCGGAACCATCCGCACCTCGAGGATGCCCCCCTGCAGCTCGGCGAGGCGGCGATCCAGGGCCCGCGCCTCGCGGTGCAGCTCGAGCCCCAGCTCGGCCCCCACCGATCGGGCCATCTCGGCGATGCGGTAGAGGTTGGCCTTGACCAGCGCCAGCTCCCCCACCGCGTTCATGAGGGCGTCGAGCTTGCGGATGTCCACCCGCACCGCCTGGGAGACCGAGCGCAGCGAGGGGTCCGGCGCGTCGGAGGGATGCGGCTGCGGTGCCGCAGCGGCGGCCTCCCGGGCCGGGGCCTGGGCCGCCTGCGGAGGGGCGCCGCCTGGCGCCGGGTGCGCGGCGGCGCGCCGCGGGACCTCGGCCACCTCCGCGCCGCTCCCCGCAGCGGCCCGGATTCGCGAAGCGGGCTCCTTCGATCCCAGCAGCACCTCGAAGGCGATGGTGCTCGGGTCGCCCGGAGTGGAGGACGGCAGCGTGGAGATCACCTCGCCCAGGGGGCGGAGCCCGGCGTTGAGGCCGGCCAGCCCCTGGTCGAAGGTGGCCAGCTCGAAGGCGGCTCGGATCCGGTAGAGCGCCACGCCCTTGCGTGCGTTGGCGGCCAGCCGGTGCTCCTCGTACTCGGTGAGGACCCGCCGCACCGCCTCGCCCAGGTCGTACTCGCCCGGGGGATCGGCGGCGGGGGGCGCCGGGGCGGCGGAGCGAAGCCGGCGGGAAAGGCCCTCGGCCGCCGCTTCGGTGGCCGGCAGTCCTCCCTGGGCCTCCTCGGCCAGGATGCGGTTCAGGAGGTCGGGGGCCTCGAGCAGCAGGTCGAGGGTCGCCCCGTCGAGGGGCCGGCGCCCCATGCGCACCTCGTCGAGCAGGTCCTCGAGCGCGTGGGACAGCCTCGCCATGCGCTCCACGCCGAACATGGAGGAGAGGCCCTTGAGCGAGTGGGCCCCCCGGAAGACCGCGTTCAGCACCTGCGGGTCGGCCTCCTCGCCCCGGCGCGCCGCCTCGAGGTGGAGCAGCTCCCGGGCGAGCGTCTCGACGGTCTCCTGCGCCTCGGAGAGGAACTCGGAGACCGCCTTCTGGGAGCGGCGATCGGCCATGGGGGCGGGCTCGTTCGGCCCGCCGGGTCAGCGTACCACGGCGCTCCGAGGCGGCAAGACGGCGGCCTTCGCCGACGGCTCGGCGCGCGCCGGCGAGAAGGCCACCTCCACCGAGGCGCCGAGCTCACCGCGCGCCGCCTCCAGCCCCCGGGCCAGGCCCCGCCCGTCGCCGAGCAACACCATCCGCTCCGGCGCGCGGCGGAGCGCCGCCTCCAGCCACAGCCGCGGCGCGGGGACGCCCGGCTCCGACCCCGGCAGCGCGGTGGCGAGGGCGCGGCTGCCGGCGCGGGCCATGGCGTCGCAGACGCGCCGCGCCGCCGCGGAAAACCCGGCGGCGTCGAGCGGCTCGCGAGCCAGCCCGAAGCAGAAGGCGCGCGGCACCCGCAGGCGCCCCCCGGTGGGCATGAGCAGGGCCTCCTCGGCCTCGGTGGCGAAGAGCCCGGCGCGGACGGCGCGGGCGATGGCCCCGCAGAGCCTCCAGTCCACGAAGGCGGCCAGGCCCGTGAGCGGCCGGCTCGGCCCCACCGGCACGGCCAGGGCGTCCACGTCGAGGGCGTCGAGGGAGATGAGCTCCAGATCGGCAGTCTCGAGGCGCAGCGCCACCGGCTATCCCTCCCCGCGGCGGGCCGGCAGACCAGCCGCGATCCGATCCAGGACCCCGTTCACGAAGGCGCCCGAGCTCTCGCTGCCGAACTTCTTGCCCAGCTCGATGGCCTCGTCGATGACCACCTTCACCGGGACGTCGGGGCGGTGCATGAGCTCGTGCACCGCCAGGCGCAGCACGTTCCGGTCCACCTTGGCCATCCGGTCCAGGCGCCAGTTCACCGAGACCGCCTCGATGGCCTCGTCGATCTGGCGGCGGTGAGCGGCCACCCCCCGCACCAGCGCCTCGGCGTTCTCCCGCACCTCGCGCTCCACCGGCTCGAAGCTCCGCCAGAAGCGGGCCATGGCCTCCTCCAGGTCGGTGGCGGCCACGTCGATCTGGTAGAGCGCCTGGAGCGCGCGCTCGCGAGCCTTGGTGCGCTTGGCCACCGCCATCCGGGTCGGCCCTACGGCGCGCCCCGCCCGGGGTGAGCGTCGCGAGGCGCACGAGCCCGTCGCCGAGCCGGGCGCGCGAGGAGCGAGCAGCGCAGGCGTACCTGGAAGGTACGGCGAGCAGCGCAGCGACGAGCCCGTCCGGCGCAGGCAGGGATCGTGCGCCGCAGCAGCTCAATCCGGGTGGGTCGCGCCATATCAGCCCCTGGCCTTGCCCAGGCTCTTGAGGAGGTTGGCCTGCTCGATGGCGGCCACCGCCGCCTCGAACCCCTTGTTGCCGGCCTTCACCCCGGCCCGCTCCAGCGCCTGCTCCATGGTGTCGCAGGTGAGGACCCCGAGCGAGACGGCGCAGGCGGCCTCCAGGGACACCATGCCCACCCCCTTGGTGGCCTCTGCGGCCACGTACTCGAAGTGGGGGGTGCCGCCGCGGATGACTGCGCCCAGCGCCACCACCGCGTCGAAGCGGCCGGTGGCGGCGACCCGCCGGAGCACGGCCGGGAGCTCGAAGGTCCCGGGGCAGCGGAACACCTCGATGGCCTCCTCGGCCACGCCGTGGCGCCGCAGGGCGTCGAGCGCACCCTGGAGCAGCTGCTCGGTGACGAGCGAGTTGAAGCGCGACACCACCAGCCCGACGTGCAGCCCGGTGGCGACCAGGGAGCCTTCGTGGACCTTCATGGCCTGTGTCCTTTCGACCGCTTCCGCGGGGCGGGGCGCCGCGCCGACCGGCGTTGCGCCGGGTGCGGGGCGAGGGTGAGCAGGTGGCCGAGCTTGTCCCTTTTCGCGACGAGGTAGGCGCGGTTGCGGCGCGAGGCCGGCACCTCGATGGGAACGCGCTCCACCACCTCCAGCCCGTACCCCTCCAGCCCGACGATCTTCTTGGGGTTGTTGGTGAGGAGCCGCATCTTCCGCACCCCCAGGTCGCGCAGGATCTGGGCGCCGATGCCGTAGTCGCGCAGGTCGGGCTTGAAGCCGAGCCTCACGTTGGCCTCGGCGGTGTCGAGGCCCTGGTCCTGCAGCTGGTAGGCCTTGAGCTTGTTGGCCAGACCGATGCCGCGCCCCTCCTGATCGAGGTAGAGCAGCACCCCCTTGCCGGCGCGGGCGATCTGCCCCAGGGCCGCGTGCAGCTGCGGGCCGCAGTCGCAGCGCTCGCTGCCGAAGACGTCGCCGGTGAGGCACTTCGAGTGGACGCGCACCAGCACCGGTTCGCCCGGCTTCCAGCGGCCGCGCACCAGGGCCACGTGGGTGTGCCGGTCCACGTCGTTCTCGTAGGCCACCGCCTCGAACGGACCCCAGGCGGTGGGGATGGGCGCCGCGGCGGCGCGCCGCACCAGCGAGTCCTTGAACATGCGGTACGCGATGAGGTCCGCCACCGAGACGATGGGCAGCCCGAACTGGCGCGACAGCCTCTCCAGATCCGGCATGCGCGCCATGGTGCCGTCGTCCTTCATCACCTCGCAGATCACCGCCGCCGGCTTCAGGCCCGCCATACGCGCCAGGTCCACCGACCCCTCGGTTTGGCCGGCCCGCACCAGCACGCCGCCGGGCCGGGCCCGCAGCGGGAAGACGTGACCGGGGCGCACCAGGTCCTCCGGCCGGGCGTCGTCGCGAACCGCGGTGAGGATGGTGTGGGCCCGGTCCTTGGCGCTGATGCCGGTGGTGACCCCCCGGGCCGCCTCGATGGAGACCGTGAAGGCGGTCCCGAAGGTGGAGGCGTTCTGCCCCTCGGGAACCATGAGCGGGAGGCTCAGGGACCTCACCTTCTCCTCGCTCAGGGCCAGGCAGATGAGACCCCGGCCGTGGGTGGCCATGAAGTTCACCGTCTGCGGCGTCACCTTCTCGGCGGCGACGCACAGGTCGCCCTCGTTCTCGCGGTCCTCGTCGTCGGTGAGGATGATGAGGCGCCCCTTGCGCAGGGCCGCCTGCGCCTCCTCGACCCGCTCGACGGCGTGGGCGGAGTGGTCCCTCATGAGCATCCCCCGCCGTAGCCCCAGGCCCGCAGCGCCTCCTCGGAGAGCGCGCCCGCGGCCGCGAATTCGTGAAGCCGCGCCACGTGGCGCGCCACCACGTCGGCCTCCACGTTCACCCGCTGCCCCGGCACCGCCGCCCCCAGGGTGGTGCGGGCCAGGGTCTCGGGGATGAGCGCCACCTCGAAGCG
This sequence comes from Anaeromyxobacteraceae bacterium, assembly GCA_035762305.1. GTDB lineage: Bacteria > Myxococcota > Myxococcia > Myxococcales > Anaeromyxobacteraceae > DASTPH01. The sequence continues at coordinate 18,457 of DASTPH010000043.1, forward strand.
GTCGCGGAGGGCACGGGCCACGGTGAGCGACACGCCGTCCACGGCGATGGAGCCCTTCTCGGCCACCAGCGGGGCGATGGAGGCCGGGAGCGAGATGACGAGGCGGGCGCCCTGCCCTTCCGGGGTCCGGGCCAGCACCTCTCCCACCGCGTCCACGTGACCCTGCACCAGGTGTCCCCCCAGGCGGTCCGACGGCGTGAGGGCCCGCTCCAGATTCACCTGGGTCCCGGGCCGCCAGGCGCCCAGGGTGGTGCGGGCCAGCGTCTCCGGCACCGCGTCGAAGGCCACGAGGCCCTCCCCCCGCTCCACCACCGTGAGGCAGCAGCCGCCACAGGCCACGCTCTCGCCGGGCGCGAGGTCGTCGGCGCGGATGCGGCGCGGGCGCAGCACCAGGCGCGCCCCGCCCTGGCGGGGCTCGACGCGCTCCACCACGCCCATGTCGGAGACCAGTCCGGTGAACATCGGTGGCGGAATCCTAGCCTCGTTCCGGCATCTTCGCCACGGGCCTCCGCGAGGGGCCGTCGCCGCGCCAGCTGGCGCATGGCGGCCCCCTGAGGCCCCGCCCAGGGAGCCCGCGCACCCCGCTGGGTAATCGCCACGCCAGGGCCCGAGGCGTAGAGAGGGAGCCGGAAGGAGAGAAACCCATGGCTGCCAAGAAGATCCTGATGCTGGTCGGCGACTTCGTGGAGGACTACGAGGCGATGGTGCCCTACCAGATCCTCACCATGGTCGGCCACGCCGTCGACACGGTCTGCCCGGGGAAGAAGAAGGGAGAATCCGTGAAGACGGCGGTGCACGACTTCGTGGGCGATCAGACCTACGCCGAGCTGCCCGGGCACCGCTTCGCCATCACCGCGACGTTCGACGAGATCCGGCCCGGCGACTACGACGCGCTCGTGGTCCCTGGGGGCCGCGCGCCGGAGTACCTGCGGCTGAACCCGCGGGTCCTCGAGCTGGTGCAGTCGTTCGACAAGGCCCGCAAGCCCATCGCCGCCATCTGCCACGGTCCTCAGATCCTGGCGGCGGCCAAGGTGCTCAGGGATCGGGCCTGCATCGCCTACCCGGCGGTGGGCCCGGAGTGCGTCGCCGCCGGCGCCCGCTACGGCGAGGTCAACGCCACCTTCTCCAACGCGGTCACCGACGGCAACCTGGTCACGGCCCCCGCCTGGCCCGCCCACCCCGAGTGGATGCGCCAGTTCCTGAAGGTGCTCGGGTCCCGCATCGAGGCGTGACCCTCAGCGCCCCGAGAGCCGCCCCGAGATCACCAGGTCCTCCCCGGCGTGCCCGACCTCGACGTCCTCGAGCCGTAGCGCCTGGGCCATGCGGCGCAGCCCCAGTTCGCCGCTCCACGTGAGGCCGTCCCCGCCCAGGAGCGCCGGCGCCACGAAGAGCACCACCCGGTCGGCGAGCCCCTCGCGGAGGAAGGCGGCGTGCACCTCGGCCCCCCCCTCCACCAGCAAGCTCACCACCCCGCGGGCCGCCAGCCGCGCCATGAGGTCGCGCAGGTCCACCCGACCGCCGCGGGCGCGGCAGCGCAGGTACTCCACGCCGCGGCGCGGGGGCGGCCGGCCGGCCACATGGGCCACCAGGGTGGGGGCGCTCGATCGCAGCCGGAAGAGGCGCAGCGAGGCGGGCAGGCGAAGCCGCGAGTCGAGCACCACCCGGATCGGGTCGCGCCCCCGCCCCTCGGGGAGCCGGGCGGTGAGGCGCGGGTCGTCGGCGCGGGCGGTGCCGGCGCCCACCAGGACCGCGTCGACGCGGTCTCGCAGGCGGTGGGCCTCGCCCCGGGCCCTCGCGCCGGTGACCCAGCGCGAGTCGCCCCCACGCGCGGCGATTTTGCCGTCGAGCGTCACCGCCGCCTTGAGGGTCACGTGGGGGCGCCCGGCGGTCATGAAGCGGAGCCACTCGGCGTTCACGCCGTCGCACTCGCGGCGGAGCACGCCCGGGACCACCCGCACCCCGCCCTGGCGGAGGCGCCGCAGGCCCTGGCCGTTGACGAGTGGGTTCGGGTCGCGCGAGCCGACGAACACCCGCCGCACGCCGGCCTCGAGGATGGCCAGGCTGCAGGGCGGCGTCCGCCCGAAGTGGTCGCAGGGCTCGAGGGTGATGTAGAGGTCGGCGCCGCGAGCGCGGGCGCCGGCGCGGCGGATGGCCACCACCTCGGCGTGCGGGGCCCCGGCGCGGGCGTGGTGGCCGCGGGCCACCACTCGGCCGTTCCGCACCAGCACCGCCCCCACCGCCGGGTTGGGGCTGGTGCGGCCCAGGCCCCGCCGCGCCTCGCGCAGCGCCAGGCGCATGAAGAACTCGGCCACCGCCCGGTCGAAAAGGGCGGCGCGCTCCCGGCGGCGGCGGGGGAGCTTCGCCCGGGAGCGCCGGGCGCGGGCGACGAGGCGCATCATTTGCGGCGGGCGAGCCCCTCCAGCTCGGTCATGAACTCGCCCACGTCGCGGAAATCCCGGTACACCGAGGCGAAGCGCACGTAGGCCACCGGGTCGAGCGCCCTGAGGCGCGCCACCACCGTCTCGCCGATGACCGCGGAGGGGATCTCCTTCTCCCCCATTTCTTGAAGCCTGCGCTCCACCGCGGTCGCCATCTCTTCGATCTGCTCGGCCGAAACCGGGCGCTTGCGGCAGGCGATGTGGAGCCCCTCCACGATCTTCTTGCGGTCGAAGGGCTCGCGGCGCCCGTCCTTCTTCACCACCTGGGGCAGGATCTCCTCGATGCGCTCGTAGGTGGTGAAGCGCCGCCCGCAGCCCAGGCACTCCCGGCGGCGCCGGGTGGCCTGCCCCTCCTGCGCCTCGCGCGAGTCGACGACCCGATCCTCGAGGTGGCCGCAGTACGGGCAGCGCATGAACCCACTCCCTCGACCCGGGCTAGAGGCGATCCTGGTACATGGGGAAGTGGGCGCACAGGTCGCGGACCTCGCCCCGCACCTGGCCCAGGACCTTCTCATCGGCCGGCGCGTCCAGGGCCCGCCCGATGAGCCGCGCCACCAGCGCCATCTCGCGCATCCCCATGCCGCGGGTGGTGAGGGCCGGCGTCCCCACTCGGATGCCGGAGGCGGTCATGGGCTTCTCCGGGTCCCAGGGGATCATGTTCTTGTTGACGGTGATGCCCGCCCGGCCGAGGGCCTCCTCGGCCACCTTGCCGGTGAGCTTCTTGGGCCTGAGGTCGACCAGCATGAGGTGGGTGTCGGTGCCGCCGGAGACGAGCCGCAGCCCGGCCCCCTTGAGCCCCTCGGCCAGCGCCTGGGCGTTCTCCAGGATGTGCCGCTGGTAGTCGCGGAAGGAGGGGCGGAGCGCCTCCTGCAGGGCCACCGCCTTGGCCGCGATCACGTGCTCGAGCGGCCCGCCTTGGATGCCTGGGAAGATCTGCGAGTTGAGCGCCTTGGCGTGGGGCTCCTTGCACAGGATGAGGCCCCCGCGCGGCCCGCGCAGGGTCTTGTGGGTGGTGCTGGTGACGATGTCGGCGTGGGGCACCGGGCTCGGGTGGAGCCCCACCGCCACCATCCCGGCGATGTGGGCCATGTCCACGAGCAGGGCCGCCCCCGCCGAGCGGGCGATCTCGGCGAAGCGGTCGAAGTGGAGCGTGCGCGGGTAGGCGCTGGCCCCCACCACCAGGATCCTCGGCTTGTGCTCCCGGGCCAGCCGGGCCACCTCGTCCATGTCCACCGTCTCGTCCGCCTGGCGGAGCCCGTAGGGGACGATCTTGAAGAGCCGGCCGGAGAAGTTCACCGGTGAGCCGTGGGTGAGGTGCCCGCCGAAGTTGAGGCTCATGGCCAGCAGGGTGTCGCCGGGCTGGGCCAGGGCGAAGTAGGCGGCCATGTTGGCCTGCGAGCCGGAGTGGGGCTGGAGGTTGGCGTGCTCGGCGCCGAAGAGCTTCCTGGCGCGGTCGATGGCCAGCTGCTCCACCTGGTCCACCACCTCGCAGCCGCCGTAGTACCGCTTGCCGGGGTAGCCCTCGGCGTACTTGTTGGTGAGGGTGGAGCCCAGCGCCTCCAGCACCGCCGGGGAGACGAAGTTCTCGCTGGCGATGAGCTCCAGGCCCTCGGCCTGGCGCCGGGTCTCCTCGCGGACGAGCCGGTCGATGTCGGGGTCGGCCTCGGCGAGGCGCTGGGTGGGCATCATGGGGCGGCTCCTGCCGGAAGAGAGACGGCTACATACCGCGCCCATACCACCCCGGCAACGGGATACCAGGCCCCCG
>DASTPH010000044.1:0-44533 GCA_035762305.1 Anaeromyxobacteraceae bacterium
AACCTCATGGGCTGGCTGGCGGTGGGGGCGTGGGCCGTCTACGGGCGGGCGGGGTGACAGCGCCCCTTACTGCCGAGCCACCCGAAGGGTGGCGAGGCTGCTTCTGCAGCCGGTGTGCCCTCCGTGTCCAACTCGGCTGGAGAACCCGGCGAGCCCGAGGCTTCCCAAGTGCCTTGCCGCCCGTTCCGGGCGGCTCGAGTCGGCGGGGGACGAGCCCCCGCCCTACCGGATGTCGAGCAGCAGCGCCGTCAGGTGTCCCGGGCCCGGCGCCGCACCGTCCCGCACCAGCTGCAGCTCCTCGGCGCGGCGGCGGGCCATCGAGGCGAGCAGGGCGCCGGCCTCGCCGGCCGAGCCGAGCCGCGGGTCGTCGAGCTGCGCGAGGGCCCGAGCTGCGGCCGGGAGCTCGGATGGCGGCAGGGGCTCGGGGGAGAAGGCCCGGCCCAGTCGCTCGTTGGCCAGCGCCGTGAGGTACAGCGCCAAGAGGCGCGATCCGGCCGGGGCGCCGGGGGGCGGCGGCAGGAGCCCGAGGCGTCGGCCCAGCTCGAGCAGGGCCTCGACCTCTCCGAGGGCGGCGGCGGTCCGGGACAGCTCGGCGGAGGCGAGGAAGGGGCGGGGAGCGCCCGCCGCCGCGGCCGGTCCTCCCCACTCCTCTCGGGCAACCTCGAGGCCGGGGAAATAGAGCGGCCGGCGGCGCGCCAGCGCCGAGAGGGCCTCGCCGAGGGGCGGGTCGAGCACCGGGGCCTGGCGGGTGCCGCCGCCCGATCCCAGCAGCCGCTCGGCCCGCCAGCGCAGCTCGAGCACCCGGCCGAAGCCCTGCTGGAAGAGGCGCTTCAGGGGCGTCGCCGCCAGCGCCTCCGCGGCGCGGCCCTCGTCCGACCCCGCGGCAGCTTCCAGCCCCAGCTCCAGCATGGCCCGCGCCGACTCCACGGAGCGCCGCACCGCTTCGAGGTCGGACGGGTCCACCGCGTCCGCCACCAGCACCGCGTTGGCCGCCGTCAGGAGCTGCTGCTCGAAGCGATCCGCCGCCTCCGGCCCGAGACGCGCCGCGGCGCGGTCGAGGAGCGAGCCGCGGCGGAACTGGGCCAGGAGGAAGCCCGGCGGCCGGTCGGGCAGGCCCGCCTCGGCGGCCGGCTCCGCCGGAGGCCGGGCGTACCAGGAGAGGGCCTCCTCCAGGTCGGGGTAGCCGAGGTCGGCGAGCCGCCCGGAGCGCCAGCGCAGCGCCGACTCCTCCAGCTCGCTGCGCAGGTCCCAGCGCACCGACTCGAGCTGGCGCGCCGCCTCCAGCGGATCCCGGGCGTACAGGTCGTCGAGGAGCGCCCGGGCCGCCGCGTAGTCGGCCCCCTCGACCCGGAACTCCACCGCGTAGCGCCCCTCGGGCGTGCGCAGGAAGCGGTCGCTCTCGAGCTCGGGGTCGGGGTCCTCCTGCAGATCGTGGACGCGGAGCGCGTCGAGGAGCACCAGGCTCACGAGCTCGGGGTCGAGGGCCCCGAGCTGCTCCCGGAAGCGCGCCGCGGCGGCGTCGGAGCGCAGCGCCCCGGCGCGGGCGGCCCGCAGCCAGGGGAGGACCCGGTCTGGATCGGGAGCCGCGCCGCGCCAGGCGTCGAGGTCCAGGAAGGCGCGGAACTGCTCCGGCGAGGCGAGCTGCACCAGCTCGGCCGCGTCGGAGAGGCCCAGGTCCCGCACCAAGAAGTACACCTCCTCGGCAGGGAGGGCGCGCAGCAGCCCTTCCGGATCGGGAGCACTCAGGATCACGTCCAGGCGCCGCTTGCCGCTCGCCGCGGCCAGTTCGGCGCGGGCGCGGGCGAGCGGCCCGGCGTCGCGCGTGGGCTCCACGCGGGCGCTGCTCAGGCCCGGGCGGCGGCCCGGGCCCCGCCCCGTCCGGCCTTCTCCACCTTGCCGGCCTTGAGGCAGCGGGCGCAGACGCGGACGTGCCGGACGGTGCCGGCCAGGTTGGCGCGCACCGACCTGAGATTCGGGAGCGACCGGGTCTTGGTCTTGTTGTTGGCGTGGGAGACGTTGTTGCCGACGAGCGGCCCCTTCCCACAGATTTCGCAGCGGCGTGCCATGGCTTGTCTGGTTACCCCTGAAAAGAGCGCGGGATAATTACGGAAACGCGGCCAGAATGCAAGCCTCGAAGTTCAGCCCCACCGTTTCCGGGGGGCGCTCGGGGCGCCGCGGTCCGCGCGCCCGTCCGCCGCCGCAGCGCCGCTGCGACCCCGTTGGGGTACTTCCTGTGCGAGTACCCGTGACCTACAGTCAACGCCCAAGCGCTTCCATGGGTCCCAATCGGGGCGAGGAGAACGCCATGACGAAGTACGCGCTCGCCGGCCCGTTGCTCTTGGCGCTCACCTTGGCGCGTCCTTCACGGGCGACCGAGTCCCCGGCCGGCACGGACGCCTACCTCGACAAGAGCCGCGGGCAGTGGGAGGAAACCGCACGGAAGATCTGGGGATTTCACGAAGTGGCCTTGGAGGAGCGGCAGTCGTCGGCGCTCCTCGCCGACCTGCTGGAGAAGGAGGGCTTCGAGGTCCGACGCGGCTTCTCGGGCATGCCCACCGCCTTCGCCGCCCGCGCCGGCAAGGGCGAGCCGGTGGTCGCGGTCCTCGCCGAGTACGACGCCCTCCCCGATCTCTCGCAGGCCGGCGGCGCGGCGAAGAAGCAGCCGGTCCAGGCCGGGGCCCCGGGGCACGGCTGTGGCCACAACCTGCTCGGCACCGCCGCGGTCGCCGCCGCCGTCGCGGCGAACCGCGCCCGGATGGCGGAGCGGCTCGGCGGGACCATCGTGGTCTTCGGCACCCCGGCGGAGGAGCTGCTCCAGGGCAAGGTCTTCATGGCGCGCGACGGCGCCTTCCGCGAAGTGGGCGCCGTTCTCGCCTGGCACCCCGGCACGGAGAGCCAGGTGGTGAACCGCGTCCGGCTCGCCCTGGGCGCCCTGGACGTCGAGTTCTTCGGCAAGACCGCCCACGCGGCCGCCAACCCCTGGCTGGGGCGCGGCGCCCTCGACGCAGTGGAGCTCCTCGACCACGCCCTGGCGCTGATGCGGGAGCACGTCCGCCCCACCGCGCGCATGCACCGCGTCGTGAAGTCGGGCGGGACGGTCCCCAACATCATCTCCGACTACGCCAAGGTGCAGTGGTGGGTCCGCGACGCGAACGCCGCCGGTATGGAGGACCTGGTGGCTCGCGTCCGCAAGGCCGCCGAGGGAGTCGCCCTGGCCACCGAGACCAGGGCCAAGGTGACGTTGCTCGCTCAGACCCGCGATCCCGTGCCGAACGACGTCCTCGACCATGTCGTACAGCGCCAGCTGGAGCGAGTGGGCGCGCCGAGGTGGGAGGACTCCGACCTCGCCCAGGCGCGCGCCATCCAGGCGGAGCTGGGCATCGAGTCGAGGGGGCTCGCCGGAGCGGTCGTCCCCTACGGCCGGGGGCACGGGGGCACTGCCTCCTCGGACATCGGGGAGGTGAGCGCCGTCGCCCCCCTCACCGAGCTCGCGGTCGCCGTCGCGCCCCTCGGGGCCCCCTTCCACCACTGGGCCGTGACCAGCTGCGCCCTCCACCCCATCGGCTTCAAGGGCATGGGGGTGGCGTCGAAGGTGCTGGCCGCGTCGCTGGTCGACCTGCTGCGGGATCCGGGTCTGGTGCGGGCGGCCAGGGAGGAGCTCGCCAAGGCGACGGACGGCAAGCCATACCAGAGCCCGCTCGCGCCCGACGCCCGGCCGGCGGCCTACTAACAGGAGGCGGACATGGGTTTCTATCGACGGACGACGTTCTCGCTCGCGCTCGCCCTCGGGGCGTGCGCGTTTCCGGTCGCGGCCCGGGCGGGCAAGACGCTCGACGCCGTGAAGCAGCGCGGCGAGGTCGTCTGCGGCGTCAACACCTCGGCCCCCGGGTTCTCCGCCGCCGACAGCCAGGGACGCTGGAAGGGGCTCGACGTCGACGTGTGCCGGGCGGTGGCGGCCGCGGTGCTCGGCAGCGCCGAGAAGGTGAAGTTCGTGCCGCTCAACTCCCAGCAGCGCTTCGCCGCGCTCCAGGCGGGGGAGATCGACATCCTGTCGCGCAACACCACCTGGACGCTCACGCGAGACGCCTCGCTGGGGATCGCCTTCACCGGCATCGACTACTTCGACGGCCAGGGCTTCATGGTCCCGAAGAAGCTCAAGGTCGACAGCGCCAAGAAGCTGGGCGGGGCCACCATCTGCGTCCAGGCGGGGACCACCAGCGAGAAGAACGTCGCCGACTACTTCCTCGCCAACGGCATCAAGTACAAGTCGGTGGTGTTCGACACCGCCGAGGCCATCCAGTCGGCCTTCTTCTCCGGCCGCTGCCAGGCCTACACCACCGACATGTCCGACCTGGCCGGCGCTCGGACCAAGACCGCCAGACCCCAGGACTACGTCATCCTCCCCGAGGTCATCTCCAAGGAGCCCCTCGGGCCGTCGGTGCGCCGCGGGGACGACGAGTGGTTCGCCATCGTCAAGTGGGCCCTCTACGCCATGATCGAGATGGAGGAGGTGGGGATCGCCCAGGCCAACGCCGACAAGCTCAGGGCCGAGAGCAAGGACCCGGGCGTGCAACGCCTCCTCGGCTTGGGGGAGGACACCGGCAAGCTGCTCGGGCTCGACAAGGAGTGGTCGTACCGGATCGCCAAGCAGGTCGGAAACTACGGCGAGAGCTTCGAGGCGAACCTCGGGCCGAACACGCCGCTGGCCCTGCCGCGCGGAGCCAACAAGCTCTGGAGCAAGGGGGGCCTCCTGTACGCGCCCCCGGTCCGGTAGCCGCGTCCGCCGCGAGACGGCGACGGTGAAGGTCCCCCTGCTGTCGTGGTCGACGCGGACCGGGCGGGCCCGCCTGATCCAGGCGGCGCTGCTCGCGGCCCTGGCGCTGGCCCTCGCCTTCCTGTGGCGCAACACCCGGCAAAACCTGACGTCCGGCCAGATCCGCACCGGATTCGGCTTCCTGCACGAGCCGGCCGGCTTCGACGTCGGGGAGGGACTGGTCCGGTACACCCCCAGCGACACCTACCTGCTCGCCTTCGCGGCCGGGGTCGCCAACACGCTGCGCGTGGCGGTGGCCGGCATCGTTCTGGCCACGGTTCTCGGGACGCTGGTGGGTCTGGGCCGGCTCTCTCGCAACGCCCTGGTCCGCTGGCTCTGCACCGGCTACGTCGAGGTGCTGCGGAACGTGCCGCTGGTCATCCAGCTGTTCGCCTGGTACCTGGTGGCCACCGAGATCCTGCCCGAGGCGGCGAGCCCCATCCGGCTCGCCCCGCACGTCTACCTCTCCAAGGGCGGGCTGCAGTTTCCCCACCCGGTGTGGGCGCGCGGTTGGGCCTGGAGCCTGGCGTGCGTCCCGCCCGGGCTGGCGGCCGCCTGGGGCCTCCTTCGCTGGGGCCGGGCGCGGCGGGAGCGCACCGGCCACGCGCCGCGCCTCCACTGGGCGGCGGCGCTCCTGGCGCTGGCCTTCCCGCTGGCCGGGTGGCTCGCCGGCGGAGCGCCGCGTGCGCTCGAGCTACCCGAGGTGACCCACTTCAACGTCTCGGGCGGCGTCTCGCTGACGCCCGAGTTCCTGGCCCTGCTGGTGGGGCTCAGCACCTTCACCGCCGCCTTCATCGCCGAGATCGTGCGCTCGGGCGTGCTGGCGGTGCCGCGCGGCCAGGGCGAGGCTGCCGCCGCGCTGGGCCTCTCGCCTCGCCAGGCGACGCGGCTGGTGCTCCTGCCGCAGGCGCTGCGGATCATCGTGCCGCCGCTCACCAGCCAGTTCCTGAACCTCACCAAGAACTCGTCGCTGGCGGTGGCCATCGGCTACCCGGACATCGTCTCCATCGCCAACACCGGCATCAACCAGAACGGCCAGGCGCTGGAGTGCATCGCCGTCATCATGTCGGTCTATCTGGGCATCAACCTCCTCACCGCGCTGGGCATGGCCTGGTACAACCGGCGCGTGGCGCTGGTGGAGGGCTAGCATGGGCTCCGACGCCGCGGTCGCCGGCCCCGCCGACGCGCCCGGGCCGCCTTCGCGCCCGGCCGGTCCCGCGGCCTGGCTGCGCCAGAACCTCTTCTCGTCCCTGCCGAGCACGCTGGCGACGCTGCTGGTCGGCGCCTTCCTGGTCCGGGCCGTGCCGGCGGCGGTGCGCTGGCTCTTCACCGGCGCCGTCTGGTCGGCGGACTACGAGGCCTGCCGGGCCCTCGAGTACCGGGCGGCCTGCTGGGGGTTCGTCGCCGAGAAGTATCGGCTGGTCCTCTTCGGGCGCTACCCGTTCGCCGAGCAATGGCGGCCGCTGGCGGCCACCCTCCTGGTGGTCGCCGCCCTGGTCGCGACCGCCCACCCGCGCGCCTGGCGCCGCTGGCTCCTCCCCGCCTGGGCCCTGGTGCTGGCGGCCTTCTTCCTGCTCGTCGGAGGTGGCGCCTTCGGGCTCCGCGCCGTCGAGCCCGGCCTGTGGGGCGGGCTCCCGCTGACGGTGCTCCTCACCCTGGTCGGGGTCTCGGCCTCCATCCCGCTGGGCGTGGTGCTGGCGCTGGGCCGGCGCTCCCGGCTGCCGGTGGCGCGCGGCGCCGCCGCGCTCTACATCGAGCTGGTCCGGGGCGTGCCGCTCATCACGGTGCTCTTCGTCGCCTCCTTCGTCTTCCCCCTGGTGCTGCCCCAGGGCCTGCGGCTCGGCGCGCTGACCCGCATCGCGCTGGCCATCACCCTGTTCCAGGCCGCCTACATGGCGGAGGTGGTGCGGGGGGGGCTGCAGGCCCTGCCCAGAGGGCAGCTGGAGGCCGCGGCCTCCCTGGGCCTCTCGTGGTGGCAGACCCAGCGCCGGGTGGTGCTGCCGCAGGCGATGGTGCTGGTGATCCCCAGCTTCGTGAACAGCCTGCTCTCGACGTTCATGGACACGTCGCTGGTCACGGTGGTGAGCATGTACGACCTCACCGGCGCCCTGCGGCTGGCGCTGGGCGACCCGCTGTGGCGCAACTTCTTCATCGAGGGATACCTGTTCGTGGGAGCCGTCTACTTCGTCTGCTGCCTGGCCATGTCGCGGTACAGCCACTGGCTGGAGCGCCGGCTGGGGAGCTGGGCCCGCGGCCCGGAGGCGTCCTCGGCGTGAGCGAGCCCATCATTCGCTTCCAGGGCGTGAACAAGTGGTTCGGGCGCTTCCACGTTTTGAAGGACGTGGACCTCGAGGTGGCGGCTGGCGAGCGCATCGTGGTGTGCGGCCCCTCCGGCTCCGGCAAGTCGACCCTCATCCGGTGCATCAACGGGCTCGAGGGGCACCAGCGGGGCCGGATCGTGGTCGAGGGCGTCGAGCTGACCGAGGACCTGAGGTCGATCGGGCACGTCCGGCGCGAGGTGGGCATGGTGTTCCAGCAGTTCAACCTCTTTCCCCACCTCACGGTGCTCGAGAACGTGGCGCTGGCCCCGGCCTGGGTCCTCCGGCTCCCGCGGGAGGAGGCCGAGGCCCGGGCCATGCAGCAGCTCTCCCGGGTGCGCATCGCCGACCAGGCGGCCAAGCACCCCGGACGGCTCTCCGGGGGGCAGCAGCAGCGCGTCGCCATCGCCCGGGCGCTGTGCATGCAGCCGCGCATCATGCTCTTCGACGAGCCGACGTCGGCGCTCGATCCGGAGCTGGTGAAGGAGGTCCTCGACGTGATGCTGGAGCTCGCGGGCCAGGGGATGACCATGGTGGTGGTGACGCACGAGATGGGCTTCGCCCGCTCGGTCGCCGATCGCGTCCTCTTCATGGACGAGGGGCGGATCGTGGAGCAGAACCCGCCGCGCGAGTTCTTCGCCAACCCCCGGAACGAGCGGGCTCGCGACTTCCTGGCGAAGATCCTCCCGCGATGAGCCCGTGAACGTGAACGAGCCCGCGCCCGAGGAGATGCCGGGCTCGACACGATGCGTCCGCGGTGGGATCGGCGGGGGACGAGCCCCCGCCCTACTTACTGCCGAGCCACCCGAAGGGTGGCGAGGCTGCTTCTGCAGCCATTGCGTACTCCGCGTCCAACTCGGTTGGAGAACCCGACGAGCCCGACGATTCCCAAAAGCCTCGCCGCCCGTTCCGGGCGGCTCGAATCGGCGGGGGACGAGCCCCCGCCCTACGGGCTCGGGCGCGTTCACGGCATCAACGCAGCGGAGTGGCGCAAGATCAGCGCAGGGATTCCTTCTTGCCGAGCAGGCGCTGCACCCGGGCCGCGGCCTGCAGGGCGGCGTGGAACTCCCCCTCGATGCCCAGACCGGGCACCACCTCGCGGCCGGCGAAGAACAGGTTCTTGAGCGGCGACTGGGTGGGGAGCCCGGTCACCCCGAAGGCCTGCGCCATCCCCACCTCGTAGAGGGGGTGGGCCATGAGGCGCGACCCCCGCCGCTCGGCGGGCGCGGCCAGCATGGGCACCGACTCGTGAGCCGCGCCGCTGCCCAGGAAGGGGAACACCTCGTCGAGCGCGGCCCGGACCCGCGCCGCGAGCGCGGCCAGGTGGTCGCGCCCTTTGTCGCGTGAGCGGGCGGGGACGAAGGCCGCGGCGCAGAGCACCCGCTCGTTTGCGGCGTTCTCCGCTGACCGCCCGGCGCGCCGGGCGGGAAGGACCTGCACCATCAAGGCCGGCCCGACCTCCGGATCCTCGACGCCGAGGCACAGCACCGCCTCGCCCATGGGCGGAGGCAAGGAGGCCGCCTTCACCACCAGGTTCACGGCCAGGAGCTGCCGCGACGGCCGGACCCGGTCGAGGAGGGCGGCCAGCCTCTCGCCGCCGCCGGGGATGAGGCGCCGCAGCGCCGGCGCGTCGGTGGCCGAGATGAAGGCGCGCGCCGTGTAGACGTCGTCCGTGCCCTCGATGCGCAGCGCGACCACCCGGCCGTGCTCCACCTCCAGGGACTCGGCGATGGCCGGCGCCCCCTCGGCGCCGAGCAGCTCGCCCCGGGTCTCGCGGATGCGGCGGCGCAGGATCTCCCGCAGGCCTTCGTTGCCGCCGGGGAGGCGCCAGGTGCCGCGGGTGGCGGCGCCGAGGAGCCGCGCCAGGGCGAGTGCCGGGGCGTCGCCCTCCAGGTAGTGGAGGAAACGAGCGAATTCCGCGAGCGCGCCGGCCAGGGGGTGGCCATCCAGCTCGGCGAAGGGCTTGGCGGGCTCGGGGCGGGAGCCGGCCTGGCGCAGCGCCTTGGAGAACGCCCAGTGCTGGCGCAAGCCGCTGGGGGGCAGGGGCGGGGTGAGGGACAGGAAGGGGTTGGCCACGTCGAACAGCCGGCCCGCCTCCTGGATGGCCGCCTCGAGGCGCCCGCCGGCGCCCGGCCATTCCCGGTCCAGCTCGGCAGTCCGGGCCGCCGGCTCGCGGGGGAGGTCGAGGCGGTGGCGCGGGAGGACCAACTGTAAATCAGGGCGGCACGGCTCGAGGTGGCGGTCCAGGTCGGTGCTGATCCCCACCTCGAAGAGCACGGAGGCGGCGGCCGGGAAGCCCTTGAGCGACGGAACCACCGCCGGGGCGTAGGGGAGCAGCCAGCCCCCATCCTCGTAGGAGCCGCCCAGGCCGTCGTGGTCCACGTGCAGCACGCGGTACCCGCGCCTGGCCAGCAGCGCTCCGGCGGCCACGCCGCCGAGCTGGGAGCCGACCACGCAGACGTCGTAGACGCGCTGGGTGTGGGGCGGCTTGAATTTCCGGGCCACGGCGCCGCGAGTCTAGTCGAGGTCGGCGCCGGGGGACACTCCCCGCCGAGCCGGCCGGAACGGCCGACGAGGCTGCCTCTGCACCCGGCGGTCCACCTCGTTGGTCCTGCCGGAAACCGAGGAAACAGGAGGAAGCCCTCGAGGTAGGGCTCATCCCGCACGGCCTGGTGAGAGCCCCCGAATGCGGGCGGATGTCCCCTCGCCAGAAGCGGCCTCGCCGCCCGTTCCCGGCGGCTCGGCGGTTACTCCAGCGCGGGGTTCGCCACGCCTCCCGCATTGAGGGCCCGTCCGCCGCGGACGACCACGGCGCGCCCGCGCAGCGAGAGCCGCCCCTCGGCGAACCACTGGATGGCCTGGGGGTAGAGGCGGTGCTCCTCCTTCAGGATGCGGGCGGCCAGGGTGGCCTCGTCGTCCCCCTCCAGCACCGGCACCACCGACTGGACGATCACCGGGCCGGTGTCGCAGCCCGAGTCGACGAAATGGACGGTGCAGCCGGAGAAGCGCACTCCGTACTCCAGCGCCTGGCGCTGGGCGTGCAGCCCCGGGAAGCTGGGCAAGAGGCCGGGGTGGATGTTCATCACCCTCGGACAGCCGTTCCAGGCCGGCGAGGGGCCGAAGGCGTCGAGGAAGGCCGGAGTGACGAGTCGCATGAAGCCGGCCAGGGCCACCAGATCCACCCGGTGGTGGCGCAACCGCTCCACCAGCCCGCGGTCGTAGCCCTCGCGGTCGGCGACGCCCCTGGAGGGAACCAGCTCGGCGGCCACGCCGGCGCGGGCGGCCCGCTCCAGGGCGCCGGCGCCGGGGACGTTGCACAGCACCGCCGCCACCTCGGCGTCGATGCGGCGCGCGACGCCTCCGTGACCGCAGGCGTCGAGGATGGCCTGGAGATTGGTGCCGCCGCCGGAGGCCAGCACCCCGAGCCGGATCACGGCACCACCTCGCAGGTGGCCTCGCCCTCGCCCTTCTCGATGCGCCCCACCGTCCAGGCCTCGAGGCGGCGGGCGCGCAGCACCGCGTGGGCCGCCGCCTCGTCGCCGGGGGCCACCACCAGCGTCAGGCCCAGCCCCATGTTGAAGGTGCGGAGCATCTCGTCGCGGGCCACCTTCCCCTCGGCGGCCACCAGGTCGAAGACCGGCGGGCGCGGCCAGCGGTGCTCCTCCAGCACCGCCCGCGTCCCCTGGGGCAGGTTGCGGGGCACGTTTCCGGGAAGCCCGCCGCCGGTGACGTGCGCGAAGGACTTCACCGGCACCTGCTCCAGGAGCGCCAGCACGTCCTTGGCGTAGATGCGGGTGGGCTCCAGCAGGAGGTCGGCCAGGGTACGGCCGCCGAAGCCGTCGGGCCGGTGCTCCAGCGGGTGGCGATCGAGCAGGGCCGGCCGCGCCAGCGAGTAGCCGTTGGAGTGGAGGCCGCTCGAGGCGACGCCGATGACCAGGTCGCCCGGGGCCACCGTCCGGCCGTCCACGATGCGGGAGCGCTCCACGCACCCCACCGCGAAGCCGGCCAGGTCGTACTCGCCGGGCTGGTAGAAGCCGGGCAGCTCGGCGGTCTCGCCGCCGATGAGGGCGCAGCCCGCCCGGCGGCAGCCCTCGGCGATGCCCTTCACCACCAGCGCCGCCTCGTCGGCGCGGAGCCTGCCGGTGGCGTAGTAGTCGAGGAAGAAGAGGGGCTCGGCCCCCACCACCGCCACGTCGTTCACGCTCATGGCCACCAGGTCGATGCCCACCGTGTCGTGGCGCCCGGCCTCGAATGCCACCTTGAGCTTGGTGCCGACGCCGTCGGTGCCCGAGACCAGCACCGGCTGGCGCCAGCGGGCGAGGTCCAGGGCGAAGAGGCCGCCGAAGCCGCCGATGCCGGCCAGCACCTCCGGCCGGAGCGTGGCCCGGGCGTGGGGCTTGATGAGCTCGACGAGCCGGTCGCCCTCGTCGATGTCCACGCCGGCGTCGCGGTAGGTGAGGGGCATGGCGCCCTCGTACCGCGGCCAAGGCGCCCGGGCAAGGTGATCCGGTCCAGGCGGCTCGGGCCACCCACCCCGGGCGCCAGGACGGCGCCCGGGGCAGGCCAGAGCATCCTAGTCCAGGTCGTGAGGCGCGAGCACCGTGGCCGACGCGCGCCCGAGATTCCCGGCGCCGTCCGCGGCCTCGCAGGTCAGCGTGTAGACCCGCCCGGGTCCGGCGCCGACGCGCTCGGCCCGGAGCCATAGGGTTCCGCCCTCGCCCCAAACGATGTCGGGCCCGGTCGAGCCGTCGCCGAGTGCCTCGTCCGGCTCGCTGGACGCCGCCGAGCAGGTCGGGACCACGGTCCCGTCGCAGGCGTCCTGCGCCCCTGCCCGGGTGTCGACGGGGACGAGGAGGTGGTTCGGCGGCCAGAGGACCCCGGGCGAGGGCGATACCAACACCAGGGGCGGTGTCACGTCGGCCACAAAGACGTACGAGGTGCAGGAGGCGGTCGCGCCGCCAGGGGCCTGGGCGACCACCGCGATGGCTCGCGGTCCCGGTGCCAGGAGCAGGACCTCGCTGCCGTCGAAGCGGCAGCTGGCGAGCCCGCCGCCGCCGTCGGCGCAGGAGCCGGCGAGGCCGTTGCTGGGGTCGACGCTCACCGCGCAGGAGGTCGCGTCGGCCGGGAGGACCACCGGCTCGCCGGGCGTGCCGACGCAGGTGACCAGCGGCGCCGCCCCGGCGACCACCTGGTACACGGAGATGATGGGCGTCCCGCCCGTGTGGCCCACGTACAGCCGCCCGGCGCCGTCGAAGGCGAGCCCCGCGGCCAGCGAGGTGAATGATCCGTCCACCACGAGCGCGTCCGGCTGCACGCCGTTCTCGATGGGCGCAAGCGTGCCGGTGTCGACCACGGCGATGCGCCCGCCGGCGGTGGCGCTGAACGCCAGCCAGCGCCCGCTCGGGTCGACCGCCAGTCCGTTGGGCTTTCCGGTCATGCCGGCGACGGTCGCGTCGGCGACGAGCTCGAGCCTTCCGTCCGGCGCCACCGCGAGCTCGAGCACGTTGCCAGCCGCGCCTCCCGCGTAGAGGAAGGCGCCAGACGGGTGGAGCGCGATGCTGGCCGAGCCGCTCCCGAGGTCGAAGGGCGAGCCGGGTGCGTGAGTCAGCGCGCCGTCGGGGCCGACGTCGAACACGGCCACCGTGGCGGTCGCCAGGCTGCCGCGCGGTGGTGCGTCGAGCGCGAAGAGCCGACCGCCGAACGTCGCCAAATGGGGGGCGGCGATGAGGCTCTGGCCGGTCGCGGACGCCGCGCTTCCGCCGGTCGGGTAGGCGGCCACGAACTCCGGGGCCCCGCCGGGGCCGATGCGCCAGGCCGAGACCGTGTTGGGGGTGGCGTTGTCGTTCACGTACAGGAAGTCGCCGCCCGCCAGTGGCACGTAGGCGACGCCGTTGACCGGGTTGCTCCACGCCACCTGGGCTGAGAAGGAGCCTGGCGCCGAGAGCTCGCCCGTGGGGGCGACGAAGTGCAGGTCCACCTGGTCGAGGGCCACCGCGTAGAGCCGGTCGCCGGCCGACGATAACGCCATCCCTCCGATCATCGACGTCGGGGGGGCGGAGGGGAAGCGCCCGATCAGCCCGGGGGCACCGTCCTCGGCGAGGTTGAACGCGATGATGTCGCCGGCTCCGACCGAGGAGACGTACAGGTGACGGCCGTCGGGGGCGAGGACCGGGACCTGGGAGCTCCCCCCGCCGCTCCCGAAGAAGACGAACGGCGATCCCGGGTGCCTCTCCAGTCGGGCAGCTCCGCCGCTCGAGGCATAGTCGATCCGGAGCTGCGGCGAGATGGGTCCATACATGTCCACCTGCATGACCAGGAAGTTCGCCGTGTTCGGCGGCGCTTCGCGGACGTTGAACCCGGCGTAGGTCGCGTTCTGGCTCACCCAGGTCCGGACCAGATCGGTGACGTCGAAGTCGAAGGCGTGGATGCCCGGATCGAACGACGCGATCCCGCCAAGGCCGTCGCGCGAGAAGTCGGCCAGGTCGACGATGCCGTCGCCGGCGTAGCCGTGCGCCGCGATCGAGCGACTCCCCTCGGAGGAGCCGATCATGAAGGTCAGCGTTGCGGCAGAGACGGTCGACCCGGAAGGAAGGTCGGCCAGGCCGAACTCGAAGGCGGTCCGGAAGCTCGTCCACCCGTTGTCGTTGACGCTGCCGAAGTTGGCGGGAACGAACTGGTCGAACACCCCGTCCTCCGGGCCTGAGTCCTCGGCGGTGGCGCTGGCCGAAGGCCGCAGCCGAAGCGTCCCATCCGCGAGCGCCGGTGGCGCGGCAGCGAGAATCGCCAACAGGAATCCGGAGCGAACTGCGCTCCGGCCAGTCCGGAACCGTGAGCTCACCATGAGACCCTCCCCGGCTGGCGAGGCCAGCCGTCCACCCATCCGACAACGGGCCCCTGCCCTTTGTGACTCGGGGCACCCAAGTGGGCGTGGGTGAGTCGATACCCGGGACGCCGGCAGAAGGCTGTCCCTCGAGCGCGGCGTCCAACCGGGAGCGCCTTCTCCTCGGGCGACCTCGGCGGTGCCAACGGCTCGTGCCAACGAGCCCTTCTCCCGGCCGGCCGCGTCCCCCGCCCGTTTCATTGACAGCCCTTTCCGTGGCACGCTAAGCACCGAGGATCGCCATGGGCGCCGAGGACCAGCTCTTCCAGCGGTTCGGCCGGGAGTTCAGACGGGGGACCGTGCTCTTCCGCGAGGGGGAGCCGGGGCGGGAGATGTACGTCATCCAGGTCGGGCGGGTGGACATCTCCAAGCGCGTGGGCGGGGTGGAAAAGCTCCTCACCACCCTGGGGCACGGCGAGTTCTTCGGCGAGATGTCGATCCTGAACAACGCCCCCCGCTCGGCCACCGCCACCTGTTCCGAGGACTCGAAGCTCCTGGTCATCGATCCCAAGACCTTCGAGGCCATGATCCGCGGCAACACCGAGATCGCGCTGCGGATGATCAAGAAGCTGGCCGACCGCCTCCAGGAGGCGGACCACCAGATCGAGAACCTGCTCATGCGCGACGCCGGCAGCCGGGTGGTGCACTGGCTGCTCCTGCAGGCCGAGAAGGCCGCCCGCGGCGGCGGCGCGGCGCGCGTCGAGACCACCGCCCCGGCCCTGGCGGCCCGGGTGGGCGTGAAGCCGGAGCAGGCGGACGACATCCTCATGAAGCTCCTGCGGGGGAAGATCGTGGCGGTCCACCCCGACGCCATCGTGGTCCCCGACGTGGCCAAGCTGCGCCAGTTCCTGGAGTTCCTGCAGATGAAGGCCCAGTTCGGAGACCTCGCTTGATGGCCGAGCGGGACGCGCCATGAAGCTCCGGGTCCTGGGCTGCTCCGGCGGCGAGCTGCCGCGGCGCCGCACCACCTGCTTCCTCCTGGACGGGGTGATGGCCATCGACGCCGGGGCGCTCACCGCCTCGCTCCCGCTCCGAGAGCTGCTCCGGGTCGACGACATCGTCCTCACCCATTCGCACTTCGACCACGTGAAGGACGTGCCGCTGCTGGCCGACCTGCTGGTGGGGCGGCGACCCGACCCGCTCCGGGTCCACGCCTCGCCCGAATGCGCCCGGACCCTCGAGCGGGACGTCTTCAACGGCCGGCTCTGGCCAGACTTCACCCGCATCCCCGACCGCCGCCACCCGGTGGTGGAGATCCGCCGCTTCGACACCGGGCGCGCCTTCCGCGTCGGGCGCTACCAGCTGCGCCCGGTGCCGGTGTGCCACCCGGTGGAGTCGGTGGGCTTCGTGATCTCCGACGGCCGGAGCACCATCGCCATCTCCGGCGACACAGGCCCCACCGACCGCTTCTGGCGGGCGGTGGGACGACGCCGCGACCTCAGGGCGCTCCTGGTGGAGATGAGCTTCCCCAACGTCATGCAGGAGCTGGCCGACCTCTCCGGCCACCTCACCCCCAACACCCTGGCCGGCGAGCTCCGCAAGGTGGAGCGCAACGGCTGCCCGGTGTACCTCTACCACCTGAAGCCGGCCTACGAGGCCGAGCTGCGGCGGGACCTGGCCCGGCTCCGGCTCCCGGGCGTGCGGGTGCTGGCGCAGGGCGAGCAATTCGTGTTCTAAGAACGCCCCATGGCCTGGTACTCGAAACGCAAGAAGCTCCGGACCGCGGAGCCGGCCGAAAGTGCTCCGGTCTCGGCCAAGCTGGAGGCGCTTTGGACCAAGTGCGACGCGTGCGGGCAGCTGGTCTACACCACCGACTGGGAGCGCAACTGGAACGTGTGCCCCAAGTGCGGCCACCACGACGCGCTCCCCCTGCGGCGGCGCCTGGAGATGGTGCTCGACCCCGGCAGCTTCCAGGAGCTGGACGCCGACCTCTCGCCCCAGGACCCGCTCGGCTTCGTGGACGCGAAGAAGTACCGCGATCGGCTCAGGAGCACCTACAAGGCCTCGGGGCTGCGCGACGCCTTCGTCTCCGGGGTGGGGACCGTGGACGGGCGCCCGGTCTCGCTGGGCTGCTTCGCCTTCGAGTTCATGGGGGGCTCCATGGGCTCGGTGGTGGGCGAGAAGGTGGCTCGGGTCCTCGATCGCGCCTACGAGCGGCGCAACTCGGCCATCGTCTTCAGCTCCACCGGCGGCGCCCGCATGCAGGAGGGCATCTTCTCCCTGATGCAGATGGCCAAGACCTCGGCGGCGCTGCACCGCTTCCGCAGCGTGCGCAAGCCCTACATCTCGGTGATGCTCCACCCCACCACCGGAGGGGTGGCCGCCAGCTTCGCCTGGCTCGGAGACGTGGTCATCGCCGAGCCCAAGGCGCTCATTGGATTTGCCGGCCCGCGCGTCATCGAGCAGACCATCCGCGAGAAGCTGCCGCCCGGGTTCCAGCGCTCGGAGTTCCTGCTGGAGCACGGCATGATCGACGCCATCGTGCCGCGCCCGGAGATGCGCGCCCGGCTGGCCCAGCTGCTCGCGCTCCTGTCCTAGCCAGTCTCGCCGCGCCCCAGCCCCGCGGGGATGGACTCGCCGCTCGCCTACCTCGACTCCCTGAAGCCCCTGGCCATGCGCTTCGGCCTGGAGCGGATGGAGCGCGCGCTCTCGGCGCTGGGGAGGCCCGAGCGCGGCCTGCGCGTGCTGCACGTGGCCGGCACCAACGGCAAGGGCTCCACCTGCGCCATGGCCGCCGAGGCGCTGCAGCGCGCAGGTCACCGGGTCGGGCTCTACACCTCGCCGCACCTGGTTCGCTTCCACGAGCGCATCCAGGTGGACGGACGCGCCATCGAGGACGCCAGGCTGGGCGCGCTGGTGGACGAGGTGCGGCGCGCCTGCCCCTGGCACGATTCCGGCGGCGAGGGGCAGCGCCTCACCTACTTCGAGTTCACGACGCTGCTCGGGCTGCTGCACCTGGCCCGCGAGCGCGTGGATGCGGCGGTGGTGGAGGTGGGCCTGGGCGGCCGCTTCGACGCCACCAACTCGGTGAAGCCCCTGGTCACCGCGGTGAGCCGCATCGGGCTCGACCACGTGCAGCTCCTCGGCGACACGCTGGACGCCATCGCCCGCGAGAAGGCCGGCATCTTCAAGCCGGGGGTGCCGGCGGTGGTGGCGGCCGGGCAGGAGCCGGAGGCGCTGGCGGCGTTGCGAGAGGAGGCGGCGCGGCGCGGCGCTCCCTTCCATGTGGCCGAGGCCGGCTGGGAGGGCCCGGTGGCCCTGCGCGGCCTCCACCAGCGGCAGAACGCGGCGCTTGCCGCGGCGGCGCTCCGGCTCCTGGACCGCGCCGGCCTGCCGGTGGGGGAGCCGGCCATCGCCGCCGGCATCGCCGCGGCACGCTGGCCAGGGCGGCTGGAGGAGGTCTCGGGAGTGCTCCTCGACGGCGCCCACAATCCCGACGGCGCGGCGGCCCTGGCCACCTCGCTGTCGGCGCTCTACCCGGGGCGGCCGGTGGAGCTGGTCTTCGGGGTGCTGGCCGACAAGGACCACCGCGGCATCCTGGCCGCGCTGGGGCCGCGAGTGCGCCGGCTGCACCTGGTGGCGCCCGACTCGCCCCGCGCCCGGCCCCCCGGGAGCTACCGCGAGCTGGCGCGCTCGCTTTCGCCGGCGGTGGACGAGCACGGCTCCTGCGCCGAAGCCATCGCCTGCGCACGCGCCGCGACCGGGTCGGGCGGGCTGGTGGCGGTGGCCGGCTCCCTCTACCTGGTGGGGGAGGCGCGCCGGCTGCTCGGCGGCGGGTAGGGGCCGCGGCGCTGCTGGCGGTGGAGGTGCGATATCGGGCTCGGCTCGCTTTCTTGGAGCGACTCGCGAGCGTGTTATCCTTTCGAGGTCCCGAGCACCACGGAGCCCCCGATGCGCCTGCGCACCATCCTGTCCGCCGTCGCCGTGGCCGCCGCGAGCGTCGCCTCCGGGCAGGCGGTCGAGCTGAACGTCATCAGCCGGGTGCAGGTGGAGGACGCCGGCAACGAAGTGGTGGTTTCCATCAAGGGAACCAAGCCCCCCAACTTCACCACCTTCTCGATGATGGACCCGCCCCGGTTCGTCATCGACGTCTCCGAGAGCACCTTCAAGGGCGTCCCCGAGGACGTCAGCGGCGGCGGCCCGCTGATCCAGGTGGTGAAGAACCTCTCCTACGGCAGCGAGGCCACCTCGATCGCCCGGGTGATGGTGGCGTTCACCCGCGAGGTCGATCCCCCCGACGTCCAGACCGTCGGCACCGAGCTGGTGGTGCGCATCGCCAAGCCCACCGAGACGGGCGTGGCACAGCGGGCTGCTCCGCCCCCTGCGCGCGCCGGTCCGTCGGCGACCGCCGCCTCGCCGGCCCAGCCCGAGGCCGGAGGGGCCGCCGTCGCCGCTGGCGCGGCCAAGGCCGAGGCCGAGGCGAAGGCCACGGCCGAGGCGAAGGCCACGGCCGAGGCGGAGGCCGAGCGGCGGGCGAAGGCCGAGCTCGAGGCGAAGGCCAAGGCGGAGGCCGAGGCGCTGGCCCGCGCCCAGCGGGAACAGGAGCAGGCCAAGGTGACCGAGCAGGCCAGGGCCGTGCAGGAGGCGCAGGCTCAGGCTGCGGCCCTCGCCGCCGAGGCCAAGGCGCGAGCCGAGGAGGAGAAGCGGCAGAAGGCCGAGGAGGCCAAGGCGCGCCGCGAGGCCGAGGCCCAGGCCAGGGCCGAGGCCAGGGCGCTCAAGGTGGCGTCGCTGACTCCCGTGGAGCCGCGGACCGAGGCCCTGGCCCCCACCGCCGCCCCCAACCAGGTGCGCGAGGTCGGGTTCCAGCAGTTCCCCGAGGCCTCCCGGGTCTTCGTCCGGACCGCCCAGGAGCCGCGCTTCACCATCATGGAGGCGGGCGAGAACGTGATCCGCATCGAGCTCGCCAACACCCGGGTGAGGCGGCGCAACGACACCCGTTTCATGGACACCTCGTTCTTCTCCTCGGCGGTGGCCCTGGTGACGCCGAAGCGCGAGGGCTCGACCTACGTCGTCGAGATCAAGCTCAGGGAGCGCGTCCCCTATCAGCAGAAGGTCGAGGGCGACATGCTGGCCATCGACTTTCAGCGGCCCGCCGGTCTCTCCGCCCAGCCGGGCGCCGCCGCTCCGGGCGCCCCCGCCGGGGCGGAGCCTGGCGAGGCGCCCGCCGAGCCGTCGCCCGCCGAGCCGTCTCCCGCCGAGCCGCCGCCCCCGGGCGGCTGATAGCGCGGGTGCTCGGGCTCGTCGCGCTCCTCGCCGCCGGGCTGGCCGCCCCGGCGCCGGCCGCCTCCACGCTGCCGGCCCCGGGCGGCACGGTCGAGGTGGAGGCGGCCCAGGTGGTCTACGACGCCGGCGCCGCGCGCTACCGCCTCGAGGGCGGCGTGCGGCTCCGGCGCGGGACCACCGTGCTGCGCGCCGGTAGCGCCTCCTACGACCCGGCCAGCGGGACCATCGACGCCACCGGCGACGTGCTCCTCACCGGCCCGGGGCGGGCGGTGGCCGCCGGCTCGGCCCGCCTGGTCCTCGACGGTCCGTGGGAGGCGCGCCGGGTGGTGGCGTACCTCAAGCAGGAGCCGCTCGATCTGGGCAGCGCCGAGAGCATCGACGCCGCCTGCCGCCGCGGCCGCAACCGCCTGTCGCTCACGGCCGACCGGCTGGCGGGGGAGGGGGGCGAGTCCTTCGTGGCCGAGGGGGTGAGGCTCACCCTGTGCGACTGCGATGGGGGCGCCCCGTCATGGGAGGTCCGCGCCAGTCGGGCCCAGGTGGAGCCGGGCGAGGGAGCGGTCCTCTCCTGGCCGGTGGTGCGCATCACCCCGCGCTTCCTCTTCCTGAGCGAGCCGGTCCCGGTGCTGCCGCTCCCATGGCTCTACCTGCCGCTGGCGGAGCGCCGCACCGGCCTGCTCCTCCCCGGCGCCGGCTACGGCTCGCGCACCGGCTGGACCCTCTCGCAGCCTTTCTTCCTGGTCCTCTCCCGCAGCCTCGACGCCACGCTGACGCTGGACTACGCCTTCGGCCCCCCCGGAGGTCCCAAGCCCGGCCTGCGCGCCGTGGAGGGGCCGGGCGCGACGGCGGAGCTGCGCTGGGCGCCGGCCGAGCAGGTGGCGGGGCAGGCCGAGGTGGACTGGCTCAAGGACCGCCACGCCGATCCGGGCGACCCGGGGGGCGGCGACCGGTACGCGCTGCGGCTCACGCACGCCGGCCCCCTCTCCGACCGGTCGGCCCTGGCGGCCGAGGTGCGGCTGGTGGGAGACCCGGCCTGGCTCGACGACTTCGCCGGGAACCTCCTCATCAAGTCGGCGCCCTACCTGCGCTCGGCGGCGGCGCTCTCCTTCCGCTGGACCGACCTGCTCCTGGCCGCCGAGGCCGACTACCACCTCGCCATCGGGTCGCTCAAGGAGCCCGCCACCACCCAGGTTCCCTTCGGCCTCTTCGGGTCGCAGGTGCCCGCCTTCCACCGGATGCCGGGCGCCTCGGCCACGCTCCTGCCCCAGCGCCTGGCCGGTCCGGTCCGTTTCTCCGGCTCGCTCTCGGCGGCACGCTTCGCCCCCGTGCAGGGGGTGAGCAACCGCGCCGACGGGAGCGGCCTGGCGCCGGGCGATCTCGGCTGGGCGGGGACATTGCCGCTGCCGCCGGCGGACGCCTGGGCGCCGGGGCAACGCCTCTCCGCGAACCGGCTCGCCGCCGAGGCCGAGCTGCGCGCTCCCTTCGCGCTGGGGCGGGCCCTGGCGCTGGAGCCGTGGGCGCGCGGCCGCGCCGCGGGGTACGCCTTCGGCGATGGGGCCAGCCCGGCGGGCCTCGACGCCTGGTTGAGCGGCGGCCTGACCGTCTCCACCCGCCTGAGCCGGGTCTTCGGCGAGGGGGCGGATCGCCTCCGGCACGACATCGAGCCGCGGGTGGAGTGGCGCGGTGGGACCGGTCTCGCAGGACCGGATCTGCCGGCCTGGGGCTACGACGAGCTCGACCGCGCCGCGGCGCCGTCCACTCCCTGCCTCATGCCGCCGGCGGGGCTTGCCACCGGGCAGTGCCTGCCCATGCGTACCCTCTCCGCCGCCCCGCCCGGCACCTGGAGCCAGCTCCGCCTCGCCCTGCGCAACCGCCTGACCGTGCCCTCCGGGTCGCTCTCGCGGACCGCGCTGGACCTCGACCTGGGCCAGGACTTCGACCTCGGGCGCGGCGCGCTGGGCGAGACCTGGGCTCGGGCCGGTGTGCTGGCCGACCCGCTCACCTTCGGGCTCACCGCCCGCTTCCTCTCCTTCGGCGCGGAGCCGCCGCCCGGCAGCTGGACCCCGGTCCACCGATCGTGGCTCGACGCCTTCACCGAGCTGCGGGCCGACCTGGGCCTCCACTGGAAGCGGGGAGACCGGGTCCACGCCGGCCTGCTGGCCCTGGGGGAGGGCGCCTCGGGGGCGTTGCGAGCCGGGACCGATCCCCTCTTCGACGACCGGGCCATCGCCTTCGCCGCCCAGGGGCAGGGCTCGGCCGGCGCGCGGGTCCGGGTGGCGGGCGGCCTGGACGTCTCCTACGACGCGCTCTTCAACCTGCGCACGGTGACGGCGCCGGGCTGCAACGTCTCGCGCTCCCCGGTGGAGTGGAGCCCCCACGTCCAGCAGCACCTGGCGGCGCTGGTCTGGGACTCGCCCTGCAAGTGCTGGCGGGCCGCGCTGCGCGTGCGGGTCTCCGACTGCGGCGACTTCGGCGTGGGCGCCACCCTCGACCTGGGGGAGCTGGCGGGCCTGCGCTTTTCGCCGTGAGGCCGGCGGCCTTCCCGGGAGCCTCGCCGGCGCGCCACAGCTGGCCCTCGGCCTGGCACTGGCCGCGCGCCCGGGGCCTCGCCCGGCGGCGCGTGTCCTCGCCGCCACCAGGCTTCCGCGGCGGCGTCGCGCCCGTGGGCCTCGGGGCGCGACGGCGAAAGGCGGGCATCGTCCCGTGCTTTCCTGGCGACGGTCTCGGCGCGTGTTCGCCGTCGCGACGGGGTGCACGTCGGCGCGGCGCCGCGACCGCGGTCGCCTCGGGCGGCTGCGGGGAAGCGCCGGCGGGCGAGGCCCGGGCGCCGGCGGGGCCGAGGTGCCACCGCAGCGCGGGATCCTGACAAGCTGCCGACGCTATGAGGCCGGCGGCGTGCCATTGACTCCGCGGCAACGGCGAGGGTAGCGTCGCCTCGACCGATTCCGGAATCGACGTGCCTCGCCGCCGCGCCGCCGCGCGCCATCGCGCCAAGAGCCTGGAGTCCGAGCCGGAGAAGCGCCGCGCCATCCTCCACGCCGCGGTGCGGGCCTTCGCCGACAAGGGCTACCAGGGCTGCCGCATCGCCGACGTGGCGCGCGAGGCGGGGGTGGCCTACGGGCTCGTCTACCACTACTTCCGCGACAAGGACGAGCTGCTGGAGAGCGTCTTCGACGAGCAGTGGAGCATCTTCGTCCAGGCCATCCGGGCCATCTCCTCCGGGCCCGGGTCCTCGGCCGACCACCTGGCCGGCGTGCTCCGCTTCGCGCTGGACGTCTACCGCACCGCCCCGGCGGCGGTGAAGGTGCTCATCCTGGAGGTGGGGCGCTCGCCCCACTCGCTCCGGGCCGGGAGCACGCGCCGCATGTTCGAGATCGCCCTGAAGCTCCTGGCCGAGCAGGTCCGGCGCGGCCAGGAGGCGGGCGACCTGCGCCGGGACCTGGATCCGGCGGTGGCGGCCGCCAGCCTGCTCGGGTCGCTGGAGATGTGCCTCACCGCCCTGGTGGCGGGAGCGCTGGGCCACCCCGAGGCCTCCGAGGAGAACATGGAGCGACTCAAGCAGCAGGTGGTCGAGGCGGCGCTGGGGGGGCTCCTGCAGCGGCGGTAGGCCCGGGGGGCGCCGGCGGACGGCGCGCCCGGGCGGGCCGGGCGCCCTCAGCGCGCTCGCGTGGCACCGAGGTCCACGCGGCGGTAGAACCAGCGCTTGGCGGCCTCGGCGGCGAGCACGTAGGCAGCCACGATGGCGCCCAGGGCGCCGTAGAAGGGAAGCGGCAGGTGCTGGAAGCCGAGCCGCTCGACGCCCGGCAGCCAGGGCCAGGCCAGCGCGGCCGCCGCCACCGCCAGCGAGGTCCAGGCCAGGAGGCGGCCCGGTCGGCTGCGCACCAGCGCATGGCGGCTGCGCACCACCAGCACGATGAGCGTCGCCGAGACCACCGATTCCACGAACCAGCCGGTCCGGAAGAGCGGCTCGCTGGCGCGCAGCGGCCCGAGCAGCACGCCGAAGGTGAGGTAGTCGAAGACCGAGCTGACCAGGCCGAAGACCACCATGAAACGCCGGATGGAGCCCACGTCCCAGCGCTGGGGGCGGGCGGCCATCTCCTCGTCCACGCGGTCTCCGGCGATGGCCATCTCGGGCAGGTCGGTGAGGAGGTTCATGAGCAGGATCTGCGACGGCAGGAGCGGCAGGAAAGGGAGCAGCAGCGAGGCGCCGGCCATGCTGAACATGTTCCCGAAGTTGGCGCTGGTGGCCATGAGCACGTACTTCATGGTGTTGGCGAAGGTGGCCCTTCCCTCGCGGACGCCCGCCGCCAGTACGCCCAGGTCCTTCTCCAGCAGGACGATGTCGGCGGCCTCCTTGGCCACGTCCGCGGCCTGGTCCACCGAGATGCCGACGTCGGCGGCGTGGAGGGCGGCCGCATCGTTGATCCCGTCCCCGGCGAAGCCCACCACCTGGCCGCCCTTGCGCAGGGCCAGGATGAGCCGCTCCTTCTGGACCGGCTCGACCTCGGCGAAGAGGTCCACCTGGGCAGCCCGGCGCACCAGCGCCGGCTCCGGGATCCGGCGGAGGTCGGAGCCGGTGAGGACCTCCTCCGCCCGCAGGCCGACCTGGCGCCCCAGGGTGGCGGCGATCCAACGGTTGTCGCCAGTGATCACCTTGAGGGATACGCCGAGCCTTCGCAGCTCGGCCACGGCGTCCGGCACGCTCGCCTTGAGGGGGTCGTGGAGGACCACGAACCCCGCGAAGGTCAGGTCCCGCTCCTGGATGGGGTCGGCGGGCTGGCCTGGCTCCGCGCTCCGCCAGGCCACCCCCAGCGCCCGCAGCCCCTCCGCGCTCAGCGCCTCGAAGCGGGCCTGGACGTCGGCGCGGACCGCCTCCAGCGGGGCGATGCCGCCAGGGCCCTCGGCGGTGGAGCACGCCGTCAAGACGTTGGGCACCGCCCCCTTGGTCACGAGCAGGGTTTCCCCGGGTCCGGCCACCAGGACGCTCAAGCGCTTGCGGGAGAAGTCGTAGGGGAGCTCGCCGATCTTGCGCCAGCCGGCGAGGTCCGGGTGCGCCTCTTCGCGGATGGCCCGATCGACGGGGTTCTGGTAGCCCTGCTCGAAGGCGGAGTTGAGGGCGGCCAGGAACATCACCCGCTCGGACGGCTCGCCGGTGGGGGAGAGCGCCGAGTGCACCCGCGCCACGCCCTCGGTGAGCGTGCCGGTCTTGTCGCAGCACAGGACCTCCATGCTCCCGAAGTTCTCGATGGAGGAGAGCCGCTTCACGATCACCCGGCTCCGCGCCATCTGGCGTGCCCCGTGGGAGAGGTTCACGCTGACGATGGCCGGGAGCAGCTGGGGCGTGAGCCCGACCGCCAGGGCCAGCGCGAAGAGCAGCGAGTCGAGCACCGGCCGGCGCAGGGCCACGTTGAAGGCGAAGATCCCCAGCACCAGCAGCAGCGTCACCTCCAGCAGCAGGTTCCCGAAGCGACGCACTCCCCGCTCGAACTCGGTCTCCGGTGGGCGGACCCGCAGGCGGTCCGAGATGGCGCCGAAGACGGTGTCGCGGCCGACCGCGGCCGCCACCGCCACCGCGCTGCCGCTCACCACGTGGGTGCCGAGGAAGATGGCGCTGGTGCGCTGCGCCAGGGGCGCCTCCGTCGGAGCCGGGGCCTCGGACTTGGGCGCCGGGAACCCCTCGCCGGTGAGGGCGGCCTCGTCCACGAAGAGCCCGTTCGAGGCGAGGAGGCGCCCATCCGCCGGCACGGTGTCCCCGGCCGAGAGCAGGACCAGGTCGCCCGGCACCACCTCGTCGGCCGCGACGTCCCGCTCCAGCCCGTCCCGGCGCACCCGGGCCGTGGTCCGCACCAGGGCCAGCAGTTCCTCCACGGCGCGGGTGGCCCGCCGCTCCTGCCAGAACCCCAGGGCGCCGCTCACCGCCACGATGGAGAGGATCACCGCGCCGTCGGCCCGATCGCCGAGGAAGAGCGCCAGGATCGCGGCCGCCGAGAGCAGCAGGGCGATGGGGTTCAGGAACTGCCGCGCCAGCAGGGCGGGCCAGCCCGCCAGCCGGGCGCGGTGGAGTCGCCGCTGGCGCGCCGCCTCCAGGCGGCGCCGGGCCTCCTCGACGCCGAGGCCCTGGGGGCCGGTGCCGAGTCGCTCCAGCAGCTCCGCGGCGGGCGCGGCCCAGAAGGGCGGCGGCGTCGCCGGGCGCTCCCGGCCGCTGGCGGGAGAGGCGTTCACGGTTCGAATACTGTACCGGCTCGTAGGCCCGATCGGCGAACTGGGGCCGCGGCCCGGTCACGGCGCGCCGTAGAGGAACTCCAGCATCTCGGCGACGGTGGCGCGCCAGTGCCCCCAGGAGTGCCCGTCGGGGACCTCTCGGTACCGCACCGGCACGCCCCTCGACCGGTAGGCCGCGCGCAGCGAGCGCGTCGGGGGGACGAAACGCTCCTCGTACCCCCCCACGTCGATGGCCACTCGGCGCGGCTGCACGGCGGCGCGGGCGATGGCCGCCGCCAGCCAGGCCTGCCGCTGCAGCGCCGGGCTCTGGATCGCCAGCAGCGGGAAGCGCTCGGGGTAGCGTAGGCCCATGAAGGCGGCGTTGAAGCCGCCCAGCGACGTCCCCAGGATGCCGCGCCGCTTCGGGTCGACGCGGAAGCGAGCCTCCACCAGCGGCGAAAGCTCCTGCACCAGGAACTCGCAGAAGGGACAGGCCTCGATGGGCTTCGACTGGTCGGCGCGGTTGGGCAAGAACTCGGCCTCGCGGCGGTTCGCTTTGTGGTCCGGGTCCCAGGGATCGACGAAGACCGCCAGCAACGGGGGCAGGCGCCCCTCGGCCACCAGGTTGTCGAGGGTAACGGTGAGCCCGCCCATCTGCTCGTGCCACCAGTCCGATCCGTCGGTGACGTAGAGGACCGGCAGGGGGTCGGTTCCCTGGCGCGCCGGCCGCCAGATGCGGACGTTCACGGCGTAGCCGAGCTTCGCGCTCGGGACCGCCTCGGGCGGGCCGAAGGTCCCGGCGGCCACCCCCGCCTTCCTCTCCAGGTGAGGGGGCGGCTTCCAGTCCGGCATGCGCACCTCGGAGTTGGGGCCGTAGCCGCCGAGCTGCTGGTGCGGGTTCAGGGGGTCGACGATCCAGGTGTCGGAGACCTCCACGATCTTGTAGTCGAGCCGGGCGGCGCGGACGAAGGAGCGCCGGAAGGTCCAGACGTCGCTCTCGCCGAGCCGGCGCCCCGCCGCCTCCGGCAGGTGGCGCCAGCCGGTGAAGTCGCCCCGCCATTCGACCCGGTCCGCCCGGGATCGGTGCAGGAAGACGGCGGTGTCGTCGAAGACGAGCGGCATCCGCCCGGCGGACTTGACCCGCTCCCAGAAGGCGTCGGCGTCTCCGCCCCGCTCCACCGCGGCCATGGCCGCGTCCAGCTCGGCCAGGGAGCCGAACGGCGCCGGGGTCGGTCCGGGAGCGACGGGCGGGGCGGATGCGGGAGGAGCGGGCGCGGCCAGGAGGGCGGCGAGGGCCAGAGAGGAGATGGTCATGGGGTCACCCTGAGGCGCCGGCAGCGCGCGCCGGCGAGCGCCGCGAGCCTCTCAGAGCGGTCCGCCCCGGGCAAGTCGCCGCCGAGCCCGCCTTCGATTGACGCCCGGGACATGCCCTGCTACCTAGTGCTGCTCCGCAGAAGTCATGACGAGGGCGGCTGCCCCGATCTCCCAGGGAGGCACCATGGCGCCGCGAGTTCTGGTGGCCGACGACCTGTCCGCCGAGGGCGTCCGCATCATGCGGGACGCAGGCCTGGAGGTCGACGTGAAGGTGGGCCTCAAGCCGGAGGAGCTCGAGGCCGCCGTCGGCCAGTACGACGCCCTGGCGGTGCGGAGCGCCACCAAGGTGACCGCCAAGGTGCTGGAGAAGGCGGCCCGCCTCAAGGTGGTCGGGCGCGCCGGGGTGGGGGTGGACAACGTGGACCTCCCGGCCGCCACCCGGCGCGGGGTGGTGGTGATGAACACCCCGGGCGGCTCCGCGGTGACGGTGGCCGAGCTGACCCTGGCCATGATGTTGGCGCTGTCGCGCCACATCGCCCAGGCCACCGCCAGCATCCGCGCCGGCAAGTGGGAGAAGAAGCGCTTCCAGGGACACGAGCTCGCCGGCAAGACGCTGGGGGTGGTGGGCATCGGCAACATCGGCTCGGTGGTGGTGGAGCGCTGCCGGGCCCTGAGGATGCGGGTGGTGGCCTACGACCCGTTCATCTCCGCCGAGGCGGCCGGGCGGCTGGGGGTGGAGCTGGTCACCCTGGAGGAGATCTGGCGCCAGTCGGACGTGGTCTCGCTGCACGTGCCGCTCACCGATCAGACCCGCAACCTGGTCAACGCCCAGACGCTGCGGGCCATGAGGAAGGGGGCCTTCCTGGTGAACTGCGCCCGGGGCGGGCTGGTGGACGAAAAGGCGCTGGCCGAGTCGCTCTCCGCGGGCCACCTCGCCGGCGCGGCCATGGACGTGTTCGAGAAGGAGCCGGTGCCCGCCGACAACCCGCTCCTCAAGCTCGACAACTTCATCTGCACCCCCCACATCGGCGCCTCCACCGAGGAGGCCCAGACGGCGGTGGCGGTGGCCATCGCCGAGCAGCTGGCCGCCTACCTCACCCAGGGAGTGGTCCAGAACGCCGTCAACATGCCCTCGCTGCCGCGCGAGGCGCTGGAGCGCCTGGGCCCGTACTTGACGTTGGTCGAGAAGCTGGGATCGCTGGCGGGCCAGCTGTCGCCCCGCGGCGTGCAGGAGGTGCGGGTGGAGTACGACGGCGAGATCGCCGAGGCCCCGCACCAGCCGCTCACGGCGCTGGTGCTGAAGGGGTTCATGCAGCACTTCGCCGACGCGCCGGTGAACCAGGTGAATGCCGCGGCCATGGCCAAGGAGCGCGGCATCGCCGTGCGCGAGGGGCGGGCCGCCGCCGCCCACGACTACGCCAGCCTGGTCACGGTGACGGTGCGCGGCGAGGGCGGCGAGGCGGTGGCCGCCGGGACGGTCTTCGGCAAGCAGGACCCGCGCATCGTGCGGGTGAACCAGATCCACCTGGAGGCGATCCCGGAGGGGGAGATCATCCTCTGCGAGAACGACGACGCCCCCGGCGTGGTGGGCAACATCGGCACCGCCCTGGGCCAGGCCGGCGTGAACATCGCCCGCATCTCGCTGGGACGCCGCCCCGACCGCAGCGCCGCCTTCTCGCTCATCAACGTGGACTCGCCCCCCTCGCCCGAGGCCATGGAGCGCCTGCGGAAGATCCCGCACGTGCGGCGCGTGCGGACCATCAAGCTCTAGTAGGGCGGGGGCTCGTCCCCCGCCGATTCCACCGGGGACTCCTTGGTGCCGCTCGACCTGTCGCTCCCGCGCGGGCTGCGCGACCTGCTGCCCGACCACTCCGCCCACCTGGCCGAGCTCTCGGCCCGGCTGCACCAGGTCTTCTCCTCGTTCGGGTACCGGCGCGTGCTCCTGCCCACGCTGGAGCGCCTGGACGTGGTGGAGCGCGGGCTCTCGCCGGGAGCGCGGCAAGGGATCCTCAAGTTCGTCGAGCCGGACTCGGGCGAGGTGGTCGCCATCCGGCCCGACATCACCCCGCAGATCGCCCGCCTCTACGCGGCCCGCCCCGACGCGCTGCCGGCGCCGGCGCGCCTGTGCTACGACGGCCCAGTGCTCCGGGCCCGGGAGGCTCGGGCCGGGCGCCCCCGCGAGGTCTACCAGGCCGGGGTGGAGCTGCTCGGCGCCGGCGGCGTGCGCGCCGACGCCGAGGCGCTGGCGGTGCTCTGGAAGGCCCTCACGGGGGTGGGGCTCGGCGACGCCACCCTCGAGGTGGGGCACGCGCGGTTCGCCCGCGAGGTGGTGGCGGCGGCCGGACTCCCTCCCCAGGCCCGCGAGGAGGCCGCCGGGGCCCTAGCGCGCAAGGACGAGGCGGCGCTGGCGGCCCTGGCGCGCCGCGGCCGCGGCGGCGCCGGGGCGCGCCGGGCGCTGCCGCTCCTGGCCACGCTCTACGGCGACGGCGCCCTGGGGCGTGCCCGGGCACTGGCCCGCTCGGCGCCGGGCGCCGCGGAGGCGCTCGAGGAGGTGGAGGGGGCGCTCCGGCTGGTGCGCCGGCGCGGGGTGGCGCGGGTGGCGGTGGACCTGGGGGAGGTGCGGGGGCTCGGCTACTACACCGGGCTCACCTTCGCCGGCTACGCACCCGGGGCGGGGAGCGCGGTGGCCGCCGGGGGACGCTACGACGGGCTCCTGGCGCGCTTCGGGCGGCCCGACCCCGCCATCGGCTTCGCGGTGGACCTGGAGTTCGCCACCCAGGCGCTGGAGCGGAAGGATGGCGGGGGCCGCGGCGCCGGCCTCGGCCCCGCCCAGGCGGGCGCCCTCGCCCTGCACGGACGGCGTGGAGCCCATGGGCTCCCTGCGGAAGGGAGAGGGCTCCCCCAGCGTTCCCGGCGGGCGTAGCGCCGCCAGCGGACGCCTGCTAGTGTGCCGGGGTTTCGCCGCCGCGCGGGGACGGCGGGCCGGGAGGAGCGAGTCATGCCGAACGTGGTGGTCATCGGGGCGCAATGGGGCGACGAGGGGAAGGGCAAGGTCGTCGACCTGCTCACCCAGTTCGCCGACGTGGTGGTCCGCTTCCAGGGAGGCAACAACGCGGGCCACACCCTGGTGGTGGGGGGCGAGAAGACCATCCTCCACCTCATCCCGGCCGGCATCCTGCATCCGGGGAAGACCTGCGTCATCGGCAACGGAGTGGTCGTCGACCCCTCGGTGATGGTGGGGGAGATCGACAAGCTCAAGGCCAAGGGAGCGTTCCAGGACGAGCGGCAGCTGGTGGTGTCCCTGGACGCCCACGTCATCATGCCCTGGCACAAGGCCATCGACCTGGCGCGCGAGCAGGCGCTGGGCGAGGGCAAGATCGGCACCACCGGGCGCGGCATCGGGCCCACCTACGAGGACAAGGTGGCGCGGCGGGGCATCCGCATCCGCGACCTGCTCGAGGAGGGGCGGCTGGCCCGCAGGGTGGCCGAGCGGCTCCCGGCGGCGCGCGACGAAGTCCGGCGCCTGGGCGCCGCCGCTGACCTCGACGAGGGCGCCATCGTGAAGCAGTACGCCGAGCTGGGTCGGCGCCTGTCCCGCTACGCTGCCGACGCCTCGCTGGTGCTGCACCAGGCCATCCGGGGCGGGCGCTCGCTGCTCTTCGAGGGCGCCCAGGGGACCATGCTCGACGTGGACCACGGCAACTACCCCTTCGTCACCAGCTCCAACACCGTGGCCGGCAACGCCGCCACCGGATCGGGCGTGGGCCCGACCGAGATCGACGTGGTGCTGGGCATCTCCAAGGCGTACTCCACCCGGGTGGGCGGCGGCCCCTATCCCACCGAGCTCAGGGACGAGGTGGGCGAGAGGCTGCGCCAGATCGGCCACGAGTTCGGCGCCACCACCGGCCGCCCGCGCCGCACCGGCTGGTTCGACGCGGTGGCGCTGCGCTACGCCGCGCGCGTGAACGGCTTCGACGGGCTGGCCATCACCAAGCTCGACGTCCTCACCGGGTTCCCGGAGGTCAAGGTGGCGGTGGCCTACCGGCTCTCCGGCAAGGTGGTGGAGGAGATGCCCGTCGACATCGAGGACCTGGGGCGCTGCGAGCCCGTCTACGAGACCTTGCCCGGCTGGAGCGAGAAGCTCGACGGGGTGCGCGCCTGGGGCGGCCTGCCCCAGAACGCGCGCTCCTACGTGGAGCGGCTCGCCAAGCTGGTGGGCGTCCGGGTGATGGCGGTCTCGGTCGGCGCCGACCGGGGCGAGACCATCCTCCTCGAGAACCCCTTCAAGCGCTGACCGGCCTGGGGCGCCGCCGTGTCTCCGGCCCTCCTCGCCGCGCTGCTCCTCCTCGGGGCCGGGCCTGTGCCGCCCGAGGCCCAGAAGCTCAAGGAGGAGGGCGATCGGCGGCGTGCCGCGGCCGACGCCGAGGGGGCCCGGGAAGCCTACCAGGCGGCGGTGGCCGCCTTCGGCGGCTACGCCGAGGCCCGCGAGGCCCTGGGCGAGGTGCTCCTCGCCGCGAGGCGGTTCTCCGAGGCGGCCCGGGAGTTCGAGCAGGCCGCCGGGATCGAGCCGGGCCTGGCGGTGGCCTGGTACAACCTGGGCTACGCGTCCCGCCGTGCGGGCGACCTCGCCCGCGCCCGCGACGCCTGGCGCCGCTACCTTGCGCTCCGGCCCGAGGACCGCGACGCGTGGCTCGGCCTGGCCGAGGTGCTGCGGGGCCTCGGGGAGCGAGAGGCGGCGCTCGAGGCCTACCAGACCTTCGTGGTGCTGGCGCTGCGGGTGCCGGACGAGGCGGCCCGGGTGGAGAAGGCGCGCCTGGCCATGGCGGCGCTGGGAGAGCCCTCTCCCTCCGGGAGCGGGCAGACGGATTCCATGGACACCACGAGGGGTGAGGGCGTTCGCCCATCGGCAACGCCCGTGATCGTGGTCCCCGTGCCCGCGCTCCCGGCCCCGGCGCCGGCCGAGGCGCCTCCCTCCGGCCGGCCGGCGGCGGCGCTCCAGAAGCTGCGCCTGGGCGACCGGTTGCTCGCGGAAGGTGACACCCGCCTCGCCCTCTTCGCCTACCAGGACGCCGTGAACCACGACCCGCGGAGCGCAGCGGCGCGCCTCAAGCTGGGGCGGCTCTACGCGAAGCTGGACCACCTCCCGGAGGCGGTGGAGCAGTTCAGCGTGGCGGCGGCGCTCGATCCGTCCGACCCCGAGGTGAAGCGCGCGCTGGAGGAGGCGCGGGCGCGCCTGGAGGGGCGCCCCCCGCCGGCCAGCTCGCCCATCATCGTGCGATTGCCCCCCGGAGCCTCGCTCGAGCCGCCGGCGGAGACGCCGCTGCCCCCCGGCCGCCCGTCCGGACCCCCGGCCGGGTCGGTGGCCACGCCGGCTCCCGCCTCCGCCCCTGCGCCAGGCGTTCCCTGATCGTGGCAACCGGTTCCCGCGAGGCTGCCCGGCCGGCGCCGTGATGGCGTTGCCCGATTGCCACGATCCCGTAGGGCGGGGGCTCGTCCTCTAGCATTCGTCACATTTTCCGGCTCATCCGCCGGCAAGGGCACCTGCACCGTTGAGCGGCAACCCAGGCGCCTGCGGCAGCGCTCGCGGCAGCGGGCCTGGGCAACGAGGGAGACGGCGGCGAAGCAGGCCAGTCGGCCAGTTGCCGCGGGCGGAGCGCTCGCTCTCACCCCGCGGCCATCGCCTCCCGGGCCATCGGGACCGCGCCGCCACTACCTCCAAGAGGCTCGTCCCCAGCGGGCGGCGCAGCCGCCGGATCCACGCGTGCGGCCACGCCATGACTCGCGCCAGAGGCCGGACCTACCCACCCAGTGCTGCCGCCGCAAGCGCCGCCGCGCCGGCGAGGAGGGCGGCGGAGGCGGCGAGGATCGCCGGAGGACGCGACCACCCCGGCGCGGCGATCGCCGGCGTCCCCGGGGCGACCGCGCCGGCCTCCGCCGGCGCAGGACCGCGACCGGCGGCGCCCTCTTCGGGCACGACCAGGGACAGCACGTTCTTCCCGAACTCGATCTCGTCGCCGGGGTGGAGCGGCGCCGGACCGCGCCCGACCGGCGCTCCGTTGAGGCGAAGGCCGTTCTTGCTCCCGAGGTCCTCGAGCGTGAAGCCGTCGCGGCCGTGGGCCACGCGGGCGTGCCGGCGGGACGCCGCCGCGTCGGCCAGGCGAAGCGTCGCGCCCCGGCCCCTCCCCAGCGTCGCCTCCCCTCGGAGCGATACGCGCCGGCCCGCGTCCGGCCCCTCGACGGCCACGAGGTGTGGGCCGGCCACCGGCGCCCCGCCCAGGGCCGCCTCGACGAGGAGCCTCCCCGCGAGCACGCTCGTGCCGGTCGGGGCCGGCGGCCGCAGAGCTTCCAGGACCGCGCCCGCTAGGACGAGCGAGTCGCCGGGGAGGAGAAGCCGGCGGCGCGCCGGCGGCAGGGCTCGCTCGGGCCCGCCACCGGTCCGGAGGGCAGTCCCGTGGCAACGGGCCTCGGCGACGACGCCGGCTGGCGATGGGGTGAGCGCCAGAGTACGGGGCGGAGCCCCCTCGAGGTGGACGGCGTCGTCCGGGCCGCCGCCGGCCGAAACCGGTCCGGTGAGCGCGACCTGCTCGGGGGGCGTGCCGGGCCGGTGTACCATCAGCGCCGCGGACATGACGCCCCGGAGTCCAAGCGCCGTGCCACGGCGCCCTCCGCCGGATGCGGCGGTTTCCGGCGGCGAGCGGCGTGCTTGCGCGCCGCACCGGTTCCGGGGTCTTCCGGCCAGGGTCCGCGCCGCGGCCCTGGCGGCCGCCGTGGCGGCGGGGTGCCGGGATCCCGAGGCCGGCCCGGGAAAGCTCTCCGGAGCCCGCTCCCTGCCGGTGTACCGGGTGGCGATCGCTACCGGCCCCATCGAGGTCGACGGCCGCCTCGACGAGCCGGCGTGGCGGGAAGCGTTGCAGATGCCGCTCGTGGATTCGCTCACCGGCCAGCGACCGCGAGAGCCCACCGTGGCCAGGGTGCTCCGGGACGAGCGCCACCTGTACGTCGCCTTCGACTGCCGCGACGACGCGGTCTTCGTCCGCCCCGGCCGGCGCCACGACGACCCGCTCTGGGAAGACGAGGTGGTGGAGGTGTTCCTCGACCCGAGCGGCGCGGGACGCGACTACGTCGAGGTCGAGGTCTCGCCGGCGGGCGTCACCTTCGACGCCCGTTTCCGGTCCTGGCGCAGCGACCTCTTGCAGGCCCGGGCCTGGGAATCGGGCGCGGCCGCGGCGGCCTGGATCGACCGGGGCCCGGCGGGCGACCGCGGCTGGACGGCGGAGCTGCGGATTCCCCTCGATGCGGCGCGGGGAGCGGCGCCGCCTCCGCGCCCGGGCTCGCGCTGGCGCGCCAACCTCTACCGGCTGGAGACCCGCGGCCGCGGCGGGCCGGCCGGGCAGGCCTTCTCACCGCCCTATCGCGGCGACTTCCACGCGCTCGACCGCTTCGGCTGGCTGGTGTTCGACTGAACGTCGCCTCGGGCCTCCCTCTCCGGCACGGTAGAGGCGCTCGATCGCTGGACGGCGGCCGGTCTCGCCCTCGGCCGCTGCCCTCGCGCCTGTCGGTGGCGCTGTTCGGCGGCCCGGTCTCGCCCTCGGCCGCTGTCCTCGCGCCGAGCACGGAATCCACGGCCGCGCGGCGCGACCAGGGAGCGCACGGCGCGGCTGCAGAACTCGCCTCCGCGCCTCGCTTCGCGGCGCGGAGGCTCAGACAGGCTTCGCCGCGCGACCCTGGCGCTCGCGGCGCCGCGCGGCCACCGCCGGACTCGAGTGCGGCGCTGTGGAGGCGGCCTCTGGCGAGACCGGCCGTCTTTCGATTGAATCTTGAGCGCCCGGGCCTCGCTCCGCCGGCGCTTCCCCGCAGCCGCCCGAAGGTGCCGCGGTCGCGGCGTCGCGCCGACGGACTCGACGTCGCGACGGAGAACACGCGCCGGGAACGCGACCGGGAAAGCACGGGACGAGTCCCGCCTTTCGCCGTCGCGCCTCGGGGATCGCGGGCGCGGCGCCGCCGTGCGTGCCCCGGAGCGGCGAGGACACGCGCCGCCGGAGCGAGGCCCGGGCGCGACCCGAGGACGTGCCGTCGGGGGAGGCCCGAGGCTCGCTGGCGTCAGGGCCGCGAGCCGGACTGCTCCCGCCACAGCGCCCAGGCGTCGAGGGCGCCGGCCGGGTCGACCCGCCGCACGGTTCGCCCGTCGCTGAGAAAGCGCACCGCCCCCTGGTCCGTCCGCAGCACCTCGGCGCCGGCCTCCTCCCACCTGCGGACCGCTTCGGGGTGGGGGAAGCCGAAGGGGTTGTGCCGGGAGAGTGACATCACCGCCCAGCGCGGACGCACCGCCGAGACCAGTGGCGCCGAGGAGGCGGTCCGGCTGCCGTGGTGCGCCACCTTCGCCACGTCGGACGTGAGGTCGCCCTGCGCGAGCAACGCGGCCTCTCCAGCTCCCTCGACGTCTCCCAGGAGCAAGAAGGCGGTCTCGCCGTACCGGACCCACAGAACCAGCGAGGCCTCGTTCTCGGTGAAGCCCTCCGCGGCAGTTGGCGGTCCCAGCACCTGCACCCGGACGCCGGCGCGCTCCCAAGCGTCGCCGCGGGAAAGCGCCCGCGGCTCCGGCAGGCGTGCCCAGGCGCCGGCCATGGCCTCGCCGCCGCGCCTTCCGTTGCCCAGGAACGAGTCGACGGGCATGCCCTCGGCCACCGCCGGCAGGCCGAGCAGGTGGTCGGCGTGCGGGTGTGAGAGGAAGGCCGCGGCCAGGCGGCGCACCCCGGCGTCGCGGAGGAAGGGCAAGACGTCGCGGGCCCCCGGGTCCCGCCGGCCGCGAGGATCGCCGCCGGCGTCGACCAGCAGCGCCGAGCCGTCGGGGAGGCGCACCACCGCCGCGTCCCCCTGGCCGACCGAGAGGAAGGTCACCTCGAGCCCGCCCCGCGACGCCGCCAAAAGGGCGCGCAGGGGGCCGGGGGCGAGGAGCGCCGCCGCGGCCAGAGCGGCGCAGCTCCATCGCCACGCCCCGCGAAGCCGCAGCGAGGCGAGCCCCAGGCCGTAGCAGAGAGCCACGCCCAGGCCGCCGGGCGAGGCCAGGCCCACGGTGGACCAGGAGGGCGCGCCGAAGGCCTCCGCCAGCCGGAGCAGCGCCCACGCCAGCGGGCGGCAGGCGAGGAGGAGCGGCGCCGCCAGGGCGGGCGAGGCCGCCGCCGTCGCCGCGGCAGCGGCGGCCAGCACGGTGAGGGCGCTGCCGACCGGCACGCCGACGAGGTTCGCCGGCACCGCCAGGAGCGACAGGCGGCGGAAGTGGAAGGCGGTGAGCGGGGCGGTGGCCAGGGTGGCGGCAGCGCTGGCGCAGGCGGCCTGGAGCAGCCACTCGCCGGCCCGCCGCGCTCGCCCGGCGCCCGGGCCCGGGGCGGGGAGGGGGCAAGCGCGCCGCAGCGGCCCGGTGAGGAGCGCCAGCCCGGAGACCGAGGCGAAGGAGAGCTGGAAGGAGAGGTCGCCCAGGGCGGCCGGGTCGGCAGCCAGGATGCATAGCGCCGCCAGCGCCAGGGCGTCCAGGGCGGAGAGCTCGCGCTGGAGCAGGGCGGCGGCGAAGACCGCCAGGGCCCCGATCGCCGAGCGCACCACCGGCACCTGGGCCCCGGTGGCCAGCGCGTAGGCGGCGGCCACCGGCGCCGCCAACATCGCCGAGGCCCGCCCCGGGTCGAGCCGGGAGGCGACCGCGTCGCTGCGGTGCAGCAGCCAGCGGATGGCGCGCCGCGCCCCGAAGGCCACCACCGCCAGGTGCAGCCCCGACACCGACAGGAGGTGCACCAGCCCGCTGCGGGCGAAGGCCTCCTGGTCGGACGCGGAGACGCCGCTCTGGTCCCCGGTGCCGACGGCCCGGACGAGCGCCGCCTCCCGCGCCGGCAGCGCCGCCGCCGCGGCGGCGAACCGATCCCGGCCGGCCTCGAGCCAGGCGAGCGGCGAGGGCGCGGCGAGGCGCAGCGGCGGCGCCCGGGCGCGTGCCTCCCAGGCCACGCCCCGGGCCCGTGCCTGCGCGGACCGGTCGCGGCCCCCAGGGTTCTGCGCCTCCGGGGGCGGCTCCAGCCGGGCCGAGAGGAGTACCTCGTCTCCGAGCGCGAGCGGGAAGGGCGCCTGTGGCGCGGAGGCGTCGAGGAGGCGCCCATGTGCGTCGCGCAGCAGAAAGCGGACCCGGTCCTCGGACCTCAGGGGAACCGACTCGACGCGGCCCTCTACCGGGACCTCTCCTTCGGGGGGTGTGGGTGGATTCCCCGTGGCCTGGAAGCGCGCCGCCGAGATGCCAGCCAGGAGGAAGGCGAGCGGGGCGGTGAGCGGCGAAAAACCGAGGAGAATCGACAAGGAGGGAGCCATCCTGGACGCAGGTGCCACGGGAGCCAGGGCCACGCCGAGGGCGAAGCAGGCTGCCCAGAAAGGACTTGCCCGGCGGCCTCTCATGGAGGACCCATCCGGGCCGGATCATCAAAATTCCCGTGAATATTGACATGGTTGCCGCACCGTGCTACTGTGCGCAAACTTAGCTCCTCGCGCCGCCGCCGAGTCCACGTGCGGCTGGCTTCTGCGACGGGGCGGAGGTCG
This sequence comes from Anaeromyxobacteraceae bacterium, assembly GCA_035762305.1. Lineage (GTDB taxonomy): Bacteria > Myxococcota > Myxococcia > Myxococcales > Anaeromyxobacteraceae > DASTPH01. Next base: position 37,319 of record DASTPH010000044.1, read on the forward strand.
GAATGCCAGCAATCCAGGTGAGTCAGTCGTCCCCGATGTTCAAGGTCGGGGACAAGGCAGTCTACCCAGGGCAGGGCGTCGGCGAGGTGATGGGGATCGAGCACAAGGAGGTCGCCGGCCAGCGGCAGTCCTTCTACGTGCTGCGCATCCTCGACAACGGGATGAAGATCCTCATCCCGATGAACAAGGTGAACTCGGTGGGCCTGCGCGAGATCATCGGGGAAAAGGACGTCCGCAAGGTCTACAGCATCCTCCGCGAGAAGGAAGTCTCGGTCGATTCGTCGACCTGGAACCGTCGTTACCGGGAGTACATGGACAAGATCAAGACCGGCTCGGTCTTCGAGATCGCCGAGGTGCTGCGCGACCTCTACCTGCTCCGGTCGGACAAGGATCTCTCCTTCGGCGAGCGGAAGATGCTGGACACCGCCCGCAGCCTCCTCATCAAGGAGCTGGCCATCGCCAAGGACTGCGACGAGCAGGACGTCGAGGCCGATCTCAAGAAGATCTTCAACGTCACCTGATCCGGGGCCGCGCCCGGGGGCGCCGTCCCCCGGGCTGGCCGAACCCCGTCCGCCGCGCAGCCTCTGGCCCGCGCGGCGGTCGCGTTTCCGGGCCACGGGGCGCCCATCCGGCCGGGAGTGGGTCACGGGCGGAGCCGGGGAGCACGGGCGGTGCCAGCCCGCGGAGGCAGCATGATCGGCAGCGAGCGGGTGGGGGCCATCGTCGCCGCGGGTGGCTCGGGAAAGCGCGCCGGGCTGGCCAAGCAATGGGTGGCCCTCGCCGGCGAGACCGTGCTGCGCCGGTCGGCGCGGGCGCTGGCTTCCTGCGACCTCGTGGACGAGCTGGCGGTGGTGGTGCCGGCTGGCGAGGAGCCCCGCGGCGCCGCCGAGGTCTCGACCCTGGGGAAGCCCTTCCGGGTGGTGCCGGGCGGGCCCAGGCGCGCCGACTCGGTGCGCCAGGGCGTGGAGGCCCTGTCCCACTGCCAGGTGCTCCTGGTTCACGACGCGGCGCGGCCCTTCGCCAGCCCGGCCCTGGTCCGGGCGGTGGCCCTGGCCGCCGCCGAGTCCGGGGCGGCGCTGGCGGCCCTGCCGGCCACCGATACCGTGAAGCGGGCCCGGGGCGAGCGGTCGGTGGAGACGCTCGACCGCCGCGAGCTGTGGCTGGCGCAGACGCCCCAGGGCTTCCGGGCCTCGGTGCTGCGGCGGGCCCTGCAGGTGGCCGGGGCCGTCGCCGGCGAGGCCACCGACGAGGCCCAGCTGGTTGAGCGGGCGGGGGAGCCGGTGCGGCTGGTTCCGGGCGAGCCCGGGAACCTCAAGATCACCAGCGCCGCCGACGTGGCGCGGGCCCGGGCCCTCACCGAGGCCCCCTTCGCGGTGGGGGTGGGGTACGACGTGCACCCTTTCGCCGCCGGGCGGCGCCTGGTGCTGGGCGGCGCCGAGTTCGAGGGGGAGGGGCTCCTCGGCCACTCCGACGCCGACATCTGCGCCCACGCCATCGGGGACGCCATCCTCGGCGCGGCCGGCCTGGGCGACCTGGGGCGGCACTTCCCCGACGACGACCCGAGGTGGGAGGGGATCTCCTCGCTGGCGCTGCTGCGCGAGATCGTTCGCAAGGCGGGCGAGCTCGGATGGCGGGTCGGGAACTGCGACCTCACGCTGGCGGCTCGCCGTCCGAGGGTCGCGCCGCGCGCCGAGGAGATGCGCCGGAACCTGGCCGAGGCCCTGGGGGTCTCCCCGGCGCAGGTGAACGTCAAGGCCACCACCGGCGAGCGGCTGGGGTTCGTCGGCCGGGGCGAGGGGATGGCGGCGCACGCGGTGGCGCTGCTCGTTCGAGGGCCGGCTTGACGGTGGGCGGGTCGGATCGGAAGGCGCTGGACGCCGCCGCCGTTCCGGCTGCGGGAGCCGAGCGCGAGGGGCCGGGCGGGACCGGCGGGCCGGAGCGCGCCGACCTGGAGCCACCCCCGCCCCGCCGGCCATCGCCCTTCTGGGCGCGCTCGCCGGTCTTCGCGGCCGCGGCGCTGGCGGCGGTGGGCTGGCTCTTGTGGGACATGTGGCCGGACACGGCCTACTTCTTCTCCTCCACCGCGCCCATCGACCTGGGCGCGCCCGGGGCCTACCACCTCGAGCGCGCCCGGCCCAACCGGCTGGTGCGCGTCGCCGGGGCCCCGGTGGCCGCGGTGACCGGGGTCGAGACCCGCGGCGGCGAGCGGCGGGTGGTGGGCCTCTTCGGCTTGAGCCTGGCGGTGGACCGCCCGGGCGGCGCCGCGCCGGCGGCGGTGTACGAGGGGCGCCTCCTGCCCGACCGCCGCGGCCGGGACTACGCCCCCTTCGTGGCCGAGCTCGGGCGGCGCGGCTGGAAGCCCGGCGACCGCTGGATGGTGATGCGCGACGGCGAGCGGCCGCGCCAGCGATGGTCGCGCCCGCTCCTGTCTCTCTTGCTCCTGGCCGTCGGGGCGGTGAACCTGCGAGCGCTGGTCCGGAGCGTGGCGTCCTGAGGTAGTCTGCCGGTCGCGGCCATGGCCATCCAGATCTTCGACACCCTCGCCGGGCGCAAGCGCGAGCTCTCGCCCCTGGAGCCGGGCAAGGTCCGGTTCTACGCCTGCGGGCCCACGGTCTACGACCACGCCCACCTGGGGCACGCCCGCAGCTACGTGGTGTGGGACGTGGTGGTGCGGCACCTCCGGTCCCGCGGCCTCGAGGTCCGCTACGTCCGCAACTACACCGACGTCGACGACAAGATCATCAAGCGGGCCGCCGAGCGGGGCGCGGACCCGGCGGCGCTGGCGCGATGGTTCGCCGCCGCCTTCCTGGAGGACATGGACGCGCTCGGCTGCCTGCGCCCCGACGCCGAGCCGAAGGTGACCGAGACCATCCCCGAGATCGTGGCCCTCGTCCGCACGCTGGTGGAGCGGGGCTTCGCCTACGCCCCCGGCAACGGCGACGTCTACTACGCGGTGCGGCGCTTCCCCGAGTACGTGCGGCTCTCCCGCCGCAACCTGGACGACCTCCTGGCCGGGGCCCGGGTGGAGCCGGGGGAGAAGAAGCGCGACCCGCTGGACTTCGCCCTGTGGAAGGGGGCCAAGCCCGGCGAGCCATCCTGGGACTCGCCCTGGGGGAAGGGGAGGCCTGGCTGGCACGTCGAGTGCTCGGCCATGACGCTGAAGCACCTGGGCGCGCCGCTCGACATCCACACCGGTGGCAAGGACCTGGTCTTTCCGCACCACACCAACGAAATCGCCCAGTCGGTGGCCGCGGCCGGAGACGGGGTCCACGCCGAGAGCTACGTCCGCTACTGGATGCACAACGGGTTCCTGGAGATCGACAGCGTCAAGATGTCGAAGTCGCTCGGGAACTTCTTCACGGTGCGGCAAGTGCGGGAGCGCTACCACGCCGAGGCGCTGCGGCTCTTCCTGCTCGGGACGCACTACCGCAACGATTTCAACTTCTCCGACGCCCTGCTCGACGAGGCCGAGAGGCGCCTGCGCTACCTCTACGAGACCCTCGCCAAGGCCGACGCCCTGGCGGCCGGGGCCGCGCCGGGGCGGGCGCCGCCGGGGGCGCTCGCGGATCTCGCGCCGCGCTCGGGGGACGCGCTCGACGACGACTTCAACACCGCTGCGGTGCTCGGGCACCTGGCCGAGGCCTTCACCGCCGCCAACGCCCTCGCCGACAGGAAGGGCCAGCGCAGCGCCGAGGAGCAGGGGGCGCTCTCCCGCTTCGCCGCCGACGCCCGGGCGGTGGGCGCGGAGCTCGGGATCCTGGTCCGGGCGCCGGCCGAGGCGCTCCGGGCGCTGCGGGAGAAAGCGGCGGCGCGGCGCGGCATCGACCCTTCTCTCGTGGAGGCGCGCCTCGCCGAGCGCACCGCCGCCCGGAAGGCCAAGGATTTCGCTCGCTCCGACGCCATCCGCGACGAGCTCGCGGGGATGGGCGTGGAGATCAAGGACGGGGCCCAGGGAACCACCTGGACGGTGGGGTGACGGCCGCGCGCCGGCGTCATTGACGGTAGGTGTACGAGGCACCGCACGCCCCGTCCGGGACGCCCGGCGCGGCACGGCGCGGGGGCATGATGCGGGCCACACCGCCAGGGGAGGTCTCCATGCGCCGCCGCCTCGCCGCGATCGCCCTCGCCGCCGCCCTCGCCGCCTGCCAGGAGGAGGCCAAGCCCCAGGGCGTCCCCGTGGAGGCCACCGTGGGGACGAACCCGGCTCTCTCCGCGAACGTGGAGGCCATCTACGACGGCCTCGGGATGCCCCACATCTATGCCCAGAGCGACGGGGACGGCGCCTACGCGCTCGGGTACGTCCACGCGCGGGACCGCCTCTTCCAGATGGACCTCTACCGGCGCGCTCCGCGCGGGCGGCTCTCGGAGCTCTTCGGAGCCTCGTTCCTCGAGGACGACGTCGCGGCGCGGACCATCTTCACCGGCATCCGCGAGACGGCGCCCGGCGCCTTCGAGGTCGGCCGCGTGGAGGACTTCATCGCCCAGGACCTGGACCCGCAGCTCGCCGCGGTGCTCCAGCGCTACGTCGGCGGGGTGAACCGTTTCCTCCAGGATCTGGCGACCGGCGCCAACGGCGCCCGCCTGCCCATCGAGTACGTCCTCGTCACCGGCGGCGTCCCCGCCATCGCGCCCTGGACGCTGGAGGACACCGTCGCCATCGGGCGCGCCTTCTCCCAGCAGCTCTCCTTCGACCTCGACGTGGGCTACGGGCTGGCGGCGCAAGCGTTCTGCGCCCCGCCGCGGTCGTTCGCCGATTGCCTCATCTTCTTCGACCTGACCCGCTCGGCGCCGGCGGTGGGGAGCTTCGTCCTGCCGCCGCAGGCGCCACCCTCGGTGAAGCCTCTCCCGCCCGGCGCCGTCGCCAGCCTGCGCGGGGCCGCCGCCCGTGCCCGGAAGCCGTTCTGGCTCCTCGGGTCGGAGAAGGGGGCCTCCAACAACTGGGTGGTCGGCGGGAGCCGCGCCGCCAGCGGGCGGCCGATCCTCGCCAACGACCCGCACCTCGGCTACGAGAACCCGTCGATCTTCTACCTGGCGCAGATCTCGACCGACACCCGCGACGTGGCCGGCGTCACCTTCCCCGGGGTGCCGGGGGTGCTCATCGGCCACAACGGCAAGCTGGCCTTTGGCGTGACCACGGTCGGGTACGACGTCACCGACACCTTCGTGGAGGCGCTCGACACTCAGGGAAGGGTCCTGCACCAGGCGCCGGGAGAGCCGGCCCCGACCTTCAAGCCCATCGAGGTGCTGAGCGAGCAGTTCGGCGTGGCCGGGGGAATGCCCGGCTGCCCGGTTCCCTGCACGGTGAGCGTCCCCATCCCGGTCGTGCCCTGGCACGGCCCCATCCTCCCCGGCTCGATCCAGGGGAACACCGCACTCTCCGTCCAGTGGACCGGCCAGCGCCCCACCCAGGAGATCTTCGCCTACTGGCAGCTCGACGGCGCCAGCACCGTCGACCAGGCGTTCCAGGCACTGGCCTGGTTCGAGGTGGGGGCGCAGAACTTCGTCCTGGCGGACACGGCCGGGCACATCGGCTACGACCCGCACGCCTGGGTGCCCGTCCGACCCGCAGGCTGCACCCCCTGGGCGCCCATGCCCGGGGACGGCAGCTGCGACTGGACCGGGCGCATCGCCGACGCCGACCTGCCGCAGGCGAAGGACCCGGCCGCTGGCTGGGTGGCCACCGCCAACAACGACATCACCGGCTCCACGGCCGACGGCAACCCCCGCACCAGCCCCGCTCCGTACCCGCCGGACCAGTACCTCTACTACACCAACGACCTCGGCTACCGGCACGCCCGCATCGCCCAGCGCCTCACCGAGAAGAACGGGGGCTACACACTCGACGACATGACATCGATTCAAGCAGACGTCCGTTCCCTCTTCGCCGAGGCGCTGGTGCCGGCGCTGCTCGCGTGGTGGGGCAGCGACACCTGCGCCACCACGGGCGCGGCGGGCAGCTGCGCGGAGGCTCTGGCCTCGCGCGACCTCGGTGGCGCACGGGACCTCCTCGCCGCCTGGGCGGCCGCGGGACCGTGGCAGTTCCAGATGCCGACCGGGCTCGCCACCACCAACCCGGCCGGCGCGGCGTCTGCCGACGCCTCGGAGCGCGAGGCGGCGGCGGCCGCCATGCTCTTCCACGCGCTGGTGCCGCGGCTGGCCCGGCTCATCCTCGACGACGACCTGGCCCGCTACGGCTACTCGGCCAATTCCTGGCTCGACTCGCAGGTGATGGCGAAGTACCTGGTGGCCCTCGGCGGCTACGCGCCCGGGCGCACGCCGCCGGCGGTGCCCCTCAACACCGAGCTCAACGCCGGCATCTCGCTGTGCCGCGTCTACGACCCCGGTACCGGGACCTTCGGCGGCGAGACCTGCGCCGACATGGCGGTTCTGGCGCTCCAGGAGGCGGTGGCCTTCCTCTCGGCCCAGCCCGAGTTCGGCCCGAGCACGAGCCCGCAGGGCTGGCTCTGGGGGCGCCTGCATCGGGCCTATTTCCGGTCGAACCTGAGCCCCAGCACGACCCTCCTCGACTACGGCCCCTTCGCCAACGACGGCGGCCTGCACACGGTGGACGTGGCCAACTTCTCCTGGTCGAACGACGGTCCGGGCGGCTTCACCCAGGGCGGCGGCCCCAACGTCCGCTTCGCGGCCGAGGTCGGGACCTCCTCCATCCGCTGGCGCGCCGTCATCCCCGGCGGGCAGTCCGGCTTCGCCGGCGACCCGAACTACATGGACCAGATCCCGGCCTACCTCGCCAACCAGCCGGGCGACCAGCCATACGCGCGGAGCGAGGTGGAGGCGGTGGCGGCGCGGAGGCTGGTCTTCACGCGCTGAACTCGAGCCGCCCGTTCCGGGCGGCTCGATGCGGGGTCCTGCGGCCGCCCCGGACGCCTGCTATCTTCCGGCGCGGTGCCGTTCGACCTCCAGAGCGACTTCCAGCCCACCGGCGATCAGCCCCGCGCCATCCAGGATCTGGTGGCGGGGCTCGAGCGCGGCGACCGGCACCAGGTGCTCTTGGGCGTCACCGGCTCCGGCAAGACCTTCACGGTGGCGAACGCGGTGGCGCGCGTGAAGCGCCCCACCCTGGTCATCGCCCACAACAAGACCCTGGCGGCCCAGCTCTACGGCGAGTTCAAGGCGCTCTTCCCCACCGCCGCGGTCCACTACTTCGTCAGCTACTACGACTACTACCAGCCCGAGGCCTACGTCCCCTCGACC
>DASTPH010000045.1:0-13287 GCA_035762305.1 Anaeromyxobacteraceae bacterium
GCGAAGCCTGTCTGAGCCTCCGCGCCGCGAAGCGAAGCGCGGAGGCGAGTTCTGCAGCCGCGCCGTACGCTCGCTGGTCGCGCCGCGCGGCCGTGGATTCCGTGCTCGGCGCGAGGACGGCGGCCGATGGCGAGACCGGGCCGCCGAACGGCGCCACCGACAGGCGCGAGGACGGGTGGCCGAGGGCGAGACCGGACTGAGGGTCGCCCCGCAGCGGATCGTCACTCCCGCGGCGCGCGCTCGCCCTCGGGGGCCGGAGACGCCGGCCGGTACCGGCGCGCCACGGCGCGGAAGGCCACGGCCGCGCCGAGCATGAGCACCGCGAAGAGCCAGAAGTAGGCGGCCCCCTCGAGCCGCACCACCTTCGTCACCGAGGCGGTGAGCAGGTTGCCGAGGAACACGGTCAGGTACCAGAGCGACATGATGGTGCTGCGCATGGAGCGCGGCGCCTGCGTGTAGCTGAACTCCAGGCCGGTCACGGAGACCAGCACCTCGCCGGCGGTGAGGAGCAGGTACTGCGGCAGCTGCCACAGGGCGTGCGGGGTCCCGCCGGCGTCGACCACGGTCTGCACCACCGCCGCCGAGGCGAACGAGAGCACGGTCAGGAACATGCCCGCGGTCATCTTGCGCAGCGGAGAGAGCTGGAGCCCCCGGCGCTCCAGGAAGGGGAAGACTCCCCAGCTGAAGAGGGGGATGAGGCACAGGACCATGAAGGGGTTCAGCGCCTGGAGCTGGGCCGGGGACAATCGCCGCCCCAGCAGCACCAGGTCCATCTGCCGCGCCTGGAAGACCCAGCTCGATCCCTTCTGGTCGAAGAGCGCCCAGAAGAGCGTCACCGCCGCGAACACCCCCATGATGCGGAACGCCGCCTTGGCTCCCTCCACCGCCTCCGCCGGGTGGCGGTCGCGGGCCAGGTCGAGCCAGTGCTGGCCCGGCCGGCCGGTCCCGAGCCGGCGCACCGCCCGCCCGACCACCCGCAGGAAGCCGTGCGGGTCCTGGCCGGAGGGTGGCGCCCGCGCGTAGTGCCGGCGCCCCGCCCAGAAGACGAGGAGCGCCAGGGCCATGAGCAGGCCGGGAAGCGCGAAGGCCACCCGTGGCCCCCGCGTCATGAGCAGGAACGGGATGAGGAGCTTGGCGGTGCCGGAGCCGAGGTTGATGACCCAGTAGAACCAGCCGTAGATGCGCTCGATGAGCCCGCGCTGCTCGGGCCGGAACTGCTCGCCCACGAAGGCCGAGACGCACGGCTTGATGCCGCCGGCGCCGGCGGCGATGAGCGCCAGGCCCAGGAGGAGCCCCTCCGGCCCATCCCACGCCGCCAGCACCGCGTGCCCCGCCACGTAGGCCAAGGAGACCCAGAGGATGGTGCGGTACCGCCCCAGGAGCCGGTCGGCCACCCACCCGCCCACCAGGGGCGTGAGGTAGGTGGCCATGAAGAAGGCGTGGTAGGCGGCCTTGGCGTCCCGCTCGGAGTAGCCCAGGTGCTCGTTCATGTAGAGCACCAGGATCGAGGCCATCCCATAGAAGGAGAAGCGCTCGCAGGCCTCGTTGCCGATGATGAACTTGACCTGCGGCGGGTAGCGGCCGCCGGCGCCGCGGCTTTCCGTCTGGCCCATGCCGGGATCCTCAGGCCGGCTCGGCCGCCGGCCGGGCCGTGGCCGGCTCCGGGTACCATCGGGCCACCAGCGCGAAGGCCACCGCCGCCGCGAGCTGGAGCACGGCGAAGAAGGCGAAGTAGGCGACGCCCTCGAACCGGTTCAGGGCGGCCACGGCGCTGGTGAGCAGGCTTCCCGCCGAGAAGGTCAGGAACCAGAGCCCCATGATGGCGCTCTTCATCTGCGCCGGCGCCTGGGTGTAGGCGAACTCGAGCGCGGTGACCGACACCATGACCTCCGCGATCGCCAGGAACAGGTACTGCGGGACCTGCCAGGCGACGTGCGGCCGAAGGCCGGCCCGCAGCATGGCCTCGACGCCGGCCGCGGCCACGAACGACAGCGTCATCACGAACATCCCGCCGGCCATCTTCCGCAGCGGCGTCATCCGCAGGCCCAGCCGCTCCACCCCCGGGTACACGGCGAAGGTGAAGGCCGGGATGAGCATGAGCACGAACAGCGCGTCCAGCGTCTGCATCTGCCCGGGGGGAATGAGGTAGTCGCGCCCCAGGAGCGTCACCCGCCGCTCCATGTCGTTGGCCTGGAGCGTCCACGACGAGCCGTACTGGAAGAAGAGCGCCCAGAACGCCGACACGGCGGCGAATACCGCCGAGATGCGGAAGACCGCCCTGGCCCCCTCCACCGCCCAGGCCGGGTGGTCGATCCGGGCGCCGCCAAGCCACCCCGGGCCGCGTCCCGCCCGCCGCCGGTGGCGGACCGCCGAGGCCAGCACCCGCAGGAAGCCGTGCGGCGACGGGCCCGCCGGCGGCGGCCTCACGTAGCGGCGCCGCCCGATCCAGAAGACCGCCAGGGCCAGCGCCATGGCGACGGCGGGCGTGCCGAACCCGAGCCGCGGCCCGTAGCGGTCGTAGAGCCAGGGAACCGCGATCTGCGAGGCCAGCGACCCGACGTTGATGGCCCAGTACCAGAGGTCGTAGAGCCGCTCCAGCAGCCTGCCGCGGCCCGGCGGGATCTGGTCGCCGGCGAAGGCGGAGGCGTTGGGCTTGATCCCGCCCGACCCCACCGCGATGAGCGCGCAACCGATGACGAGGCCGGCCGGCGATTCCCAGGCCGCGATGGTGGCGTGGCCGGCCACGTAGCCCAGCGAGAGCCACAGGATGGTGTGGTATCGCCCCCAGAAGCGGTCGGCGACGACCCCGCCCACGATGGGCATGAGGTACACGGCGGCGGTGAAGACCGAGTACCAGGAGATGGCCAGGTTGCGCGCCACGCCCAGGTGGTCGACGAGATGGAGCGTCAGGATCGACGTCATCCCGTAGTACGAGAAGCGCTCGGCGGCCTCGTTCCAGGCGAGGAACCAGATCTGGGGCGGGAAGCGGTCGGCCGCGGCTCGCTCCATGGCGCGGGCGCACTGTGCCACGAACGCGGCGCCGAGCAAACCCGTGAAGCGCGGCGGCCGATGGATTACACCCCCGCCCATGCCGGTGAGACGCGTCGGGCCCGTCGAGGCGAGCCACCTCCTGGCGGAGGGAGCGGACCTGGTCGACGTGCGCGAGCCCCACGAGTGGCTGGCGGCCCACCTGCCCGGCGCGCGCCACGTGCCGCTGGGCCTCTTCCTGCACAGCCCGGGGCACCACGTCAGGGCGCCGCGCACCGTCTTCGTGTGCGCCCACGGCATCCGCAGCGTCACCGCCGCCGCGGTAGCCGAGCGCCACGGCTGCGCCGAGGCCTACAGCCTCGACGGCGGCGTCCTGGCCTGGGTCCGGGCCGGATTCCCGCTCGAGCGGGGCTGAGGCGCGCTCAGTGGGCTGCCGGCCGGGGCGGTCCTCCTCGTGTGAGGTGACGACCGCGGCGACGACCGCCCCGGTGACAGTCGCTGCGGGCCTGGTCGGAGTCGGCCCGCTACCCGCGGATGGCGGCCCACCCCAGGCAGGCCCAGCCGGCCAGGAAGGCGACGCCGCCGACCGGCGTCACCGCGCCGAGCCAGCGCGTCCCAGTGAGCGCCAGGAGGTACAGGCTTCCGCTGAAGAGCACCGTCCCGGCCACCAGGAGCCACCCGGCGGCCGACACCAGGGCTCCGGGGAACCGGCCGGCGGCCCAGGCCACCGCCAGGAGCCCCAGGGCGTGGAACATCTGGTACCGGGCGCCGGTTTCGAAGGCCGCCAGGAGGTCGGGAGCCAGGCGGGTCTTGAGCGCGTGAGCGCCGAAGGCGCCCGCGGCCACCGAGACGAGCGCCGAGGCGGATCCCAGGGCGAGGAAGGTCCGTTCCATGTCGCGGGGAGGATAGCCCGCCCCGCCGGCGGCGGCGCGCCCGAAAGGGGCCGTGCGCCGGCCCTCCCCGCGGTTACATCCGCGCGGTGGACTGGACCGCCAAGCGCTGCGTCCCCTGCCACGGCGGCGTCCCCAAGATCCCGCCCGAGGAGGCCCGGCGGCTCGTCGCCACCCTCGACGGCTGGGAGCTGCGCGGGGAACGGCTTCACCGCACCTTCCGCTTCCGCGACTTCCGCGAGGCCATGCGCTTCGTCTCGGCCATGGCCGACCTCGCCGAGGCGGAGGGGCACCATCCCGACTTCTCGGTGCACTACTCGACGGTGGAGGTGGAGATCTGGACCCACGCCGTGGGAGGCCTCTCCGAGAACGACTTCATCCTGGCCGCCAAGATCGGGACCCTGCCGGGCCTGCCCGGAAAGGCCGGGATCGCGCCGGGGGTGGACCGCCGAGGCGGATCTGGCGCCTGAATAGGCGGCCCGGCTCCTCCGTCGCTCCTTCGGGAGAGACAGGAGGACGCCATGTTCCCCACCATCCGACGCATCGCCCTCGCCATCGCCGGCGCCGCCGCGCTCGTGGCGGCGGGAAGAGCCCGGGCCGACCACGATGGCTCCGCCGGGTTCCCCCCGGCCGTCCACCAGCCGGCCTACCGGACGCAGCCCTCCCCGGCCCTGGTCTACCGGGAGCCGGCGCCGAGGTTTGCGGTGGCGCTACCGGCGCCGCCGGCGTGGCTGGACATCTCGCAGCCGCCGGCCCCGACCCACGGCTCCTGGACCCGCGCCGAGCTCCTGCGCGAGTACCGCTGGCTCGACCGGGCCCGGGTCCGCTTCTACCGGTACGGCCCCTCGAGCCCGCGGCGGGTGCGGCAGTTCGAGGCCTGGTTCCTCGCTCGCCGCGCCGAGCTCGATCGCCGCTGGGAGGCCCTGGCCTGGGCGCCCGGCCACCGCCACGGCTGGCGGGGCGAGGGCTGGGACGATCGCGGTGGCTTCGAGCGCGGCCGCTCCGGCGAGCGCTGGGGGCGCGACGGCTGAGCCGCCGTCGACCCTCGAACCTCGGGCCTCGGGCACGGCGTGCCCGGGGCCCGATGGCTTCGCGGCGCCGATCGGGCGGTGGCGCTGCGGCCGGAGGCCCGTTAACGACAGAACCAGGTGTCGCGCCCGCTGCAGTACGCCCTCTTCTTCCTGATCCTGCTGACCGTGCTGGGCGGCATGCACTGGTACCTGTGGGCGCGCCTGGTACGGGACCCGCAGCTGGCCGAGCCCTGGCGGCGCGGGCTGGCGCTGGTGATCGCGCTCGGCGGCGTCAGCATCCCGGCGGGGATGTTCCTCTCCAGGCTCCTGCCGCGCCCCCTGCCCCGGGGGCTGCCCATGGCCGTCTTCGGCTGGTTCGGCGTGGCCTTCCTGCTCGCGAGCGCGCTCCTGGTAGCGGACCTCCTGCGCTGGGGCGCTACCGGCCTCGCCTGGCTCTGGGAGGCGGCGCGCCGGATCCCGGACCCGCCCGCCGATCCGGAGCGACGCCTCTTCCTGGCCCGGGCGGTGGCCTCGGGTGCCGTCGCGGCCGCGGGCGGCGCCTCGCTCTACGGCATCCGCAGCGCCACCGGGCCGCCCCAGGTCACCGAGGTGCCGGTCAGTCTCTCGCGCCTGCCGCCGGCGCTCTCGGGGCTCACCATCGCCCAGGTGAGCGACCTGCACGTCGGCCCCACCGTCGGCCGGGCCGAGGTGCGGCGGGTGGTGGAGCTGGTGAACGGGCTCCGGCCCGACGTGGTCGCCATCACCGGCGACCTGGTGGACGGCGGGGTGGCCGAGCTCGGGGAGGCGATCGGCGAGCTGGGCCGGCTGCGCAGCCGCTGGGGGACCTACTTCGTCACCGGCAACCACGAGTACTACACCGGGGCCGTGGAGGCGTGGCTCGAGGAGCTGCGCCGGCTGGGCGTGAAGGTGCTGCGCAACGAGCGGGTCTCGGTGGGCGACCGGGGACCGGGAGGGGCCTCCATCGAGCTGGCCGGCATCGACGACTGGCGCTCTCGCGGCCTCGCCCCCGGCCACGGCCCCGACCTCGACCGCGCCCTGGCCGGCCGCGACCCGGAGCGGTCGCTGGTGCTGCTGGCGCACCAGCCGCACGGGGTCGCCGAGGCGGCCCGGGCCGGCGTGGAGCTGCAGCTCTCCGGCCACACCCACGGCGGGCAGATATTCCCCTTCTCGCTCCTGGTGGGCGTGGTCTACCGGTACGCCAAGGGGCTCTATCTCCACGAGGAGGCGGGCGCCTCGGCGCACGTGTACGTGAACCGCGGCACCGGCTACTGGGGGCCGCCCATGCGCGTCCTCAACCCGCCGGAGATCACCAAGCTGGTGCTGGGTTAGCCCTCGGGCGCCGCGCCCAGCGCGGCGGCGATGGCGGGCAACCGCTCGCAGGCGGTCCCCCTGGCGAAGAACCCCTTCTCGGCGGACTCGGCAAGCTCGGCGAACGGGTTGTACTCCGGGTTCACGTCGACCATGGCCACGTTGCGCCGGAAGGCCAGCTCGCCGATCTGCATGGGGAGGTTGGTGGCTCCGCTGGTGCCCACCACCAGGAGCAGCGAGGCCTCGCCGGCGGCGCGCAGCGCCGACTGCATTCGGTAGTTCTCCTCGTCGTAGTACTCGTCGAACCATAAGACGTGCGGGCGCAGCCAGCCCCCGCAGCGCGGGCAGGTGAGGCGCCGCCGGTCCTCCGCGGTGAAGGGGTCGTCGCCGGATCGGGCCGAGAAGTCCGGCAGCGGGAGCCGCCCCACCCCGCACTCGGCGGCGCAGCGCATCCAGGCGGCGTCGCCGTGGATGCAGTAGGTGCGGCGCTCGGAGCTGCCGGCGCGGCGGTGGAGCCCGTCGATGTTCTGCGTCACCAGGGTGAAGCGATCCTGGAGCGCCCGCTCCAGGGCCACCAGGGCCCGGTGGCCGGCGTTGGGCTCGGCTCCGCGGACCACGCCGAAGCGGTAGAGGTACCAGCGCCACACCTCCTCGGGGCGCTTCAGGAACATCTCCTGGGTGGCCATCTCCTGCGGTATGTAGTTGCGCGACCCCACCACCCAGTAGCCTTCCTTGCCGCGGAAGGTGGGGATGCCGCTCTCGGCGGAGATGCCGGCGCCGGTGAGCGCCAGCACCTTGCCCCGGGCCTGGTCCACCTCGCGCAAGATGCGTTCCAGCTTGGGTTCCATCGCTCCTCCCGAAGGTGGCGCCGCAGCGACCGATTCCGGAGCATGCCGCGCGCCGGTCGCCGGGGGAAGGGCGCTCGGCCGGGCGGCCCTGCCGGCGCCCGCGCCCGCGGTTATATGGGGCGCGCGTGTCCACCGCCCTCACCGACGGCATCCGCGTCACCGTGAAGAGCGCCTACCGTCCGGAGCGCTCGGCGCCGGGCCAGGGGCGCTACCTGTTCTCCTATACGGTCCGCATCGCCAACCAGGGCGACCGACCGGCCAAGCTGGTGACCCGGCACTGGGTCATCACCGACGCCGCCGGCGAGAAGGAGGAGGTGGTCGGCGAGGGAGTGGTGGGGCACCAGCCCCACCTCGGCCCGGGCGAGACCTTCGAGTACACCAGCTTCTGCGTCCTCAAGACGCCGGTGGGGGCCATGCGCGGCACCTACCGGATGCTGCGCGACGACGGCTCGGCCTTCGACGCCGAGATCGCGCCCTTCTCGCTGGCGGTGCCGCAGGCGCTGAACTGAAGGCGGCACCTTCTCCCGGATCTCGCCCGTAGAAGCGCCCGGGCCTCGCCCGCCGGCACCAATCCGCAGCGCCGCACCCAGGTGCCGCGCCGCCCCTCACCCTTGCCCCTCTCCCCCCCTTCTTGGAGGTAGTGGCGGCGCGGTGCCGATGGCCCGGGAGGCGATGGCCGCGGGGTGAGAGCGAGCACGCTCCGCCCGCGCGGAACCGGCCCGACTGGCCGGCTTCGCCGCCGTCTCCCTCGTTGCCCAGGCCCGCTGCGGCAAGCAGCGCCGCGGCTCCTGGGCTACCGTTGAACGGAGCAGATGCCCGTGCCGCGGGAGGAGACGGAAGATGTGACGAGTGCTCAGGGCCCCCGTGCCGGCAGGCGAGGCCCGGGCGCGTTCCCTACTTCTTGCCGAACTCGTCGAGGAACTCCTCGAACGAGACGAGCTTCTTGCGGATGAGCAGGCGCAGGAGCGCCGCGGCCAGCTGCGACGGCTTCACGAGCTCGGGGGGCACCGGGTCTCCCTGCGCCAGCTGCTCGATGGCGCCGAGGATCTCCACCTCGCGCTCCGCCGGGCGATCTCTCGTCCCCTCGGCCGCGCCGTCCTTCGGCGCCGCCGGGCGGGCCGGCACCGGCCCCTGGCTCCACAGGTCCTCGGTCCCCTCCGGCCGGATCTCCGCATCCAGCGTGAGCTCCAGCGTGCCGGTCTTCTCGCCTGGCTCCTCGCCGGGGCCCGTCTCCGGCGCCGCGACCCCGGCGGCGGCCGCGCGTTGCGCGGGAGCCGCGGCGGCTTGCGCGGCCGGCCCGGCGGCGTGTGCGGCGGGCCCGGCGGCGTGTCCAGCGGGCCGGGGAGCGGGCGCGGGGCGCCCCGCGCCCTGCTCAGGAAGCCCGGCGGCTTGTGCGGCGGGCCGGGGAGCGGGCGCGGCGGACGGCGAGGCGCGGGGCGCCGCTGCCGGCCCCGGCCCCTGGGCCTGGGCACGGGCCACCGCCTCGACCGCCCGCAGCGGAGCCGGCGACGGCGTGAGGAAGTCCTCGAGCTCCACCGACTCCGGCACCGACGGGTCCGGCTCGGCGGCCGGTGCCGGCGAGGCGTCGGCCCCGGGGCCAGGCGCGCCCGTCGCGGGGCCCCTGCCCGCCGGAGCCGCGAAGAACTGGTCCAGGGCGTCCGAGCTCCCGCTCCCGAACTTCTCCACCACGGTCTCGCCGGGATCGAATTCGTCCAGCTCCAGGGAGGGGGACGCCGGCTCCCGCCCGCCCGGGGAGTAGAGGCGCCGAACCGCCGCGGCGATCTCCCGGTCGCCGGCCAGCGCCACCTTGACGCGCCGGCCGGCGCGGAAGCGGATCTCGTCGACGACCCCAATGTTGCCGGGATCGGACATGGCCACCGAGACGGTGGAGGTATCGGCGGCATACGGCAGCACGTTGTGCCGCGCCGCCACCTCCCGCGGCACCAGCCTGAGCGCCGCCTCCAGCACCGGGCCGGCCTCCATGCCCTCGAGGTGGACCACCTCGTAGCCGAACTTGCGCGACAGGGCCTCGACGATGCTGGCCTCGCTGGTGATCTTGAGGTCCACCAGCGCCTGCCCCAGCCGCCCGCCCCACTTGCGCTGGTGGCCCAGCGCCGCGTCGAGCTGATGCTGGTCGATGACCCCGGCTTCGAGGAGCATCTCGCCCAGGCGCTTGCGCACCGCCATGCCTCGACTGTACAGCGGCCAGGCGGGCCCGGTCGAGCATCGCCCCCGGTACCGGGGCCTTCGCGGAGGGACCGGACTTGGGCCTCATGTCACCTCTCGGCGCGGGTGGCGATGGCCAGCCGAGGCAGCCCTTGCCGGCGGGCCAGGTCCATCACCGCCACCACCTTGCCGTGGGTCACTCCCTCGTCGGCCTGGACCAGCACCAGCGTCTCCGGGTCGCGCTGGTGGGCCTTGGCGAGCACGTCGGTGAGCGAGGCCTCGTCCACCACCTTGCCCTGCACCACCAGCCGGCCGTCGGCCAGCACCGCGATGGCCAGGTCGTGGACGTCGCGCGCCGCCTGGGGCTGCCCGCCCTTGGGGAGGGTCACCTTGATGCCGCCGTTCTGGCCGCTGGCCTCGGCGATGGCGGTGGTGGTCACCATGAAGATGATGAGCAGCACCAGGAAGATGTCGGTGAGGGGCGTGATGTTGATGTCGGCGAAGATGCCGGCGCCGGCCCCGTCCTCGCGCTCGTCCACATCGGGCATGCCGCTGACCGCCATGTCACGCTCCCGGCCGCGGCTCGGCGGGCGCGGCCCCGAGCGCCGGCAGGCGCTCCTTGACGATTTCCAGGTATTCCTCGGTGAGCAGCTTGAGCTGCACCGCCAGCTTCTGCACGTGGGTGTTGAGGAAGTTGTAGATCACCACCGCCTCGATGGCCACGGCGATGCCGCCGGCGGTGGTCACCAGGGCCTCGGAGATGCCGGCCGCCACCACGCTGAAGCCGCCCTGGCCGGTGGCCGCCATCTGATGGAAAGCGCGCATGATGCCCACCACCGTCCCGAACAGGCCGATGAAGGGGGCGGTGGCGCCGATGGTTCCGAGCATCCACAGGTTCTGCCGCAATTTCAGATTAACCTGCTGGCGCTGGCGCTCAACCGCGGCGGTCACCTTCTCCTCCGAGGGGGGCGGCCCCCCGGGCCGGGGCGCCCCGTTTCCCCCTGCCACCAGCGCCGCCAGGAAGACCTCGGCCGCCGGCGAGTCGGAGCGCTCGCACTGGGCCCGGCCGTCCTCGACGTCGCCGCGGAAGAGGGCGCGCGTCACCGCGTCGGCGAGGCCGCGGGCGCGGTCCCCGAAGCGCCACAGGGCCAGGAGCCGCTCCACCGCCACCGCCACCGCCACCACCGAGCAGGCGACGATGAGCCACATGGCGATGCCGCCGGTCTTGACGAGGGCCAGAAGCTCGCTGTCCACGGTGATCTCCCGGTACGGGCCAGGGAATGAACTTAGCGAATCCCCGGCCGCGTTCAAGCGCGCAGTCGGCTCCTCCGCTCGGCGAGAACGCTCCGCGCCCCGGGTCATTCCCGCGCCGGATCGGGGCGGGCCGGCAGCTCCACCCTGGGCGGGGCCGACCCCGGCTCGAGGTCCACCACCCGCGCCCCCCGCGGCGGATCGAGGCGGAACAGGGCCGGATCGGGCGAACCGTTCACCTCCAGGTCCTCCTTCCAGCGCAGCTCGACCCGCACCCGCGCCGCGGGCGCTTCCAGGCGCGCCACCGTGGGGAAGCGGGCGCCGCCCCGGCGCCGGAAGGCGTCGAACTCGAGGTGGTAGTCGGGCTGGCCCGGGGCCGGAGAGGCCCGGCGCAGGAGCGACGCCTCCACCGCCGCCTCCTCGCCCACCGAGAGCTCCTGCTCGCCGGAGGCGGCCGCGAGCCGCAGCACCAGGAGCGACCCGCGGACCTCCACCTCCCTGGGCGCGCCCTCCAGGATCGGCGCCGCGCCGCACAGGAGGCCGGCCAGGTCGGCCGGGGGCAGCGCCAGCGGGAGCATCCGCGACAGGTTCTCCGGCGTGGCCTCGCCCCGGTAGTGGACCTTGGCCCGGGCATCGTAGAGGGCGAAGCGCCCGCCGCCGGCCACCAGCACCGCGGCCACGTTTCCGAAGAAGTCGCGGGTCTCGATCCGCACCCGGTCCGGCTTCTCGGCGGCCAGGAACTGGTCCACCCAGCCCGAGCGCTCCGGCGAGTCGACCCACACCCGGGCGCTCCCCTCCACCCGCTGCACCCGCGCCTGCGCCGCGCGCACCGACTCGAGGAGCTGGGCCGGGTCGCGCGAGAGGTCGGGCGGAGGCACCCGGCAGCCGAGGAGCGCCACCGCGCCGAGTCCGGCCAGGCGGAGCCGCCCGGCCATCAGGCGCGCTCCAGGGCCTGTTCCAGGTCCTGGACCAGGTCCTCCGGATCCTCCAGGCCGACCGAGATTCTCATCAGGCCCCGGTCGATGCCGGCCGCAGCCAGCTCGGCGTCGCTCGCGCCGCGGTGGGACGAGATCACCGGGATGGAGGCCAGGCTCTCCACGCCGCCCAGCGAGCTGGCCCGGGCCACGATGCGCATGGCGTCGTGGACGCGGCAGATCGAATCGAAGCCGCCCCGGACCGAGATGGAGAGCACGCCGCCGCCGCCGCGCAGGAGCTTCCGCGCCAGGGCGTGGTCGGGATGGGACTCGAGGAAGGGGTGGAGCGCGCGCGCCACCTTGGGGTGGCGCTCCAGCGCGCGGGCCAGGTGCAGGGCGGTGGCGTTCTGGCGCAGCACCCGCACCTCCAGGGTCTTCATGCCGCGGATGAGGTCGTAGGCCGCGCCCGGATCCAGGTTCCCGCCGGTGGAGCGGCGCACCCGCACCGCCGCCTCCACCAGCTGCCGGCGCCCGGCCACCGCGCCCGCCAGGTGGTCGCAGTGGCCGTTCAGGTACTTGGTGGCGCTGTGGACCACCAGGTCCACCCCGTGCTCCAGGGCGCGCAGGTTCACCGGGGTGGCGAAGGTAGCGTCGAGGATGGAAGTGAGGCCGCGCGCCCGGCAGGCGGCCGCCACCGCCGGCACGTCCACCACTCGCAGGGTGGGGTTGGTGGGGGTCTCGAAGAGGAGGGCCCGCGCGCTCGGCGGCGCCGCCCGCACCGCCTCCGCGAGGCCCGCCACCGGGACGGCGCGGACCTCCACCCCGAAGCGGGCCAGCACTTCCCGGGCCAGGCGGGTGGTCTCGCCGTAGAGCGCGTCGGCGAGAAGCAGGGCGTCGCCGGCGCGGAGCACGGAGAGGAGCGCCGCCGAGATGGCCGCCATCCCCGAGCCGAAGCATGCCGCCGCCTCCGCGCCCTCCAGGGCCGCCACCTTCTTCTCGGCGGCCAGCACGGTGGGGTTCTCCAGGCGCGAGTAGAGCCATCGCCCCTCGGGCCGGTCGAGGTAGGCGGCGGCCTCCGCGGCGTCCGGGAACCGGTAGGTGGTGGTCTGGTAGACCGGGGTGGTGACCGAGGGGACGGCGAGGGTCTCTCCCTCGCCGGCGTGCACGGCGAGCGTGCCGAGCTTGGGGGTCTGCATGCGGCGGACTGTAACCCGGAACCGGGCCTCGGGCCGTGGAGCTGGAGCCGCCCGAAACCCGGGGGCGCCTCACCTCGAGGCCGTGAACTTCACCTGGGTCACGTCGGGTGAGCGCCGCTCGCCGCCGAAGTCGGTGAGCCCGCTGCAGCTGGCCTTCCCCTCCACCCGCGACGGGTCGAGCACGGCGAGCACCAGGTTGCAGACGCTCGCGCCCGGCTGGAGCTTCGAGAGGCCGGCGGGCGTGCTCACGGTGAGGTCGCTCAAGAGCCGATCCGGCACTGGCCCGGGCCCGGTGTGAACGAACGCGATGGCGAACGTCCGGTTCTTCGCGTCCCGGTAGACGAGGGAGACGTGGTACTGCCTTCGCCCGCGCAGGTCCGTCACCTCGACGTCCGCGGTCTCGAGGGGCAGCTGGAAGGACTTGCTCCCCTGCTTGAAGCTGACGCGGCCCGCGACCCCGCGCTTAGCGGTGGCGGCCGGTTCTGCCGGGGCGGCCGCCCCGGCGCCGCCGGCGGGCGAATCACCTCCGGCCGACGCGCCGCTGGCGTGGAGGGCCAGGGCGGCGACGGCGGCCAACCTCGCCAGCTTCGTCATCCGATCCTCCGTTCCGCCCCGCGGGGCGCACCCGCCTTCGGGCCGAGGCTAGCGCAGACCCTCGACGGCGCGAAGCAGCTCCGCCCACACCGGGGAGGAGG
>DASTPH010000046.1:0-8384 GCA_035762305.1 Anaeromyxobacteraceae bacterium
CACGCGGGTGGGGGTCCGGGGGAGGCGGCGCCCCGCCTCTCGGTCGGGCACGCGGGGAGGGCCCGTGCCTTGCTGCCTCTCCTTGCAAGGCACGGGGCCTTCCCCGCGAATTGCTGCGGAGCAAGGTGAACGAGGATGGGCTCATGACTTCTGCGGAGCAGCACTTAGAACATGGCGTCCGACACGTCCTTCTCGCGCAGCATGCGGCGCTTCCAGGTGGCGATCTGCGGCACGACGTAGGGGAGCAGCCGCAGGCTGTAGTACGGCGGCAGGATGGGGACGCCCAGCAGGTCGCCCATGGTGATGAGGATGAACAGGTGCTCCATGGAGGCCCGGGTGCGCAGCGCCGCCCGGCTCATGTCGTGGGCGGCCATCCCGTAGATGGTCTGCTTGACGCCCTGCCACCAGCTCTTCTTCTCCTTCTCCGTCATCGCCGTCTCCTCGTCCTTGGGCGCGCTAGACGCCGTGCAGGTGGTGCTCGTGGCTGTCGCCCAGCTCCCGCTCCCGCAGTACCCGCCGCTTCCAGCCGGCGACCTGGGGCACGACATAGGGTAGCAGGCGCAGGCCGTAGTAGGGCGGAAGGATGGGGACCCCCAGCATGTCCCCGAACGTGACCAGCATGAAGATGGTCTCCATCGAGGCACGGACGTCGAGCGCGTGCTGCTCGAACTCGTACGAGGTCATCCCGTACAGGAACTCGCGCAGCGCACGCCTCCAGCCGCCGGCACTCGCCACCGCTTGGTCCTTTCCCGCCGTCGGGCCTCCTGACGACCGGGAGCATGCTACCATCCAGCCCTCGCCGGCGCTGCGGAAGAAGAGGACCCCTCCTCCCGCTCCGCCCGCCACTCCCCGAGGACTCGCGGTGTCGCTTCTCGTCACGGTGCTGGCCCTGGCGCTCCTCTTCTGGTTCGCCGGCGGCACCATCTGGAACGTCCGCCGCGGCCGCGAGCTCATGCGCTGGATGCAGGACGGGCTGCCGCTCTTGGGCGAGCGGACCACGGTGCGCTGGCTCGGCTCGACCGCGGTGGAGATGGTGATCAGGAAGGCCAACCCTCCCTTCGAGGAGGCGGCGGTGGTGATCTTCCTCGAGCCCCGCGACGTGCCCTGGATGTGGGCGCTCTCGCGGGGGCGGGGGCGCCGCGACACGGTCATCGTCCGCGGCACGCTCCGCGTGGCGCCCCGGGCCGATCTGGAGGCGCTGGATCGGGAGAGCTGGTCGGGGCGCGACGCGCTCCGCTCCATGGGCGGCGACCAGTGGTCGCTGCGCGAGCCCGCCGCCCGAGGCGGCCTGGCGACCTTCTACCGCGCCCCGGCCGCCCTCCCGCGGGCGGACGCCATGCTGGAGCTGGCCGCGCGCGCCGGCCTCACCGTGCGGCGGCTCTCGGTGCGCCGGGGCGGGCCGCATCTGCAGGTCCACGTGGATCCCCCCGGCGCTGGCGTCTCCGCCAGCCAGTTCTTCGAGGCGGTGCGCGCGCTGGGCGCGCGCGCACCCGCCTGATTTCCCTCCCCGGCTACCCCGTGGCCGCGCTGGGCGCGGGAGCCGCCGGCTTGGCGCTGTAGCGCTGGTAGGCCTTGAGGCCGTCCCAGCCGATGAAGAGGGAGGCCACCAGGAGCAGCACCGCCACCACGATCATGGCCCAGGCCCCGGCCACCGGCAGACCGCTCATCTTGGGGTTCGAGGCGATGGTCACGTAGAGGTTCCGCGCCGTGACCACGGTGGCGAAGAGCGTGGTCACGTACATGAAGAGCATGGGGAAGAGGGCGTAGCTCGGGTTGCGATTCTCCGACTTGAGCCACACCGTGACCACCAGCAGGGAGAGCGCCGCCATGAGCTGGTTGGAGGCGCCGAAGAGCTGCCACAGGTAGACCCAGGTGCCGGTGAGGACCAGCGCCAGGGTGAGCAGCATGGAGATGATGCTCGAGACGTGCATGTTGCGCACCGGCGGGATGGCGTCGGCGACCCACTCGGTCAAGGTGACGCGCATGACGCGGAAGATGAGCTGGGTCACCGTGAGTACGATCAACACGAAGGCGCCGAACCCGAGGGCGGTGCCGTAGACCTCCGGGACGAGGCCGAAGGTGCCAGCGTAGACCAGCTTGCCCACGCCGGCGGCGAACCGGCCGCCTCCGCCGCCGACGCCGGCGATGGAGACCGCCATGATGGACAGGAGCGCCAGTGTGTTCTCGCCGAACATGGCGCCGGCGCCGACCGGAAGTCCGTCGGTCTCGTACTCGAGCTGCCGGGCGGTCCCCACCGAGCCGAAGAGCGCGTGCCAGCCCGAGACCGCGCCGCAGGCGATGGTGACGAAGAGCATGGGCCAGAGGGGTTGCCACGCCTTGGCCTCCACGACCGCGAACCCCAGGTCCTTGACCGCCGGGAGCGCGAAGGCCCCGATGAGGTTACCGGCGGCGTCCTTCGCCCCGGTGAGCGGTGCCAGCACCGCCCCCACGGCCGAGAGGAGGATGGTGATGAGCGTGACCCAGAACCCGATGTAGTTGACCGGCTGTGCGAAGCGCCAGATGGGGAGGTTGGCCCCCAGGTAGGAGAAGACGAACAGGAACAGCATCCACAGGAGGTAGTTGGGCAGCGTCTTGATGAGGCCGGTGGCGGCGTCGTAGGCGGCGGTGGTGGGCCGCTTCCCGTCCGGGCCGGGGGCGGGGATGCGCGGGTCGGCGCCGGTGGGGTCCTCGACGGTGAAGAGCGGCTGCTTGGCGTTCAAGTTGTCCACGGCGCCGTTCAGGGTGACGATGGCGGCCGCCACCGGACCCTGCACCAGCTTGCCAGCCGCGTCCCGGGACTGGCCCGCGGGGCCGAGGGCCATGGCGACGAGCGTGCCGATGACCACGATGAAGGTCACCGGGACGATGCCCACCTTCCAGCGGTACATCATCTGCCCGGCCAGGAGCCCCATGACGGCCAGCACGAAGATGCCGAAGGGCACGTCGGGTCGCGCCGCGAGGATCGCCGCTAGGATGCCGATGAACGCGCCCGCGATCAGCAACAGGTAGAAGAAGATGAACACGAAGAGGATGGTCCGGGTCCGAGGCGCGATGAGCTTGTGCGAGATGGCCGAGAGGCTGTTCCCGTCGTTGCGCACCGCCACCATGATGGCCGAGTAGTCGCTGACCCAGCCGATGAAGGAGACGCCCAGGACCAGCCAGGCCAGCGAGGGCGCCCAGCCCCACAGATTGGCGGCGGTGATGGGCCCGACGATGGGCCCGGCCGCGGCAATGGACTTGAAATGGTAGCCATAGAGGACGTTCTTGCTGGTGGGCATGAAGTCCACGCCGTCCATGTACATCCTGGCCGGCGTGGCCCGCTTCGAGTCGGAGCGGATGACGTTCCGATCGACCCGCCGCGCGTACTGGGTGTACGCGAGGTAGATGGCCACCACGCCGATGACGACGATCCACAGGGTGTTCATCGAATGGCTCCTCTCGCCGAGGTCAATCCTGCGACTGCGCCGAGCCCCTCACCACCGCCTCGCTCCGCGGAGTCACGGCGCCGACCTCTGCCGCAGCCCCAATCGAGATGGCCGAGCACCGATGCGGAGTCACCGATCCCCTGGCACGCTACTGCCGGGGTTCGGAGCCGGCAAGCGGCACCTGAGGTCCTACACTGTACCCCCTCCTTGGGGGCGACCCAAATGGAGGCGTTGGGCGCAGCGCCGGTCGCGCTCCAGTCGGGCGAAGACCGGCCGACGGGGCATCACCAGCGCGGTCCCCACGGCGCCCGGCGGGCGCGAGGCGAGTCCGCGGAAACGAGGGCCGGCCGGCCCGCGCGGCGCCGGGTCGAATGCGGCGCCGCTTCCGTGTCCGTCCGGCCCGCAGGTGGACACCACCTGCCGGCGGCACGTAGACTGCTCGGCTCTCTCATGCGCGGAATCCGGGGAGCGACCCAGGTCGACGCCAACACGGTCGCGGCCATCGAGGACGGCGTGGCCGAGCTGTGCCGCGCCATCGTCCGGGAGAACCGCATCCAGCCCGAGGAGATCGTCTGGGCCATCTTCACGGTGACCCACGACCTCGACGCCGACTTCCCGGCGCGCGCCGCGCGCGAGAGGGGCGACTGGGGCATGGTCCCTATGATCTGCTCTCGGGAGATCCCGGTGCCGGGGTCCCTGCCGCGCACCATCCGCGTGCTCATCCACGTCGACAGCGGGTCCCCCCGCGATGTGCGGCACGTCTACCTCCGGGGCGCGCGGGTGCTGCGCCCCGACCTGCACAGATGAGGAGCCGAGGACCGTGATCGTCGTGATGAAGAAGGGAGCGTCGGAGCAGGACATCCAGGGCGTGCTCGCCCGCATCCAGGAGCTGGGCTTCCGCCCCAACCTGTCGCGGGGCGAGGAGCGCACCATCGTCGGCGTCATCGGCGACGATCGGAAGGTCGCCGACGCCGGCATGTTCGAGGCACTCCCCGGAGTGGCCGAGTGCGTCCGGGTGCTCAAGCCCTACAAGCTGGCCTCGCGGGACTTCCACCCCCAGGACACGGTGGTGAGGGTCGGCCGCGGCCCGGGCGCGGTGGAGGTGGGGGCGCAGCGGGTGGTGGTCATGGCCGGACCCTGCGCCGTGGAGAGCCTGGAGCAGGTGAAGGCGGTGGCCGAGGTGGCCAAGAAGGCCGGTGCCGCCATGCTCCGGGGCGGCGCCTTCAAGCCGCGCACCAGCCCCTACAGCTTCCAGGGCCTCGGCGAGGAGGGGCTCAAGATCCTGGCCCAGGGGCGGGAGGCCACCGGCCTGCCGGTGATCACCGAGGTGATGACGCCCGAGGCGGTGCCGCTGGTGGAGGAGTGGGCCGACTGCCTGCAGATCGGAGCCCGCAACATGCAGAACTACAACCTGCTCCAGGCCTGCGGCAAGGCCAAGAAGCCGGCGATGCTGAAGCGCGGCCTCTCCGGGACCATCGAGGAGCTGCTCATGGCGGCGGAATACATCCTCGCCAACGGCAACCCGGACGTGATCCTGTGCGAGCGCGGCATCCGCACCTACGAGAAGGCCACTCGCAACACCCTCGACCTCTCGGCGGTCCCGGTGCTGAAGGAGCTGTCCCACCTGCCGGTGGTGGTGGACCCGAGCCACGGCACCGGCAAGCGATCGCTGGTGGAGCCCATGGCGCTGGCCGCGGTGGCCGCCGGCGCCGACGGCCTGCTCATCGAGGTGCACCCCGACCCGCAGCGGGCCCTCTCCGACGGGCCGCAGTCGCTCACCCCCGCCATGTTCGCCGAGCTCATGCCCAGGCTGCAGGCGGTGGCGCGGGCGGTGGGGCGGTGGGTGTGATGGGCCGGGCCAGCGGCACGAACGATGCGACCGCCGGGGCCCGGAGGCGGGCCGCGCCGTGAACGCCGGCCTACCGCGCCGGGTGGGGGTGGTGGGCCTGGGCCTCATGGGCGCCTCCCTGGCCCAGGGGCTCAAGGCCGCCCGCGCCGGCGTGCACGTGGCGGTGGTGGAGCCGCGGGAGGAGGTGCGCGAGCGCGCCCTGGACGAGCACGTCGCCGACGAGGCGTCGGCCGCGCCCGACGAGGCGCTGCGCGCCTGCCAGGTGGTGGTGCTGTGCACCCCCATCGCCGCCATCGAGGCGCTGCTCGGCCCGGTCTCCCGCCTCATGGCCGACGGGTCGGTGCTCACCGACGTGGGCGGTGCCAAGGAGCGGGTGGTCCGGCTCGCCGCGACCGAGGTACGCCCGGAGGTGGCCTTCGTGGGGGCCCACCCCCTGTTCGGCGGGCGCGGCGGCTACGAGGCCGCCCGCCCCGACCGCTGGAAGGGGGGCGCGGTGGCCCTGTGCTCCGACGGGGCCGGCGAGGAGGCCCTCTCCCGGGTGGAAGCGCTCCACGCCGGCCTGGGGGCGGAGGTGATCCGCTGCCTGGCCGTCGAGCACGACGCGGCGGTGGCCATGGTGTCGCACCTGCCCTACCTGGTGGCGAGCGCCCTGGCGGCGGCGGCGCGGGACTCGGGGCCGCTGGCCCGGCGGCTGGCCGGGTCCGGCCTGAACGACATGACCCGGCTGGCGAGCTTCGCCTTCGACATCCAGGGCGAGGTGGCGCGGCGCAACGCGCACATCCCCGAGGCGGCCCGCCGGCTCGAGGCCCATCTGTCTCGGCTGCTGGCCGCGGTCGAGGACTCGCCGGAGGCGGCCCGGAAGGCGCTGGAGGCGGCGCGGCAGGCGCGGGAGGACCTCTTCTGAGCGGGCCCACCATCTGCAAGCGGCGCGGGCCGCTCCGCGGCGCCTTCGAGGCGCCCGGCGACAAGTCCATCTCCCATCGCTCGCTCCTCTTCGCGGCGCTGGCGCGGGGGGCGAGCCGGGTGCGCGGGCTCCTGCGCGCCGGGGACGTCCAGGCCACCTGGCGGGCCTGCGAGCGGCTCGGGGCCCGCATCCGCGACGCCGGCGCCGAGGTGGTGGTGGAGCCGCCGGAGCGCCTCGCCGAGCCGGACGACGTGGTGGACTGCGGCAACTCCGGGACCAGCCTCAGGCTCCTCGCCGGCGTGCTCTCGGCCGTGCCCGGGCTCTCGGTGCTCACCGGCGACGCCTCGCTCAGGCGCCGTCCGGTGCGCCGCGTGGTCGAGCCGCTGCGGCGCATGGGGGCGGTGCTCTCCGCCCGCGACGGCGACCGCCTCCCGCCGCTGGTGGTGCGCGGCGCGGCGCTGGCAGGGACGCGCCACGTGCTCGAGGTGGCGAGCGCCCAGGTGAAGTCGGCGCTGCTCCTGGCCGGGCTCTTCGCCGAGGGCGAGACCGCCGTGGTGGAGCCGGAGGCCTCGCGCGACCACACCGAGCGCCTGCTGCGCCGCATGGGGGTCCCGCTGCGGGTGGAGGGCACCGCGGTCACCGTCTCGCCGGCGCGGCCGCGGGGCGTGGAGGTGGAGGTTCCGGGCGACGTCTCGTCGGCCGCGTTCTTCCTGTGCGCGGCCGCGGCCCTCCCCGGCTCGGAGGTGACCGCCCGCCAAACCGGGGTGAACCCCACCCGCACCGGGGTCCTCGACGTGCTGCGGGAGATGGGCGCCCGGGTGGACCTGTCGAACCAGCGGGAGAGCGGCGGCGAGCCGAGCGCCGACGTCACGGTGCGCCCCGGGGAGCTCCGGGCCGTCTCCATCGGCGGGGCGCTGGTGCCTCGCCTCATCGACGAGCTGCCGGTGGTGATGGCGCTCGCCACCCAGGCGCGAGGGCGCACCGTCATCCGCGACGCCCGCGAGCTCCGAGTGAAGGAGTCCGACCGCCTGGCGGCCATGGGCGGGGCGCTGGCACGGGCCGGCGCCCGCATCGAGCTCTTCGAGGACGGCTGCGCCATCGAGGGGCCGACCCGCCTCGGGCCGGTGTCGGTGGAGACCCGGCTCGATCACCGGGTGGCCATGGCCTTCGCGGTGGCCCAGCTCTTCGCGGACGGCGCCGAGGTCGCGCTCGACGACGTCTCCTGCGTCGCCACCAGCTTCCCTCGCTTCTTCGAGATCCTGGACGCCCTCGCGGCTGGAGGGGTGGCGTGATCTCCGGGCGCACCGCGCTCTACGGCGTGCTGGGCCACCCGGTGGCCCACAGCCTCTCCCCGGCCATGCACAACGCCGCCTTCCCGGCGCTGGGGATCGACGCGGCCTACCTGGCCCTGGACGTCCGGCCCGAGGCGCTCGCCGAGGCGGTGCGCGGGGCCCACGCCCTGGGCTTCCAGGGGCTCAACGTCACCGTGCCTCACAAGGAGAAGGCGCTCGGCCTGTGCGCCCGCGTGGAGGCCGCGGCCCGCCTGGTGGGGGCGGTGAACACGCTGAAGCGCTTTCCCGACGGGTGGGAGGGACACAACACCGACGCCCCGGCCTTCCGCGAGCTCCTCGCCGAGGCCGGATGGGCGAAGGGGGCGCGGGCGCTGGTGCTGGGCGCTGGCGGCGCGGCGCGCGCCGCGGCCTGGGCGGTGCTGGAGCTCTCCGGGACGGTGCGCGTCGCCGCGCGCAGGCCCGAGGCGGCCCTGGCCGTGTGTCACGGCATGGCCCGGGCCCTCGGGAAGCCGGGCGCCGCTGCCGAGCCCGCCCCGTGGGCCGACGCCGTTCACGAGGCCGAGCGGGCGGACCTGGTCGTGAACGCCACCTCGGTGGGCCTCGCCGGCAAGGCCGGCGAGCTGCCGCCGCTCCGCTGGCGCGCCGGGCAGCTCTGCGCCGACTTCGTGTACGGCGACACCGCCTTCGCCCGCGCCGCGGCCTCGGCCGGGGCCAGGCTGGTCGCGGGCGAGCGCATCCTCTTGCGCCAAGGGGCGCTCGCCCTCCGGATCTGGACCGGCCGCGCCGCGCCCGAGGAGGCGATGGCCAAGGCGCTCAGGGGAGGTCGCTAGTGCCGCGCCGCAAGAGTCATACGCCGGTTCCTGCGCGGCGCGGCACGCGGGTGGGGGTCCGGGGGAGGCGGCGCTCCGCCTCCC
>DASTPH010000047.1:0-3110 GCA_035762305.1 Anaeromyxobacteraceae bacterium
GGCCTGGGCCTGCGCCTTCTGCACCGCCGCCTGGTCGATCTGCTTCTGCTTCGCGGCGCCGCCCGCCGCTCCCAGCCCGGCGCCGATCGCCGCCGAGCCCGGCCGCCCCCCGAAGATGGCTCCAGCGACCGCGCCCTTGGCGGCGCCGCCGGCGACCGCCCCCTTGGGCGCTGCGTCGGCGGCGGCCTGGGCGTCAACCTGGGGCGGCGGAGCCATGGGGTCGATGCCGGTCTGCTGCCTGGACCAGGTGTAGCAGTCGGACTCATCCTGGGTCAGTTGCGCGGGGGTCTGGTTCTTGGCGGGGAAGACGATCACGCCCAGGGCGGAGTCCAGCGTCTGCGGCTGTGCCGCGGGGGTGGGTTGCGCCTGCTGTGGCGCCGGGGCTGCCTGCGAGGTAGGGGCCGCCTGACCGGCGGGCGCGCCTTGAGTTGCGGGCGCGGCCTGAGGAGGGGCCGCCTGGGGAGCCTGCGCGGCGGGTGCCGCGGGCGCAGCCTGCTGCGTGGCGGAGGGTTGCTGGGCTATCGCCAGGCTGGAGGCGGCGAGGGCGGCCGCGGCGGCGAGGCAGCGGGCGGCTGCTCCGGCGGCGTGCTTCTTTCCCCTCATGGGCGATCCTCCGAGAGCGGGAGTCTAGCCCGGCCCGGCGCCGGGGCGCCACGGCGAATCCAGGCCCGGCCGTTCCGCGCCGCATTGGGCCAGATCACCTGGCGAGCCCGGACCTTCCGGTACACTCGCGGGGTGATCGACCCGGCCCGGCAGCGCGGAGCGCGCGCGGCGGAGGCAATCGCCGGCGCGCTGCTCCTCGCCGCGGCGGTGGCGCCGTTCTGGGCGGGCCGGTTCCTTCCGCTGCTCGACCTGCCGCAGCACCTGGGGCTGGCGGCCGCGGTGGCGCGGGCCGGCGATCCGGCGAGCCCCTTCGCGCCCTATCTCGCGGTCGATCCCTGGCCGGTTCCGTACTGGGGCTTCTACGGGCTCATGTGGCTCCTGCAGCGGGCCTTTTCGCCGGAGGTGGCCGGGAAGCTCGTCCTCTCGGCCTACGCCGCCGGGCTGCCGCTCGCCGGTGGCTTCCTCCTGCGCTCGCTGGGGCGCGACCCCCGCTGGGCGCTCCTTTCCGTGCCGCTCGTCTTCTCGACCAACCTCTTCTACGGCTTCATGCCCTTCCTCACCGGGACGCCGCTCCTCGTCCTGGCGTTGGGCCTGCTCGACCGGCACCTCGCCGCCGAGCGCTCCGGGCCGGGGGGCGCGGCGCTCCTGGGCTTCGCGGCGCTGGCGGTGTTCCTCTCCCACCCCCAGCCGTTCCTGCTCCTCGGCTTCGCGGCGCTGCTCCTCTTCGGCCTGCACTGGCGCGGCCCGGGATGGGCGGCGCGGCGCGCCCTCCCGCTGCTTCCGGCGCTCGCCCTCTTCGCCGCCTGGCTCGGCCGGGCATTCCTGGCCCCGCCACCGCCATTCCGCCGGCCCGGCTACTCCTGGTACGGGCTTTCGGCGAGCTGGGAGCCGATCCGGGATCGGGTGGGGCGGGGCATGGAGCACCTCTTCGGATCCTTCTCCGACGGCTCCGATCGGTGGCTGGGGTGGGCGCTCCTGGCCCTGCTCGTCCTGTCGGCCGCGGCCCGCCCCCGGCCGGCGCCGGCCGGTGCTCCGGCGAGGGCCGGCGCGGAGCCGGCGCTCCGGGAGCGCCTGCGGGAGCGGCGCGGCGAGGTCCTGTGCCTCGGCTTCCTCTTCCTGTGGCTGGTCCTTCCCTATTCGGTGCGCGGGCAGTGGTACCTGGCGCCGCGTTACCTCACCGTGGCGGCGGTCGCGGCGCCCGCCTTCCTGCGCGCCCCGCCCGCCGGGCCGCGGCGCTGGCTCCTCGCCGCCGGGGCGGCGCTGGCGCTCGCCTTCTGCGGCAACGCCGCCTGGAAGATCCGCGCCTTCCAGCCACAGATGGCCGGGCTCGAGGAGGTGCTCTCCCGGGCCGAGCCGGGCGGCCGGCTCGCCGGCCTGCTCTTCCTCCACCGGGCCCCGGGTGGCGCGGTCCAGGAGATCGAGCCCGGCCCGGTGAGGCACCCCGGCCTCGACCCGGATCAGCCGCGACCGGGCGAGCAGCGGATCGCCTCGCTGCACCACGCCCCGGCCTACTACCAGGTGTGGCGGGGCGGCGACCTGGGGATGAGCTTCGCCGGCCTCCCCGGGAACCCCGTGCGCTACCAGCCCGGGATGCAGGCCCCCTTCCCGCCGGAGTGGGAGCCCGGGCGCTTCGACCTCGAGACCATGGGTCCCTGGTACGACTGGTTCCTCCTGCGCGGGGCGCCGCCCGACTTCGCGGCGGCGCTGGCGCGCCACGCCGTGCCGGTGGCGCGGTCGGGGCGGTGGGAGCTGTGGCGCCGCGCGCCGCCCGGTGCCAGAGCGCCGTGAGCGCTCTCACGGCGCCCGCCGGGCGGGCCGCCGCGGATGTCGACGAGGCTCGCGGGAAGCGGTTGCCGCGATCAGACGCCCAGCCGCTCCAGGTAGTATGGCAGCATCTTGCGCCACCAGGGCCAGTCGTGGTTCACGTCGTGCCCCCAGAAGTCCACCACTGCGGGGATGCCCTTTTCCCGAAGGACCCGCTCCAGCGCGCGCGTGTCCTCCACCATGGGCTGCTCCCAGGCCCCCTGGCCCACCACCACGGCGATGGCGCTCCTGCGGTAGCGCTCCAGGTACCAGGGGTCGGTGAGGCCGGGGAGGTACCACAGGGGCGCGTTGAAGTAGACGTCGTCGTTGCAGAACCCGTCCACGAACTCGCCGGGCTGGTAGAGGCCGGACATGGCCACCACTCCGTCGAAGGCGTCGGGGTGGCGGAAGAACAGGTTGGCGGCGTGGAAGGCGCCCATGCTGCAGCCGGTGGCCCACATGGTCTCGCGGCCGGCGAGGCGCCGCACGAGCGGCACCACCTCCTCGGTGACGTACCGGTCCCAGTCCTGGTGGCGCCGGGCGCGGTCGGCCGGGTGGACCGCCCCGTTGGTCCAGCTCTGCCAGTCGATGCCGTCCACCGAGAAGAGCCGCACCCGGCCCGACTCGACGAAGCCGGCAATGGACCCGACCATGCCGAAGTTCTCGAAGTCCCAGAAGCGCCCGGCCAGGGGCGGAAAGGCCAG
>DASTPH010000048.1:0-2179 GCA_035762305.1 Anaeromyxobacteraceae bacterium
TCACCGCCTACGCCGAATCGCTGCTCCAGGGGCTGGATCGGCTCGTCGAGTGGCCCGAGCGCATCACCACCATGCAGCGGAACTGGATCGGCAAGAGCGTGGGCGCCGAGGTGGACTTCGGCCTGGCCGGCTCCGCCGAGACGGTCCGCGTCTTCACCACCCGCCTCGACACCATCCTCGGCTGCACCTACGCGGTGCTGGCCCCCGAGCACCCGCTGGTGGAGAGGGTGACCGCCTCGGCGCGCCGCGTCGAGGTCCAGGCCTTCGTGGAGCGGATGCGCGAGACCGACGTGGTGGACCGCACCAGCGAGGGAGCGCCCAAGGAGGGGGTCTTCACGGGCGCCTTCGCCGTGAACCCGTACAACGGCGAGAAGGTCCCGCTCTGGATCGCCAACTTCGTGCTGGCCGAGTACGGCACCGGCGCCGTCATGAGCGTCCCGGCCCACGACCAGCGCGACCTCGAGTTCGCCCGCAGGTACGGGCTGCCGGTGCGGGTGGTCATCCAGCCCGCCCGCGGCGAGCGGTTGCCGGCCGGTGAGGCGCTCAGGCAGGCCTTCACCGAGGACGGCGTCACCCAGGACAGCGGTCCATGGAGCGGCCTTCCCAGCGCCCAGGCGCGCGACCGCATGGCCGAGCACGCGGCGCGAAAGGGGTTCGGCCAGGCCACCGTCAGGTGGCACCTGCGCGACTGGGGCTTCTCCCGGCAGCGCTACTGGGGCACGCCCATTCCCATCGTCTACTGCGAAAAGCACGGGGCGGTGCCGGTCCCGGAGAAGGACCTGCCGGTGGTCCTGCCGGAGCAGGCCATCATCACCGGGACCGGCGAGCCGCCGCTCGCCAAGGTGCCCGAGTTCGTGAACACCACCTGCCCCATCTGCGGCGGGCCGGCCCGGCGCGAGACCGAGACCATGGACACCTTCGTGGACTCGTCCTGGTACTACGCGCGCTACCTGTCGCCGGCGGACGAGGCCCGCCCCTTCGACCCGGAAATGGCCCGGCGCTGGC
The DNA here is from genome assembly GCA_035762305.1 of Anaeromyxobacteraceae bacterium. Taxonomy (GTDB): domain Bacteria; phylum Myxococcota; class Myxococcia; order Myxococcales; family Anaeromyxobacteraceae; genus DASTPH01. The sequence continues at coordinate 1,006 of DASTPH010000048.1, forward strand.
TCCCGGTGGACGTCTACGTGGGCGGCCCCGAGCACGCGGTGATGCACCTGCTCTACTTCCGCTTCTGGCACCGGGTGATGCACGACCTCGGCCTGACGCGGGAGGACGAGCCCTGCCGGCGGCTGGTGACCCAGGGCATCGTCAACGGCCCCGACGGCCGCAAGATGTCCAAGCGCTGGGGCAACGTGGTGACCCCCGGGCCCATCGTCCAGAAGTATGGCGCCGACACCATCCGCCTCTTCATCCTCTTCGCCGCCCCGCCCGAGAAGGACATCGACTGGTCCGACGAACAGGTGGAGGGGCTGTTCCGCTTCCTGTCGCGCGTCTGGCGCATCTTCCACGCGCGGCAGGAATGCTTCGCGGCGCCCGCCGCGGCGCTCTCCGGGGCGCGGGGCACGTTCCTCGACCTGCGCCGCAGGACGCACCGGACCATCAAGAAGGTGACCGAGGGGCTGGAAGGCGAGCTCAAGTTCAACACCAGCATCGCCGCGCTCATGGAGCTGGTGAACGAGCTCTACGCCCTCGAGCCGCGGGACGAGCCGGAGCGGGCGGCAGTGCGCGAGGCCCTGCAGGCGGTGGCGGCGCTGCTCGCCCCCTTCGCGCCGCACGCGGCCGAGGAGCTCTGGCACGAGGTGGGCGGGGCGGCGGTGGGGGAGCGCCTGCTGGCCGTCGAGCCCTGGCCGGCCTTCGATCCGGCGCTGGTGGCGGCCGACACGGTCACCATCGCGGTCCAGGTGAACGGCAAGCTGCGGGGCGAGGTTCAGGCCTCGGTCGCGGCCGGCGAGGCCGAGGTGCGGGCCCTGGCCGAGGCCGAGGAGCGCGTCAAGGCCCACCTCGAGGGCAAGACGGTGCGCAAGGTGGTGTTCGTCCCCAAGCGGCTCATGAACTTCGTGGTCGGGTAGGTATCGACCGCGACCCCGACCTCGACCCTGACCCCGACCGCGACCCCGACCCCGACCCAGGAGCCCTCTCCCCCCGGGAGAGCGCACTCGGATGCCCTGGAAACGGTGGTGGGTGAGGGCCTGACCCCGACCAGACACGCGGTCGCGCTCGCCCTGATCGTCGCCCTGGCCGGCTGCGGCTATGGCTTCGCGGCCGGCGCGGGGCGGATGCCGGCCGGGGCCGAGTCGGTGCTGGTGCGGCCGCTGGCGAACCGGACCGCGGACGCCGAGGC
>DASTPH010000049.1:0-24130 GCA_035762305.1 Anaeromyxobacteraceae bacterium
CTCCCGCTCGCTGGCGCTGGGGCGGGGCCCGGGGAGGCTGGCCGGGTCCTGCAGGCCCCCGCCCGGGCGGGCCAGACCGTTGCGGGCCCGGACGCGCCGCTCGAGCTCCGCCGCCGGCTTGCCGTAGCCGGTGGCGTCGGCCCGGGAGAACAGCTCCTCGAAGCGCTGCTTCAGGGCCGAGAGGGCCACCCGGTCCTGCGGGCGCTTCGGGCCCGCCACCGAGGGCTCGACCGCCGAGAGGTCGAGCTCCAGCACCGAGCTGTAGTCGCAGTCGCCCCGCCCCGGCACGCCGAGGATTCCCTGCGCCTTGCAGTAGGCCCGTACCGCGTCCACCTGCTCCTGCGAGCGGCCGGTCTGGGCCAGGTAGCGCAGCGTCTGCTCGTCCACCGGGAAGAAGCCGATGGTGGCGCCGTACTCCGGCGCCATGTTGGCGATGGTGGCTCGCTCCGGCACCGGCAGCGAGGAGGCCCCCGGGCCGTGAAACTCGACGAACTTCCCCACCACCTTGGCGCGGCGCAGCATCTCGGTGAGGGTGAGGACCAGGTCGGTGGCGGTGACGCCCTCGCGCAGGGTTCCGTGGAGGTGCACGCCCACCACGTCGGGGGTCAGGAGGCCGGTGGGCTGGTCCAGCATGGCCGCCTCGGCCTCGATGCCGCCCACTCCCCAGCCCAGGACGCCCATGCCGTTCACCATGGTGGTGTGGGAGTCCGTGCCCACCAGCGTGTCCGGGAAGAAGACCCCGTCCCGCTCCGAGACCACCGTGGCCAGGAACTCGAGGTTCACCTGGTGGCAGATGCCCATGCCCGGCGGCACGATGCGCAGCTTCTTGAAGGCCTGGGTGCCCCACTTGAGGAAGGCGTAGCGCTCGCGGTTGCGCTCGAACTCCAGCGCCAGGTTCTTCTCCAGGGCTTCCGGGTTGCCGAAGGCATCCACTTGCACCGAGTGGTCCACCACCAGGTCCACCGGCACGCGCGGCTCGACCAGCCCCGGGTCCTTGCCGGTGCGGGAGAGGGCCGAGCGCATGGCGGCCAGGTCGACGAGGAGCGGCACGCCGGTGAAGTCCTGGAGCAGGACCCGCGAGACCAGGAAGGGAATCTCTTCCGTGCGCTCGGCCTGCGGCTGCCAGCCGCTGAGCGCCCGGACGTTCTGCTCCGTCACCCGCTTGCCGTCGAGGTTGCGCAGGAGGGACTCCAGCACCACCCGGAGCGACACCGGGAGCCGGCCCACCTTGCCGAGGCCCTTCCGTTCCAGGGCCGGAAGCGAGTAGAGGCGGCCGGTGCGGCCGGCGCCCCGCTCGAAGGTGGCGAGCACGCCTAGGGGGTCGTTCATGCCCGTCTTCATTAGGGCGCGCGGCCGCGGGATCAAGCGACCGACGGGGGTGGCGATCGAGGCCGCAAGGGGTCCTTACCCCGCCGCGGCTCGGGCGCTATGTAGGAGAGGCCCCGGGTGCGCGGAGGTCCGCATGCTGCCATCGCAGCTCTACCGGCCGTCGCTGGCGCTGCTCACCGACTTCTACCAGCTCACCATGGCCTACGCCGCCTGGAAGGAGGGGGTGTCCGGGCGCGAGGCCTGCTTCGTCCTCTCCTTCCGCCAGAACCCGTTCCAGGGCGGCTTCGCCGTGGCGGCGGGCCTGGAGCACGCGGTGGACTACGTGCTCTCCCACCGCTTCGAGCAGGCAGACCTCGACTACCTCGGCGGCCAGGTGGGGCGCGACGGCCGCCCGCTCTTCGAGCCTGCGTTCCTCGGCTTCCTGGAGCACCTCCGGCTGCGCTGCGACGTGGACGCGGTGCCCGAGGGGACCGCGGTCTTCCCGCACGAGCCCCTGCTCAGGGTGCGGGGGCCGATCATCCCCTGCATGCTCCTCGAGACGCCGCTCCTGAACCTCGTCGGCTTCCAGACGCTGGTGGCCACCAAGGCGGCGCGGGTGTGCCTGGCCGCCCGCGCCGACCCGGTGATCGAGTTCGGGCTCCGGCGCGCCCAGGGGATCGACGGCGGCCTGGCCGCCAGCCGCGCCGCCTACATCGGGGGCTGCGCCGCGACCTCCAACGTGCTGGCCGGGCGGCTCTACGGCATCCCGGTGGCCGGCACCCATGCCCATAGCTGGGTGATGCTGTTCGACGACGAGCTGGAGTCCTTCCTGGCCTTCGCCCGGGCCATGCCCTCGAACACCGTGCTGCTCGTGGACACCTACAACTCGCTGGAGGGGGTGAGCAAGGCCATCGAGGTGGCCCGCGCCCTGCGCGCCCAGGGGCGAGAGCTCAACGGGATCCGGCTCGACTCCGGCGACCTGGCCTGGCTCTCGCGCGAGGCGCGGCGCATGCTGGACCTGGCCGGCTTCCCCGAGGTGGCAGTGCTGGCCTCGAACGAGCTGGACGAGCACATCATCCAGAGCCTCAAGGACCAGGGGGCCGCCGTCGGGCTGTGGGGGGTGGGGACGAGGCTCGTCACCGCCCACGGCGATCCGGCCCTGGGCGGGGTCTACAAGCTGTCGGCGGTGCGGATGCGCCCTGGGGAGGCCTGGCGCCCGCGGCTCAAGCTCTCCGAGCAGGCGGCCAAGATCTCGCTGCCCGGCATCCCGCAGGTGCGCCGCTACCAGGGCGAGGAGAGCTTCCTGGCCGACGTCATCTACGACGAGACCCTGGGTCTGCCGGAGGCGCCGGAGATGGTCGACCCGGCCGACATGACCCGCCGCCGCCGCATCCCGGCCGGCACCCCGGGAGAGGACCTGCTGGTGCCGGTCGTCCGCGCCGGCGAGCCGGCCTGGCGGGCGCCGCCGCTGGCGGCGGCGCGCGAGCGGGCCAAGAGCCAGCTGGCGCGGCTGCACTCCGGCCTGAAGCGCTTCGTCTACCCCCACCAGTACCCGGTGGGCCTCGAGCGAAGCCTGTTCGACCTGCGCACGCGGCTGGTCCTCGAGGCCCGCGGCGTCCGGGAGTGAGCCATGTTCCCACGCGAGCTGCCACTGCCCCCCTTCCACGACCCGGCCGCCGCCGGGCGCTGGTCCTACCGCCCCGACGCCCAGGCGCTCTTCGAGGCGGCCCAGGACTGGCGCGAGCGGCACGCCATCCGCCCCGCCGGCGCCGACGCCTTCGACCTGCACCTGTTGCTCGTCGACGAGCAGAGGGACTTCTGCCTGCCGGAAGGCTCGCTCTACGTCGGCGGCCGCAGCGGCCGGGGCGCGGTGGAGGACACCCGCCGGCTGGTCGAGTTCGTCTACCGCAACCTCGCCGCCATCACCCGCATCACCGCCACGCTGGACACCCACCTCGCCTACCACATCTTCTTCGCCTCCTTCTGGGTCGACAGCGAGGGGCGGCCGCTCCAGCCGCACCGCACCGTGACTGCCCGGCAGGTGCGAGATGGGGAGGCGCGCCCCAACCCGGCGGTGGCGAGCTGGCTCGCCGCCGGCGACGAGGAATGGCTCAGGGAGGAGGCGATCCACTACTGCGAGGAGCTGGAGAAGACCGGGAAATACGAGCTCTACCTCTGGCCGCCCCACTGCCTGCTGGGCGGGGAGGGGCACGACCTCGTGGGCGCCGTGCAGGAGGCGCGCCTCTTCCACGCCTACGCGCGCGGGGCGCAGAGCTGGACCGAGGTGAAGGGACAGCACCCGCTCACCGAGAACTACTCGGTGCTCAGGCCCGAGGTGCTCACCCGCCGCGACGGTAAGCCCCTGGCGTCGAAGAACGCCGACCTCACCGAGCGGCTGCTCGCCTCGGGGGCGCTGCTGCTGGCCGGCCAGGCCTCGAGCCACTGCGTGAAGAGCACCGTGGAGGACCTGCTGGAGGAGATCCGGGCTCGCGACCCGCGGCTGGCGGCGCGGGTCTACCTGCTCGTGGACTGCATGTCGGCGGTGGCGGTCCCGGACGGGAAGGGGGGCTTCGTCGCCGACTTCACCCCCCAGGCCGAGGAGGCGCTCGAGCGCTTCGCAGCCGCCGGGATGCACCTCGTCCGCTCCACCGAGCCGCTGGCGCAGTGGCCCCTGCTCGGGGGGCGGTGACGTAAGGGTCCTCGCCGCGCAACTGGCGCAGCGCCTCGTCGACGCCCCGCTTCAACTGGAGCACGCCGTACACCCGGTCCACCGGATCCTGGTCCGTCACCTTCCTGGCGACGAGCTTTCCGCGTTCATCGGAGAACTCGAGCTCCTGTCCCGGCCGGATGCCGAGCCGATCCCGCAGCGGCTTCGGGATCACCACCTGGCCCTTCTTGGACACGGTGGCCCGCGTGCTTTTCATACCCAATCAGTAAGAAATCCTGCCAATCATGTCGAGTAGCAAGCCCCCGCACCGCCGATCCCGGCGTCCGCGCAAGGTTCACGCGCTCTGGGATGCCCGGAACGCCCCGCGCCCCTCCGGCGGGAACCGCGGCGGGTTGCGGAGCCCCCAACGCGCCAGCCGGCACTCCAGGGCGGTCCAGAGAACGCCGAAGCCGTACTTCACGCTGCGGCGGAAGTTGATGGAGGAGGCCTCGGGGAAGTACCGCGCCGGGCAGGAGATCTCGCCCACGTGGAATCCGTAGTAGATGGCCTGGGCCAGCATCTGGTTGTCGAAGACGAAGTCGTCGGAGTTTTCGCCGAGCGGCAGCGCCTCGAGCAGCCGGCGAGAGAAGGCACGGTAGCCGGTGTGGTACTCGGCGAGCTTGTACCCGAGCAGTAGGTTCTCGACGAAGGTGAGGAAGCGGTTGGCCAGGTACTTCCACGGCGGCATGCCGCCCGCGAGCGCCCCCACCCCCAGGATGCGCGAGCCCAGCACCGCGTCGAAGTGGCCGCTGGCCACCATCCCGGCCATGGCCGGGAGCAGCCGCGGCGAGTACTGGTAGTCGGGGTGGAGCATCACCACGATGTCCGCCCCTCGCTCCAAGGCCTCGGTATAGCAGGTCTTCTGGTTGCCGCCGTAGCCGCGGTTCTCGGGATGGACCACGTGGTGGATGCCGAGCTGGCTGGCCACGGCCACTGTGTCGTCGCGGCTGGCGTCGTCCACCAGGATGACGTCGTCTACCACCTGGCGGTTCACCTCGGCATAGGTCTGCCGCAGGGTCTTCTCGGCGTTGTAGGCCGGCATGACCACGCAGATGCGCTTTCCGTCGAGCATCAGGCTGGCTCCGCGGCGGGGACCCGCTCCCGGCCGCAGAGGGCGGCGGCCGCGAGGAGCAGGCCCGAGGCGCCCCAATAGTAGTTACAGAAGGCCTGCTTGTTGAACAGGAGGAACATGAGGAAAGCCGCGGCCGCGACGGAGGCCGCCTGGGCCAGCCCCGGGCGGCGCGGCAGGAGCGCGAGGAGGGCGAGCGCGGCGGCGAGGAAGCCGACCGCGGCTGTGACCTCCGTGCGGCCGAGGAGCCGCGCCAGGGCCGCGAGCCACGAGAGCGCGTCCATGCGGAAGGGCTGGTGGAACTGCCAGGTCACCACGCCGCGCCAGAAGGCGTAGGGATCCCAAACCAGGAACGGAATCAGGATGGCCGCGAAGGCCGCCGCCGCCCAGCCGAGCGCGCGCCCGAGCCCCGCCCGCGGCGCGGCGAGGAGCACGGGCAGGAGCATGAGCGGGGTGTACTGCTTCGAGGCTGCGGCGAGGCCGGCGGCGAGCCCGGTCAGGGCGGCGAGCGGCGCCCCGGCGAGCCAGCGGCGGACGGCGAGGAAGAGGAGGCCGAGGCAGGCAACGACGAGCGGCTCGGTCCAGGCCATCTCCAGGACGAGGAACGAGCGGGACTGGAAGAGGAGCAGGAGCCCCATGAGCTCGCCGTCGCGCCCCCGGTCGAGCCTCCGCACCGCCCAGGCGGCGACGAGCATGGCGACGAGCGAGGCCAGGCGGGCGTCGCCGAGGAGCGCTCGGAAGGGGAGGTCCACCAGGAGCACCAGCGGAGGGTAGGGGAAGCCGGTGACCCGATCCCCCACCGCGAACCCGCCGGTGCCGTAGACGAGGCGGTCGCGGTAGAGGTTCGGCACGGAGATGAGGTACGGGTTCTCGCCGCGGGAGAGGGCCTCGGCGCCCGCCTGGCGGAAGAGGAACACGTCGATGGGCGGGCTCGGGCTCGCTCGCAGCACCACCGCGCCCATGGCGGCGAAGACGCCGAGCAGGAGCGCGAAGCGCAGGCGGGCGATTCGCGGCCCGAGGTCGAGGAAGAAGGTCGCGGCGAGGAGCGCGCCGGCGACGGCCAGCAGGCGGAAGGCGAGTGGACGGGGCGGGTCGAGGTACTGGCCGGGGCGGAACAGGATCTGGGAGACGAGGCCGCCGGCCAGGCCGAGCGCCAGGGCGATGCGGGTTGCGCGGTCCCAGAACCGGGCCGTCCGTGCCTCTTCTGCCAGGGAACGCCGCCAGGGCGAGCCCAGCCAGGCCGCTCCGACCGCGGCGGCGCAGGCAAGCGTCATGAGGAAGAGCGCAACCGGGTCGTAGAACCCGTTCGACGTCGAGAGGCTGGCGGTCACGAGCACCGCGGCGGCGGCGGCGAGGAAGCGCGCCCGGGCCGCGAGAGCCGCTGGCTGGTCCGCGACGACCGCCGCCGCGACGGCGGTGGAAAGGGACGCCATGGGGAGGCGGACTCTACAACGAAGCTGGGGCCGTGCGGGAGCGACTCTCGTTCAGAAGAGAGCGGTGCGGTTGCCGCGCGCCGTGTAGCACTGGTACAGGTCGCTCAGTCGACCCTCCATGCCCGATCGCGTTCCCTGGCTCGCCGTGACCGCCGCCGAGTACGAGGCGCTCATGGGGCCGGAGGGGCTCGACCTCTTCGCGCCGCTGTCGGCGGCCTTCGCCCAGGTCTACCGAGCGGCGCGCCCGAGGCGGGTCCTGGTGCTGGGGTGCGGGACCGGCGCCGGCCTCGAGCACGTGGACCCGGTGGTCACCGAGCGGGTGGTTGGCATCGACCTCAACATCCAGTTCCTGGCGGTGGCACGGCAGCGTCACCATCGGCTCGGGGCGAGGTTGGAGCTGTACTGCGCCGACGTCCGAACCGCCGACCTCCCCGAAGGCGGGTTCGACCTGGTGCACGCGGCGCTGCTGGCCGAGTACCTGGACCCGGCGGCGCTGACGGTGGTGATGGCCCGCGCCGCCGCGCCCGGCGGGACCTGCGGCGTGGTGCTGCGGCTTCCGGGCTGGGAGCCGGCCGAGGAGGCCTGGCCCGAGGAGAATGTCAGAGGCCTGGCTGCGGCGACGCGGCTCGTCGATCCGGCCTACCTGGCAGACCTTTTCGCCGCGAGGGGGCTCGGGCGCGCTGGGGCCTGGGAGGTGACAGCCCGGGGCGGCCGCCGGTTACGCGCTTCGCTGTTCCACCGGTAGCGGCTAGCAACGGAGTGCAGCTGAGCTCCGAGTGCCGCGTCGCGTCAACGGCACCCGCTTCTCCCGCAGAAATGGCTGCCACACCTTCGAAGGACTCCGGGTGGGTCGCCGCGTGTGACAATCTTGCACCGCGCTTGATCCTCATCACTTTAGGACACACCTGGGACCTTGACCGATCGTATTGAAACCAGGACTCTGCGTGACTTCACCCAAGGAGGAAATCCATGAAACGAATGGCTGGCTTCATCTGTGCCGCCCTACTGCTTCCGGTCTCGGCTCGCGCCGAGGGCAAGTGCGGTGACGCTCCCTTCCGTCTCGCCGACGGCCGGCTGGTCGTCACCTGGACGCTGCCGGTGCCGGCCGGCGCTACCGTGACCCAGGTCGTTCCGCGGCAGTTCCCGGCCCTGGACGAGAGCGCCTTCCGCTCCGACGTCGCGGCCTTCGATGCCGGCCGGTACGCGAGCCCGGCCAAGGCTGCCCTGATCACCGGCCGCCCGGGCGGGCTGTCGGTCGAGTTGATGCCGACCAGTGACATCCGAGAGTACGAGAGGTTCAATCGGCAGTTCGAGATACCGCCCGAGCAGCGCCCGGAGGAGGTCATCAGGGACTACTTCGGCGACGGGTACCGAATGTACGCCAGCGTGGTGGAGCACCCACAGGTGCCCGAGGGCGAGCGAGGCAGCTTCAACCGCTGCAGCTGCACGGTTCAGCGCGCAGTGCTGGTCCACGACGGCAAGACCGAGCGGATGTTCGTGCGCACCACCTTCCTGAGCGCCAAGGACGACCGGTCATCGCCCATGACCTTCGCTCCCGCGGGCGGCCTGCTGGTGACTTTCCCCCGCGCCAAGGCCTGGTTCCCGCAGCGCTTCAACGAGATGGTCCTCGAGGCGAGGACGCTGGTGTCGCTCGACGTCCTCACCCCGCGCGAGGTGGCGCTCGATCGCGTGCCGGCGCCGTTCCGTGCTTCCCGCGGCACGCCAGTCCAGTTCGAGAACCGGACCTGGCAGGTGCTGCACGTGACGGCAGACCTAGAGGCCGGGAAGCCTACGCCCGCCGACTTGGAGTTCTCTCTGGATCCGACGCCGCTGGCCAGGCGCTGAACCCGGGCCGCACTTCGGTGGCCGCCCGGCCTCCACGCCGCTGCGCGCTGGGGCCGGGCGCGCTCTCTGGAATTCCCCCCACGGACGTGCCCCGAGGGCGGGCGGACCGCTACAAGGTCCACAGGTGTGACAGCTTCACCAGGACGGAATCGACCATGGGCCCGGCCCCGAGCGCCCGAGGGTACAGGGTCGGCGGCGGAGGGGTGGGAGCGTCCCACGGCGGCTCCTGCTGGGAGCGGGCGTAAACGACGTACATCGTCGTCCCGAGGGCGAGCTCCCAGCGCAACACCAGATTCACGTTCATGGCCGAGTAGCGGGAATCCGGCGGCGACGAGAGGGTCCCTCCGGGAACGAGATCCGCTGGGTGGATGGGCGAGCGGTTCTGCGACGTCGCCGTGAAGAAGGGGCCGTAGCGACGGAACTCCGCGTAGATCTGGGTATACGCTTGGAAGCTGAGGCGCGGCGTGATGGCGAGTTGCGCCCTAGCGGTGAGCGAGAGAAACGGGGCCAACAGATCCCCGAGGAGCACCTCGGCTCCGCCCTGGGCGTCCGGCCGGCTCTCGACCCACCGTGCCGGAAACGCATTCCGCTCCGCCTGCGCCGAGAGGCGGATCTCGAATCGGGGATGGGGTCGAAGCACCAGCGTCAGCTGTCCCCCGTAGAAGGCCGGGCCGGCGAGTGCCCCAATGGGGAAGTACCGGCCCAGGAAGGCGGTCCACTGCGCCGCCAGCGGCTGCCCCGCGTCTGAGCTGCCCAGGCAGTAGACCCAGCCCGAGCGGGACCGTGCGTAGGGAATGCCGGTCCCCTCGATCTCCCGGACGTCGTAGCCCGGATCGTCGAAGTCCAGCTCGCACGCGATCTCGAGGAAGTTCCGGAACCGGGCCTTGGCCGAGAGCGTCCAGGTGCTGCCTCGCCTGAGCCCCTTGCCGTCCGTGGTCCAGCGCTCCACCGCCAACGCGGTGGCCTGCCAGTCGTGGAAGGGGCCACCGCCGCTAGGACGCACGTATCGGAGGCGCAGCCGCATCGCCTGCTCGTTCTGGGTGCGCTGGTATCCCGAGGGGTTCAGCTCGAGGCGCGGTGACTCGTACTCGTAGTGGATATCGAAGCGCCAAGGCTCACCTCCCTGCCGGGCGGCGGTGAGGTACACGCCCTGGCCGACGTCGCCCGGCCTGAGCACCGTTCCGTCGGGCAGCAGCCGCGCCGGACTCCCGCCCGTCACCTGCGAGGCGGCGGCCTGGCCGTAGAGCACCCACTCGCTGTCGGCGGTGTGGAGGTCCCAGTCCAGGGCCGCCGCGTTCCCACCCCTCACGCCGCAGCGGGCCGGGGGCGTGGTCGCGGCCGCATCGTCCGCCGTGCAGGGCCTCGTCAGGGGAAGTGCCGAGGTGAGCCACAGGCCGAGCGACACGCTCCGCGACGTCTTGAAGCGCCCCACTCCGGTGAAGAAGTTCTGGGCCGGTGGCGCCTCGAGCGGCAGCGAGTCCACCGGCGCGAGGTGAAGCGGCCTCCCGTCCAGGAACCGGTAGCGGCGGTCCGTCACCTCCTCCGTGGACCCTGGGGGGCGGCCGGCGCCAGCGACCACTGCGTCGAGGAGGCCGATCTCCAGCCATCCCGCCGCCTGGCCCGACAGTTTCGCCGCCGCGAGCATGGGGGCGTCGAGCCCAATGCGCCTCGAGTAGAAGAGCTGCTGGGGCACGCTCTCGCGCCCGAGCCCGAGCGGCTGGAAGATGTCCATGCCCTGGTTGAAGAGAGGGCGCTTCTCGGGGAACTGGATCTCGAAGGTGGTGACGTTCTGGATGATCTCGTCGGCCTCCACCTGGCCGAAGTCGGGGTTGACGGTTCCATTCAGGACCAGGCCGCTCGCCACCGTCCACTTGAGGTCGAGCCCCAAGTCGAGGATGGCGTCGAAAAGGCGGGGCTGGGGCCGGGCCGTGTCGCTGAACTGCGGCCGCAGGACGAAGCGCGTCGCGGCGTAGGGGGCGAGCTCCAGGTCGCGCGGCGGCTGGAGCCCGACGAGCCCGGTCAGGTGCCCGAGCCGCGACGCCATGCCCCGGCCATTCCTGGGGAACGGCACTGAGGCCATCACCTCGTGCGTTCGAGCGACCTCGCGGCGGACTGCAAACCCCCAGGTCTGCTCCGCGTCGTCGAGGTGGCGCATGGCGGCGAGCGGGATGGCGAACTCGGCCGACCATCCGTCGGGCCGCGTCGCCGCGCGGCCCTCCCACACGGCGTCCCAAATGGTTGTGAAGCTGTCGTCCTCGTAGTACAGGCCGTCCTGCTGGACGCCCCCGGCGTTGACCGAGAACGCATACGCGCTCCGGTGATCGTGCAGCGAATCGACGATCACGGTAACAGTGTCGGAGTACGGCAGGTTGTCACGCCGGGCGAGCGGGCCCGACACCTGACCGGGCTCCCGGTCGAAGCACACGACGCCGACGTACAGGGTCCGGTCATCGAAGAGCACCCGCAACACGGTTCGTTCGGACGGAGCCGCCCCTTCCTCGGGGAAGATCTGCACAAAACCCTCGAAAGGCACTGACATTGCCCAGAGCGGGTCCTCGAGGCGGCCGTCGATACGCGGAGGGACCCGTACGCGACTCGCGTGCACGTCGCCCCCGCTTTCTCCCATTGCGGCGTGTACCGCCGTGGGTGCTATCCACAGGGCCGCAACAACCAGGGGGGTCGACGACAAGCCCGGGCCCCCCAACCGGTGAAGCCTCGCCTTCGACACCGAGTCAAGGTAGCACCGAAAACCTACGGGTCAGCGGTCATTGCGGAGCTGATTGCACTGAAAGAGGGAGATTCACCTTCAAGAGTACAGACGAGGTGCTCATCTTTCCAGGGGAAACTGGACGGCTTTCGCTGGATGTCACAAACTGACGCCCTCCCGACTCGACTTCTGTTCGCGCGGCGCGACCGCGCCAGATCCAGGGGGTGCCAAGGTGACTCAGTACTCACGTTTCGTGACTGCCGTGTCGATGTTCTGCCTGCCGGTGCTCGCGAAGGCCGAGGGGAAGTGCTACGACGACCCGCACTACTGGAAGGACAAGAACAAGCTCGTCGTCACCTGGATCATCCCCGTTCCCGGTGACGCCAAGACGGAAACGTCGTCTGATGGCGCGCTGCTCGCCGAGCTCGATGCCAGGTTCGGTGGCGAGCCGCCGGGGTACCCGATCGAGTACGCGAGCAACGTTTATCGTTACCCGTACCCGGATCATCCGGCCTCGAAGAGGATGATCAAAAGCCTCAAGGATCTCAAGAACTGGGTCGGTCTCTTCCCGTTCCCGACCGAGCCCGAAGCGGAGGACGCGCTCAGCAAGTACTTCAATGCGAACCGGTCGCTGTACGGGCTCGTGGTCGAGCACCCACCGGTCCCGGACAAGGGGCTGGGCTTCAAATTCTGCACCTGCATCCTTCAGCGCGCCGCCATTCTGTGGGACGGCGACCAGCAGCAGACCTGGGTGCGTTCCACCCTCCGCAGCGCCCGCGACCAGCGCACCTGGGTGAACTTCGCCGCCGAAAGTCCGATCAAGTTCTCCTTCAAGGCGACGACTATCTGGTTCCCTCTCGCGCTGAACCGGATCCTCCCGGACCCGGGTACGCCGGCCTTCCTCCTGCTGGACATTGTCACCAAGAAGCCGCTCGCCGTGGACCCGACCAAGACCACCGGGCTCGTCGTGGACCCGAAGGGCCCCATGCCCTGGCAGGGGGAGACCTGGAACGTGACGCGTATCTGGCGCCGGTATCAGCGGAGTGACCCAGCCGAGGATCTCTCGCTCGAGCCACCGAGATAGCCGAGGGCGACCCGAACTGCGCCACCGGGCGGTCAGCGGCCGCGAATGCCGAGGCGCGCTGCCATCGCTTTGGCGCGGACGACGTCTGGCGCGCCAGGGTCGGCGGCCCTCCACAGGTCAAGGAGACGCGAGAGGTCGCTCCGGGCGGCCTCGGGGTCGCCTCGTGCTTCAAGGGCCCTGGCTCGGACAAGGAGCGCGCGGGGCCACAACACGGCACGGATGCCGGCCGCATCTTGGTGAGGCGGAAAGATGGGCATCGACAGTGACTCGCTAGCGAGCGCGATGGCCTCGTCGAGGCGTCCCTCCGCTAGGGCCCACTCTGCCGCCGCCAGCGGCAACGCCTCGGTGATGTCTCGCGGCGAATAGCGCGTGCCTAGCTCGCGTCGCGCGTCCTCGGCCCGTCCCTGCGCCCGGGCCACGGTCACATCCAGCAGACGCTGACTGTGTGTCCAGCCGAAACGGCGTCCGGCCTCGCGAAGCTGCTCCGCCCTGTCCAGCCGTCCCGACGCGATGGCCGCGTACACGGCGAGCCAGAAGAAGTGCCGGTGGTCGACATAGGGCTCCTTTGCCGGATCGACGAGGGCCAGGCCACGCTTCACGAGGTCTTCCGCGAGGACGCCACGCCCGAGTGTGGTCCACAGCACCTTCTGGCCCAGAGCGCGGCTGAGATCGGCGACGTCCCGTAGCTGCTCGTCGATGCGGGCCACATCGTCCAGGCGCGCCGAGGCTTCGCGATAACGACCGCGCACTCCGCTCACCCAGGAGAGGCCATACCTACCCTCGCGGCCGAGTCGCGGATCGGACGATGTGGCCAGCCGCCGGTAGGCCTCCTCGGCCTCGGGGATGTCCAGGCGCTGCAGGCGCAGCATCCCGAGGCCGAGCAAGCCTGCCGGCGAGCCGGGCATGATCTGCGCCATGTGCTTGAAGGTCTTCTCGGCGTCCGCGTCGCGGCCAGCAACGAGCTGGGCGTGGCCGAGGCTCTCCAGGGAGCTCACGCTGGTGACTGCCTGAGCGTAGCGTTGCGCCTCCTCCAGCAACCGCGCGTCCTCGCCGCGGGCGTACAGCGAGATCAGCACCTGCTCCCACGCAGGCGCGTAATCGGGAGCGAGGCCGAGAACCTCTCGCGCGTACTCGATGGACCGTGCGTGATCGAAGCCGCTCTCGCGAGTCAGAGCCAGCTGGGCCATCGCGAACCAGGCATCCTTCTCCTCCGGATAGGTCTGCACAATGGCGCGATACTGACGCATTGCCTCCTTTGTCTGGCCCTCCAGGCGCGCCGCCAGCGCGAGGATGTAGGCTTTCTCCTTGGGCGCGGCGCGGTCGATCTGCGCCAGCGCCGGAGCAAGGGCTTCCCTCGCGCGCTCGGTGAGCCATTCATGGCGGAGGGTGTACGCAATGCGGTAGTGCGCCATGACGAAGTTCGGCGCCAGGGCCACCGCGCGCCGGTACTCCTCGCGGGCCGCCGACCAGGCCGGCGTTTCTGAGGCTTGCTGGAGCTCGAAGAGCTCCTCGCCGCGTACGAAGTGCTGCCAGGCTTCGAGGCTCGACGTGGCTGCGCGGGCGAGGTTGACTCGGGCGGCCCTGATCTCCGAGGCGCGCTCGCGCAGGCCGGCGCGCATCCGTTCCGAGAGGCGATCCAGCAGGGCCGGGACTTCTTCCTTACCGCCCTGCTCGCGTCCCGCGAACAGGTACTCGTTGGCGCGAGGGTCCAGCACTTGCACGTCGATGGCGTAGACGCTGCCAAAGCGGCGTACCGAGGCAAGCGACACGGCCGCGGCTCGGAGGCGACGCGCGACTTCGCGTCCCAGCGTCTCATCGATGATTTCGGGTCGCGACCCAGTCACCTGCCGCGCCACGTCGAGCATTCGCTCGCGCGTTGGTACCGTGAGTCGGCGGGATTGCTCCAACGAGGTGATGAGCATGCCAGAGAGGCGCTCCAATTCCGGCTCGCCCGTCTCGTTGGCGAAGTCGGTCACCACCACCACCGGCCGCTCGGGCGGCTCCGGGGGGAAGATTCGCTGCCATGCCACGGCCGCGACCAGCGCCACCACCACCGCGATGGCCGCCCACCTCGCCCAACGGCGGCGCCACCAGCGCACTGGCTCGGGGGCGGGCAGGGCCGGGCGCGACTCGGCGGCGAGCGAGGCCTCCGCCTCCACCAGCCTCGCCAGTACCGCTTGGCCGGAGGGCGGCCGGCCGGCCTGGTCCTTGGACAGCATGGCCGCCAGCAGGTCGGCGAGCCCCGGGGGCACGCCAGGCCGATCGAGGCGCGGGGCCGGGCCAGGCTCGAGGCAGGTGCTCCGGTCGTTCACAAGCCGGAAGGGGGCCTCGCCGGCGATGGCCTGGAAGAGGATAGTCCCGAGCGCGAACACGTCCACTCGCGCGTCGTCGGCCTCCTGGCGCCACTGCTCCGGCGCCATGTAGACCGGTGTCCCGCCGCCCCGGATCCCGGCCGCCCCGAAGACGTGGGCCAGGCCGAAGTCGAGCACTTTCACCCCGCCGTCGCCCATGAGGAAGACGTTGGAGGGCTTGAGGTCGCGGTGCACCACCCCGGAGGCGTGGGCGTGGGCCAGGCCGCGGGCCACCTCGACGGCCACCGCCAGCGCCTCCCGCACCGGCATGGGGCCGCGGGCGAGCCGCTCGGCCAGGGTCTCGCCGTGGAGGAGCTCGAAGATGAGGTAGGGGCCGTGCTCGCTCTTGCCGGCGTCGTGCAGGGTGACGATGTTGGGGTGGTTGAGCTGGGCCGCTGCTTCGGCCTCCCGCAGCAGCCACTGCTCGCGCATTTCCGAGACCGAGCGGTTGCCGGGGCGTACCGCCTTGAAGGCCACCAGCCGCCCCAGGTCGCGGTCGCGCGCCTCGTAGACCACCCCGAAGCCGCCGCGCCCCAGCTCGCGCAGCAGCTCGAAGCGCCCCACCAGCGCCCCCTCGCGAAGCCCCTTGAGCCAGGCCTCGCGCAGGTCCCGCTCGGGGGCGCCCGCCAGCTCGTCGAGCAGCTCGCGCAGCTGCAGCGAGACCGGGCCGGGATGCCGCTCCTCGGGCGCCTCCGGCGCGTCCTCCGGGCTGGCTGGGGCTTCGTCCACCAGCGGTATCATACCCGCCGCCCGGACCCGGAGGCGACAAGGCAAGTCGCGCTCGGACGGATGAAATGCGGGCGCCCCGGCGGCGTAAGGAGGGGCAGGAGGAACGAGACCGTGAACTGTCCCTACTGCCGTACCGAGAACCAGCCGGGCGCCACCCGCTGCGCCGCCTGCACCAGCTGGATGGTGGACCCCCCGCCGACCCGGGAGTGGACCCGGGCCCGCTCCGAGCGGATGGTGGCCGGGGTGTGCCGGGGCCTTTCCAACCGCTTCGGCGTGCCGGTGGCGGCGCTGAGGCTCGCCTTCGTGCTCTCGGTGCTGCTCGGAGGCTGGGGGATCCTCGCCTACCTGGCGCTGTGGATCGCAATGCCGCTGGAGCCGGCGCCGCCGGCGGCACTGGCGGGTCCGGTGCCGGCGGCCGCGCCCTGAGGGGTCTGCGTCGGCCCCTCACCCTCCGGAGAATGCGGCCTCCGCGTTCCCTCTCCTCTCCGGGGCCCGGATGGCCCGGTGGGGAGAGGGCTTCCGGATTCCCCGCCACGTATCTCGCGTGATCGCAGGCCGGGTCTTTCGCCGTCCGAGTCGAACTCGGGATTGCGCGCACTGGCTGCAGAAGCAGCCTCGCCACCCTTCGGGTGGCTCGAGTCTTGGCTACGGCGTGCGCACCCCCACCGCGTGTTGGCCGTGGTCGCGCCCCGCCGGCGCGCCGGGAATGACGGCCCGCATGTCGGTCCACAGGCTCCAGGTCGTGCCGTCGGGACCGACGGCGACACCGTTGTAGTCGCCGATGAAGCGGGTGTTCCCCGCGGTGGTGGCGGAGAACCAGCGGGAGCGGTCGGCGATCGAGGGCGCGGACGAAACCTGCTGGCGCGACACCAGTGAGGGACTCCCGCCGGTGAAATCCAGCCGGGTGAGCGTGAAGCCGTAGATGCAGCGGTCCTGGCCGGTGCCGAAGCGGTCCATGTAGCCCACATCCACGCGCCCGTCCGCGCCGACGGACACCGCTGGGTAGAACTGGTCGTTGTCGGAGGTATCCACCGGGTAGGTCCGCCAGGTGAGGCCGCCGTCGGTGGAGCGGGCCAGGAAGACGTCCACGTTGGTCGCTTGCGCCGTGCCGTTCCGGTTGTCCGACCAGGTCACGTACACGGTGTTCCCGCTCGGGTCGCTCGGGTCGGCGGCGGAGTTCGCGACCGAGGACACCCGGAGCTGGCAGCCGGTGAGCGTGCTGCGGCCGTCGACGTTCTGAGGGTAGTTGATGTCGAACACGTCCGCGGCCTTCGCGGGCGGCGAGAAGGTCTGGCCGCCGTTGGTGGAGCGAACCACCAGGATCTGGTTCTCGGCCGGGGTGTTGAAGTTCTCGAAGGAGACGTAGACCCGGCCGTTCGGGGCCACGGTGGGGTAGGAGTCCTGGTTGGTGTCGCACTCGTTGGGCTGGCCGAAGTAGGCGGCCGAGCAGAACGTCCCGAACCCGGAGATCTCCCCGGGAGTGCTCCAGGCGGTGCCGTCGTCCGACCGCGACGTCATGATCGGGCTCCGTCCTGCGAAGCCGATGGGCAGCGACCGTTCCTGGAAGCTGGTCCAGGTGACGTAGGCCCGGCCGGCGAACGGGCTCGAGGCGGCGAAGCGGTCGGCGGCGATGAACTCCTTGTCCTGGAAGACGAGCTTCCCGGTGGAACCGGATGTCACCGCGCCCTGGCCCGACGCTACCGTCGCCGGCTTGGTCCAGGTGAGGCCGCCGTCGTCGGAGGTGACCACCACGACGCTCGGGCCAGTGAAGGGGCCTCCGGGCCCCTCGTGGTCGGCGATGTTGGCGAACCAGAGCCGCCCGCCGGTCCCGAAGGCCAGGGCCGGGTCGCCGCTGAACTGGTAGGGAGTGATGGGGGGCGTCACCTGCTGCCAGCTCTGGCCGCCGTCGAAGGTCGCCGAGACGGTCCCGACCACGTGAGTGACCGCGGTGGCTCCGAGGAAGTGGATCTGGTAGCTGTGGTACCCGCCCACCGCGTGGTCGGGATCGGCCGGGTTCACGACGATGGTGGTTTCGTTGTGCGGCACCTCACCGTCGCAATCCAGGATCCAGTTGGGAGCGTAGAGCGCCTGGGCGGCGTCGGGTACGGTGCAGGCGTTGGTCGTCACCTGGCCGATGCCGGGCGACTCGGCGGCCAGGTCGTAGAAGTCGTAGAACCCGGACTTCTTCGGCCCGGGCTTCTCGGTGGCGACGCGCGGCGCGGCGAGCGCGCCCGACGCGATGAGGACGAGTACGGCGGCGACGGCAAGGTGGCGTTTCATGGGGGACCCCTGAAGGTGGGAGAACCCCGGCCTACCCGGCCGAGGGGCCGAGTTTCAACGCCCCGGTGGGGATGGCTGCCGGTTACGAACCGTCAACCGGCTCGAACCGGCCGGATCGTCTGGGAACCGGGCTCGACGACCCCGGTGGGTGCGGCGCCCGGGCCCTCGCCCTCGAGGCGGCCGAGGAGGCGAAGCAGGCCGTCGAGGACGGTGATGGGATGGGGCGGGCAGCCCGCGATCCACAGATCCACCGGGATCTCCGGCACGCCGGGGAGGCCGCCGGACTGGACCGGGCTCTCTCGGAAGACCCCGCCGGAGCAGGCGCAGGCTCCCACCGCCACCACGAGCCGCGGCGCCGGGACCGCCTTCCAGGTCTCGAGCAGCGCCTGCCGCATGTTCGCCGAGACCGGGCCGGTGACAACGATCCCGTCGGCGTGGCGCGGCGAGGGCACGAACTGGATGCCGAAGCGGGCGGAGTCGAACTGGACGTTGCCGAGGGCGTTCAGCTCCGCCTCGCAGCCGTTGCAGCCGGCGGCCGAGACCTGCCGCAGCCTGAGCGAGCGGCCGAGGAGCCGGCGCATGCGCTCCTCGAGGGTCCGCACGAGGAGCGGCTCGTCGCCGCCGCAGAGCAGCCCCTCGCGGGCGCCGGCCGAGACGCGATGGTCGCGGGTGAAGCGGATGGCCTCCTCGGGGCAGGCCTCCATGCACGATGGGCAGAAGACGCAGCGCCCGAGGTCGACGCGCATGCTGGCGCGTCCCGGGTCGAGGATGGCCTCGGTGGGGCAGGCCTCGGCGCAAGCTCGGCAGCCGTCGCCGCACCGTTCCGGAGCCAGCGCCGGGAGGCCGCGGAAGCGCTCGGGGAGGCGGGCCGGGCCGTCCGGGAAGGCCACAGTCTGGAGGCCCAGCCGGGCGCGCAGGCGCAGGATGTGGACGAGGTCGTCGATCACAGGTCGTGCCCGCAATACGACAGGTTGAAGCTCTTGTTGCAGAGCGGGAAGTCGGAGATCTGCTGGTTGCGCAGCGCCATGGCGAGGCCGATCCAGTTGTGGAAGGAGGGGTCCTTCACCTTGTAGCGGGCGAACCGGCCGTCCCCGCCGGTGACCGCCACGTGAGCGATCTCGCCCCGCCAGCCCTCCACCAGCGACACCGCCAGGCGGCCGGGGGCCGGCGGGCCGCAGGGGACGCGCACCGGCCCGCGCGGAAGGGCGCGGAGGCGCTCCACGGCGAAGTCCGCGCTTCGCTCGCACTCGAGCGACCGCACCAGGACGCGGGCGAAGACGTCTCCCGACTCGCCGGTGGCCACCGGGAGGTGGGCGAAGCGGTAGACGCCGAAGGCGTGGTCGCGGCGGACGTCGCGGGCCACCCCGCAGGCGCGCGCCGCCGGCCCCACGAGCCCGAGGGCCAGGCAGGTCTCGCGCGAGACCCGCCCGGTGCCGTCGGTCCGGCCGCGCACCGAGGCGGAGCGGAAGAAGAGCCGGACCGAGCGCCGCACCCGGTCCATGGCCCGTTCCACCCTGTCGGCGAGGCGCCCCGCCTCGGCGGCGGCGAGGTCGAAGCGCACGCCCCCCGGGACGAGCAGCCCGCGCCCGAAGCGGTTCCCGCACAGCTCGGCCAGGGCGTTCAGGAAGTCGGCGCGCAGGGCCCCGCAGTAGCTGGCGGTGGGGAGGAAGCCGACGTCCCCGGCCAGGGCCCCGAGGTCGCCCACGTGGTTGGCGAGACGCTCCAGCTCCAGCGCCACCCCGCGCAGCGCTGCAGCCCGGGCGGGGGCCTCCACCCCGCACAGGGCCTCGGCGGCGTGGCAGTGGGCGAGCAGGTGTCCCACTGCGGTGTCGCCGGCCGCCGACTCGAGGAGGGTCAGGGTGCGCCGGTCGGGTCCACCCAGGAGCAGCGCCTCCACGCCCCGGTGCTGGTAGCCGAGCGCGATCTCGAGGTGGAAGACGTGCTCGCCGTGGCACTGAAAGCGAAAGTGTCCGGGCTCGATGACGCCGGCGTGCACCGGCCCCACCGCCACCTCGTGCACCTCCTCGCCCTCCATGGCGAAGAAGGGGTGGCGGTCCGGAAGCACCTCCCGCACCGGCTTGGGCCAGGGGTGTCCCTCGGGGCGGACGCCGAACTGCTCCAGGACCTCGCGCTCGAAGAGGTGGAGCGAGGGGCACTCGGGCGTGAGCGAGGGGACCGAGCCCTGGACCAGGGTGGAGAGGAGGCCGAGCCGGCCGGCAGGGTCGTCGGCCAGGACCGCCGTCAGAAGCACCTTCCCCCCGGGTCCGGGCCGGCCGAACCAGGCCGCCGGCCGGCCGCCGGCGGTGATCACGTCGGCGGCGATCTGCTGGAAGTCGGCGAGCGGAAGGAGCGGCACCGCCGCCGCCTCCACCGCCTCGCCGTTCCAGACCTCGAGCACGCGCGCGGCCACGGCGTTCACCCCGTCACCAGGGCCGCGGCGGCCCGGAGGAGATCGGCGAGCCCGCCCGGAATCCACAGCCCGAGGCCGACCACCAGGGCCATCAGGAAAAGGGGCGGCGCGGCGGTGAGAGCGCTGTCGGGGTAGGGCCGCTCCGGCGCGCCAGCCGGATCGCCCAGCACCACCCGCATCACGGTTCGCCCCATGCCGAGGAAGATGGCGGCCAGGAAGGCGAGGTACAGCGCCGCCACCACCGGACGGCCGTGGGAGACGGCCGCGCCCAGGATGCCGAACTCGGAGAGGAAGGGGGCGAAGGGCGGCGAGCCGCTGGCGGCCATGAAGGCCAGGAGGAAGAGCGGGCCGGAGATCGGCAGGCGCCGCGCCGCGCCGCGGACGTCGTCCACCAGCTTGGAGCCGTAGGAGCGGTGGATGTTGCCGGCCGTGAGGAAGAGCACGCCCTTCACGAGCCCGCTGGCGGCGGCGTGCAAATAGGCCGCGGCCACCGCCGTCCCGCCCAGCCCGAGCCCGAGGGCCATGATGCCCATGTGCTCCACGCTCGACCAGGCCAGCATGCGCTTCAGGTCGCGCTGCGAGGCCAGGTAGACGGCGGCCACTGCCAGGGAGAGCAGGCCCAGCGCCGTGAGCGCCTGGCCGGCGAAGCGCCCCTCGCCGGCGGTGCGCATCACCTGCTGGACCCGCGCCAGGGTGAGGAAGGCCGACGCGCCCACGGCTCCGGCGAGCAGCGCCCCGAGCAGCCCGGGCGCCTCGCCGTAGGCGTCCGGCTTCCAGGCGTGGAGCGGGGCCAGGCCCATCTTGGTTCCATAGCCCACCAGCAGGAAGACGAAGGCCCCCCTGACCCAGGGGGCCTGGAGGGCCCGGCCGGCGGCGGTGAGGTCGGCGATGAGGAGCGAACGCGGGCCGCCCGGGCCGGTGCCGGCCAGCGCCAGGAAGAAGGTCCCGAGCAGGGCCAGGGCGATGCCGAGCGAGCACAGGAGCAGGTACTTCCAGGCGGCCTCCAGGGAGCGGGCGTTGCGGTTGAAGTAGATGAGCGGGGCGGTGGCCAGGGTGGTGAGCTCCACTGCCACCCACAGGACGCCCAGGTGCTGGGCCAGGCTCACCGCGGTGAGGGCCGAGAGTAGGAGGAGCAGCCCGGCCACGAAGAGGCGGTTGTCCCGGTCCTCCCGGCGCCGCAGGTAGCCCTGGGCGTAGACGGCGCAGGCGAGGAACAGCAGGCTCGAGGTCGAGAGGACCACCGCTCCGGCGGCGTCGAGCGCCAGCGCCCCGTCGAGCAGGGGCTCGGGTGGTCGCGCCAGCATGGCGGCCACCGCCGCCGCGTGCAGCGCCGCTCCGGCGAGGAGCGCCCTGGGGCGGCTTCGGCTATGGGGCACGCCCAGGGCCAGGGCGGCGAGCAGGAGCGGGGCGGCGATGGCGGCCAGGATCACGTCAGTCCCTGAGGCGCTGGAGCTTCTCGGTGTCGAGCGAGGACAGCTCGCGCTGGATGTCGAACATGACGATCCCCATCACGAAGACCGCCGCCAGGAGGTCGAGCAGCACTCCCGCCTCCACCATGAAGGGCATGACGTCGGAGAGGAGCAGGCCGAAGAGGAAGACGCCGTTCTCCAGGACCAGGAAGCCGAGGACCTGCGAGACCGCCTTCTTGCGGGAGACCATGAGCAGGAGGCCGACCCACACCGTGGCCAGGGCGGTGGGCACCAGGAACGGGTGCTGCTCGCTGGAGGGCAGGGGCAGCGAGCGGGAGAGCGCGAAGGCGGCGGCCACCCCGGCGGCCCCGAGAACCATGGAGGTCACCGGCGTCACGAAGGGCTCGGCCTCGCGCCGGATGGCGGTCTCCCGGATGGCCCGGAACATGAGCCAGGGAATGAGCGCCGCCTTGATGACGAGGGCCCCGGCGGAGAGCAGGAGCATGTGCTCCGGGGCGTGGGCGCCCCCGGCCAGGAGCAGCGGCGGCAGTGAGAGCACCGCGCCCTGCAGCGCCACGGCGCGGATGGCGGGCGGGAGGCGGCTGGAGGCCAGCAGGTAGAAGTCCACCAGCACCACCAGCACGAAGGCGAGCTCGAGGAAGGCGTTCACTGCAGCACCAGCACCAGCGCGAAGAGGGAGAGGACCGAGGCCCCCACCAGGAGCTGCGGCACCCGTTGCATCTGCAGGCGGGCCATGGCCGACTCCACCAATCCCACCAGAAGCGCGAAGCCGAGGAGCCCGGCGACGAACGCGGCCAGGCCCCACGGGGTCCCCGCCGGCCGGCCGGCGCCGACGAGCTGGGCGAGGAACGCCCCGAAGAGGAGCAGCTTCAGCGCCGCGCCGGCCTGCACCAGGCAGAGGTCCGGGCCGGAGTGGTCCAGCACCATCACCTCGTGAATCATGGTGAGCTCGAGGTGGGTGTTCGGGTCGTCGACCGGGATGCGGGCGTTCTCGGCCAGGGCCACCAGGCCGAACGCCACCGCGGCCAGGATGAGCGACGGGGCCGCTGCGATCCAGGCGCCGTCCAGGGCCGGCCCGAGCATGCCCCCGAGCGAGGCGGAGCCGGTGGTGCGGGCCAGCACCGCCAGCGAGAGCAGCAGCGCCGGCTCGGCGGCGCTGCCGAAGCTGACCTCGCGGGCCGCTCCCATGCCCTCGAACGACGAGCCGGTGTCCAGGGCAGCCAGGGCGGTGAAGAAGCGCCCCAGCGCCAGGAGCCCGGCGAAGAGCGCGAAGTCGCCGGCGAAGGAGACCGGCGCCGGGAGGGCCCCCACCGGCAGGAGCAGCGCCGCGGCGGCGGCCGAGGCCAGCGCCACCATGGGGCCGGCGCGGAAGACCCAGCTGGTGGTGCCCGAGTAGACCGCGCCCTTGCGCAGGAGCTTCCACAGGTCGGCGTAGAGCTGCCAGGCCGGCGGGCCCCGCCGGCCGGCGAAGGCCGCCTTGACCCGGTTCACCACCCCGGGGAGGAGCGGGGCGAGGAGGAGCAGGATCAGGAGCTGGAGGAGGGCGTGCAGCATCGCCGGATCACGCGAGCAGGAAGCGCCAGGCCAGGAGGACCACCAGGGTGGCCAGCACCAGCACGGCCTGGAAGTGGACCCCGGCCGGGACCGCGGCCCGCAGCCGCGCGGAGAGCCGCTCGCCGGCTCGGAGCGCCGGCAGGAGCCAACGGTCGAGGACCGTGTCCGGCACCTCGGAGGCGAAGGCGGCCCGGCGCGGGAAGAAACCGCGCGGCGGCTCGAGGTCCACGTGGGGCCGGAAGGCCCACAGAAACCGCTGCACCAGCATCTCGGCGAAGGAGGAGCCCGTGTACTGCATGCGGGCCGTGGGCGCGGTGAAGCCGCAGCCCCAGGTCGCGGCGCGGGGCTGGGGCTCTCGGAGCCTGGCCCAGCGCAGGAGCCACAGCGCCCCGAGGGCGGCGAGGAGGGCCAGGGCGGCGAGGCTCACTCGCGACGCGGAGGCGGCGGCGTCGGCGGCCACGGTAGCGAGCGCTCCGGGATCGAGCCCGGACCACTCCGCGGCGGCGCGCTCGAGCACCGGCAGCACCGCCGCCGGAGCGAGGCCGATGGCGGCGCAGGCGGCGGCCAGCACCGCCATGGGGAGGAGCATGGACGCCGGCGCCTCGTGGGCCTTCTCGGCCGCGCTGGAGCGCGGGGTCCCCAGGAAGACGGCGCCGTGGACCTTGACGAAGCAGGCGGCGGCGAGACCGCCCACGAGCCCCAGCGCCGGGACCGCCAGCACCGCGAAGGCCAGGAGGTCGCCCCGTGGCGCCGAGAGGCTCTCGAGCGATCCCAGGAACACCAGCCACTCGGAGACGAAGCCGTTCAGGGGAGGGAGCCCGCTGATGGCGGCGGCCCCGACGAGGAAGAGGAGGGCCGTGCGCGGCATGCGGCGGGAGAGCCCGCCCAGGCGCTCGATGTCCCGGGTGCCGCAGGCGTGGTGGACCGCGCCCGCGCCCAGGAAGAGGAGCGACTTGAAGGTGGCGTGGTTCACCACGTGGAGCGCCGCCCCGGCGAACCCCAGCAGGGCCATGGCGGCGTCGCCGCGAGCGCGGCCGAGGAGCGCCAGCCCCGCGCCCATGGCGATGATGCCCACGTTCTCGACGCTGTGGTAGGCGAGGAGGCGCTTCACGTCGTGCTGGGCCAGGGCGAAGGCCACCCCCAGCACCGCCGAGGCGATTCCCAGCATGAGCACCGCCGCCCCCAGGGCCGGGGGCGGGGGCGCGAGCAGGCCGGAGAGGCGC
>DASTPH010000050.1:0-4380 GCA_035762305.1 Anaeromyxobacteraceae bacterium
CCCTGGGCCAGCGTCGCCGGGGGCCTCGCCACGGTCACGCTCTTCGAGAAGCCCATGGCGTCCGTGACCTTGCAGGTGAAGTTGTAGGTCATCTGGGCGAGCTGCTGGGTGCTGATGGAGACGAAGCCGTTCCGGGGGTAGATCATCAGCGGGTCGGGGTTGCCGGGGGAGCCCAGGCCGACGACCTTGCCGCTCGCCAGGACCTCCGCGAAGGTGCCGGTGGTGAAGGTCGGCGAGGCTGCGGCGGCGTCGCTCAGCGTCGCCGCGGTGGGGTTCGCGGCCGAAGCCGTCCAGGCGTAGGTGTACGGCGCGGTGCCGCCGCTCACGTTCACCGCCAGCGTGGCGGTCTGGCCGAAGCCGGCCGGCGCCGTGGCCGCGACCGCGGTGAGCACGATGGGGTTGGTGGCGGTGAGCAGCTTGCTGGCCGTGGCGGTCCCGGAAGCCACCACCGAGACGCCGGTGATCTGGTCGTTGGCGAAGCCGGTCCCGGAGAAGGTCACCGTGTAGACGCCCACCGGAACGCCCGCGAGCTCGTAGGTCCCGTCGGCGGCGCTGACCGCCGAGGTGAGCCCGACGGCGGGGAGGACGTTGACGCTGATGTTGGGCGCCGGGATGGCCCCGGTACCAGGGTTGTAGGTCAGTGTTCCGGCGATGGATCCGGTGCTGGAGCCGGTCGGTCCGGTGGGGCCGGTCGGTCCCGTCGGCCCGGTCGGGCCAGTCGGGCCGGCGGCGCCGGCGGGTCCGGCGTCTCCGCTACACCCTGCGAGCGCGAGCGCGCACGCCGAGGCAAGAGCGAACATCGTTCGCTGGAACGTTCGCATATCCGTTTCCCTCCGGTTTGAGTTGGGTTCTGGCTCCGCGAGGGGGTCCATCACTCGTAGGCATCCCCCGGGTCGTAAATCGATGCTTGCCAGGTGCCAACCCGATGCCCGCATCGGCTGCGGGTACGCCCTCCACGCACGCCGGCTTTGCGCCGCGGCGCACGCGACCGGGGACGCGGCCCACATCTTCAACCAGTGAACTCCGGCGGTTTCCGGCCTGAACCGACAGTGGAGATCGTCGTCCCACCGGCCGGCAGTGGACACCACATCGCGCGCAATGGCTGCGCTCCCGGCGATGGTGGGGCTTTTGGCGCAGGGCTCCCGTCTGTCCTGTGTCCTGGGGACGGCGGACAATGCAGGGGCCCGCGGAGCGCGCCGGCCAGAAAGGCCGCGGCCCCGCGGCGCGCGGAAGCGCCGGGGGGCCGCGGGTGATTCGGGATCGGCTGTGGCTACGGCCGCGCGATGTGGATCTGGATCGGATCGAGTATGCGGTTGTCGCCGTGGCAGACGTCGCAGGACTCGACGCCGCCGACCGTCATCGCGCTGAAGTGCGTCACGGCGTTGGTGCTGTCGTGGCAGCTACCGCAGTGCGCCTGTCCGGAGGGGATAGAGAGACCCGTCTCCGTCTTCGACCAGAACGCGTCACCGGCAGCGGTGTCGGGCGCGACCACGCCGCCGGTGGCGCTGAGCGTGCCGCACACCGCGTTGGTGTCGGTCCCGGTGGCCTCGGTGCAGGTGAAGGTCACGAAGCGCGTGGCCAGCACGTTGGCCTCGGGGAGGCCGTAGCCGCCGGGCAGGTGGCAGGTCTGGCAGTCCTTGATGTCGCCGGGGAAGGAACCGGCGAACGCCACCGGCGGCGCCTCGCCCTCGGCGCGCGGCGGATTGGCCGTCGGATCGGCCCGGAAGTCGCGGGTCGCGCCGAGCGTGAACGTCGGACGCGGGTTCGGGAGCGTCCCGGGCGGTACCATCTCCGAGCCCTTGTGGATCTTGTGGATCATCACCGAGAGCTGGACGGTGCCGGGGGTCTTGGTGAAGGGGTTGCCGCTGCCGTCGACCTCGAACTGCGACGTGCGCTCGTCATTCACGTTCTGCGAGTTGTGGCACATGGCGCAGTAGTCGGGCCCCTTGCGCGCCTCGCCGCCGTGGAAGCCGAGGTCCAGGTGGCAGACGTTGCACTTGGCGGCGTCGGTGATGAGGCGCCGCGGGGTGGCGGTGCCGCCGCCGACCCGGCCATAAAGGATGCCGGTGGGGGACTGCGGCGTCGGCGGCAGGGGCTCCATGGCCCACTCACGCGTGGCCGGGCACGTCGTTCCGGGCGGAATTCCTGTGCAGGTGCTGGTGCCGGTCTCGATGATGTAGGCCTCGACGCCCACGCCCACCGTCTGACCGGCCGCGGTGGTGAGGTCGGGGAGGTTGGCAGTGTAGCGGCCGGGCGTCCCGGCCACGGGAGCGAGGCCGCCGCCGGTGCAGGTCGGCGGGGTGCCGGTGCAGATCGACGCCGACTGGGCGTAGCCGACGATGTGGTTGAGGACGCCGGAGGGGCCGACCGGGCCGTTCGGGCCGCCGTAATCGGTGGTCGGGCCCGCCACCGTGAAGCGCAGGCTGTTGATGGGGTTCAACGCCAGGTCGACCGGGGCGCCGCCCAGGGTGACGGTGAAGGTCACGGTGGCCGCCGCCGGGGTGGTCACGTTGATCGAGTTGATGACCACCGAGAGGTCCCTGCCGGTGAACGTGGTGTTGGTGAGCGCGTCGTAGAGGAAGGAGTGGACCTTGGTGATCGACGGCGCGACGCCGTCGGTGTCGGGCTGGTGGCAGGTGGCGCAGTTGGCGTCCGTGGTCTGCGGACCGCCCAGGTGGTTGGCGCCGGTGGTCCAGTCGATGGCGTAGTGGCAGGCCCCGCAGGCGACGCGGGAGGGCCGGTTCTTCCAGTTGTCGGACTGGGCGCCGCCCTTGTGGCAGAAGACGCAGTTGCGGACGGTGTTGGGCGGGGCGAAGGCCACGTTGCTGAAGTCGTTGCTGGCGCTCCACTTGTACACGTACGGGCCGGGCGGATTCGGGACCTGCACGTCGGTGGGCTGCTGGCCGCGGTGGATCTGGTGCACCAGCACCCGGAAGTCGATGGCGTTCTTGGTGTTGTTGGCGCCGGCTGCCATGATCCAGCCCGGCGTGTGGCAGGTGAGGCACAGGTTCACGGTGCGGCGCGTGCCGTGGGCCGTGAGGTGCTTGTGGCACTGGTTGCAGGCCGCGTCGGTCACCACCTGGTGTGGCGTCACGGCTCCGCCGCCCGGGATGAACTCGAGGGAAGCGCCAGCCGGATACTGCACGCCGTCGAAGGTGCGGGCGGCCTGCATGCCGACCAGCGTCTGCCGGGTCTGGTCAGGCGCTTGCGGGAACCCGGCGGCGAGGGCGGGCAGGCCCTGCGCCGCCGTGGTCGGGAAGGTGAAGGTGTAGGTGCCGTCGCCGTTGTCGGTGTAGTTCGCCGCGGCGGTGGCCAGGTCGATGGTCGACGGGACCGAGGTGGGCCGCGTCTGCGTGCCGCTGGGATCGCCGGCGTTGGCCGTCTGGTACAGGTTCGTGTCGTAGGTCCCGCCCGGCGTGGCCGGCGTGGTGGTGTGCTGGGCGATGCTGAAGCGCGGGCCGCGGGTGGCACCGTAGGCGCCGGCGGCGAGCTCGGCCAGGAAGTCGAGCGTCGTTCCAGCCGAGTCGGTCGTCCTGAAGGTCACCGTGGCCGGACCGGTGGCCGGGGCGGTCGCCGAGAGGATCGTCACTGCCAGGCCCGGGCCCGGAGGCGTCGGCGCGCCTGGGCCGGTGGGACCCGTGGGGCCGGTGGGCCCGGTCGGACCAGTCGGCCCGGTGGGACCGCTCGGGCCGCTCGGCCCACTGGGGCCGGCGGGGCCGACTGGGCCTGCCGGGCCGGCGTCACCCGTACAGGCGGCGAGCACGAGCGTGCACGCCGAGGCGAGGGCGAACATCTTCTGCTGGAAAGCTCGCATGTCCTTTCCTCCGGAGTGGGTTCGGTTGGCTGCTCATTCCCCTAGATGAGGCACGCACGTCGGCGAGGACCGGCGGAAAGCCACCGCTACCAGACGCGCCCCCGCGCATCGACTGCACGAAGGGGCACACCATGCCCCTTTCGGAGCCGAAGCGCAACGAAAATCCTACATCCAGCACCCTCGGCCAGGCCCTCTTTCTCTTTCGACATCAAGAGGTTACCTAGCGAGCTCGGATCCCAGGGATGCGCTCTGGGCTGATGAGAATCCGCGTGGCAGCAAGGAGGGGGCCGCAGTCCCCTTCCCGCAAGGGATGCGCGCGCTTACACTCCGATTCCACGTTACCGGCGCGATTCTATCGACCCGTCCTCGCACGGGCCGCGCATGGTGGGTGGCGACGTCGAGCGCGGCGAGCGAGCCGAACGACCCGGTGCGGATCGGGGACCGCGCGGCCTCAGCCGTGGAACGGCCGGCCGGCCTGGCCGTGCTCGACGAGCAGCGGCGCCGGCTGGAAGCGGGGGCCGAAGATCGACTCCAGGCGCTGGATCTTCTCGAGGAGCGCCCGCGTC
>DASTPH010000051.1:0-8719 GCA_035762305.1 Anaeromyxobacteraceae bacterium
GGCGCCCGGGCCGGTCCCAAAGGCATCGCCCTCATCGCCAACGGGCCGATCGCCCGAGTGGAGATCATCGAGCTCAGGAATCCGGCCCGCCTGGCCCTGGACTTCGACGGCCTGGCCACGGCCCCGCGCTCGCCGGTGCCGGGCGCCGGCGGCTTCAGCCAGGTGCGCTTCGGCCGCGCCGAGGGCAAGGTGCGGGTGGTGCTGGACGCCGAGGGCCAGATGCCGGCCTATCAGCTGAAGCGCACCGGCAACGGCCTCCTCGTCGCCACGCAGCTGTCTCCTTCCGGGAGAGGGCACTCGGAGTCCACGGGAAGCGCGAAGGGGGAGGGCGTACGCCAAGCGGCAACGCCCGCGGGGCCCTCTCCCGCCGGGAGCGGGCGCTCGGAGTCCACGGCCTCCACGAGGGGTGAGGGCGTTCGCCCGGCGGGGCCCCCCCGCGCTCGCATCACCGCCGTCAAGTTCAGCCAGGCCTCCGGCGCCGCCCGCATCGAGATCGCCGGCAAGACCGCGCACTCGGTGACGCGCCCCGACTCGCGCACCCTGGTGCTGACCCTGGAGGGGGCGCAGCTGGAGAAGCGGCTGGAGCGCTCGCTCGACACCGCCTCCTTCGACGGCCCGGTCACCATGGTGTCCTCCTTCAACCAGCCCTCCACCGGGCAGGTGCGCGTCGTGGCCACCCTGCGCGGCGAGGCCACCGACCGGCTGGTGGAAACCCCCGCCGGCCTCGCCTGGACCGTCTCGCCGGGCCATCCCGAGCGGGCCGCCGAGGCCGAGCCGGTGCTCGTGGCCGAGGCCCACGCGCAGGCGGCCGGCTTCTCCGCCGAGGCGCCCAGCTACGCCCTCTCCGGGGCCCCGCAGCGCCGGGAGTACACCGGCCGGCGCATCACCCTCGACTTCCACGACATCGAGATCCGCAACCTGCTGCGCCTCATCGCCGACGTCTCCAAGAAGAACGTGGTGGTGGCCGACAACGTGACCGGGAAGGTGACGGTCTCGCTGCGCAACGTCCCCTGGGACCAGGCGCTGGACATCGTGCTCAAGGCCAAGGGGCTCGACCGCGAGGAGATCGGCAACGTCGTCCGCGTCGCCAGGGCTGAGGACATCGCCAAGGAGCAGGAGGCCCGCGCCGCGGCGGCCAAGGCGCGCGCCCCGCTGGTCCCGCTCAAGGTCCGGCTCATCCCGGTGAACTTCGCCTCCGCCCAGGACGTGGTGAAGCAGGTGAAGGACGTGCTCTCCGAGCGGGGCACGGTCTCGGTGGACGAGCGCACCAACGTCCTCATCGTCAAGGACGTGCAGGAGGCGCTGGCGCGGGCCGAGGGGCTGGTGCGCAACCTCGACACCGAGACGCCGCAGGTGCTCATCGAGAGCCGCATCATCGAGGCGGCCTCCAACTTTAACCAGGCCATCGGCGTGCAGTGGGGCGGCAACGCCAGCATGGCCCAGGCCACCGGCAATCCCCTCCCGGTGGTCTTCCCCAGCAACGTCACCGCCACCGGCGCCGCCGGCCAGGCCCCCAACGCCGGCACCGCCGCCAACCCCAACTACATCGTGAACCTCCCGGCCGCCATCGGCCAGGGCTCCGGCGGCGGCATCGGCTTCACCTTCGGCTCGGCCTCGGGCGCCTTCAACCTGAACCTGCGCCTCAGCGCGCTGGAGAACACCGGCGTCCTCAAGACCATCTCCGCCCCCAAGGTAGCCACCATCGACAACAAGGAGGCCACCATCGGGCAGGGCCTCTCCATCCCCTTCTCGCAGGTGTCGGCCTCGGGCGTGAACACCACCTTCATCGAGGCCAAGCTGGAGCTGAAGGTGACCCCGCACGTCACCGCCGACGGCTCCATCCTCATGAAGATCAAGGCCACCAACAACCAGCCCAACCCGCAGCTCACCGGGGCCAACGGCCAGCCCTCCATCTCCAAGCGCGAGGCCGAGACCTCGGTGCTGGTGAAGGACGGCGACACCACCGTCATCGGCGGCATCTACACCCGCACCACCGCCGAAAACCGGAGCGAGGTCCCCTTCTTCGGCAAGATCCCCATCCTGGGCTGGTTCTTCCGGTCGACGAGCAACCAGGACGACCACACCGAGCTGCTCATCTTCATCACCCCGCGCGTCCTGAACAAGCAGCTCACCGCGGCTGCCGCCGGGACCGGAACGTAGGAGGGCGCCATGAAGACCCGCATCCTGCCCCTGCTCGCCTTGGCCGGCGCGCTGTTCGGCTGCGTGCAGGAGAACCACGCCTCCCCGGAGTTCACGGGGATCTGCGCCAACCCGGCGCCGAGCGACACCGGCTGCTCCTACGCGGCCACCTGCGAACAGTACGCCCTCTTCAACTACTACTACGATCCCTTCGCGGCCGCGGACCTGGAGGTCCCCATCGAGATGCGAAACCAGCTCGCCGACAACTCCGATCCCTCCTCGGGGCGGATCAACACCAACGACGCCGTCATCCAGCAGTTCAACTTCGAGTACCTGATCGGGGGCAACACACCGGTCCTCACCGCATCCGAGGACGTGAACTTCACGCTGCCGGCCGCCTCGAGCAAGACGGCCATCGTGCCCGTCATCCCCGCGAGCCTCAATGGCCTCATGCGGACCCTGCCGGCCGGCACCGCCTTCGTCGTGGCCGTGCGGGCCGCCGGCCGGTACGCCGACGAGCGGTACTTCGAGACCGGTCCCTTCAGGGTGCCGGCGGGTGTTGCGACCTACTCCCCGCCGCTGATCTGCACGGCGCCCGACTTCCTCGCGGCCTGCCCGAAAATCGGCCAGTCGGGCTCCTACGCCTGCCTGACCCCGTAGCAGCGCGGCCGCGCGCCGGGCCTCGCTGGCACCCGCCGTCCCAGCGCTGTCCCGCGCCTTGACGACGCCTCCCTGGACGGCTAGAACGGGGCCGGTCCGCGCGCCGGGATGCCCGTCGCGACGGGCACTTATCGGAGGGTGAGCCCGGAATGGGCTTCCGCGAGCATCTCCGGGAAATCTGCGGCCGCGTCGAGGGCGCCGTCGCCTGCTCCCTCATGGGGGTGGATGGCATCGAGGTGGACACCCACCTCGCCGGAGGCGACGACCTCGACGTGAAGTCGCTCCTGGTGGAGTACTCCGGCGTGCTCCGGAGCGCCCGGGAGGCCGCCGAGGTCCACCAGGCCGGGGGGGTCTCCGAGTTCACGGTCTCCACGGAGCGGCTGACGGCGGTGGCCCGGCTCGTGTCCCCGGAGTACTTCATCGTGCTGGCCCTCAGGCCCGAGGGGAACCAGGGCAAGGCCCGCTTCGTCCTGCGGGTGACCGCCCCCAAGGTGAAGGCCGAGCTGTAGCCTCCCTCCGGCGCCCCGCCCGGATCCGCGCGGAGCGCCCCGCCGGCTCGAATCGAAACAACTCGAAGGAGCGAAGCAGTGGCAGACACGCTCGACACCAGTGCCTTCCGGCGCGGCCTCAAGATCGAGATCGACAAGGAGCCCTGGGAGATCCTGGAGTTCCAGCACGTGAAGCCCGGCAAGGGCTCGGCCTTCGTCCGCACCCGCCTGAAGAACATGATCACCGGCCGGGTGCTGGAGCGGACCTTCAAGTCCGGGGACGTGGTGGGCAAGCCCGACATGGAGGAGCGGGAGATGCAGTACCTCTACCGCGAGGGCGACCACTACAACTTCATGGACAACAAGTCCTACGAGCAGACCTTCGTCACCGAGGAGCAGATGGGGGAGGCCAGGAACTTCATCAAGGAGAACACCACCACCCACGTGCTCTTCTACAACGGCAAGGCCATCGGCGTGGAGCTGCCCAACGCCATGGACCTCAAGGTGGTGAAGTGCGACCCCGGCGTCCGCGGCGACACCGTGAGCGGCGCCACTAAGCCGGCCACCCTCGAGACCGGCTACGTGGTGAAGGTCCCCCTGTTCATCAACGAGGGGGACGTGCTTCGCATCGACACCCGGACCGGCGAGTACCTGACGCGCGTGGCCGGCTGATTGCCGCCGCGCCCGGAGCCGTGCTCCGGGGGCGGCACCCCGGAGGGACCGAGACCATGGCGAACAAGAGGCCGCAGGACGCGAAGGGCGGCGAGGCCTTCACGCTCGACGACGTCACCCGCCTGGTGGAGTCGCTGGAGGGCACCGACGTGCGCAGCCTGGTCTGGGCCCGGGGCGCGGAGAAGGTGGTCATCCGCCGCGGCCAGGCGCCGGTCCCGGTGACGCAGGTGGTGGCCCCGCCGGTGCCGGTGCCGGTGGCGCTGGCCGCGCCGGCCGCCCCCACCGCGGCGTCGGCGGCCGCCACCGCGCCGGCGGCGCCGGCGGCTCCCCAGGCCGCGGCGCCCGCCACGGCCAGGGCAGCCGACAAGCCCGGCCACCTCATCACCTCGCCGCTGGTGGGGACCTTCTACCGGGCCCCCTCGCCCGACTCGCCGCCCTTCGTGGAGGTCGGCTCGACGGTGAAGAAGGGGCAGGTACTCTGCATCGTCGAGGCCATGAAGATCATGAACGAGATCGAGTCGGACGGGGACGGGAAGGTGGCGGAGATCTACGTCCTGAACGCCACCCCGGTGGAGTTCGGCGAGAAGCTCTTCCGCCTCGAGCCGCTCTAGGGACGCCGAACCGGCCATGTTCAAGAAGGTCCTCATCGCCAACCGCGGCGAGATCGCGCTGCGCGTCATCCGCGCCTGCCACGAGCTCGGCATCCAGACGGTGGCGGTCCACTCCACCGCCGACGCCGAGTCCCTGCACGTGCGCTTTGCCGACGAGGCGGTGTGCATCGGCCCGCCCCCCTCGCGCGAGAGCTACCTCAACATCCCGGCCCTGCTCAGCGCCGCCGAGGTGACCGGGGCCGACGCCATCCACCCCGGGTACGGCTTCCTCTCCGAGAACCCGGCCTTCGCCGAGGTGGTGGAGAAGATCGGCCTCGCCTTCATCGGGCCGCGCTCGGAGATGCTCCGGCTCATGGGCAACAAGGTGGCCGCCCGCGAGGCCATGGAGAAGGCGGGCCTGCCGCTGCTGCCCGGGGCCCGCGGCACGCTCAGGGACGCCGACGAGGCCGAGCGCATCGCCGCGGAGATCGGCT
The DNA here is from genome assembly GCA_035762305.1 of Anaeromyxobacteraceae bacterium. Classification (GTDB taxonomy): domain Bacteria; phylum Myxococcota; class Myxococcia; order Myxococcales; family Anaeromyxobacteraceae; genus DASTPH01. The sequence continues at coordinate 5,044 of DASTPH010000051.1, forward strand.
TCCCGGTGATCCTCAAGGCCGCCGCCGGCGGCGGCGGGCGGGGCATGAAGATCGTCCGCGCGGCCTCGGCGGTGAAGAAGGCCTTCGAGGGCGCCAGCGCCGAGGCCCTGGCTGCCTTCGGCGACGGCTCCATGTACCTGGAGCGCTACGTGGAGGAGCCGCGCCACATCGAGCTGCAGATCGTGGCCGACGAGCACGGGAGCATCATCCACCTGGGCGAGCGCGAGTGCTCGGTGCAGCGGCGCCACCAGAAGCTCATCGAGGAGGCCCCCAGCCCGGCGGTGTCGGACGAGCTACGGCGCGAGATGGGTGAGGTGGCCCTGGCCGCCATGCGGAAGGTGGCCTACAACAACGTGGGCACCATCGAGTTCCTCATGGACGAGAAGGGGCGCTACTACTTCATGGAGATGAACACCCGCATCCAGGTGGAGCATCCGGTGACCGAGCAGGTGTACGGGCTCGACCTGGTGCGCCTGCAGATCAAGCTCGCCAACGGCGACAAGCTGGACCGCCCCCAGGAGACGGTGATCCCGCGCTTCCACGCCATCGAGTGCCGGGTCAACGCCGAGGATCCGGTGAAGTTCACCCCCTCGCCGGGCCTGGTCTCCGGCTACCACCAGCCGGGGGGCTACGGGGTCCGCGTCGACACCATGGTCTACGAGCAGTACAAGGTGCAGCCCCACTACGACTCGCTGGTCGCCAAGCTGGTCTGCTGGGCCGACCGGCGCGACGTGGCCATCCGGCGCATGCAGCGGGCCCTGGACGAGTACGTCATCGAGGGGATCCGGACCAACATCCCCTTCCACAAGCGGGTCCTGGCCCACCAGGGCTTCCTGGCCGGCCGGTACGACACCCGCATCGTGGAGCAGATCCTGGCTTCGGGCGAGGCCGCCGGCGCCCCGGCCGCCTAGCAAAAACCGGACGGAATTCCGCATCTTGTGCCGGGGCGGCGCCTTGACCCGCCCTGGACCTTCCATTAACCTCGAAAGGATCCTGGCACGCCGGCGCCCGGCGCGCGCGGCTTTTACCGCGCGCGAACCGGGCCGAGCCGGCTCGAGGGGTGGCCGCCCGGCCCGATGGCTGTCGACAAGAACAAGATCACCGCCGAGGCGACGAAGCTCGTCCAGAAGGGCCAGTTCGACAAGGCGATCCGGGCCTACCAGCGGATCCTGCAGAGCGACCCCAAGGACGTCCGGGTCCTGCTCAAGGTCGGCGAGCTGCAGCAGAAGAAGGGCGACAACGCCGCCGCCGCCGAGACCTTCAACCGGGTGGCCGACGCCTACGGCGAGCAGGGCTTCTTCCTCAAGGCGGTGGCGGTCTACAAGCAGATCGTCAAGCTCACCCCGGACGACACCCGGGTGAACGAGCGGCTGGCCGGCCTGTACCAGCAGCTGGGCCTCATGAGCGACGCCATGGGGCAGCTGCAGATCGTCGCCGCCGGCCACGAGAAGGCCGGCGACGGGGCGCGGCTCCTGGACGTGCTGCGGCGCATGGTCGAGCTGGACCCGGACAACGTCGCCTCCTCCATCAAGCTGGGCGAGCTGTACGCCAAGGCCGGCCAGGGCGGCGAGGCCCTCGAGCTCTTCCGGCGCGCCGCCGCCGAGCTCAAGTCCAACAACCGCATCGACGAGTACCTCAAGGTCTCGGAGCGCATCGCCTTCCTGGCCCCGGACGACGCCGGCCTCACCCGGGAGTTGGCCAGCATCTACCTCGCCAAGGGGGACACCAAGCGGGCGCTGGCCAAGCTGCAGCTCTGCTTCAAGGCCGACCCCAGGGACATCGAGACCCTGAACATGCTGGCCCAGGCCTTCCGGGACCTGGGCCAGACCGGGAAGACCATCTCGGTCTTCAAGGAGCTGGCCCGGGCCTACGAGGAGCAGGGGCGGTCCGGCGACGCCCGGGCCACCTACCAGCGCATCCTGGAGCTGGCGCCGGGCGACCACGAGGCGGCCGAGGCGCTCGGGGCGCGCCAGGCCCCGGCCGCGCCCCAGCCCCCGCCGGCGCGGGCGCCGCCCCCGGCGCCCGCCGCCGTGGCCCCGCCGCGCCCCCCGGCCCCCTCGGCGGCCCAGAAGCCGCTCGGGCTCGAAGGCTTCGCCAGGGTCATCACCGAGGCCGAGGTCTACGTGAAGTACGGGCTCCACCAGAAGGCCCTGGAGCACGTCTCGCGCATCCTGGCGGTGGACCCGGACGAGCCCGACGCCCTGGAGAAGGTGCGCGACATCCACGTCGCCAGCGGCAACCGCCCGGCCGCGGCCGAGGCGGCGCTCAAGGCGGCGCGCGCCTGCGTCACCCGGGGCCTGGGCGACCGGACCGCCCGGGCCATCGAGCGGCTGCGCGAGATCGACCCCGGGCACCCCGACCTGGGAATGCTCTACGCCGCGGCCGGCCTGCCGGAGCCGGAGGGCGCCGAGGCCGCCGTGGTCCGCATGAGCGACGTGGAGTCGGTGGGGACCGACTCGGTTCGGCTCGTGCCCGAGTCCGGCGCCGACCTCCTGGAGGAGGAGCTGGCCCCCACCACCGACGAGACGGCCCTGGCCGCGGCCGCGGCGGCCCTCGACGACGAGGGCGAGACCATCCCCGAGGAGCCTCCGCCGCCGCGGCGCGCCCCGCCCCCGGGCCGGCCGCCGGGCGCGGCCCGGCCGCCCGCGGCCGCCGCTGCGCCCCCGCCCGACCTCTCCGACGAGCTCGAGGAAGCCGACTTCTACTCGGAGCAGGGGCTGGACGACGAGGCGCGCGAGATGCTGAAGGGCCTGCTGGCGCGCCACCCCGGACACGCGGCCGTGAAGGAGCGGCTCCTGGCCCTGGACCGCAATGCCACCCGCGCGGCGCCGCGCCAGGAGGCGGCGGCGGGGCGGCCGGCCGCGCCGGCCCCCGTGGACGACGGGGCCTTCGACATCGCCCGCGAGCTGGCCGACGAGCTCGGGCCGCCGGGCGCGACCGCCTCGGCCGCCGACGACTTCCAGTACTCGGTGGAGGAGGTCTTCGACCAGTTCAAGAAGGGCGTGGCCGAGACGGTGAAGCCGGAGGACACCGAGACCCACTACGATCTGGGGATCGCCTACAAGGAGATGGGGCTGCTCGACGACGCCATCCACGAGTTCGAGATGGCGCTCTCCGGCCACTCCAAGAAGAAGGAGGTCGACTGCCTCACCATGATCGGGCTGTGCCAGCGCGCCAAGGGCGAGCATCGCACCGCGCTGGAGGCCTTCCGGCGCGCGCTGCGCTCCGGGGCGCTCACCGCCGTGGCGGCCAAGGCCCTCCACTACGAGCTGGCGGCGGCGCACGAGGCGCTGGGGCAGCCCGAGCAGGCCCTGTGGTACCTGCAGAAGATCCACAAGGTGGACCCGGGCTATCGCGAAGCCGGGGCCGCGGTGGCGCGCCTGGGAGGAGGGCCAGGACGGCCGCCGGCGGACCTGGAGGCCCGCGCCGCGGCCCGAGCCGGGGCAGCGCCGCCCCGGCCCGGGGAGCGCCCGGGCGCCAAGAAGAACATCGGCTACGTGTAAATTGGGAGGCGCGTGACCTACCTCGAGTTCTTCCAGCTCTCCCAGGAGCCCTTCTCCAACGCGCCGGTGGCGCGCTTCTACTACAGCTCCGCCCAGCACGCGCAGGCGCTGATGCGCCTCATGCACGCGGTCCAGGGCATGAAGGGGCTGGCGGTGCTGGTGGGCGACATCGG
>DASTPH010000052.1:0-17392 GCA_035762305.1 Anaeromyxobacteraceae bacterium
TCAACTGCGGCGCCACCTGTAGCGCCTCGTTCGACACCGGGACGCCCGTGACGCTCACCGCCACCCCCGACGCCAACTCGACGTTTGTGAGCTGGGCCGGCTGCGACACCAGCGTGGGCCCGACCTGCAACGTGACGATGACGGCCGACCGCACCGTGACCGCAACGTTCGACCAGAGCCCGGGCTCGCTCCAGGTGGTGAACAACACCACCTACACCATCGCCGAGCTCTACGTGTCACCGGCCGGGGCTGGCACCTGGGGCCCGAACCAGCTGGTCCCGCCCCAGTCAATCGCTCCGTCGACCACGTTCACCCTCACCGGCATCCCGGTGGGCAGCTACGACTTCAGGGCCGTCGCCTCGGACGGCACCACCTTCTGGCAGACGAATGCCGTCTCCATCACCGCCGGGGGCCAGTACACGTGGACCCTGCTGCCGCCCGCTGTCGGCTCGCTAGCGGTAGTGAACGGCACCACTTACACCGTCACGGAGCTCTACGCGAAGCCGGCGGGGGCTGGAACCTGGGGCTTGAACCAGCTGGTCCCGCCCCAGTCAATCGCTCCGTCGACCACGTTCACCCTCACCGGGATCCCGGTGGGCAGCTACGACTTCCTGGCGGTGGCCTCGGACGGCTACTCGTACTGGCTGACGACCTCGGTCTCGATCACCGACGGCGGCCTCGTCACCTGGACGCTCATGCCGCCCAACATGGGTTCCTTGGCGGTGGTGAACAACCACTGCCTCGCGGTCACCGAGCTGTACCTCGCGCCCTCGGGGTCGCCCAGCGGATCGCTGAACCAGATAACGATCCCGGTCGATCCCCTGGCCACGTTCACGCTCACCGGCATCCCGGTGGGGACCTATGACGCGTATGCCCTGGGAATCGATTTCACATACTGGGCGATCAACCAGATTCCCATCACGATAGGTGGAACCTTCACCTGGAATCTCTACATGCCCGCAGGTACCGGATGCCTCACGGTCATGAACAACACCGCAGATGAAACCATCGATTCCCTCTTCGACCCGCCTTCTTCGCCGATGTGTAGCACCAACCCCCTCAACATGAACTGGGGCACCGAACGGCTCATGGGCGCCACCATCCCCCCCGCGACCTCGTTCACGTTAAGCAATGTTCCCGCGGGGGCGCACGACCTGCGCGTCATGGGTACCACGACCCTCGGGGGCTCCGTGGACCGCATCGTCTGCGGAATGTCCATACCGCCGGGCGGGACGTTCACCTGGTTCTTCCCGTAGGGTGAAGGAGGACGAGATGGCTCTCATCGACAAGGTTCGCTGGTCGTTCCTGCCAGCGCTGGCGGTCGCCGTTCTAGCCTCCTGCGGTTCTCCGAGCCGCGAGCCCGGGCAGCAGGCCGGTTCCAGCGCCCCCTTCAAGCAGGCGACGGTGCCGGACCTGTCGCCCCCCAAGGGCGATCCGGCCGGCGCCCTGCCGTCGCAGGTGGCCTCCGGCGAAGTCGCGGCCTTCAAGGCCGCGCCCGCGAGTCCGACCATGCAGGAGGACCGCGACGCCGCGGGGTCCCTTCCGAGCAACGTCGCGGCGGGCAAGAGCGCCGCCTACGCACCCGAGGGCGGGCAGGCGCCACCGTCATCCACGGCGCCGTCACCCAGGATCGCCAAGCCGTGAGGCTGCCTTCCTCGTCCGCCCAATGACCGCAGCCCCGGGCCGCGCCCAGCCTACCGGCTCCCGCGGGCCAGCTCCGCGGCGGTGCGCAGCCAGCCGCGCACCGCGCTGCGGGGCAGATCGTCGAGCGAGCCCAGCTTGAGGTGCCGTCCGGTCTTGCCCTCGCCCGAGAGCAGGCCCCGGGGATCGGCGTAGGCGGCGGGCGGACCGGACAGGATCAGGTTCACGTGCGCCCTGTGCGCGCCCAGCGCGCACATCATGGCGCCGCCCACCGTGTAGAACGGCATGCCCCACTTCAGCGACGATTCCGCGTCGGGCGCGGCCTCCTCGACCAGCCGCCGCAGCGCCTCGAGGATGGCGCGCAGGTCCGCCGGCTGCTTCGCGAAGAAGCCGTCGATGGGCGCGCCGAAGTCGGCGCGGGGGACGGGTCTCCTGTTCCGCTTCGTCGCCCGCGAGGCCTTGCTGGGCTTCCCGCCCTTCTTCGGCCGGCTCATGGCCGGGCATTTTGCCACGCCTGCACCAGGCGCCCCAGGCGGGCCCCGCACGGGTGCCATGCATGACGCCGGCAGGCGAGACGCAGCCCCTCCCCGGCCGGGCCCAGGTCGTCCCCAGGCCCCCGGCTCATTCCAACCGGGCGCCCAGTTCGCGGAGCAGTTCCCGCAGGATCGAGCGGTGGCAGCGCCGCTCGTCCTGGCAGTAGCAGCCCACGGAGAAATCCGTCCGGTGGGAGAACGCCGCCAGGAGCTCGAGCGCCCGGCGCGGCCCCGGCGCCGCCATCTCGCGCCGGTAGCGCCGGGCGAAGGCGGCCCACTCCCGGTCCGAGGCGGCGCCGAGCCCCTGGGCCACCGCCGCCGCGCTGGGGGCGAGGTCCGGGAACCATACGTCGTAGAAGTCGCGCCGCGCGAACTCGGTCTTGGGCACGCCGCGCGGCGGGCGCCTGACGGTGCCGATGCGCAGCCCTTCGCCGCGGGCGCGCGGTGAGCCGAGCCGGACGATGCGGATGGCCATGGAGCCACCTCCCGCGAGGTCAGTAGGACGTGCCGTCCTTGTGGGTGAAGACCGGGCGCCCTCCCTGGCCCCGGTGATAGGCGAGGTCGACGTCCGGATACTCCGCGCTGTCCTCGGGGTCGCGGTTGCTGATCTCGAGGTAGCGCGCCGGGCGGGGACCCCGGTTCACCAGCTGGTGCCCGTTCCCCGAGCCGGCGGGGAAGCCCGCGCACGTGCCCGCCGTGAGGACCTGCTCGCCCTCGTCGGTTCGGAGCACCACCTCGCCCTCGAGGACGTACACCAGCTCGTCCTCCCGGGTGTGGTGGTGGCGCATCGACGACTCCTTGCCCGGCGGCAGGGTGGTGAGGTTCACGCCGATCTTCGTCAGCCGGAGCGCGTCGCCGAGGGCCCGCTTCTCCCTCGGCAGCACGCGCGAGCGAAACGGCTCCGGGTAGCCGGAGGTCGAGCGCGGCGGGACGTCGGCGGGGTCGAGCGCGGGTGGTTTGAGCGACATGCGTCCTCCCGAGGCTCGAGCCGTATCCGACGCCTCTCCGTCGATATGCTCGGGCGACCCGGGCGACGCAACCCCGGGGCTCGGTCGTGAAGCGGTGCCCGTGAAGCCGCGCCCGGCGATTGTGGCCGGGTCCTACTTGGTCTCGGCCGCGGTGACCTTGATGACCGACCTCCAGCGGGCCACCTCGCTCGTCACCAGCTTCTGCAGCGCCTCGGGGCCGCGGCCGGCCTTGTCGGGGATGTCGCCGCCCAGGTCCAGCAGGCGCTTGCGGGTGTTCTGGTCGTCCAGCGCCTTGGAGAGGGCGTCGGCGAGCTTCACCACCACCGCCGGCGGCGTCCCCTTGGGGGCGAAGACCGCGTTCCAGGCCGAGACCTGGTAGGCAGGCAGGCCCGCCTCCTTGGTGGTCGGCACCTGGGGGATGGCCGGCGAGCGCTCCGGGGTGGCGACGGCGAAGGCCTTGATGGTGCCGGCCTGGATCTGCGGCACCAGGTTCACGATCTGGTCGCACATGAAGTCCACCTGACCCGAGACCAGGTCGTTCAGGGCCGGCCCGGTGCCGCGGTAGGCCACCCGCGCCGCCTCCACCCCCACGATGGAGTAGAGCAGCGAGCAGGTGGTGAAGCTCACCGAGCCCACGCCGGCGTGGGCCTCGTTGAGCTTCTGGGCGTTGGCCTTGAGGTAGGCCACGAACTCCTTCAGGTCGTTGGCCGGGAAGGCCTTCTTGGCCACGATGAGGATGGGCGTGCCGGCCGCCAGGCCCACCGGCGCGAAGTCCTTGGTCGGGTCGTACTTGAGGTTCGGGTAGACGGCCGGCGCGGCGCCGTGGGTCCCCATGTGGCCCATCATGATGCTGTACCCGTCGGGCGTGGCCTGGGAGGCCCGGGTGATGCCGGTGGTGCCGCCGGCCCCGGTGACGTTCTCGACCACGATCTGCTGGCCGAGCGTCTGCGACATGTGCTCGCCCACGATGCGCGCCACCACGTCGGTGGGTCCGCCGGCGGCGAAGGGCACGGTCATGGTGATGGGGCGCTCCGGCCAGGCGGCCAGGGCGGGGCCGGCGGCGAGCAGACCGGCGGCGAGGATGGCGAGGCGCTTCATGGGTTCCTCCGATGGGTGGTTGGGCTTTCCCGGTTCGGCGTCGACGTTCACTCCGTGAACACCACCTCCCGGCGGCGGCGCACCGCCGGGAGCACCGCGGCGAGGAGCGCCAGCAGGCCGACCGCGAGCATGACGGCGCTCACGGGGCGCTGGACGAAGGTGCCGAGGTCGCCCCGCCCGATGACCAGCGCCCGGCGCAGGTTCTCCTCCATGAGGCGCCCCAGCACGTAGCCCAGCAGGAGCGGAGCCGGCTCGAAGCCCACCTTGGACAGGGCGTAGCCGGCCAGGCCGAAGACGGCCGCCAGCACCACGTCGGCGGGCGAGTTTCCCACCGAGTAGATGCCGATGCAGCAGAAGACCAGGATGGCCGGGAACATGAGCCGGTAGGGCACCTTGAGAAACCGAACCCACATGCCGATGAGCGGTAGGTTGATGACCAACAGCATGAGGTTCCCTACCCACATGCTGGCGATCATCCCCCAGAAGAGTGTCGGGCTCCGGCTCATCACCAGTGGCCCGGGGACGATGCCGTGGATGGTCATGGCCCCCACCATGAGCGCCATGACCGCGTTGGGGGGGATGCCCAGCGTCAGCAGCGGGATGAAGGAGGTCTGGGCCCCGGCGTTGTTGGCCGACTCGGGGCCGGCCACGCCCTCGATGGCCCCCCGGCCGAAACGGCTCGGGTCCTTCGCCAGCTTCTTCTCCATCGCGTAGGACGCGAAGGGCCCGAGCACGGCTCCGTTGCCCGGGAGGATGCCGAGGACGCCTCCCACCAGGGTGCCGCGCAAGACGGGGGCCGCCGACTGCCGGAGGTCCTGCCAGGACGGGAAGACCCGCCCGATGGGCTGCTCTACCACGCCGCGGGTCTCGACGTGGTCGAGGTTGCGCATGACCTCTGCGAAGCCGAAGAGCCCCATGGCCAGCACCGCGAAGTCCACCCCGTCCGCCAGCGCCAGGCTGCCCAGGGTCATGCGCTCGGCGCCGGTCTCGAGGTCGGTGCCGACGGTGGAGAGCAGCACCCCCAGCAGCACCATGCCGATCGCCTTCGGCACCGAGCCCCGCGCCAGCACCACCGCGAAGCAGAGGCCCATCGCCATGAGCGCGAAGTACTCGGCCGGACCGAACACCTGGGCCAGGCGGGTGAGGGGGGTGGCCAGGGCGGCGATGGTCAAGGTGGCCACGCATCCGGCGAAGAACGACCCCAGCGCGGCCACCCCCAGGGCGACGCCGGCCCGCCCCTGGCGCGCCATCTGGTGCCCGTCCATGGTGGTCACCACCGAGGTGGCCTCCCCCGGGATGTTGACCAGGATGGCGGTGGTGGAGCCCCCGTACTGCGCCCCGTAGTAGATCCCCGCCAGCATGATGAGGGCGCCCACCGGGTCGAGCCCGAAGGTCACCGGCAGCAGCATGGTGATGGTCGCGATGGGCCCGACGCCGGGGAGGACGCCGATGAGCGTGCCCACCAGGCAGCCCAGGAAGGCCAGCCCCAGGTTCTGGAGCGAGAGGGCGGTGGCGAATCCCAGCGCCAGGTTGGAGAGGAGGTCGGTCATGGGCCGACCTTCACAGGACGACCAGCCCGGGGAGGTTCAGCACCGGGATGGGGAGCCTGAGCAGCACGCGGAAGAGCAGGATGCAGAAGGCGGTGATGGTCACCGCGAAGAAAGCCAGCTCCCTGGGCCGGCTCTCCGGCGAGGCGGCGCCGCCGACCACCGCCACCAGCGGCCCGGCCAGCGCCAGGCCCACCGGTCGGATGGTGAGGGCGAAGCCCAGCACGCCCAGGGTGAGGAACAGCGGGGCGCGCCAGGCCCAGCGCTGCAGCCGCTCGCCGGCGTGGAGAAAGGCGAAGGCCACCAGCGCGAGGCCCACCAGCCCCACCAGCACCGCCACCGCCCGGGGCATCATGCCCGGCCCCATGGCCCTGAGCTTCCCGGCGTCCAGCCCGGCCCCGGCCCAGAGCGCCAGCCCGGCCAGGGCGATCAGGCAGAGCCCGGCGGCCAGGTCCTGTGGCGCGCGCACCCGCCCGTGCCTCGCCGTCTCGCCGCCCCTCTCGTCGGTCATCGGACCTCCGGATGCGTCGTCGCGGGAACCCGTTCCGGGACGCGAGGCTAGCACGAACGGCCCTGATGCATCAGATGGCCTCGCCCTGCTCGAACCCCTCACCGGTCGAGGGCGGGTGGATCCGCACCGCCCGCACGCTGCGGGGAGAGGCCTCGGCCACCTCCAGCGTCACCCCGCCCTCCACGTCGACCCGCTCCCCGGCGGCGGGGATGCGGCCGGAGCGGGAGAGCACCAGCCCGGCCACGGTGGTGAAGTCGCCTCCCTCGGGCAGCTCCAGCCCCAGCGCCCGGTTCACCTCGCGAATGGGCGTGCCGCCCCGGACCAGCACGCTCCCGTCCGGCTGGCGCTGGATGGAATGCGGCAGGTGGCGGGGATGCTCGCTGAAGATCTCCCCCACCAGCTCCTCCAGCAGGTCCTCCAGCGTCACCAGGCCGGCGAGCCCGCCGCTCTCGTCCACCACCAGGGCCAGGGTCAGCCTCCGGGCCCGCATCTCCTGGAGCAGGTCGGCGGCCGGCTTGGTCTCGGGCACGAAGTGGGCCGGGCGCACCAGCGCGGGCAGGTCGAAGGGCTCCCCCTTCCAGAGGCGCGCCAGCACGTCGCGGGCCGTCACGTAGCCCACCGCCTCGTCGATGGTCCGCTGGTAGACGGGGTAGCGGCGATGGGCGTGCTCCAGGAACAGGCGGCGCACATCCGCCTCGGCGGCGCCGGCGCGGATGGCCACCACGTCCTGGCGCGGCACCATCACCTCCGCCGCGCTGAGGTCGGCGAAGTCCAGGGCGCGCGAGGCGATCTCGCCGGCCTGGGGATGGAGGGTCCCGGCCTCGGTCGCCTCCTCCACCATCTGCTGCAGCTCCTCGGAGGAGATCCGCGCCTCGGTGAAGGTGGTCCGGTCCCCGACGGGCCTGAGCAGGAGGTTGGAGCTGGCGGTGAGGAGCCACACCAGCGGCCGCACCAGCCAGGCGATCACCCACAGCGGCGGCGCCACCAGGAGTGCGTACCGCTCCGCCCCTCGCAGGGCCAGCGACTTGGGGACGAGCTCGCCGACCACGATGGAGAGGTAGGAGACGAGCGCCACCACCAGGGCCAGCGCCAGGTCGTGGCCGTGGCGGCCGACCCAGGGCACCTGCTCCAGCCAGGGAGTGAGCCGGGCAGCGATGGCGGCGCCGGCGAAGGCCGCCGCGGTCGCGCCCACCACTGTGATGCCCACCTGGACGGTGGCGAAGAGCCGCTCGGGTTTCTCCCTGAGCAAGAGCGCGATGCGGGCGCCGGGCCGGCGCTCGTCGGCCAGCTCCTGGAGGCGCGTCTTGCGAAGCGCCACCAGGGCGATCTCGGCCCCGGCGAAGAAGCCGTTCGCCACCGCCAGGAGGAGGATGACCAGGATCTCTTCGAGTATGGCCTGCCCCCCCGAGTGGGCGACGCCGCTGGCTCCCCGCCGTTCCCCTCGATCCCTACCATGGCGGGGGCGGCGGACCAGCGGCCCGGCCGGACCGCCCCAACAGGGCCGCGCGCCTGCACGGCTCGCGGCTCAGGATGAGCGCCGTCGGGACGGTGGCGCCGGCGGGCGGCGCCTTCACCGACCGGGAGGCGCGATGGCGAGGGCAGTTGCCGGGCTGCGGCCGGGCCCGGACGGGAAGCCGCGGTGCTTCTGGGGTCTCTCGGCCCCGGACTACCTCCGCTACCACGACCGGGAGTGGGGCTTCCCGGTCACCGACGACCGGCGCCTCTTCGAGAAGCTCTGCCTGGAGGGCTTCCAGTCCGGCCTCTCCTGGCTCACCATCCTCCGCAAGCGCGAGGCCTTTCGCCGCGCCTTCGCCGGCTTCGACTTCCGGCGGGTGGCCCGCTTCGGCCGTCACCATGTCAGGCGCCTGCTCGGCGACGCCGGCATCGTACGCCACCGGGGCAAGATCGAGTCCGCCATCGGCAACGCCCGGCGCGCCCTGGAGCTCGCGGAGGAGTTCGGCTCGCTCGCCGCCTACTTCTGGGGCTTCGAGCCCCTCCCCGCCTCGCGGCCGGACAGGATCACCTGGGCCAGGCTGCGCCGGATGGCGGCCACCTCGGAGTCGAGGGCCCTCTCCAGGGACCTCAAGGAACGCGGCTGGACCTTCGTCGGCCCCACCACGGTCTACGCCTTCATGCAGGCCATGGGCCTCGTCAACGACCACCTCGACGGGTGCACGATGCAAGCCCCCGCCGAACGGGCGCGCCGGGCGCTGCGCCGGCCGGCCCCTCCCCGGCGCGGCGCGCCCGCCGGGCGCCTCAGCCCTTCTGCACCGCCCCCGCGTCTTCCGGGCGAAGCCGCCGGGGCGACCACGGGCGGCGCAGCAGGACCGCGCCGCCGGCCGACACCCGCTCCAGCGGCAGCGCGTCGGCCAGGGAGGTCTCGGAGGCGCCCAGGAGCAGATAGCCGCCGGGCCGCACCGCGCTCACCACGTTGAGGAGCGCGCGGTACCCCTGTCCGGACGAGAGCAGGCCCAGGACGTTGCGGCACAGGACCGCGTCGAAGCCGCTCTCCGGCGGATCGTCGAGGACGTCGTGACGCCGGAACTCGACGCGCTGGCGGATCTCTGGAACCACCATCGCCGGCGGCGGCCCGGGGAAGAGGTAGCGCTCGAGCTCCGGCTCCGGCTGGCGGAAGGACCGGCGCCCGTAGGTGGCGGTGCGGGCGTGGGCCAGCGCGCGCTCGTCGACGTCGGTGCCCAGCACCGTCCCTCCGCAGCGCGCCGCGGCCAGCGACATGGCCAGGCTGTAGGCCTCCTCCCCGCTGCCGCACCCCGCCGACCAGATGCGCAGGTCGCGCCCCGGCTCGGCCTCGAAGAGGAACTTCCGAAGCGCCGCCAGCTGGGTCGCGTCGCGGAAGAACCAGGTGTCGCCGTCGACGGCCGAGTCGATGAGCGCGCACACCGCCAGGTGCTCGCCGGCGAGGATGGTGGGCAGGAGCGGCAGCTCCCCCGGAGCCGACGCGCCCGGCTCCACCGCCCTGGCGGAGAAGTAGGCCCGCAGCTTCTTGCGCAGGCGCGGACAGAGCGACATCCCGCGCGCCACCAGGGAGGACTCCAGGCTCACCAGCTCGACGTCCCCCTCGGCACCGGCCGGCGAGCCCCTCTGGACCTCGCCCGCTTCCCTGATTCCGGCCAGGCTCGCCAGGCCCTCCGCGTCGAGGAGGGGGAGCACCCTGTCCCTCAGCGACCCGGCGAGCCGGGGGGACCACCCCGCTCCGGTGGGCTGGGGCGCGCTCGCCGCTTTCAGCGGGCCGCGGGCCAGCTCGACGCGCTCCACGCGCAGGGCGAAACCGCCGGTGAAGATCAGCACCGGCGCTCCGCCCGCAGGCTCGGCCTCGGCGCCCAGGAGCGAGGCCAGGTCGAGAGCCAGGAGGCGACGGCCGCGGCGCCGGAACGAGCCCGCCACATGGGCGGGCAGGACGGGCAGGGCCTCCACCTGGACGTCGTCGGCGACCTCCACCAGCTGGGCGCCCGGGACCAGGGCCTCGCGCCCCCCCGCCGCGACGAGGAGGTACACGCCGGCCAGGCGATCGCCCGGCACCAGAGCGCCCCTTGGCTCCGGCGTCCACGTCGCGCTCTCGGCGATCGACGGCCCCTCGGCTGTCGCTGGCTGGGACCCGGGCACCTGCTCTGGTGTGCGCCGTTCCTCCATTCACCTACCTGTAGCCAGCCGTGCGGAGCGCTTCTATCCCAGGCTCGTGGGGCAACGGCATGGCCGCCATCCCACATTCGTGGGATAGGGCGCGGCCAGGGCCGACCCTTCCGGGGAGTGAACGGGGGCGATCGTCCCTAGGAGGGGTGCGAGATCGATGCTTCCAGCAGCCAGCCTCGAAGCTCGGGCCACAGGGACTCGCGGAAGCGCCCGCGAAGCGGCGCGAAGTGGCCGAGGGAGGGCACGCCGAGGTCCTGGGCCTGCACCACCCTGAGCTCGGCGCGGGCGCAGCGGTACAGCGCCAGCGCCGCCGCCCCGTGGCGTCACCAGGGGATGGGCTGGCCGTCGCGGAAGAAGCCGCCGCCGGGGCCGTCCGGGGGGAGCGTCGCCGCCCAGACGATCCCGGCTGCCCCTTCCCCCAGCTCCCGGGTGGCCCCCGCTCCGCCCATCCGGGTGCGGACCCAGCCCGGGCAGACCGCATTCACGAGGACGCCGCGAGGCCGCAGCTCGGCCGCCAGGAGACGCGTGAGGGCGTTCAGCCCGGCCTTGGAGACGCGGTAGGCGAGCGCGTACGCCTCGGGGTGCTCGCCGCGCTCCACCTCGCCGGCGAACCCGGTGAGGAGTCGAACCAGCGCCCCGCGGCCCCGCGTCGCCTCGAGGCGTTTCCGCAGGCCCTCCGGCAGACTCGAGAGCTCGCCCATCGCGCTCGACACCATCACCACCCGCGCCCCCGTGGCGAGCCGCGGCGAGAGCGCCTCGGTAAGGCGCAGCGGGCCGAGGAAGTTCACCGCCACGCTCTCGCGCGCCGCCCGGGCGTCGAGGCGCTCGTGGTAGACGCCGGCGTTGTTGACGAGCGCGTCCACCGACAGGCGTTCCTCCGCGGCGCGCGAGGCGAAGGCGGCGATGCTCGCCGGATCGGCCACGTCGAGCGGCCAGGGGTCCGCCTTCGCGCCCACGCGAGCGAGCTCGCCGGCGGCCCGCCGCCCCTCGGCCTCGCCGCGGCTGGCCAGCACCGCCCGGTATCCGCGCCGCCCCAGCTGGCGGCAGGTCTCGAGCCCCAGGCCCCGGTTGCCGCCGGTCACCACCGCCACTGGCACGCTCTCTCGCCTCCCCGAGCCTCGCCCGGCCCTCCGGTTATGGCCCCGCCGCCGCCTCCCCGCACCCTCCGCCGGGGGCGGGCTCGCCGCCCAACACGGCCGGCTGGCGCCCGTCGCGCCCCCGCCCTAGAGAGCCCTCCCGGGCACGCGCCCGCGTGAGAACCGGCATGGACGGACAGGCGATGTTCAGCGCGTCCGCGAGAGCTCCAGCAGGACTTCCCCGAGCTTGCCCGGATCGTGCCTGGCCAGATCTCCCGGGGCGAGCAGGTTTGCCGTGAGTGCGCCCACGCCCAGGTCGTTGAGGGCCTCGCGGTCGAAGGCCACCGGCCGCGCCCCCTCGGCCGCATAGCGCTCGAGCATGGGCGGCGGCAGCGGCGCGTCGTTCCCGAGGGCCAGGTCGACGACCGGGCCGGCGTGCTGCACCACCGCGCGAACGTGCTCTGCCGCATCGTAGCCGTCGGTCTCGCCGGGCTGGGTGAAGAGGTTCACCACCATGACCTTGAGCGCGCTCGAGCGGCGCAGGGCCTCGGCCATCCCGTCGCCGAGGAGGCAGGCGATGACGCTCGAGTACAGGCTTCCCGGGCCGAGCACCACCACGTGCGCGGCCGCCACGGCCTCGAGCGCGCCCTGGGAGGCCGGGGCGGGCCGGGCCAGGCAGAGCCGCTTCACCTGGCCCCTGGCTGCGCCGATGGCGCTCTCGCCTCGGATCACCCGCCCGTCCGCGAGGTGCGCCTCGAGCTCCGGCGTCTCCGCGTGGGCCGGGACGACCCGGCCCCGGGCATGGAGCATGTGCCCGGCCGCCGCCACCGCGGCCGAGAAGTCGCCGAGCTGCTGCGCCAAGGCGGTGAGGACCAGGTTTCCCACCGTATGGCCGGTGAGACCGCCATCGCCGTGGAAGCGGTGCTGGAAGACCTCGGTCAGGGGTTGGGCTCCGGGCGCCAGGGCCACCAGGCAATTGCGGACGTCGCCGGGGCTCGGGACCCCGTACAGGCGGCGGAGCTCTCCGGAGCTGCCGCCGTCGTCGGCGGTGGTGACCACCGCCGAGACCTGCACCTGCCGTCGGGCGGCCGCGCGCGCCGAGGCGAGGCCGGAGAGCACCGCCGGCAAGCCGGTCCCTCCGCCCAGCGCCACGATGCGCAGCCCCCCGTCGGCGGTGGCTGGCGTCTCGCGCCACCTCGCCAGCACCCGAGATCCCTCGCGACTCAGCATGGCTCCCCCCGATCTGCTCGAATGCGCCCCTCGCGTTTCTCGAGTCCCTTCTCCCTGCGAGCGAGCTCGGCTGCGCTCCACCGGCGGCGCTGGCTCTCAGAGACTTGAGGCTAAGGAGGTGTGACGATGTAGCCAATCCCACGTTTCGGGGTCCCCGCCCGGGGTCTCTCACGTCTAACGCCATGAATTAGCATGCTATTTCTCACGCGCCACCGGGGGCTTGCCGGAAGGCGCCCTGGCGGTGCAGGAAGACGCCATGGCCCTCTCGTCCCGAGGGGCCGGTTTGCGCGGGCTGCGACCCGGCCACGCGGCGGTCGCCCTGGCGCTGCTGGCCGTGGCGTGCGACATGATGCCGCCGCCAAACGGCCCGCCCGGCAGCCCGGCGCCCTTCAAGCTCAGCGGGATCGGCGACAGCATGATGCAGGGGGCCAACGCCTCGGCGCTGGGCGAACAACTGCAGCACAGCTTCGCCCAGGGCACGAGCCCGAACGTGAGCTCCATCTTCAGTCGCTACCAGGCGCTCGGATTCCTCGCCGGGGGGAAGGAGTTCGTCTCGGTGTCGGGGGCCCAGATGGTCGGCGGCGCGAACAGCGCCGCCGTCCAGGCTGGCCGCATCTGCCAGCAGGCGGTGAAGCCCGACCGCGTCGTCCTGCTCCTCGGCGCCAACGACGTGTGCAACCGGCCGACGGTGGCTGAGCTCCATCCGGTGGACACCTTCCGGACCGCCCTCAAGGAAGCTCTCGACACGCTGGGCGCCCCGGCCTGTGGCCTGCCCGAGGGCGCCTGGGTCCACGTGCTCTCCGTGCCGCGGGTGGACCGGCTCCGCGGCGCCGGGCTCGCCAAGGACCCGGTCGGCGTCGCCCAGTGCCTGGCCATCTGGTCGACCATCTCCATCTGCACCATCATCACCAGGGAGACCGACCAGGCAGTGCTGGATCGGATCGGCGCCCGCATCGACGCTTACAACCAGGGCCTGGCGGCGGAGGTGGCCGCCGCCGACGCGGCCCACGGCGGAACTGGGGGAGTGCACTTCACCACCGACTGGGTGGGCACCACCGCCGACACCTCCGCCGGCACCTACGCCTTCGGGCCTGCAGACGTGTCCAACGTGGACTGCTTCCACCCGTCGGTGACCGCGCAGCGCAAACTGGCCTGCATCGCCTGGGAGACGTGGGAGCTCGGCAGCCGCGACGTGGCCGCCTGCCTGCGGTGAGGGAGGCCGGCTCGGGCGCCGTCGCGGGTGTCCGCGAGGCGCGGCATGGGGCCCGGCGGGCCGCACGCCGCTCGCGGCGGCGCGCGGCCGGCCCGCCGTGGCACACTGCTGGCCGATGACCGCCCGCCGCGCCTTCTCCGTCGCCGTCTTCTGCCGCCACGGCGGCGAGATCCTGCTGGTGCGCCATAGGCGGCTCGGCACCTGGCTGCCGGTCGGCGGCGAGATCGAGCCCGGCGAGACCCCGCTCCAGGCGGCGATGCGGGAGCTGCGCGAGGAGACCGGCCTCGAGGGAGCGTTCCCGGCCGGCCTGGGCGTGTCGGGCACGCCCCCCGGTCTCATCGGCTACGAGGAGCACCAGGCCGGCTCGAAGGGCCTGCACATGAACTTCGCCTTCGTGGCCGACGTCCCCTCGCGGGAGCTGGCGGCCTGCGACGAGTGGAGCGAGGCCCGTTGGGTGCGGGACGCCACCGGCCTCGACTGCCCGGAGAACGTGCGGCAGCTGGTCCGGCTAGCGCTGGCGGCGCCCTGATCATCGCCCCGGAGGGACGGGACGCCGCCGACCGGGGTCAGCCCTTGCTCAGGTCGTCGAGGCAACGCGGCGCCGGGTGGATGAACCAGCCCTCCCCGAGGAGGTCGAAGCCCATGTTCCCGAGCTCGCCCAGCCTGGCGACGGCGCTCTGGCCGTCGATCTTCAGGTCGACCAGCTCGGCGCGCAGGTAGGCGGGGACCACGGGCCCCATCCGGTGGGCGCGCAGGTACCCCATCATCTCGGCGTAGAGACCGACCTTGTCGGCGATCCGGTGGATGGAGGCCTTTCCCCCGAGCCCGGGCTTGCCTGGATCCCTGCCGGCCTCCAGCCCGGAGAGCCCGAAACGCCGCGCGATCCCGTCGATCTCCTTCACCTCCGCCGGCCCGATGGGGCCCCCCCCGTCCCCCGCGGCGAAGGCGAGAAGGAACGCGACCTCGCACAGGCACTCGTCGTGCGCCTCGGGCGAGACCAGGCGGATGAAGACCCGGAACTCGCCGGCCCCGTATGCCGCGCGCGCCGCCTCCCAGACCGCCGGAGGGGTGACGCCTCCCACCGGGGGATCGTTCCCGACGGGCTTCGACGCGGTGGGGCCGATCCCCTCCTCCTGCACCACGGAGCCCGCCCTGGACCAGATGAAGTGGGCCGTGCCGGCCGGGATCTGCAGGACGTCGCCCGGCAGACGGGCCTTCGCCCCTGCAGGGTCGAACGATTCGCCGAACCCGATCAGGACCTCGCCCGAGATCACCGCCACGGTGCGCGCGTCGGGGTGGACGTGGGGCGCCACCCTGGCACCCGGGCCCAGCCTGATGCGAAGGACGTACGGCCCGCTCTCGCGCGGCTTGCCGGAGATGGCGGCCACGTGGACGCCGGGGCTGGGCGTCGCGTACCAGACCTCTCTTGCGGCCGCGTCCGTGCCCGGCCCTGGGGCAGGCTCCGCGCCCACCGCGACGCCGAGGGAGCCGGCCGCGGCCAGGGCGGGCGCGAGGCTCCTGTAGAGGCACGCGAGGTCCACGCGGCAGAGCTCCCTGTGTGGAAGCAGGGTACCGATATGCCGCCGACGACGACGAAACCGGGTCCGCTTGGGTCGTACACGCCGGGAGGATCGCCGGCGCGACCCCCGGGGCCGCGAGAGCCGGGGAAGGGCCGCTTGAGGGGGAACGACCTCCGCCCTACAGGTACCTGGCGAGGAGCGGCCGCAGCTTCTTCCGCGTCTCCTCGGAGATCTTGGCCTTGTCGGACCAGATGGCGAGCTGCAGCGCCGACTGGCAGGGGCAGGCCTTCTCGGCCAGCGCCGCCACGCCCGGTACGGCGCGCCGCACCAGCTCGATGGCGTTCTGGGTGGCCACCTTGACGTTGGAGAGGATCTCCTCCAGGAGCTTGGCCTGGTCCACGTTCTGCGGATGCGGGCGCCAGCAGTCGTAGTCCGTGGGCAGGGCCACCAGCGCGTAGCAGATCTCGGCCTCGCGGGCGAGCTTGGCCTCGGGCATGGCGGTCATGCCGATGAGGGTGGCGCCCCACGACCGGTGCAGCTCGCTCTCGGCCCGGGTGGAGAACTGCGGCCCCTCCATGCACACGTAGGTGCCGCCCTGGTGCACCCGGGTGGGCAACCCGGTGGACGACTTGACGAGCAGGTTCCGCAGCCCCGGGCAGAAGGGCGAGCCCAGCTCCACGTGCACCGCCAGGTCCTCGAAGAAGGTGCCGCGCCGGCGGTAGGTCTCGTCGATGACCTGGTCCGGGATGACCAGCGAGCGCGGGGGAATGTCCTCGCGCAGGCTCCCCACCGCCCCGCTGGCCAGGATGTGGGTCACGCCCAGGGATTTCAGGGCGAAGACGTTGGCGCGGTAGGGGACCTGCGAGGGGTTGAAGAGGTGGCCCTCGCCGTGGCGGGATAGGAGCGCCACCTCCAGCCCGGCGATCTCGGTGACGGTGATGGGCGCCGAGGGACGCCCGAAGGGCGTGTCCACGTCGTGCACCGTGCCGCCGCCCAGCCCCCCGAGCGCCTCCCCCAGGCCCGTCCCGCCGATCACCCCCAGCATCACCCGACCCATCGCCATTCCTCCCCGGTGAAGCCGCGCAGTCTATCGCAGGTCCCGGCCTGGCGCGCTCCCGCGCGCGGGGGACCGTCTCGTCCCCCGCGAGCGCGGCGCGGCGGACCCCGCAATGGAGAGGCCCGCCGGTCGCCCGGCGGGCCTCGTGGAAAGATGCGGCGGCGACCTACTCTCCCACACGGCTTCCCGTGCAGTACCATCGGCTCTGGTGGGCTTAACTTCCGTGTTCGGGATGGGAACGGGTGTGACCCCACCGATATAGCCACCGCAAACCTCTTGAAAGAGCGGACGGCCTCGCCGTCCGACCACCGATACGAAGGGGAGCCCTGCATCGACGCAGCGGGGCCTCCGAGCCGGGTCCCCCAGGGGACCTCGACCTCGACCTCGACCCGGGCCGTCTTCGGCCTGAGAAGAGGGAGACCAAGCCTCACGCCCGATTAGTACCGGTCAGCTCAGCGCCTCACAGCGCGTACACCTCCGGCCTATCAACCTCGTCGTCTTCGAGGGGGCTTCAGGGGGCTTGCGCCCCGGGAGAAGTCGTCTCGAGGTTGGCTTCCCGCTTAGATGCTTTCAGCGGTTATCCTTTCCGCACATAGCTACCCAGCGATGCCTCTGGCGAGACAACTGGTACACCAGCGGTGCGTCCATCCCGGTCCTCTCGTACTAAGGACAGATCCTCTCACTTCTCCTACGCCCACGGCAGATAGGGACCAAACTGTCTCACGACGTTTTGAACCCAGCTCGCGTACCGCTTTAATTGGCGAACAGCCAAACCCTTGGGACCTGCTCCAGCCCCAGGATGCGATGAGCCGACATCGAGGTGCCAAACCGCGTCGTCGATGTGAACTCTTGGACGCGATAAGCCTGTTATCCCCAGAGTACCTTTTATCCGTTGAGCGATGGCCCTTCCATTCAGAACCACCGGATCACTATGACCTGGTTTCCCACCTGCTCGACCCGTCGGTCTCGCAGTCAAGCTCCCTTATGCCATTGCACTCGACGCCTGGTTTCCAATCAGGCTGAGGGAACCTTAGCGCGCCTCCGTTACCTTTTGGGAGGCGACCGCCCCAGTCAAACTACCCACCAGCCATTGTCCCCAACCCCGATGAGGGGTCCAGGTTAGACACCAGAAATCGCCAGGGTGGTATTTCACCGTTGCCTCCCCCCAAGCTAGCGCCCGGGGTTCATAGGCTCCCACCTATCCTACACAAGCAATTCCTAGTGTCAGTGGCAAGTTGTAGTAAAGGTTCATGGGGTCTTTCCGTCTTGCCGCGGGTAAACTGCATCGGCACAGCTATTTCAATTTCGCTGAGTCCCTGGTCGAGACAGCGCGGAAGTCGTTACGCC
>DASTPH010000053.1:0-2555 GCA_035762305.1 Anaeromyxobacteraceae bacterium
TCGCATCGCCGGCGAGCTCGCCGTCGGCACAGCCGCCAGGGCCCTGGAGCACCTGGAGCAGGCCGACGTCGAGAAGCTCTCGGCGGCCCTCGAGGGCCTGGTGGCGCATCCCGGGCTGGCGAAGGCCTTCCAGGATCGGGACCGAGACAGGCTCCTGGCCATCGCGTCCCCCATCTTCGCCGGGTTGCGCCAGAAGCTCGACATCACCCACTGGTACTTCATCGAGCCAGAGCAGCGGACCGTGTTCCTGAGGGTGCACGCCCCCGCTGTCCACGGCGACGTGGTCGAGCGCGCTACCCTCAGGAAGGCAATCGGAACGAGAAACGTGGGAAGCGGCAAGGAGCTGGGGAAGACCGCCTTCGCGCTGCGGGTGGTGACGCCGTATCACATCGACGGCAAGCTCGCAGGCTACATGGAGCTGGGCGAGGAGATCGGCCACTTCCTGGGACGCCTCAAGGCCGAGAGCGGCGACGACTTCGCCATGCTGGTCGAGAAGAAGTACCTGGACGAGAAGGCCTGGGCGGCGAGCCGGCAGGCCCAGGGGAAGCGCAACAACTGGGAGGACCACCGGACCGTGGTGGTGGTGGACGTCACCACTCCCGAGGAGTCGATCCTCCGCGCCGGCGAGGGCCTCGACGCCGCGCCGGCCGAGGCCAGGCTGCTCGGCGAGGTGTCCCACGGCAGCACCACCTTCGCCCACGGCGTCGCCCCGCTGACGGATGCTCAGGGGCGCCGGGTCGGCTCGCTGGTGGTCCTCCACGACATCGGCCAGATTCGCGAGACCATCGATGCCGGCCAACGCGTCGTGGCGCTGGGGCTGGCGCTGCTCACCGTCGGCCTGTGTGCGCTGCTGGCCGTGCTGACGAGGCGCCTGTTCCTCCCCATCGCCCGCATCGCCCGGGTGGCCGAGGCCATCGGCGCCGGGGACATGACCGTGGAGATCGAGGTCCATGGCCTGGACGAGACTGGACAGGCCCTGGCGGCGATCAAGGGGATGGCGGCCAGGCTGGGCGACGTGATCGGGGAGGTTCGCGCCAGCGCCGAGGCGATCGGCACGGCGGCCAGCCAGGTTGCGAACGCCTCCCAGACACTCTCGCAGGGGACCGGAGAGCAGGCCGCCTCGGTGGAGGAGACGACCAGCTCCCTGGAGGAGATGAGCTCCTCCATCACCCAGAACGCCGACGGCAGCCGGCAGACCGAGCAGATGGCGCTGGCGGGATCCCGAACCGCGGAGGACGGCGGTCGCGCGGTCCAGGAGACCGTGACTGCCATGAAGAGCATCGCCGAGAAGATCTCCATCATCGAGGAGATCGCCTACCAGACCAACCTGCTGGCCCTGAACGCGGCCATCGAGGCCGCCAGGGCCGGGGACCATGGCAGGGGCTTTGCGGTGGTGGCCCAGGAGGTGCGCCGACTCGCCGAACGCAGCCAGAAGGCGGCCAAGGAGATCTCCGCCCAGGCCACCGCCTCGGTGAGCGTGGCCGACCGGTCCGGCAGTCTCCTGGCGGACCTGGTGCCCGCCATCAGGAAGACGGCCGACTTGGTCCAGCAGGTGGCCGCCGCCAGCCAGGAGCAGGCGGCGGGAGTGGCCCAGATCAACAAGGCCATGGCCGCGGTGGACCAGGTGACCCAGCGCAACGCCTCCGCGGCCGAGGAGCTTGCATCCACCGCCGAGGAGATGAGCTCCCAGGCGGAGTCCCTCCAGCAGCTGGTCGGCTTCTTCAGGCTCCCCGGGATCCACGACGGGTCGCGTTCGGTCCCGCCGTCGCCCCGGCCCCTTCACGAGGCGCCCCGGCCCCGGTCGCGCCCAGCGACCTCGAGCCCGGCCGCGGCCGCTCGGGCCACGCTCGTCGCCTGACCGACCCCCGCCGGGGCGGCGCCGGCGGGCGGCGTGGTCAGAGGTGTCTCGGGTACGACCCCAGCAGGTGCAGCACGTGCACCTTGCCCTTCAAGTTGGCGAGCGCGGCGGCGCCGTCGGGGTCGAGGCGGTGCCCCTCGAAGTCCAGGTAGAAGACGTAGTGCCCCACCGCCTTCTTGGTGGGCCGGCTCTCGATCTTGGAGAGGTTGATGCGGCGCTGGGCGAACTCCCCCAGGATCTCGTGCAACCCGCCGGGCCGGTCCCGGTCCAGCGTGAAGGCGATGCTGGTGCGGTCGCGGCCGGTGGGGGCCTCGTCCTCCCGCATGAGCACCACGAAGCGGGTGAAGTTCTCGCCGGGGTCCTGGATCGACTCCGCCAGGAGCGCGAGGCCGTACCGCTCCGCGGCGGCCCTGGCGCCGATGGCGGCGGCGCCTGCCTCCTCCGATGCCTGGCGGGCCCCGTCGGCGGTGGAATGGGTGGGCACCAGCGGCACGCCCGGGAGCGTCCGATGCAGGAAGGCGGCGCACTGTCCCAGCGCCTGCGGGTGCGAGAGGATGCGCCGCACCTCCTCGAGCTGCGTGCCGGGGCGGGCCAGGAGGTGCTCCTCCACCGGCAGGAGCAGCTCCCGCCGGATGAGCAGGCCGGGCTGGTACACCAGGAGATCGAGCACCGCCCCCACGCTCCCCTCGAGCGAGTT
>DASTPH010000054.1:0-15972 GCA_035762305.1 Anaeromyxobacteraceae bacterium
GGCTACGGCTCCGGCTGGCCCGAGAGCACCCGAGAGATCTCGCGTGCGGTGAGGTCGACGAGGGGGATGACGCGAGCGTAGTTCATGCGCGTCGGGCCTACCACCGCCAGCGTGCCCAGCACCTGGTCGCCGCGGCCGTACGGAGCGGCGACCACCGAGACGTCGGGCACGGCGGCGAACTCGCTCTCGGCGCCGATGAAGATCTGGACCTCCTGAGCCCCGAGGACCCGGTCCAGCACCCGCAGGATGCGGTCCTTCTCGGCGAAGGCCCGGAGCAGGGTTCGCGCCTTGTGCACGTCCGAGAACTCGGGGGCGTCGAGGAAGCTCTCCTCGCCGTCCACCAGGACTCCGGCGCCGCCGGAGGGGACGGGGAGCGCCTGCTCCGCCAGCCTCAAGGCCTTGGCCAAGAGCCCGTGCAGCTCCGACTGGTCGGCGCGCATGTCGTCGAGGATGGCCTGTCGCAGGCCGTCGAGCGGGACCCGGTCCAGCTTCTCGTTCAGGTAGCCGGCGGCCCGCTCCAGCTCGGAGGAGCCCATGTCGAAGTCGAGCTGCACCAGCTTGTTGGTCACCAGGCCCGCCTTGGAGACGAAGACCGCCAGCACCCGGTCCTCGCGCAGCCGCACGAACTCGACGTGGCGGGTGGGGTCGGCGGTGGGGCTGGGGGTGGTCACCACCCCGGCGTGCCGCGACAGCGCGTGCAGGAGCTCGGCGGTCCCCTCCAGCAGCGCCTCCACTCCCGGGGCCTCCAGGGCCATCTTCTCGATGCGCTCGCGGTCGCCGGGCGAGGGCGCGCGCACCTTGAGGAGCGAGTCCACGAAGAGCCGATAGCCGCGCGCGGTGGGGACGCGCCCGGACGAGGCATGGGGCTTCTCCAGATACCCCAGCGCCTCCAGGTCGGCCATGACACCGCGGACGGTGGCCGGCGAAACCGCCAGGTCGTGGCGTTGGAGCAAAGGCTGGCTCGCCACCGGGTCGCCGGTGTGGATGTAGTCCTGGACGATGGCGCGCAGGATCTCGCGCTCGCGCTTGCCCAGCTCGGCGCCGGCGGCGGCCATCGACCCCTACGGCTCTTCCAGGTGCCTCGCGGCCGCGACCGCCAGGGCGGCGAAGCGCCCGGTCCTGAGCTCGCGCCAGCGCGCCGCCGAGAGGTCGCGGTCGCCCAGGGCCTCGGCCGCGAGCGCCTCGAGGTGCAGCCGCTCCTCGGGGTAGACGAAGGTCAACGCCGCCCGGGCCGCGCCCACCTCGTCGAGCCGGAGGGCCTCGCGCATGGTGGCCAGGGCCTGGGCCCGCTCGCCGCGGGCGTCGGAGAGCGTGGCCAGGGCGTAGAGCGGCTCGGCGCGGGCGGCGTCGATGTCGCGCGCCGACTCGAGGTGAGCCCGGGCCGCCGAGACATAGCCCTCGAGCGCGTAGAGCTCGCCCAGGTTCACCAGGGCCGCCTGCTGCTCCCGGGCGCCGCCGCGGGCCACCACCTCGTCGAGGAGGCGGCGTGCCGTGTCGAAGCGTCCCTCGAGGTAGTAGCTCACCGCCAGGTCGTTCAGCGGGGCCATGCGTTCGGGGTCCGCGCCCAGCGCCGACTCGAACACCGCCCTGGCCGCGGCCAAGTCGCCGGCACGGAGCTCGGCGATGCCTCCGCCCGAGGAGGCCAGCGTGGCCAGGAGCGGCATCGGCTCTCCCCGCCCGGCTCGAGGCGTCGCCTCTACCTGGCCGCCGCAGGCGGCGAGCCCGAGGCCCGCCAAGGCGGCGAGCGCGATGTCGAAACGACGGAGCAACGGATGGCCCCTCCAGAGAGGGAGTGTAGTCACGCCAACAGGTACGAGCAAGGAACAAGGGGGCATTGCGTAAACCTCCCTCGGCGCGAACCCCGCGGACGCGTTAGGAGAAACGTTCGCACGCCGAGACGTGACACGCCGGCCGCGCCCTCTTACCATCCCCCGCCCGGTGAGCCTTCCCCATACCCAGACAGGGGCCGACGGTCCCCGTTCCGACGACGCAGCGGCCGGGCCGGGGGCCGTGGCGCGAGCCCTCTCGGATCGAAGCGAGGCCGACGTCACCGGGCTCCCCGGGGCGGCTCGTGCCCTCGTGGCCCGGGGCCTCCTCGACCGAGCCGAGCTCGGCCTGCGGGTGGTGCTGGGGGTGGCCGCCGACGAGGAGGAAGCCGACCGGTTGGCCCGCGACCTGGCCTTCTTCCTGGGCGGCCGCGAGCGGGTGGCTCGCCTGCCGGCCGACCCGGTGCTGCCCTACGACGACCTCTCGCCCGACCGCGGACTGGAGATGGAGCGGCTGGCGGCGCTGTGCCGGCTTTATCTAGAATCCGGCGCCTTGCGCGCGGTGGTGGTCTCGGCGCGGGCCCTGGCGCGGCGGGTGGTCCCGCGGAGCGTCTTCGACCGGGGGGAGATCCTTGCCGCCGGCGTGAGCCTGGACCGGGAGGGGCTCTTGCGGCGCCTCGTCGAGCTCGGGTACGCGCGCGTGCCACTGGTGGAGGATCCGGGGACCTTCGCGGTGCGCGGGGGGATCCTGGACCTGTGGAGCCCGCTCGACGAGCGGCCGGTGCGCCTCGAGTTCTTCGGCGACGAGGTGGAGAGCCTGCGCCCGTTCGAGGCGGACACGCAGAGGACGTTGAAATGGGGGGATACGACCCCCCCAAACCCCCCGCTCGCTCCGGGCCAGCCTGATCCGGCTGGGCCTC
Organism: Anaeromyxobacteraceae bacterium; assembly: GCA_035762305.1. Taxonomy (GTDB): domain Bacteria; phylum Myxococcota; class Myxococcia; order Myxococcales; family Anaeromyxobacteraceae; genus DASTPH01. The sequence continues at coordinate 2,687 of DASTPH010000054.1, forward strand.
CGGGCATCGAGATGGGGGGGCCTGCTGCCCCCCCGAGTCGTCGGATTGCTCCGGCTTCGCCTTCGAGCATCGAGATGGGGGGGCCTGCTGCCCCCCCCGGTCGTCGGATTGCTCCGGCTTCGCCTTCGCCCGTCGGCGGGCAGAGCCCGCCTCCTCCCCCGCTCGCTCCCGAGCGTCGCCTCGAGGTCGTCGTCTGCCCGGCGCGGGAGGCGCTCTTCACGCCGGAGGGGAAGGCGTCGGCGGTCGAGGCGGTGCGCGGGGCGGCCGAACGGGTCGACCGCCCCACCAGCAAGGTGCGCGAGGTCCTGGACGCCATCGAGTCGGGGAGCGCTTTCTTCGGTCTGGAGGCGCTCCTGCCGGGCTTCCACCCGGGCGGCCTGGCCACCGTCTTCGACTACCTGCCGTCCGGGACGCTGGCCTGGATCGACGACGAGGCGGCGGTGACGCAAGCCCTGGAGGAGCTCCAGGCCGACCTGGAGCGCGATCACCAGGCGGCGCTGGGGCGCTCCGACCTGGCTCTCGCCCCGGAGGCGCACTTCCTCTCGCCGGCGCAGGCCGCCTCCCGGCTCGGCGGCCTGCCGCGGGTACGCAGTCACCGTCTGTGGATGGGCACCGGCCGGCCGGTGGCCTTCGACCTGGGCGAGACCGGCTCCCTCCGCGCCGAGATCGAGGGGGCGCACGGGGAAGAGGGAGCCCTGGGCCCGCTGGCGCGCCGGCTCGAGGACTGGCGCACCCGCCGCATCGCGGCGGTGGTGGCCTGCGGCACGCCCTCGGCCTCGGACCGGCTGCGCCGCCTCCTGGAAGACCGCCGCCTCCAGGCCCGGGTCCACCCGGCCCCGCCGCGCTCGCTGCGCGACCTCTACGATCCCGGCGTCCACGCCCACCTCGTCCCGGGCGACGTCTCGGGCGGCTTCGTGGACGCGCCGGGGGGCCTGGCGCTCCTCTCCGACGAGGAGATCTTCGGCCGGCGGGTGCGCAAGCGCCCCCGCGCCGCCCGGGGCGACAACGCCTTCGCCGCCGCCTTCCGCGACCTGGAGGAGGGCGACCTGGTGGTGCACGTGGAGCACGGCATCGCCCGCTACGGCGGCCTCGCCAAGATGCGGGTCCGCGGGGTGGAGGGCGACTTCCTGGTGCTCCAGTACCAGGGGGCCGACCGGCTCTACCTGCCCGTCTCGCGGATGCGCCAGGTCCAGAAGTTCACCGGCGCCGGCCCGGAGAACGTCCGCCTCGACCGCCTCGGCGGCACCTCCTTCGCCCTGCGCAAGGCGCGGGTCAAGGAGCAGCTCCTCAAGGTAGCGGCGGAGCTCCTCGACATCTACGCCGCCCGGGCCGCCCACCCCGGCTTCGCCTTCGCCCCGCCCGACGAGACCTACCGCGGCTTCGAGGCCGAGTTCGCCTGGGAGGAGACGCCCGACCAGGCCCGGGCCATCGCCGACGTGATCGCCGACATGGTGAAGGCCGGGCCTGACGGGCGGGCGCAGGGGCAGGCGGAGGAGCCTGCCCCGGAGCTCGCGGGGGGTCTGGGGGGGCAGCAAGCCCCCCCAGGTCCAATGGACCGGGTCGTCTGCGGCGACGTCGGCTACGGCAAGACCGAGGTGGCCATGCGGGCCGCCATGCTGGCGGTGATGTCGCAGAAGCAGGTGGCGGTGCTGGTGCCGACCACGCTCCTGGCCGCGCAGCACGAGCGCACCTTCCGCGAGCGCTTCAAGGGCTGGCCGGTGCGCGTCGAGGCCGTCTCGCGCATGAAGCCGCCCGAGGAGGTGCGTCGCATCCTCGCCGACGCCGCGGCCGGGAAGGTGGACGTACTGGTGGGCACCCACCGCCTCCTCGCCTCCGACGTCGGCTTCAGGGACCTGGGGCTGGTGGTGGTCGACGAGGAGCAGCGCTTCGGGGTGGCCCACAAGGAACGCCTGAAGAAGCTCCGGCGCCTGGTGGACGTGCTCACCCTCACCGCCACCCCCATCCCCCGCACCCTGCACATGGGCCTCGCCGGCGTGCGCGACCTCTCCATCATCGCCACCCCGCCCGAGGACCGCCGCGCCATCCGCACCTTCGTGGTCAAGTTCGACCCCCAGTCGGTGAAGGAGGCGGTGGAGCAAGAGCTCCGGCGCGGCGGCCAGGTCTTCTTCGTCCACAACCGGGTGCGCTCCATCGGCGCCATGGAGAAGTTCCTCCGCGAGCTCCTCCCCAAGGCCCGCATCGGCGTGGCCCACGGCCAGATGCCCGAGGCCAGGCTGGAGGAGGTGATGGCGCGCTTCGTGGGGCGGGAGCTGGACGTCCTCCTCGCCACCTCCATCGTGGAGAGCGGCCTCGACATCCCCTCGGCCAACACCATCATCGTCAACCGGGCGGACCAGTTCGGGCTGTCGCAGCTCTACCAGATCCGCGGCCGCGTCGGCCGCAGCCGCGAGCGCGCCTACGCCTGGCTCATGGTCCCGGCGCGGCGCCCGCTCACCCCCGAGGCCCGCAAGCGGCTCGAGGCACTGCAGAAGTTCTCCGAGCTCGGGGCCGGCTTCCAGATCGCCAGCCACGACCTGGAGATCCGCGGCGCCGGGAACCTGCTCGGCAAGGACCAGTCCGGCCACATCGAGGCGGTGGGGTTCGACCTCTACGCCGAGCTCCTGGAGCAGGCGGTGCGGGAGCTGCGCGGCGCCCCACCGCGGGCCGAGGAGCCGGACCCCGACGTCCAGCTGCCGTTGCCGGCCTTCATCCCCGACGGCTACGTGCCGGACGTCCACCAGCGGCTCTACTTCTACAAGCGGCTGGCGCAGGCGGCGAGCGACGAGGAGCTGGAGGACGTGCGGGCGGAGCTCCTCGACCGCTACGGCGAGCCGCCCGAGGAGGTGGACGCCCTCTCGGAGCTGATGCAGCTTCGAATAAGGCTGCGCGCCCTTCGCGTCAGGGGGCTCGAGGCGGGCCCGGGCCGGGTGGTGCTGTCCCTGGGCCCGGAGGCGGCCCTCGACCCCGTCCGCCTCGCCAGGCACGTGCAGCGGAGCGGCGGGGCAATGCGCCTCACCCCCGAGATGAAGCTGGTGGCCAGGATGGACGGGGCGGCCCCCCGGCCCGCGCTCCTGGCCGTCGTCCCCTCGCCGGCCGCCGAGGCGGCGGCCGGGCGGGAGCTCCTGGCGGCGGCGCGGCGGCTCGTGGCCGAGCTCGCCGCCGGGGCGGGCCAAGGCGCTTGAGACGCCTTGATTCGCGGGGCGTTCCGTGATTTTTTCCCCCCCGCCCGCCAGCCCTCGCCGCGGAAGAAACCCAGGCCCTGGGCGGTTTGCGAGCGGGACGAACCCACAAGGAGTCATGCCCACATGCGCCGCACGCACGCGCTCTTCGCCTTCGCCCTGGTCGCCTCGCTCGCCGCCTGCGGGCAAGGGAGCAAGAAGTCCGGCCCCGCCGTCGCCAAGGGCGACGGCATCGTCATCACCGCCGACGAGTTCAAGGCCCGCCTCGACGAGCAGTCCCCCTTCATCCGCGCCCGCTACAACACCCTGGAGCGGAAGAAGGAGTTCCTCGACAACCTCATCCGCTTCGAGCTCCTCGCCAAGGCCGCCGAGAAGCAGGGGCTGGACAAGGACCCCGAGGTCCAGCTCACCCTGCGCAAGGTCATGGTACAGAAGCTGGTGCAGAAGACCTTCTCCGGGGAGGGCGACGCCGCCAAAGAGATCCCCGAGGCCGAGGCCCGCAAGTTCTACGACGATCACAAGGACGACTACGTGAAGCCCCGCAAGGTGCGGCTGGCGCAGATCCTGGTGGCGGCTCCGGAGGGCCCGGCGCGCGCGCAGAAGGCGGCGCAGGCCAAGAAGCTCCTCGCCCGCGTGCAGGCCGAGGAGAAGAAGAACGCCCTGGCCTTCCCGGCCCTGGCGCGCGAGCTCTCCGAGGACGCGGCCACAAAGGGCACCGGCGGCGACCTCGGCTTCAAGAGCCAGGTCGAGCTGGAGAAGCAGTACGGCAAGCCCTTCGCCGACGAGGCCTTCACCCTGAAGGGCGGCGCCAACGTCCTTTTGGAGAGCCCACAGGGCTTCCACGTGGTGAAGCTCACCGCGGCGCAGGAGGGCATCGAGCGCCCCTTCGAGATGGTGAAGCCCCAGATCCAGACCCGGCTCTACCGCGAGCGCCGCACCAAGGACTTCGACGAGTTCGTGAAGAAGCTTCGCGAGGAGGCGCGCGTGACCGTCGACGACGCCGAGCTGGAGAAGGTGACCGTGGCGGCCGCCCCGCCCGGCCAGCCCGGCCTGCCCCACGGGATGATGCCCCCGGGTGCGATGTCCCCGGGCATGCCGCCCCCGGGCGCGCAGCCCGGCGCCCGCGTGGTCCCGGCGCCGCCTCCCGGCGCCGCGGCGCCGGCCCCCCCGGCCCAGGTCCGCCCGGCTCCGTCGCCGGGCCAGGCCCAGCCCGTCCCGTCGCCGGCCCCCGCCTCTCCGCCACCGGCGCCGCCCAAGTAGCCCGTGGCCGGCGCCGCCCTCCGCCGCGCCCCCGCCCTCGTCGCGCTCGTGGCGCTCGCGGCGTCCGGATGCCGCTGCGGGGAGGACAAGTCGCGCGGGCGGCCCCCGCCCCCCTCGGTGGCCATGGTGAACGGTGAGCCGGTCTCAACCGCCGCGTTCCAGAGGGAGCTGCAGCATGCCCGCTCCGAGAGCGGCGAGGGGCAGGCGCCGCTCGACCTGTTGCGCCAACGCGTGCTCGAGGAGATGGTCTCCCGGGCCCTGCTGCTCCAGCAGGCCCGCGCCCGCGGCGTGACCGTGGAGCAGGAGCAGGTGGAGCGGGCCTTCCTGGGGGTGCGCAGCGAGTACCCCGGCACTCACTTCGACGACCTCCTGGCCCAGCAGCGCCTCTCGGCGGCCGAGCTGAAGCAGCGCCTGCGCGAGCAGCTCACGCTGGAGAAGCTCTTCCAGGACGAGGTGTTTCCCCAGGTCCGGGTGGAGGAGCCGGAGGTGCAGCGCTACTACGGCGAGCACGAGGGCGAGTTCGACCAGCCGGAGCGGGTTCGGGTGCTGCAGGTGGTGGTGAAGACCCGCGAGGAGGCCCTCAAGGTTCGCGACGAGATCCGACGCGCTCCGCAGAAGTTCGGAGACGTGGCTCGCCGGGCCTCCATCTCGCCGGAGGGCAAGAACGGCGGCGACCTCGGCTACTTCGGGCGGGACGCCGGCATGCCGGAGGTGTTCGACGCCTGTTTCCGGCTTCCGCTCAACGCGGTCTCCGACGTGGTGCCGTCTCCCTACGGCTTCCACGTCTTCAAGGTGGTCGACCGCAAGCCGGCCTCGCGCCGGACCCTCCCCCAGGCCCGCGCCGAGATCTTCCAGAAGCTCCTCCGGGAGAGGCGGGCCCGGGCCCAGGAGGACTACCTGGCCGGGCTGCGCGCCAGGGCGCAGATCCGGGTCGACGAAACGGCCCTGGCGGCGGTGATCCCCTGACATGACCGGCCCGACCCTGACACTCCTGGCGCTGTTGCTCGCCGCACCGGACGACCGCGTCCTGGACCGGGTGGCGGCGGTGGTGAACGGCGACCCGGTGACGCTCTCCGAGCTCCAGGAGCGGGCCGGCCTGGAGTGGCGGCGCGTGCAGTCGATGCCACCCGGCCCGGCGCGCGACCAGGCGCAGGCCAAGGCGCTGCAGGCGGCGCTGGACGTGATCGTGGCCGAGCGGCTGCTCGAGGCCCAGGCCAAGGACCTGGGGGTGGAGGCCTCCGATGCCCAGGTGGACGCCGCCATCGAGGACATCAAGAAGAAGAACCGCCTCGACGACCAGCAGCTCGATCGCGCGCTCGAGGAGCAGGGGCTCGACCGCCAGTCCTTCCGCCGCCAGCTGCGGCGCGACATCGAGGCCTTCCGCATCCTCGAGATCAAGGTGAAGGCTCGCATCAAGGTCACCGACGAGGACGTGAAGAGCTACTACCAGTCTCACCCCAAGGACTTCGCCGGCGACGAGCGGGTCCACCTGCGCCACATCTTCCTGCCGGTGCCGTCGGGCGCCAGCCCGGCCGAGGAGGCGGGAGTGCGCGCCCAGGCGGACCAGGTGCTGCAGCGCCTCGCGTCGGGCGAGGACTTCGCCGCGGTGGCCAAGCAGGTCTCCCAGGGGCCGAGCGCCGCCGAGGGAGGGGAGCTGGGCTTCGTCAAGCGAGGCGCCATCCAGCCCGAGCTGGAGCGGGCCGCCTTCGCGCTCGACGCCGGCCAGGTCTCGCCGGTAGTCCGAACCAAGTCCGGGTTCCACATCCTCAAGGTGGAGGAGCGGAAGTCCGGGGGCGCGCTCCCCCTCGAGGAGGTGAAGGACGCCATCCGCGACCGCCTGTCGAACGAGCGGGTGGAGAGCCAGCGGGCCCAGTACCTGGCCGAGCTGCGGAAGGACGCGGTGGTGGAGGTGCGCCTCCCGGACCTCGCGCCCTAGAGCGCGCCGCGCCGCCAGGCCAGGCGGCGGTGATCCGGCGGCCGCGAGCCTGGCCCGGCGATTGACAAGCGGGCCCGTCCGGGCGAGGCAATGTCCCACCGTGGCCATCCGCGTCGCCATCAGCATGGGGGACCCCTCCGGCGTCGGCCCGGAGGTGACCGCCCGGGCCCTGGCCCGGCTCCGCGGCACGATCGTCCCCTACGTCTTCGGGGACGGGCGCATCTTCGCCCGTGCCGCCCGCCGCGCCCGCCTGGCGCTGCCGGTCGTGGACCCGGGCGACCCCCTGCCCCGCGGCGGGGCCCTGGTGCGGGTGACGCGGCTCGCCGCGGCGGCGGCGCGGCCGGGCAAGCCGTCGCGGGCCGGCGGCATCGCCCAGCTGGCGTATCTGGAGGCGGCCTTCGACTGCCTGCGCCGGGGCGGAGCCGAGGCACTGGTGACCGCGCCGGTGTCCAAGGCCCAGGTGCAGCGGGCGCTGCCCGGCTTCAGCGGCCACACCGAGTGGCTGGAGGACCGCGGCGGCGGCGCCCGCTCGGTGATGATGCTGGGCGGGCGGCGGCTTCGAGTTTCGCTGGTGACGAACCACATGTCGCTGCGCTCGGCGCTGCGCGCCCTCTCCGTCGACCGCATCCTGCGTGTGGTGCGGGCGACCGACCTCGCCCTGAGGCGCGACCTGGGCGTCGCGCGCCCGCGCATCGCCGTGGCCGGCCTCAACCCACACGCCGGGGAGGGCGGCGCCTTCGGCGGCGAGGAGCGTCGCCTGGTCCGTCCCGCGGTGACCCGCGCCCGCCGGCGCGGCATCGGCGCTTCCGGGCCCTGGCCGCCCGACAGCGTCTTCTTCCGGGCCGCCACCGGCGAGTTCGACGCGGTGGTGGCGCTCTACCACGACCAGGGGCTCATCCCGGTGAAGCTCCTCGACGTGGTCACCGGCGACGCCGCCGTGAACGTGACCCTGGGCCTGCCCTTCGTGCGCACCAGCCCGGACCACGGGGTGGCCTACGACCTGGCCGGCCGCTGGCGGGCCAGCCCGCGCAGCATGGAGGCGGCGCTGCGCCTCGCCGCCGCCATCGCCCGGCGGCGGCGGCGCGGGGTCCGCCGTCCTGGGGCCTGATCCGCGGCCCGGTCTCGCCTCCGGCGGCTGTCCTCGCTCGCGACCGAGGAGTGATCGCCGCGCGGCGACGAGACGCTCGCGGCGGCTCGCAAACGTCGGTCGCGCAGCCAGTGGCCCACCCGGAACGTTGGCGCTCCGCGACGGGTTGCTCGCCGCAGGCTCGGCAGCCGGGTCGCGCGTATCGCGTCACGCGCTGCTCGCTGTGGAGGCCGCCTCAGGCGTGACCGGGCCGCCGTCGCGCGGCACCGAACCGGCGGCCAGGCGCCGCCCGGCTCGCGGCGGCGACGAGGCTCACACGCTGAACTTGAAGTGAATCACGTCCCCGTCTTGGACCACGTAGTCGCGCCCTTCGACGCGCATGAGCGCCTTCTCGCGGGCGGCGTGCTCCGAGCCCGAGGCCACGAGGTCATCGGCCCGCACCACCTCGGCCCGGATGAAGCCGCGCTCGAAGTCGGTGTGGACGGCGCCGGCCGCCTGTGGGGCGTGGGTGCCCGCCGGCACCGTCCAGGCCCGGCACTCGTTCGGCCCCACCGTGAAGAAGGTCACGAGGTGCAGGAGCCGGTAGCAGTCGTGGACCAGGCGCAGGAGACCCGGCTCCTCGAGGCCCAGCGAGCGGAGGTACTCGGCGCGCTCGGGCGGGTCGAGGTCCACGAGCTCCGCCTCCACCTTGCCGCAGATGACGAGGCACGGAGCCTCCTCGGCCTCGGCCAGTTCCCTGGCCGCGGCCACCTTGGGATCGGAGGGGTCCGCGAGCTGCCGCTCGTCCACGTTGGCGATGTAGAGCACCGGCTTCTGGGTGAGGAGCTGGAGGTGGTGCAGGTGGGCGCGCGCCTCCGCCGACAGGGCCTGGGCCCGGACCGGCACGCCCCGCTCCAGCCCGGCCTTCACGGCGTCGATGGCGGCGAGCTCGGCCCGGGCGGGCTCGCCGGCCTTGCCGGGGGCCTTGGCGTCCCGGGCGGTCCTCTCGCGCCGCTTCTCCAGCTGCTCCAGATCCTTCAGCATGAGCTCGGTCTCGACCACGTCCCGGTCGCCCTTCGGGTCGGGGCCGCCCGAGACGTGCACCACGTCCGGATCCTCGAAGCACCTGAGCACGTGGGCCAGCGCGTCCACCTGCCGGACGTGGGAGAGAAACTGGTTGCCGAGCCCCTCGCCCCGGGAGGCGCCGGCCACGAGGCCGGCGATGTCCACGAACTCCAGGGTGGTGAAGGTGGTCTTCTGGGGGTGGAAGAGGGCCGAGAGGCGGACGAGCCGCTCGTCTGGCACCGGCACCACCCCCAGGTTCGGCTCGATGGTGCAGAAGGGGTAGTTCTCGGCCGCCGCCTGGGCGTGGCCCAGGAGGGCATTGAAGAGGGTGGACTTCCCCACGTTGGGGAGCCCGACGATGCCGATGGCGAGCCCCATGGCCGACAGCCTGCGTCGCGTTCCGGAAAAAAGGAAGCTCCGGCGGGCCGCGCGACCCGCCGGAGCCATGACCTCTGCGGAGCCTGGTAGGGCGGGGGCTTGCCCCCCGCCGATCCCACCGATGACTCCTAATTCCGGCCCGCCGGAAGCTCGCGGAGGTACTCCTCGACCAGAGCCCGCTGGGCCTTCTCGTCGAGGCTCGACTTGACGATGCGGGTGGCGGCTCCCACCGCCAGGTCGGCCACCTGGGCCTTGAGCTCGGCGGCCGCCTTGCGCGTCTCCTCTTCGATGGTGCGGCGAGCGGTGGTCACGAGGTCGTCGGCCTCCTTGCGGGCCTTGGCGGTCAGCTCGGCCCGCAGCCCCTCCACCTCCTGCTGGTTCCTCTTGGCGAGGTCGGCGGCCTCGCGCCGCGCCTGGGCCAGCGACTCCTTCTGCTGGGCCAGAAGCTTCTCGGCCTCGGCCCGCTCCCGCTTGGCCTGGTCGATGGCGTCGCGGATGGTCCGCTCCCGCTCGTCGAGCATCTTGACGATGGGGCGCCAGGCCACCTTGGCCAGCACCACGATGAGGACCAGGAAGGTGATGGCCACCCACAGGGTGAGGCCGGGGTTCAACTCCATGATGCCGGCGGCGAGCGGCGGCGAGATGAGCGGATTCATCGTCGGGTCTCCCGGAGCGGCGGCGGGGCGGCTACTTGGCGATGGCCAGGAGGAGGCAGACCACGATGGCGAACAGGGTGGCGCCCTCGATGAGGGCGGCGGCGATGATCATCGAGGTGCGGATGTCGCCGATGGCGCTGGGCTGGCGGGCCGAGCCCTCCATGGCGGCGGCGGCCAGCCTGCCGATGCCGATGCCCACGCCGATGACCGACAAGCCGGCCCCGAGGCCGGCCCCGAGATACCCGAGTGAAAGCGCGTTCATGTTTTGGTCCTGCTCCGTCGTCATGGGGCGGTGACAGCTGACGGGCCGCCCGTTGTCCCGTGGCGCGTACCGCGCTCGACTACCCATGGCCCGGGGACGTCCCGGCCACGTGTGAACCCGGACCGTGCTCCCCGCCGTGATCGCCGCGGCCGTGGTCCTCGTCGTGGTGGGCGAGGCCGGTCCCGATGAACAGGGCCGAGAGCATGGTGAAGATGTAGGCCTGCACGAAGGCGACGAAGAGCTCCAGCATGAAGATGGCCATGGCCAGCGCTACCGACGCTGGCGCCACCGCGATCGAGATGGAGAAGATGAGGCCCAGCAGGGCCAGGATGACGAAATGGCCCGCCACCATGTTGGCGAAGAGTCGGACGGTGAGGGCGAAGGGCTTGGTGAAGAGCCCCAGGATCTCCACCGGGATCATGATGGGCCACAGCCAGGCCAGCGACGGCGGCACGCCGCCGGTGAGGTGTTTCAGGTACCCACCGATGCCCTGGGCCCGAATGGCGGCGTACTGGGTGAGGACGAAGGTGAAGGACGCCAGCCCCACCGTCACCGAGAGGTTGGCGGTGGCGGTGGCCATCCAGGGCACGAGCCCGAGCAGGTTCATGAAGAGGATGAAGAAGAAGGCGGTGCTGAGGTAGGGGACGAACCGGTCGGCGTCCTTCTTGCCGATGTTCTGGATGGCGATGTCGCGCACGAACTGGACCAGCAGCTCCACGAAGTTGTAGAGCCCGCGCGGCACCAGGGCCCGGCGGCGGGAGGCGGCGAGGAGGACCAGGAGCAGCAGCAGCGCCGCCATCCACATCATCACCACGTGCTTCGAGGGGGTCATGTCGAACTGGACGCCCCCCACCGTGAACACCAGCGGCCCGCTTCCGTCGGGCCGGCGGCCGAAGAGCTTGGCCAGGTCCACCTTGCAGTTCCATTGGAAGCCGCCCCGGCACACCCAGGGGAAATCGAGCGTGTAGCCGTTGGCCACGTGGTGCATCATCACCTCGGGGAGCGACTCGCCGTGGTCCCCGGACTCGCCGTGGGCGGCGGCCTCCCCGTGGGAGGCCTGGCCGTGGGACTCGGCGCCGGCGGCCGGCGCGACGAGCTCGTGCCCGGGGGCCGTTCCCTCCGCGGCCGGCGCGGCGGCGGGGGCCGGCTCGTGCGCGGCGGGGGCGGGCTGCTGGCCGAGAAGGAGCGAGAGCGCGAGAGCGGTGGAGACGAGCGTCATGCGGTCCTTCCCGGGCTCCGGCCGAGGGCGTGCACGTAGCTCCCCTCGATGGCCGCGAAGGCGAAGTAGGGCACGAAAAAGGCGACGACGAAGGCGGTGACGCTCTCGCCGGCGCGGGTCACGCGGACGAGCCCCAGGACCACGAGCACCAGGCGCACCAGGAACATCACCACGAAGATCAGCAGGGCGCGCTGCAACGGCTTCTGCGCGGAGCGGCCGAGCAGCCGGAAGCCCGCCAGGGAGGCCAGGGCGGTCAGGCTGGCGATGCCGGCGCCGGTGAAGCCGGCGCCGTCGCCGGCGACGGCCCCGAGTCCCAGGGCCAGCGTGGTGACGAGCAGGGCGGCGACGAGGTGTCGAGTCACTTTCTCTTGCCCAGGACCGTCCGGAAGAAGCTGATGAAACCGCCCGTCATCCCCACCGCCACACCGAGGAGGGTGAGCCACGGCGTCTGGTGCTGCCATCTCTCGTCCAGCCAGTGCCCCAGGTAGGTGAGTGCTCCCACCGACACCACCAGGGTGATGGCGGCGCCGACGTAGCGGTCTGCGGTGCGATAGCCTTTCGCGAGATCCGAGAGCCCTTCGTCCTCGTCCGGTTCCCGGCGCTCTCGATCGCTGGGGTCCGGCACCCGAGCCTCCGCCCTCCGCTCCCCGGATTTGCTGAGGGTTTCCGATGACGAAGGGCGGAACCGTATAGCAGCCCGAGCGCGTTCCCGTCAACGGCTAACTGGCCGGCGCGCGCAGCGCGCCGGCCTCCCGAGCGGCCCAGGCGGGTCGGCACGTCCTGTGAACCATGAGGGTGCGACGGATGGCGCGCCGGGCGCGACGTGACCGGCGAGGAACGAGCCCCCGCCTGAAGGAAGCGATCGAAACGGCAGCCGTCACGCCTTCGCGGCCTCGGCGAAAGCTCGGCCGGCCGCTTTCACGGTGGCGTCCACGTCCTCGTCCGAGTGGGCCAGCGAGACGAAGGCGGCCTCGAACTGCGAGGGCGGGAAGTAGACGCCGCCCTCGAGCAGGGCGTGGTAGAAGCGGCCGAAGCGCTTGGTGTCGCACCGGCGGGCGCTCTGGGCGTCGTAGACCGGCTCGCCGGAGAAGAACGCGGTGAGCATCGAGCCCACCCGGTTCACCTGCACTGGCACCCCGGCCTCCCGGGCGCCGTCGGCGAGCCCCTGGGCCAGCCGCGCCGAGGCCGCCTCCAGCCGCGCGTAGGCGGCCGGGCCGAGCTGGCGCAGCGTGGCCTCGCCGGCGGCCATGGCCATGGGGTTCCCCGAGAGCGTGCCCGCCTGGTAGACCGGGCCGGCCGGGGCGACGAGGTCCATGACGTCGGGCCGGCCGCCGAAGGCACCCACCGGCAGCCCGCCGCCGATCACCTTGCCGAAGGTGACGAGGTCCGGCTGGATGCCGTAGAGGCCGCAGGCGCCGCCCGGCCCGAGCCGGAAGCCGGTCATCACCTCGTCCACGATGAGGAGCACTCCGCGCTTGCGGCAGGCGGCGAGGAGCCCCTGCAGATATCCGGGGCGCGGCACCAGCACCCCCATGTTGCCCACCACCGGCTCGACGATCACCGCCGCCAGCTTCTGGCCGCGCTCGGCGAGGAGCGCCTCCGCCGCCTGGAGGTCGTTGAAGGGGAGGGTGAGGGTGTGGCGGGCCAGGTCGGCCGGCACACCCGGCGAGTCGGGGAGGCCCAGCGTCTCCACGCCCGAGCCGGCCTTCACCAGCAGCGGATCGACCGCCCCGTGGTAGCAGCCGTCGAACTTGAGCACCCCGTCGCGGCCGGTGAAGCCGCGGGCCAGGCGAATGGCGGCGGTGGTGGCCTCGCTGCCGGAGGAGACGAAGCGCATGCGCCTGATCCAGGGCATGCGCTCCCGCACCAGCTCGCCCAGGGCGATCTCGCGCGGCGAGGGGGCGCCGAAGGAGGAGCCGGCCTTCATGGCCTCCTGCACCTCGCGCATCACCTCGGGGTGGCAGTGCCCCAGGATGAGCGGGCCCCAGCTGCCCACGTAGTCGAGGTACTGGTTGCCGTCCACGTCCCACAGGCTCGAGCCCCGGCCCCGGGCGAAGAAGCGGGGGGTGCCCCCCACCCCCTTGAAGGCCCGCACCGGCGAGTTGACGCCGCCGGGGAAGAGGTCCTTGGCCTTCTCGAAGAGCTTCTGCGAGAGATCGGTCTTCACGGGACCTCCTTGGTGTGCTCGCGGCGCTTGCGGTCGAAGACCGCCTCGCGGTCGCCCGGGGTGACGGTGCGGGCGGCCTCGCGCCGCTCGCGGACCTT
>DASTPH010000055.1:0-57091 GCA_035762305.1 Anaeromyxobacteraceae bacterium
AACCACTCCCGCTCCGAGCCGGTCCACTTCCTCCAGATCTGGATCCTCCCCGCCCGGCGTGGGCTGGCCCCGGGGTACGAGCAGAAGCGCTTCCCCGACGGCGAGAAGCGCGGGCGCCTCCGGCTGGTGGCCTCGCCCGACCGCGCCGAGGGCTCGGTGACCGTCCACCAGGACGCGCGGATCCACCGGCTCACCCCCGGCCGGCACGCCTGGGTCCAAGTGCTCCGGGGCGAGGTGGAGGCGGGCGGCGAGCGACTCGCGGCTGGCGACGGGGCCGCGTTCTCGGACGAGACGTCCCTCCCGCTGAACGCGCTGGCCGACGCCGAGATCCTGCTCTTCGACCTCGGCTAGGCACCGGTCGCACCGGGCGCGATTGAGCCGGGGCCTCGAGTGGCCGTACCATGTCGCGATGCGACTCCGCCCCGTCTGGGCCACCGCCCCGCTCCTCATCGCCGCCCTTCTCGCGCCGCCGCCCGCCCGCGCCTGCTCGGTCTGCGCCTGCGGCGACCCGCTGGCCGCCATCGCCGAGACGCCCGGCAACCGCGGCTCGCTGCGACTCATCCTGGAGGCGGAAGCGCTCACCATGACCGCCGGCAGCGAGGAGACGCCGGGCATGACCGACGAGCTGACCCAGTGGACGGTGCGTCCCTCGGTGGTCTGGTCCCCGCTCCCGACCCTCAACCTGTCGCTCGCCGTCCCGTTCACCAACAAGCGCATGGTGGAGACCGGCACGGGCATGAACGCGCCCATGTCCGATCTCTCCGGCCTGGGGGACGTCGAGGTGGGCGTGCGCTGGTTCCCCTTCGAGTCGGTGGACTTCGGGTCGCGCACGCGCCAGTCGGTGGCGGTCATGGCGGGCTCGTCCTTCCCCACCGGCGACAACGACGCCGCGCAGGACGGCGTGCGGGTGGACGAGCACGGCCAGGTGGGCACTGGCGGCTTCGGCCCCTACCTGGGCCTCTTCTACCGACTCGGCGGCGACGTCTGGAGCGGCTTCGCCACCCTGAGCGGCCGCTACCGCACCGAGAACTCGTACGGCTACCGTTACGGCCAGTCGCTCAACTGGGCGCTGCAGGGGATGTGGCAGCCTGGGGAGTGGTTCGCGGCCTCGCTGACCGTGGACGGTCGCTCCGCCGCCGCCGACCGGGACCAGGCCGCCGACGTGCCCAACACCGGCGGGCTGGTCCTGGCGCTCACCCCGGCGGTGCACGCAAACGTCTTCGCCGGGGCCTGGCTCTTCGCCCGGGCCCAACTCCCGGTCTACACGGCGCTCCTGGGCGAGCAGACGGTGGGCCCGGTCTTCACCTTCGGCGTCCGCTACGAGGCGCAGTGACGGTCAGGGCCCGGCGTGCCGGGCATACCAGTCGGCCCAGGCCGTGAGCAGGTGGACCAGGTGCGCCGGCTCGCGCGGGGCGTGGCCCTCGCGCGGATGAGCGAGGAATTCCACCTCGCATCCCACGTCGGAGAGGCACAGGTGGCCGCGGCGAGCGCGAGGCGCATCTCGGGGAGTGTAGCGCATCCGGGATGGTGCGCCGGGCGGGCGCTCCGCCTCGGCCCTGGAAGCGTCGAGGTGGCGGTTGGCGTCGCTCCCCAAGCCAGGACAACCAGAGGACTTTCCCGGCCGGATCCCGATTTCTTCGCCATCTCCCGGCCAGGCGTGAAATAGAGCGTCACATTCGCCCGTATCACGCCTCAACCATCGGATATCCGGACAGTCAGAATGTCCCTCGCCCAGGCGCTCTACGACACCTTGGTCCACCCGTCCCGCGCCATGCCCCAGGTGGCCGAGTCGGGGCGCTTCCTCCCGTCGCTTGCGGCGGCCACCGCCGCGGGCGTGCTCTTCGCGGCGCTGGCGGTGCCGCGCTTCGACTTCGACCGGGCGGCCGAGAAGGCGCTCGACCAGAAGCCGGACGCCGCCCAGATGACGCCACACCAGCGCGAGGAGGCCATCGCCACCGCCCGCACGATCGGCGGCGCCGCGGCATACGCCGGAGCCGCCTTCGCGCCGGCGCTCCTGGCGCTGGGCGGGGCGGTCGCCCTGTGGCTGGGGTTCAAGCTCGGCGGCGGGACGCCCGCCTTCCGCCCCACCTTCGCCGTGGCCTCCTGCGGGCAGCTGCCGGGCGCGGTGCACCAGCTGCTCCTCTTGCCGGCGGTGCTCAAGTCCGAGGCCCTCGACCCCAGCCTGGTGCCGCGGCTCCTGCCCTCGAGCGCCGGCGCCCTGCTCCCCGCCGGCGCCAGCGGCCCGGGCGCCGCCTTCCTCTTCTCCATCGACCTCTTCTCCGCCTGGGCGGTGGCGCTCGTGATCGTGGGGATGGCGCCGGCGGCGCGGGTCTCCCACACCCGGGCCGCCGTCACCACCATCCTGCTCTGGCTCGCCTGGGTGGCCGTCTTCAAGGTGGCCCTGCCCGGCCTGGGAGGCAACCGGTGACCCTCTTCGCCACGGCGCTCGCCGCCGCCGTCCTGGCGGCGCCGGCGCCGCTCACCCTCGACGAGGCCCTGGCCGAGGCCTCCCGGAAGAGCCCGGAGCTGCGCGCCGCCCGGGCCGACCGGGACGCCGCCCTGGGCGACCGGACCGTGGCCTGGTCGAACGTGCTGCCCCGGCTCGACCTCACCGCCGCCTTCGGGCGCCAGTACATCGGCGAGACCTCGACCACGCTCGTCTCCGGCTACCAGCTTCCGGGCACGCCAGCCACGACGCTGGAGTCCTACCAGCTCGGCCTCAGGCTGGAGCAGCCGCTCTTCGACGGCCTCAGGTCCTGGGCGCTGGTCTCGGCCGGCAAGGCGCGCGCCGCCGCGGCCGAGGGATCGCTCGACGAGTCCGGCCTCTCGGTGGCGTTCGGCGTCACCCGCGCCTTCCTGGAGGTGGTGCGAGCGGAGCGGAACCTCGAGGTGCTGGAGGAGGCGGTGGGCCGCAGCGAGGAGGTGCGGCGCCGCGCCGAGGCCCTCTACCAGGCCGGCCGCCTTCCCAAGAGCGATGCCATCGCCGCCAGCGTGAACCTGGGCAACGACCGCATCCTGGTCGAGGTGCAGCGGGGTCGGGTCACCCGGGCGCGGGTCGACCTGTGCCTGGCGCTGGGGCGGGATGCCGACCCCGGCCTCTCGGTGGTGCCGCCCGCGGCGCTGCTCGGGCCGGGCGGGCCCTCGAGCGAGGAGCCTCCGACTCCGGAGGCGCTGCTGCAGGCGGCCCGCCGCTCGCGCCCCCTCCTGCGCGCGCAGCGAAACCTGATTGACGCCGCCGAGTCCGACCTGCGGGCCGCCCACGGCGGCTACTGGCCGGCCCTGTCCCTGGTGCTGGGCTACGACCGGACCAGCCCGTACTTCGCCGGCGTCTACGGCAACCTCTCCCGGCAGTACACGGCCTCCGGCTTCATCACCCTGACCTGGAACTTCTTCGACGGCCTGCGCACCACCGGCGGGGTCGACCGGGCCACCGCCATGGCCGATCGCGCCCGCGCCGGCTCCGACCAGGCCGAGCAACAGGTGAGCGGGGAGCTCGCCGCGGCGCGAGACCAGGTGGTGCTCCTCGGCCGCACGGTTCGGCTGTCGACGGAGAACCTGGCCGTCGCCGAGCAGGGCCTGCAGCTGGCGCGGGACCGGCTCGACAAGGGCGCCGCCACCCAGCTGGAGGTGCGCGACGCGCAGCTGAAGCTGACCCAGGCGCGCCTGGCGCTCATCGCGGCCCGCATCGACGAGGCCATCGCCCACGCCGACCTGAACCGGGCCACCGGCGCGGCCCTCTAGTCCCTCGCATGAACCCGAAACCGCACCATCGGGGAGTGGGCCCCAACGAGGTGGGGGAGGGGCGGCACGCTTCTCCCAGCCACCCACGAACGGAGATCCCATGAGCTGGACCAAGCGCATCGTGGCCGGACTCCTGGGCCTGCTGGTGGCCGGGATGGTCGCCTACTCCCTCAAGCCCCGGAGCGAACCGCCGCTCGAAGTCCAGGTGGTCGAGGTTCGCCAGGGCCCCATCACCCGGCGCGTCACCGGGGCGGGGAAGCTGCAGGCCGCCACCCAGGTGAAGCTCTCCTCCAACCTCTCCGGCGACCTCCTCGACCTGACGGTGCGGGAAGGCGACCGGGTCCACAAGGGACAGTACCTGGGGCGCATCGACTCGCGCCGCTACGCCGCCCAGGTGAGCCGCGAGGAGGCCGGCCGCGCCACCGCCATCGCCGAGGTGTCGCTGGCCGAGGTGCAGGCCGAACGCTCCAGGGCGGAGCTGGAGCGGGTGAAGCGGCTGGTGCAGTCGCAGAGCGCGAGCGCGGCGGAGCTGGAGAAGGCCAAGGCCGACGCCGACGCCGAGGTGGCCCGCCTGGCCGCCGCCCGCGACCGGGTGGGCCAGGCCAGCGCCGCCCTGGCCGAGGCGCGCCACCTGCTCTCTTACACCACGCTCCTCTCCCCCATCGACGGGGTGATCACCTCGCGGCAGAAGCAGGTAGGGGAGCGGGTTCGCGGCTCGGACTTCAACGAGGACGTCATCGTCATCATCGCCACCCTCTCCAACATGGAGATGAAGGCCGAGGTGGGCGAGCACGAGGTGGTCCACCTGCGCGAGGGGCAGGCGGCGGAGGTGGAGGTGGACGCCTTCCCCGACAAGAAGTGGCCGGCCCAGGTTGTGGAGATCGCCAAGAACGCCAACATCAAGAACCCGAACACCGAGGCCGAGGTGACCACCTTCCCGGTGCGCATGGCGCTCACCGCGCCCTTGCCCGGGGGCCTGCCCGGCATGAGCGGCCAGGCCGCCATCTCCACCGAGACCCACGAGGACGCGCTGGTGGTGCCGCTGCAGGCCGTCACCGCCCGCACCGAGCGGGAGCTGAAGTCGGACGGCGGCCCTGCGCCCGAGGCCCCCCCGGATCGCCCCGGGCAGCGCCGCCGCGAGGCCCTGCAGAAGCTGGTCTTCGCGGTCGAGAAGGGCGTGGCCCGGGCCCGCCTGGTCGAGACCGGCCTCGCCAGCGAGACGGAGATCGAGATCCTCTCCGGCGTCCGGAAGGGCGACCTGGTGGTGGAGGGACCGTACAAGACGCTGGCGCGCGAGCTCAAGGACGGGCGGCCGGTGAAGTACCAGCCGCCGGCCAAGGCCCCGCCCGCGGACGGCGCCAAGGAGGTCTCGGAGCGCAAGGGCGAGGCCAGGCCCAGTCCCGCCGGCCGGGAGAAGGGGTCGTGAGCCAGCCGCCCCTCATCGACCTCTCCGGGATCACCCGGATCTACACGGTCGGCTCGGAGGAGGTGCGCGCCCTCGACGGCGTCTCCTTCCAGGTGGCGCGGGGCGAGTTCGTGGCGGTGGTGGGGCAGTCGGGATCGGGGAAGTCGACCCTGATGAACATCCTGGGCTGCCTCGACACCCCCACCTCCGGCCGCTACGCCATCCGCGGCGAGGACGTGCGCGGCCTCGCCGACGACGCCCTGGCCGACCTGCGCAACCGCGAGATCGGGTTCGTCTTCCAGACCTTCCAGCTCCTGCCGCGCTCCACCGCCCTCGCCAACGTGGAGCTGCCGCTGGTGTACCGGGGCGTGCCGCGGCGCGAGCGCCGGGAGCGGGCCCGGCGGGCGCTCGAGGCGGTGGGGCTCGGGAACCGCACCCACCACCGGCCCAACGAGCTCTCCGGCGGGCAGCGCCAGCGGGTGGCGGTGGCCCGCGCCCTGGTGGGCGAGCCCTCGCTGCTCCTGGCCGACGAGCCCACCGGGAACCTCGACTCGGCCACCGGCGAGGAGATGATGCGGCTCTTCGCCGAGCTGCACGGGCGCGGCCACACCATCCTGCTGGTGACCCACGAGCCGCGCCTGGCAGCGCGCTGCCCCCGCGCAGTGCGCCTCTCCGACGGCAAGGTGGTCGCCGACGGCCCGGGCCGCGAGGTGGCGGCGCTGGGCGCGGCCCCGGCGGCGGGAGCGGCCTGACCGTGGAGATGAGGCTCAGGCGCGCCGGCGCGGAGCTCACCGAGGGCGTGCGCATCGCCCTGCAGTCGCTCATCGGGGCCAGGCTGCGCAGCGCTCTCACCACCCTGGGCATCGTCATCGGCGTGACCACCGTCATCGCCATCGTGGCCATCATCCAGGGGCTCAACGCCAGCTTCGAGTCGCAGATCCAGGTGCTGGGGGCCCACACCCTCTACGTCGACAAGTGGAAGTGGCTCAACGTCGAGGGGGACTGGTGGCTGTACCGCAACCGCAAGGCCATCGGCACTCCCGAGCTCAAGGCCATCCTGCGCGAGTCGGCGGTGGCCACCGCGGTCTCGCCCATGATCGGCACCAAGGCCCCGGTGAGCCGGGGCGAGAAGGAGCTCACCGGCGTGAACGTCAACGGCGCCAGCGAGCAGTACCTGGCCACCGGCGGCGGATCGGTGCGGGCCGGCCGCTTCCTGGTGGAGGGCGACGTCGACATGGGCCGCGCGGTGACGGTGCTGGGTGCCGACGTGGCCGACGCGCTGTTTCCCGCCGCCTCCCCCGAGTCGGTGGTCGGGCAGCGGGTAGTGGTGTCGGGGCGCCCCTTCGCGGTGGTGGGGGTCATGGACCGCCGCGGCCGCTTCCTGGGGATCCCCCTCGACAACAACGTGCTCGTCCCCTACACCACCTTCGGCCGGGTCTTCGGCTCGAAGCGCTCCATCGCCATCGCCGTCTCCGCCGAGCCGGACAAGCTCGGGGCGCTGGAGGACGAGCTCACCGGCATCCTGCGGCAGGTGCGCCGGGTCCCGCCGGGCAAGCCCGACGACTTCACCCTGAACCGCCAGGAGCAGTTCCTGCGCACCTACCGGAGCCTCACCGCCGCCCTCTACGGGGTGGCGGTGGGCATCGGCCTCATCACCCTGGTGGTGGGAGGCATCGGCATCATGAACATCATGCTGGTCTCGGTGCACGAGCGCACCCGCGAGATCGGCGTGCGCCGGGCCCTGGGGGCCCGGCGGCGCACCATCCTCTTGCAGTTCCTGGTGGAGTCGGCCCTGGTGGCGGCCCTGGGCGGGGCGGTGGGGACCGCGCTGGGCCTCGCGGCGGCGCAGCTGGTGGCCCTGCTCTCGCCGCTGGCGGCGGCGGTGACGCCGTCGGCGGTGGGGGTGGGCCTCGGCTTCTCGGCCCTGACCGGAGTGGTCTTCGGCTCCTGGCCCGCCTGGCGGGCCGCCAACCTCGATCCGGTGGAGGCGCTGCGCTACGAATGACCGCCCTGCGCGCCCGCGCCGTCGCCTTCGCGGACACCCTGGCCATGGCCCTGGCCACGCTGGGGGCCAACCCGCTGCGATCGCTGCTCACCCTGCTCGGCATCGTCATCGGGGCGGCCACGGTGGTGACGATGATGTCCTTCACCGAGGGGCTGCGCGTCAAGGTGACCTCCGAGGCCTCGATGCTGGGCGCCGGCGCCTTCCAGGTGCAGAAGTGGCCCCACATGACCTTCGGGGACATCGACTGGCGCAAGTACGAGAAGCGCCGCGACCTCACCCGGGATCAGGGCGAGGCGCTGCGGGCCCTGCCCCACGTCTCCAAGGTCTCCATCGAGGCCTACCACCGCGACCGGGAGCGCATCTGGACCGGCGAGCGCGCCACCAAGCCCAACGTGGTCGTGGCCGGGGCGGTCCCGGACTACGAGCCGGCCAACGGGGTCACCATCGCCGAGGGGCGCTTCTTCTCCGAGGTGGACGTGGAGCTGGGGCGGCGCTTCGCGGTGGTGGGCGCCGACGTGGCCGACGTCCTCTACCCGGGCCAGTCGGCGCTGGGCCGCGAGATCCGCATCCGCGCCGCCCCCTTCACGGTGGTGGGGGTGGCCCAGCGCGAGGGGACCATCTTCGGGCAGTCCAAGGACGCCTGGGTGGCCATCCCGCTGCAGGCCTTCGACCAGGTGACCGGCAAGGTCACCAACCACAACATCGCCATCGTGGCCACCCGCCCCGAGGACCTCGCCAAGGCCCAGGGCGAGGTCATCGCCCAGCTGCGCCGCCTGCGCGGCATCGGGCCCGGGGAGGAGAACGACTTCGAGATGTTCTCCAACGAATCCACGGCGCAGACCTTCAACAACATCGCCGCGGTGGTGGCTGCCGCCACCCTGGCCGTCACCGCCCTGGCCCTGGTGGTGGGCGGCATCGGCATCATGAACATCATGCTGGTCTCGGTGGCGGAGCGGACCCGCGAGATCGGGGTGCGCATGGCGCTGGGAGCGCGGCGGCGGCGCATCCTCTCGCAGTTCGTGGTGGAGGCGGTGACGCTCTCGCTCCTGGGTGGCGTCATGGGCGTGCTCCTGGGCGCGGCGGTGGCGGTGGGCGCCCGGGAGGTGTACGCAGTTCCGGCGAGCATCCCGGCCTGGGCGGTGGTACTCTCCCTCGTCTCCGCCTCAGGTGCCGGGCTGCTCTTCGGGATCTACCCGGCGGTCCGGGCCAGCCGGCTCGACCCGGTGGAGGCGATGCGGACCGAGTAGACGCGAGCGAGGGCGCGTGGACCGAGAGAAGGTGAAGCGGGAAATCCGGGGCTGGGCCATCACCATCGCCGCGGTGGTCGCGTTCCGGGCCTTCCTCTACGAGGCGGTCTACATCCCCTCCGGCTCGATGATCCCCACCCTCGAGATCGGCGACTACGTCATCGTGGAGAAGTGGGCCTACGGGGCGCGGCTGCCGTTCACGGCGGAGGCGCAGGCGATGTGGTCCGCCCCCAAGCGCGGCGACATCGTGGTGCTCCTGGCCCCTCCCGGGAATCAACGCTCCGACGACCTCATCAAGCGGGTGGTGGGAGTGGCCGGCGACACCGTCGAGATCCGCGACGGGGCGCTGTGGCTCAACGGCAAGCCCGTTCCGCGGATCGCGCTCGACGGCACCTGCGACTACTGGGACCGGCCCGATGGCGGCTCCTGGCGCGAGGAGCCCTGCTCCCCGTTCGAGGAGCGTCTCGGGAACCACGTGTACCGAACCTATTGCACGCCCGACGTGCCCTGCGGCGACGTCCCGCCCCAGGTGGTGCCGACGGGGACGGTCTGGCTCGCCGGGGACCACCGCAACCGCAGCGCCGACAGCCGCTACTTCGGCCCGGTGAAGGTGGGCACCATCAAGGGGCGGGCCTGGGTGGCGCTGGCGTCCTGGGGGCCGAGCGGCCCTCGCTGGAGCCGGCTCTTCCACGGCGTCACGCACTGACGGTCCGAACTGCGCACCACCTCCCCTCCCGCCGTCGCGGAGGGACGGACCATGTTCCTCGGAATCGATCTCGGCACCTCCGAAGTCAAGGCGCTGCTGGCCGACGAGTCGGGAGCGGTGGTGGCCCGCGCCGGCTCGCCGCTGGAGGTGCAGCGGCCCCATCCCCGGTGGTCGGAGCAGTCGCCGGAGGCCTGGTGGCAGGCGGCGCTGGCGGCGATCGAGACCCTGAGGCGGGCCCACCCGGCAGAGCTCGCCGCCCTCCGCGGGGTCGGGCTCTCCGGCCAGATGCACGGCGCCACGCTGCTCGACGCCGCGGACCGGCCCCTGCGCGCCGCCATCCTCTGGAACGACGTGCGCTCCGAGCGCGAGTGTCAGGAGCTGGTGGCCAGGATCCCGCAGACGTCGGCCATCACCGGGAACCTCGCCATGCCCGGGTTCACGGCGCCGAAACTGCTCTGGGTGGCGAGGCACGAGCCCGAGCTCTTCGCCCGCGTCGCCACCGTCCTCCTGCCCAAGGACTACCTGCGCCTGCGCCTCACCGGCGAGAGGGTCTCGGACATGTCCGACGCGGCCGGAACACTCTGGCTCGACGTCGCGCGCCGGGACTGGTCCGACGCAATGCTCGCCGGGTGCGGCCTCTCCCGTGCGCACGTGCCCCGTCTGGTGGAGGGCAGCGCCGCCGGCGGGCGCCTGCTCCCGGAGGTGGCGGCCAGCTGGGGCATCCGGCATCCGGTGACCGTGGCCGGAGGGGGCGGCGACAACGCGGCCAGCGCGGTGGGCATCGGGGCGGTGGCGCCCGGCGACGGCTTCGTGTCGCTCGGGACCTCCGGCGTCCTGTTCGTCGTGAACGACCGCTTCTCCCCCAACCCGGGGCGAGCGGTCCACGCCTTCTGCCATGCCCTGCCGCGGCGCTGGCACCAGATGAGCGTGATGCTCTCCGCGGCCAGCTGCCTGCGCTTCGTTACCCGCCTCGTCGGCGCCGCCAGCGAGGCCGCGGTGCTCGCCGAGGTCGCCTCGCTCGACGAGGCGGCGCGCCGGGCCGCGCCCATCTTCCTGCCCTACCTTTCCGGCGAGCGAACGCCGCACGACGACCCCGCCGCGCAGGGGGTCTTCTTCGGGCTGACGCACGACGTGGATCGCCGGGCGCTGGCCTACTCGGTGATCGAGGGGGTCGCCTTCGGCCTGGCGGACGGGCTCGAGGCCCTGGCAGTCGCCGGCACCCGGCCAGCCGTCCTCTCACTGGTCGGCGGAGGCTCGCAGAGCGCGCTCTGGGCGCAGCTCGTCGCCGACGTCCTCCGGACGCCGCTCAGGGTGCACGCGGGCGGGGAGGCGGGCGCGGCCCTTGGGGCCGCCCGCCTCGCCCAGCTCGCCTGCGGCGCGGACGAGCGGGCGGTCTGCGCCCCGCCGCCGGTGGCGAGCGAGCACGCCCCGTCCCCCGGCTCGGCCGAGCGCTTCCAGCCCCGCCTGGAGCGCTTCCGCGCCCTCTACCGCGCGCTGGCCCCGGTCTGGAAGCAGTCGACCCCGGGCTGATCCGGCGGCTGGCGGCCGCGGCGGGCGTCGCCCTCAGCAGGACTGCCCCACCAGGTTCTCCAGGGCCTCCTGCCGCCCCGAGACCGGCTCCACGTCCTGGTTGCGCTCCATGACCCGGCCCGCGAGCCCCTCGAGCCCGACGCGTCCCGCCAGGATCTCCTGGCCGAGCGGCTCGCGCCAGCCCCGGTAGCGCTCCGCCACGGCCTGGGAGAGCCGCTGGTCCCGGATCAGGCGCTCCGCCGCCAGCAGCGCCCGGGCGCAGGTGTCCATCGCGCCCACGTGGGCATGGAAGAGGTCGGCCGGGTCGATCGACTGCCGCCGGAGCTTGGCGTCGAAGTTGAGCCCGCCGCTGGTGAACCCGCCGCCCTGGAGCAGGAGGTACAGCGGCGTCACCAGCTCGGAGACGCTGGTGGGGAACTGGTCCGTGTCCCAGCCGAGCAGCGTGTCGCCGTGGTTCATGTCGACCGACCCGAAGATGCCGTAGGCTAGGGCGGCCGCGATCTCGTGCTCGAAGGAGTGTCCCGCCAGCGTGGCGTGGTTGGCCTCGACGTTGGCGCGGACCTCCTTGGTGAGCCCGAAGCGCTGCAGGAAGGCGTACAGCGCCGCGACGTCGTAGTCGTACTGGTGCTTGGAGGGCTCGCGCGGCTTGGGCTCGACCAGGATGGCGCCCTGGAACCCCAGCTTGTGCTTGTACTCGACCACCATCGACAGGAACCGCCCCATCTGCTCCAGCTCGCGCTTCATGTCGGTGTTGAGCAGGGTCTCGTACCCCTCGCGCCCGCCCCAGAGCACGTAGTTCTCCCCGCCCAGCCTCCGGGTGGCGTCCATGGCGGCCTTCACCTGCGCCGCCGCCATGGCGAAGACCTCCGGGTCCGGGTTGGTGGCCGCCCCCGCCATGTAGCGCCGGTGGCCGAACAGGTTGGCGGTGCCCCACAGGGGCCGGATGCCGGTCCGCTCCTGGTGGCCCGCCAGGACGTCCACCACGGCCTCCAGGTTCCTCGAGGTCTCCCGCGGGGTGGCGCCCTCGGGGGCCACGTCCCGGTCGTGGAAGGTGTAGAAGCGCACGCCCAGCTTCGAGAAGAAATCGAAGGCCGACTCGGCCTTGAGCCGCGCCGCCTCCATCGGGCTGGCGGTGCGATCCCACGGCCGATCGAAGGTCGGGCCCCCGAAAGGATCGGAGCCGCCAAAGCAGAAGCTGTGCCAGTAACAGATCGCGAACCGGAGCTGGTCCTCCATCCGCTTCCCGAGCACCGGCCGGTCCCTGTCGTAGTGGCGAAACGCCAGGGGCTCCCGGGACTCCGGCCCCTCGAACCGGATGGGCTTCAGCTCCGCGAAGTAGCTGGACATGGCTCCGTCCTTTGGCGCGCGACCGCGCCGTCAGATCTCTTCCCAACGACCGCTCTTCTCCGAGCGGAAGAGCGCGTCGGTGACGCGCAGGTTGGCCACCGCGTCCTCCACGCCCCAGGGCAGGTCGATCTCGCCGCGCACGGCCCGTGAGAAGGCCTCGGCCTCGAGCGCGTACTGGTCGCAGGCCGGGAGGGTCTCGGCGGAGATCGAGGCGCCCTCGAGCGACGTCCCGTCGTCGAGCAGGATGCGCATGGCGCCGCCCTGCGGGGCGTTGAAGGGGATCTGGATCTCGATCCGCCCCCGGGTGCCGCAGATCTGGACGCGCTGGTAGGGCACGCACTGGGTGGAGACGGTGAAGCCCAGCTGACGTCCCTCGCCGAAGTCCACCAGGGCGCTGGTGGTCCGGTCGGTACCGAGGCCCGGGTCGCGATCGACGAGCGCCACCGCTCGCCGGGGCTCGCTCCCGAGGAGGAAGCGCGCCCCCACGATGGGGTAGCAGCCGATGTCGTAGAGGGCCCCGCCGCCGATGGCGGCCTGGTTCCGGACGTTGGCCGGGTCCACGTTGAAGTAGGAGAAGAAGACCTGCACGGCGCGCAGCGCCCCGACCCGGCCCTGGCGAACCAGATCGCGGGCCCGCAGCCACTGCGGGTGGAAGCGGACCATGAAGGCCTCCATCACCTTCACGCCCGCGGGCACCGCCCGCAGCCGGCTCGCCTCCTCGGCGGAGAGCGCGATGGGCTTCTCGCAGAGCACGTGCTTCCCGGCCTGGGCGGCCTCGAGCGTCAGGGCGACGTGGAGGTGGTTGGGGAGCGGGTTGTAGACCGCCTCGATCGCCGGGTCGGCCAGCAGCGCCTGGTAGGACCCGTGGGCCACCGGGATGCCGAGCGCGTCCGCCGCCTTTCGCGCCGCCGCCTCGGAGCGGGAGGCGATGGCCCGCACGTCGCACCAGGCGCTCTTCCGCATGGCGGGGATCACCTTCTCCACCCCGATCCGCGCCGTGCCGAGCACGCCCCAGACGACCTTCTTCATGCGTCACCCCTGGAGCCTTGGTTGGCCAGATCTTAGGCCGGGCCGTCCGCGGCGGCCTCGGAAAGTCCGGCCGAGCCCCCGAGGCCCGCCACCGACGGGCCGGAACCTCACAGGGCGCCGTTCAGCACAACGTCACCGGGCACGGGGTGATCCTGGCCATCACCGGCTGGCGCTGAGCGGCGTTCATCCGCGGGAGCTTCGGCTGCGACGGCGGCGCCGACGCCGCCCTCCGCCGCGGTCGGGGCACCCCCGGTTCGCGTGCGGTGGATGCTCGACCCGTGCCCTGGGGGCGACCTGCCGACTCGCCGAGCGCGAACGAGAGCCCGCGCGCCGTCAGCGCCTCGGCGTCCGCGCGTTCCCCCGCGACAGCTCCACCGGGTACTTCTCGGCGTTGCGCTCGATTTTGGCCTCGACGGCCCGACACAGGTCGATGCTGGCCCGGTCGCAGAAGAGCAGCAGGGCGATGGCCACGTCCGCCGCCTCGGCCTCGACCGCGGCCCGGTGCTCGTCGGAGCGGACGAAGGCGTCCGCCTCCGCGTTTCCCACCCAGCGCAGGAGCCCGACCAGCTCCCCCGCCTCGGAGGCGAGCAGCATGGCCAGGTTCTTCGGGTCGTGGAACCGGTCCCAGTCCCGCTCGGCGGTGAAGGCCCGGAGCCGCGAGACGATCCGCTCGACGTCCGACATGGGAACCTCCGTCCAGCCCCGCCCGCCTCGGCCGCGCGAGCGAGCCCTGCCCGGCCCGCCCCTCAGTCTCGCGAGTCCTCCTGCTGTACCAGCCGCCACATGGCGGCCGCGTCCGGGGCCGCGAGCAGCGCCTCGCGGAAGGAGGCGGACTTGAAGATCCGGCTCACCCGGGCCAGCGCCTGGAGGTGGGAGCCGGCCGCGCTCTCGGGCGCGAACAGGGCCAGGAAGAGGCGGGTAGGGCGGCCGTCGATGGCCTTGAAGTCCACGCCCTGGAGCGAGCGCCCCAGGCTCGCCGCCAGCGCCGGGAGCCCCGGCACCTTGGCGTGGGGAATGGCCACCCCCTCGCCCACGCCGGTCGAGCCCAGCTTCTCCCGCTCCAGTAGCACCTCCACCAGCCGGCGCTCCTCCAGGCGGAAGACCTGCGCCACTGGACGGGCCAGCTGGGCCAGGACCGCTGGAGGGCCGTCGCCGGACAGTTCCGCGATCACCGCCTCCGGGCGCAGGAAATCGACGAGCTTCATCGGATGCCCCGGGTGCACGCTAGCCGGGCCCCTCAGGCGATTCAAGGGCGGCGTGCACGGGGACGGTGCGATCGCCGAGGGCTCTGCATCGCCTCCGGTCGTGGTGGAGGGCGCACCGGAGCCTGACGCCGTCCACCGGCGGACCCTGACCGGCCCCGCGGAACTTGATCGAGCTCCACCTGAGCGCGGCGGGTGGGCGGCCGGCGGCGGTCGACATAGCGGCGCCCGGCGACCTCCGGGGCGCGCCGCGACATGACCCGAACGGGAAATCCCAGCTCGACTGGGTGAACTGGCTCTACCGGTCGACCGGCGTGGCCGGGGACACAAGGGCAACCCGGCCCGCGGCGAGCGCAGGCTAGAGCCGGATGAGGCTGGGCCGCTGGAGGAGGCGAGCTCCGCTCGCCGACGGGCGGAGCCGAAGCCGGAGCAATCCGATGCTGCGGGGGGCATGGGGGGGCAGCAAGCCCCCCATGTCTGCGACGCGGCGAGCGCAGGCCCAGCCGGATGAGGCTGGGCCGGAGCGAGCGGGGGGCATGGGGGGGCAGCAAGCCCCCCCATCTCTAAGACGCCGCGCTCGCCTCGATGAGCCCCAGGTTCCCGTCGTCGCGCCGGTAGACCACGTTGAGGGCGCGGTTGCCGGCGTTCTGGAACACGTAGAAGCGGCTGTTCATGAGGTCCATCTGCATGATGGCCTCGTCCAGGGACATGGGCTTGGCCTGGAAGACCGAGCTCCTCACCACCCGAGGCGCTGGCTCCTCCAGCACGTCGCCGTGGCGGACGTCCACCGGCACCCAGCCGTGCGGGATGTGGGTGGGCTTGTGGTTCTTGAGCTTGGCCTTGTGCTTCTTGAGCTGCCGCTCGATCTTCTCGGCGGCCATGTCGATGGAGGCGTACATGTCGCCGGACCGGGCGCGCCCCCGCAGGAGGAAGGTTCCGGCCTTCATAGTGAGGTCCGCGTGGTGGTCGAGGTTCTCGAGGTGCAGCACCGCGTGGGCCTCGGTGGGCCGGTCCACGTAGCGCTGGATGTGCGAGAGCTTCTCTCGCACGTGGTCCTTCAAGGCCTCGGTGGGCTCGAGTTGCCGGAAGGTGATGTTCACCTGCATGCCACGCCTCCTTGGGGGATGGCTCTGGGTATGCACTGCGGCCCTGGAAATGCTTCGACCGCGGCCCGCCGACCCCCGGAAGGAGCCCGCGTCGCCACGGCCGAGTTGCTGACCGATGCCGGACGGCATCATGCCCATGCCCATCATAACAAACCGCCCCGGCGAGATCGCCTCACCCCCCGGGCGGGACGGGCAGTAGTGCTGCTCCGCATGAGTCACGAGCCCACCTTCGTTTACTTGCTCCGCAGCACTTCGCGGGGAAGGCCCCGTGCCTTGCAAGGAGAAGCAGCAAGGCACGGGCCCTCCCCGCGGGCCCTACCGGGGGAGGCGGGGCGCCGCCTCCCCCCGGACCCCCACCCGCGCCGCGCCGCCGAGGAGCCGGTGTACGACTCCTGCGGCGCGGCCCTAGAAGTACTTCTTGCGCCGGGAGCTGGGCAGGATCCCGAGCACCTCCCGGTACTTGGCCACGGTGCGGCGGGCGATCTCGATGCCCTGGCCCTTGAGCAGCTCGACGATGCGCTGGTCCGAGTGCGGGTGGCGGGGGTCCTCGGCGCCGACGATCTGCTTGATGTGGCTCTTCACGGCCTCGCTCGCGATCTCGTCGCCGCCCGTGCGCTGGATCGCCGAGTTGAAGAAGAACTTGAGCTCGTAGATGCCCTGAGGGGTGTGCACGTACTTGTTGGTGGTGACGCGGGAGACGGTGGACTCGTGCATGCCGATGTCCTCGGCCACGTCCCGCAGGATGAGGGGCTTCAAGTGCGCGATGCCTCGGTCGAAGAAGTCGCGCTGGAACTTCACGATCGACTCGGTGACCTTGTAGATGGTCCGCTGCCGCTGGTGGATGGAGCGAATGAGCCACACCGCGCTGCGCAGCTTGTCCTGGATGTACTCCTTGGCGGCGCCGGCCTTCCCGTTCTTCAAGGCGCTGCGGTAGAGTTGGCTGATGCGCAGCTTGGAGAGCCCGTCGTCGTTGAGGACCGTCACGTAGCGGTCGCCCATCTTGTAGACGTAGACATCGGGGGTGATGTACTGCGCCTCCTCCGCCGAGAAGGCGCGGCCGGGCTTGGGCTCGAAGGCCGAGATGACCTTCACCGCCTTCACCACCTCCTCCACCGCGATCTTCAGATCCTTGGCGATGGCGGCGTAGTTCTTGGTCTCGAGGTGGCGCAGGTGCCGCTCGATGATGGCCACGATCTCCGGGGTGTCGGCGTTCAGGTGGCGCGCCTGCAGGAGCAGGCACTCGCGCAGGTCGCGCGCCGCGACGCCCACCGGGTCGAGCTGCTGCACCTTCTTGAGCACCTGCTCGGCGAACTCGATCCCCACCCCGGCCTCGAAGGCCACCCGCACCAGCGGATCCCGGGTGGCGGTCTCGTCCGGCTCCCCCTCCACCGGTGGCATCTTGAAGTAGCCGTCGGGGTCGAGGTTGCCGATGATGAGCGCGGCCACCGCCTCCTCCTGCGGCGTGAAGTTCGAAAGGCGCAGCTGCCACGTCAGGTGATCGGAGAGGTCGGCCTTTCGGGTGAGGGTGGCCTCCAGGCCGGGCAGGTCCTCGTCGGCGAGGCCGCGGTTGGAGGGGGCGGTGTGGCCGGTGAGCTGGTACTGGTCCAGGTACTGGTCCCAGTCGATCTCGTTGGCCCCCTCCTCGCCCTTCACCTCCTCGAGGCGCTCGACCTCCTTGGGCTCGGCCACCGCCTCGGCCGCCTGCTGCTCGGCCGGGCTGGCCCCCTCGGCGCGCCCCTCCTCCTCGTCGCCCGGGTCCTCCAGGAGCGGGTTCTCGGTGAGCTCGGTGCGGATGAGGTCCACCAGCTCCATGCGCGACAGCTGCAGGAGCTTGATGGCTTGCTGCAGCTGGGGGGTCATCACCAGCTGCTGCGTCATCTTGAGGTGCTGTTTCAGCTCCAGGCTCATGTCCTCAGACCCTCGGCCCCCCTGCCCCCGCGGCCTCGTCCAGCCGGAACTTCTGCCCCAGGTACACGGCCCGGGCCTGCTCGCTGCGGGCGATCACGGCCGGGGTCCCCTGCTCCAGGATGGCGCCGGCGTTCAGGATGTAGGCGCGGTCGCAGATCCCAAGCGCCTCGCGCACGTTGTGGTCGGTGAGGAGGACCCCGATGCCCCGCACCCTGAGCGAGGCGATGAGCCGCTGCAGCTCGGCCACCGCGATGGGGTCCACGCCGGCGAAGGGCTCGTCGAAGAGGATGTGGCTCGGGCCGGAGAGCAGGCTGCGCGCGACCTCGGCGCGCCTCCGCTCTCCGCCGGACAACTGCTCGCCCAGGCTTCCGGCCACCGCCTCCAGGTGGAACTCCGCCAGGAGCTGGTCGGCGCGCCGCTCCCGCTCCTCCCGGCCCGTCCCCAGGGCCTCCAGCACGGCGGTGATGTTCTGACGCACGGTGA
Organism: Anaeromyxobacteraceae bacterium; assembly: GCA_035762305.1. GTDB lineage: Bacteria > Myxococcota > Myxococcia > Myxococcales > Anaeromyxobacteraceae > DASTPH01. Next base: position 17,710 of record DASTPH010000055.1, read on the forward strand.
GCTTGCGGAAGATCGATGCCTCCTGCGGCAGGTACCCGACCCCCAGGCGGGCCCGGCGGTGCATGGGGAGCCGGGTCAGGTCGCGGTCGCCGAGCCTGACCGTTCCGGCGTCCGGGACCACCAGGCCCACCACCATGTTGAAGCTGGTGGTCTTGCCGGCGCCGTTCGGGCCCAGGAGCCCGACCACCTCGCCGGGCGCCACCCGGAAGGACACCCCGTCCACCACCCGGCGCCTCCGGTAGCGCTTCACCAGCCCCACCGCCTCGAGCACGGCGTCCTTCACGGCGGGCCTCCCCCCTGCTCCCCGGCGCGCGCGCGCCGCGGCGGGACTGGCTCGTCGCCCGGGCCGGGAACCACCGTCCCCTTCACTTGCGACATCACCACCTGGTCCGTGGCCAGGTCGTAGGTCAGCTGCTCGCCCCGCATCACCGTCTTCCCGTCGCGCAGCTCGGGATTGCCGGTGCACACCACCGTGCTCGCCTGGGCGTCGAAGGTGGCGACCTCGCAGGTGGCCACCCGCTCGCTGCGAGTGAGCCGCACCTCGCCGGTGCAGACCGCGCGCCGGATGCGGCCCTGGGCGTCGTTGTCGGCCACCAGCTTCCGGCAGGTGAGGACCGCGTCCTCGCGGGTGAGGCGCACCAGGGGCTTGCCCACGAAGACCACCCGGCGCTGCTTGTAGAGCACCTGGACCTGGTCCGCGTCCACGTGGACCGGCGGCCGCTCGGCACGGGAAGGGCCGGGCGCGGCCAGGAGCGCCAGGGCGGCCGAGGCGGCGAGGGCCATCACCGGCCGGCCCCCACGGGGAGCTCCCGCAGGTCGAGCTGGACGCCGGGGCCGATCTGGAGCCGACCAGTGGCCGGATCGAGCAGGAAGCCCGGGCCATCGAGGGTCCACCCCGGACCGTTGACGGCGACCGGCCACGATCCGTGGACCAGCCGGTCCTCCGGGTCGTAGCGGGCTTCCTCGGTGGTGGCCCAGTCCGCGCCCCGCTCCATCCGGAGCCCGCCCTCGGCGAGCAGGTCGCGGGTGCGGGTGTTGCCGCGGGCGCGCGGGGCCAGGAGCCGCGCCGCCGGCCCCTCGCCTCCCGGGAAGGCGACGTCGGCGTCCTCGGCAGCCACGTCCCCAGAGTCGCGCCGGTAGGCGACCGACGCGGCCCGGCCATCGGCCGCCAGGCGCCCCTCGCGGTACACGCGGAAGGTGACACCGGTCAGCCGGATCCCGGGGGCCGCCTCATCGAGCGGCCGGGTACCCGACTCCTGGCATCCGGCAGCCAGGCCGCTTGACAAGAGGAAGAGCCCCATGCAAGTCCGCGCGCGCAAGTAGCCTGATCCTTACCCTCTTCGAGAGATTGGATCCAGTGGCACGACATTTGCTTGGGCTTGCGGAGCTACCCCGCTGAAAGCTCTCGGGTTTTCGGAACGGAACTTGCGTGCTCCTCGCCGGCCGGGCGACGCTTCCACCGCTCGTGCATCCAGACCCACTCGCCGGGCGTCCGGCGGATGGCGGCTTCCAGCCGGGCGGTGCACCGGGCGGTGAGCGCCAGGACCTCGGCCTCCTGGTCGGCCGGGTCCGGGTCGTAGGCCACCGGCTCGACCTCGAGGAGGTAGCCGTCGCCGCGGCGCGGTCCCCGCCGCCGCGTCCAGGCCACGAAGACCGGCGAACGGAACCGCAACGCAAGGTCGGCAGGCCCGCGGGCTGTCCAGGCGAGCCGCCCGAAAAAGGGCACGAAGACCCCTTCGACGCCGGTGTCCTGGTCGATGAGAAACCCGACTGGTACCCCCTGTCGGAAGGCCTTGAGCAGGGCCCTGCCGGTGGAGACGTGCCCGCGCCACAGGGTGGTTACGCCGCCGCTCCGCCGGAAGTCCGCCACCATGGCGTCGATCTTGGGGTCCCAGCTGGGACGAGCGATGGTTGCAGACGGGCCGGTGACGCGCACGAAGCGGCGGGCGAACAATTCCCAGTTCCCCAGGTGTCCGGTGACCAGCACCAACCCCTTCCCGGCTGCGCGGGCCTCTCGGAGGAGCCGCTCGCCGTCGCCGGCGATGGCGACGTAGGCCTCGAGCTGCGGGTCGATACGGCGCACCGTCACCGCCTCGGCGACGGCTCGGGCGACGTGGAGGAAGCTCGCCCGGGCCAGGGCGCGCCGCTCCGCCTCGGGGAGCTCCGGCAGCGCCAGCGCCAGGTGCGAGAGCGCCAGCCGCCGCGTTTTCCCGGCGACCGCCCAGCCGACCCGCCCCAGGAGGTCGCCCAGCGCCAGGGCGACGCCGAGCGGCAGCAGCGAGGCCAGGCGGACCGCCCCGCGGATGAGGGCGGAGCGGAGGGCGCGGCGCAGGCGCTTCGGCGACGGCTCGGCCATGGGCGGCTGCGAAGCTACCACGCGCGGGATCCGCCGATCACGGCCTTCGGCCGGCGGGGCGCCTCATGGCGCCGCCCAGTTGGCATGAGTCCCGAGTCCGAGCCCCAGCCCGAGCCCGGCCTCTTCGGGCGCGGGCTCGGGCGCAGGCTTCACGGGGATCGCGCCAACCGGGTAGCGCCGTCACAGGAGCGGCGCGAGAAGCCTCGCCGCGGACGCGAAGAGGCGGCGCCCGAAGGGGTCTGCCTCCTCCCGCCGCGCCCTCGGCCTCGCGCGCTCCAGGTCGGCCTCGAAAAGGGCCGCCAGCTCCTCCGCCGCCGGCTCGCCGTAGATCGCCGCCACCACCTCGAAGTTCAGCCGGAAGCTGCGGTTGTCCAGGTTGGCGCTGCCGACGATAGCGAGGTCGCGGTCCACCACCATGGTCTTGGCGTGGATCATGGGCGGACCGTAGAGGTGGATCTGGACCCCGGCGTCGGCCAGGGCGTCGTGGTAGGTCCGCCCGGCCGCGTCCACCACCGGGGCGTCGGTGCGCGCCGGCAGGAGCAGGCGCACGTCGACGCCGCGAAGGGCGGCGCTCTGGAGGGCGGCCTCCAGGGCCTCGCCGGGCACGAAGTAGGGGGTGGTGATCCACAGCCGCTCGCGGGCTCCGGCGATGGCCGCGAAGTAGAGGGCTTCGATGGCGTACGTCCCCTGGTCCGGCCCGGAGGCCACCACCTGGACCCAGTTCGGGCCGGCGGGCGCCGGTGGAAAGCAGGCCTGGAACGCCGAGCCCCGGAGCGTGCCCCGCCCCCGGGTGGCGAACGACCAGTTCTCGAGGAAGGTGGCCTGCAGCCCGTGCACGGCCGCCCCGGTGAGGCGCAGGTGGGTGTCGCGCCAGGCCCGATCGCCTCGCGCCGCCCGGCTCTGGTCGTCGCTGACGTTGATGCCGCCGGTGAAGCCCACCCGGCCGTCCACCACCGCGATCTTGCGGTGGGTCCGGAAGTTGGCGAGCCCCCGCAGCGTCCGGCCCAGCAGGGGGCGGTTGAACCGGGCCACCTGGCCGCCGGCCTCGACCAGGGGCCGGAGGAAGCGCCGCCGCAGCCGCGAGGACCCCACCGCGTCCACCAGCAGCCGGACCTGAACCCCGGCCCTGGCCCGCTCGGCGAGCGCGTCGCGCAGCCGTGCCCCGGCCCGGTCCGGGTCGAAGATGTAGTACTCGCAGTGGACGTGGTGGCGGGCCGCCCCGACGGCCTCCACCAGGGCGTCGTAGGTCTCGTCGCCGCCGGCGTAGATCTGGACCTCGTCCGCCGACTCGGGCGGCCAGGCGTCGAGGGTGGTGGCCAGCCTGGCCAGCTGCCCCGGAAACGGGAGCTCGGCGGCGGTGCGCCGCTCCCACCAGTCGATGGCCGAGCCCACCGCCCGGCGGGCGATGGCCATGCGAACCTTCTTGCGCTCGAGGCGCCGCGGCCCCACGAGCAGGTAGACGAGGAAGCCCAGCAGCGGCAGGCCCGCCAGGCCCAGCATCCAGGCCACGGTGGCGGTGGGGGTGCGGCGCTCGTGGAGCAGCCACAGCGCCACGAACCCCACCCAGGCGGCCTCCACCGCCCAGAACCAGCCGGAGGCGGCCAACTCGCCGGCGAGGTCGCGCAGGAGCATCATTCGCCGCCCGGTCTTCCTGTCTCGCCGAGCGACCGGGGAGGGGCCCCACCGAAGGTCCAGGGGCTTGGGGGGCCGGCGGGCCCCAAAAAGTCGATGGCCGGGCAGAGCCCCATCCGCGGGACGGCGCGCGACAGCGCGCCCGGGCCCCGCGCAGCAGGGGTGGGGCCCCGGCGAGCTTCGCTCGACGGGGCGGGGCAGCACGCCCCGTCACGATCTGGCTGAACGACAGCGCGGTTCGCGAAGCCGAAGGCGATCGCGAATCGCGCACTGTCGTTCAGTGCCGCCACAGACCCTTGGCCCTGAGGATGAGCTCGCACAGCTCGCGGACCGCGCCCCGCCCGCCCGCGGAACGCGAGACCAGCCGGGCCTCGGCCAGCACCTCCGGCACCGCGTCGGCCGGGCAGGCGGAGAGGCCCACCCGGCGCAGCACCGGCAGGTCGTTCACGTCGTCCCCCATGAAAGCCACCTCCGCGTCGGCGACGCCGAGGCGGGCGACGAGCTCCTGGTAGGCGGGGAGCTTGTCCCGGTTGCCGAAGGAGGCGTGCCGGATGCGCAGGTCGGCGAGGCGGCTCTGGGTGGGACCGGCCGGGCGGCCCGAGAGGACCCCGAGCTCGACGTGGTCGCGCAGCATCACCAGGCCGTGGCCGTCGCGCACGTCGAAGGCCTTCACCGCCTCGCCCTCGGGGCCGTACCAGAGGCGCCCGTCGGTGAGGACGCCGTCCACGTCGAGGAGCAGGAGCCGTACGCGCGCGGCGCGCGCGAGGAGATCCGGCCCCCGCCCGGCCGGCGCGCCGCTCCGGCCGCGCACGCGGCCGGCCCCGCCCCTGGCGCCGGCCGCGCTCCGGCCCGCGCCCCGGGACCGGCCGCGCCCGCTCCCCGCCCGCCCGGTGGCGCTCCCCGCCCGCCTCACGGCTGGCCCAGGGCGCGCCGGATGGCGAGGAGGTCGCGGAGCATCCGGTCGGCCATGTCGAAGTCGAGCGAGTTGGGTCCGTCGGAGCGGGCCGCCGCCGGATCCTCGTGGATCTCGGCGAAGAGCGCGTCCACCCCCACCGCCACCGCCGCCCGCGAGAGCGGGGGCACGAACTGGCGCTCGCCGCCGGTCGAGTCGCCGGCGGCGCCGGGGAGCTGCACCGAGTGGGTGGCGTCGAAGCACACCGGCACTCCCAACTCGCGCATGATGGCGAGCCCGCGCATGTCGACCACCAGGTTGCCGTAGCCGAAGCTGGCGCCGCGCTCGGTGAGGAGCACGTTGTCGTTGCCGGCGTCGCGGCACTTCTGCACCGCGTGGCGCATGTCGCCCGGGGCCACGAACTGCCCCTTCTTCACGTTGACGGCCCGGCCGTGCCTGGCGCAGGCCGTGACCAGGTCGGTCTGCCGGCACAGGAAGGCCGGGACCTGCAGGACGTCCACCACCTTCCCGGCCGGCTCCGCCTGCCAGGCCTCGTGGACGTCGGTGAGGCAGGGGAGGCCGGTCTCGCGCTTCACCCTCTCGAAGACCCCGAGCCCGGCCTCCAGCCCCGGCCCGCGGAAGCTCTTCCCGGAGGAGCGGTTGGCCTTGTCGAAGCTGGCCTTGAAGATCACCGGCAGGCCATGCCGTTCCGCCAGCGCCTTCACCTTGCGGGCGTGGGAGAGTGCCTGGGCCTCCGACTCGATGACGCAGGGCCCGGCGATGAGGAGCAGCGGTCGGCCGTCGCCGACCTGGTGGCCCCCGATGACGGCCCGGATCATGCGGCGCAGTCTACCGCGGGGCGAGCCGGCGCGCTCGCGGGCCCGGCTGCAGCCTGGGTTCACCTATTGGTAGGGCGGGGCCTTGCGCCCCGCCGGCGGCCCGCCGGATCCCGGCGGGGGACGAGCCCCCGCCCTACCGCCCTGGGGACCCCAAGCGTGGTCTACGCGCCCTTCCCCACCGGGAGCTTGGTCACCTCGGCCACCGGCTTTCCGCCCTCGCGGGCGCGGGCGTCGCGGAAGGCCAGCGCGGCCCGGATGAAGCCCGCGAAGAGCGGGTGCGGCCGGAAGGGCTTCGACTTGAACTCGGGGTGGAACTGGCAGCCCACGAAGTGCGGGTGGTCGGGCAGCTCGATCATCTCCGCCAGGCCCAGCTCCACGTTGAGGCCGGAGAAGACCATGCCCGCGGCCTCGAACTGCGCCCGGTAGGCGTTGTTGAACTCGTAGCGGTGGCGGTGGCGCTCGTGGACCAGGTCCTGGCCGTAGAGCTCGCGGGCCTTGGTGCCCTCCCTGAGCTTGCAGGGGTAGCTCCCCAGGCGCATGGTGCCGCCCTTGTCGGCCACCGCCCGCTGCGCCTCCATGATGGTCACCACCGGGTGGGGGGTGCCCTCGTCGAACTCCAGCGAGTTGGCGCGCTCCAGGCCCAGCACGTCCCGGGCGTACTCGATGACCGCCATCTGCAGCCCCAGGCAGATCCCGAAGAAAGGGACCTTCCGCTCGCGGGCGTGCCGGACCGCCAGGATCTTCCCCTCGGTGCCGCGCACGCCGAACCCGCCCGGGACCAGGATGGCGTCCACATCGGAGAGGCCGCAGGGGTCGCCGGCCTCCAGCTTCTGCGAGTCGATGAAGACCAGCCGCACCCGGGCGTCGCTGGCGATGCCGCCGTGGACCAGGGCCTCGTTCAGGCTCTTGTAGCTCTCCACCAGCTCCACGTACTTCCCCACCACCCCCACGTGCACCTCGCCGTGGCGGGGGTGCTTCACCTTCTCCACCACCTGCTCCCAGCGGTCGAGCCGGGGCGCCCGGCTCCAGATGTTCATGAGCTCGGCCAGCTTGTCGTCGAGCCCCTCCTGGTGGAGCCGGAGCGGCACCTCGTAGATCGACTCCACGTCCCGTGCCGTGAACACCGCCGAGGGGTCCACGTTGCAGAAGAGCGCCACCTTGTCCTTCATCTCCCGGGAGATCTCGCGGTCGGAGCGGCACAGGAGGATGTCGGGCTGGATGCCGATCTCGCGCAGCTCCTTGACCGAGTGCTGGGTGGGCTTGGTCTTGAGCTCCCCGGCCGCGGCGATGTAGGGCACCAGGGTGAGGTGCACGTAGACCACGTTCTCGGTGCCCACGTCGTACTTCATCTGGCGGATGGCCTCCAGGAAGGGCAGCGACTCGATGTCGCCCACCGTCCCCCCGACCTCGACGATGACGATGTCGGCGCCATCGGCGGCCTCGCGGATGACGGCCTTGATCTCGTCGGTGATGTGGGGGATGACCTGCACCGTCTTGCCCAGGTACTCGCCGCGCCGCTCCTTCTGGATGACCGAGTGGTAGATTCGCCCGGTGGTGTAGTTGTTCTTGCGGGTCATCTTGGCGCTGGTGAAACGCTCGTAGTGCCCCAGGTCCAGGTCGGTCTCGGCGCCGTCGTCGGTGACGTACACCTCGCCGTGCTGGAACGGGCTCATGGTGCCCGGGTCCACGTTGATGTACGGGTCGAGCTTGAGGTGGGTCACCTCCAGGCCCCGGTTCTCCAGCAGCGCCCCCATGGAGGCGGCCGCCAGCCCCTTGCCGAGCGAGCTCACCACCCCGCCGGTCACGAACAGGTACTTGGTCTTCTTGGTCCGCACCATGGTCTCACCCTTCCCCTGTCAGGCCCCGCCCGCGAGCAGCGCCCGCGCCCTCTCCAGATCCTCCGGCGTGTCGACCCCGAAGCCGCGATAGGCGGCGTCGACGACCCGGATCTTGACCCCGTTCTCCAGCGCCCGCAGCTGTTCCAGCGCCTCCTCCCGCTCCAGCCGTCCCGGCGGGAGCGAGGCGAAGCGCTCCAGGGCCGCGGCCGTGAAGGCGTACACGCCCAGGTGGGCCCGCGCCAGCGGCGAGACCCCGCCGGCGCGCCGGTGGGGGATGGCCGCCCGCGAGAAGTAGAGCGCGTCGCCCGAGAGGTCGGTCACCACCTTCACCACCTGCGGCAGCGAGAGCTCGTCCGGCTGGAGCGGCCGCGCCAGGGTGGCCATCTCCACGCCGCCCTCCCGCATCACCGCCACCAGCCGCTCCACCGCCTCCGGCTCCACGAGCGGCTCGTCCCCCTGCAGGTTCACCACGATCTCCGGGCGCGGCGAGAGGGCCCTCGCCGCCTGGGCCACCCGGTCGGTCCCGGTCTCGGCCGGCCCGGTGAGGACCGCCCGGGCGCCGGCCGCCTCGGCCGCCCGGGCGATGCGCTGGTCGTCGGTGGCGACCACCACCTCGTCCACGCCCCGGGCCCGGCGGGCGCGCTCCACCACGTGCGCCACCATGGGCCGGCCGGCGAGGTCCGCCAGGGGTTTCCCGGGGAAGCGCTGCGCGCCGTACCGAGCCGGGATGATCACAGCGACGCGCATCACACCGGAGCTACTAGCTATCCCCTTGGGTCGGCCGAGTCAACCACGGCATGCAGCCAAACAGGCCTGGGCGCGCGCCGACGGCTCGGAGCGGAGCCGGACCCGGCCGCCTGCCTCTGTTGCCGGCCTCGCCCCCGTGGACTAACCTATACTCCCCGTTTCATCTGGGGGAGCCCTCACCTCGGTGCCCACGGACCCGATCGGGGGCAGCCGCCCGCTTGGAACGCCACTCGTGATCTCGGAAATCTCGCAACACCGGGAGCTTCGCCGCATCCTCGCGAGCCTCACCGGCCCATCGCCACCAAGGCCCCGGACGCGACCGGACCGGGCTCGCGCCGACGAGGTGGACGTGGTGATCACGCCCAACGAGGTCAACGATCGACACGGCACGGGCGTGCTCGTCCGGCGCGTCTTCGAGGGCCCGAGCGGGATTCTCTCCATCCGCGCGCGCGACGATTACGGCGGCGAGCACGACTTCGGCGACTGGTCACTGCTCCTCGCTCACGGGGACGCGCCGCGCGCCGAGGTCTTCCGGAACGCGCTCGCTGGCCTGGAAGGGCGACGCGCCACCCGCATCGTCTGCGTCCCCTACTGCCCCGATGACCTCCTCACCGCCATCGCGCTCCACGACGCGTTCGGAGCGCCCTTGGCGACGTGGATCATGGACGATCAGAACGTGGCCGTGGCCCGCATCCCGGATGCGCTCATGCGGGAGGCGCTGGAGAAGAGCCGCCTCCGGTTGACCACCCACCCCGAGATGCGACGAGCCTACGAGAAGAAGTACGGCCTGCGCTTCTGGCTCTTGCCGGCGGTGGCGCCCGCGGCGCTCGTCGCCCGCGAGGTGAAGGTCCCCTCCGGCGCCGCGGCCAGGGAGCACACCGGGGCCCTGGTGGGCAGCATCTGGAGCCAGCGTTGGCTCGAGCTTCTCTGCGCGACGGTGGGACCGGCCGGGTATTCCATCGACTGGTTCGGCAACGACCGGTCTCCTTACTTCGAGATCTCACGCCAGGCCCTGGCCGAGGCCCACATCGTCCCCCGCGGCATCGCCCCGGAACCGGAGCTGGCCCAGGCCCTGCGCGGCCATCCGTACGCCGTCGTCCCGACCGGGACGCTGGAAGGAGACGGCGGGGACGCTCGGGCCCTGGCCGAGCTGAGCCTGCCGGGGCGGATCCTGTTCGTGGCCGCCACCTCCCACACCCCCCTGGTGGTGCTGGGCAGCGAACGGACGCCGGCCTCCCGCTTCGTCGAGCGGTTCGGGATCGGGGTGACCGTCCCCTACGAGCCCCAGGCCTTCCGGCGGGCGGTCGAGGCGGTGGTCCAACCGGCGGAACAGGAACGGATGCGCCGCAACGCGGCCCGCATCGCGCCAGTCCTGTCGTCCCGAGGCGTGCGGGAGTGGGTCTGGGAATCTCTCGAGCACGGAATGCCCGCCGATCTGCGCTTCGAGGATCTCCTGCCCCGGCAGGAGGACGACCTGGTGCCATTCATCGAGGCACCGGTGCCAGCTGCCATCTACCGCGAGTACGTGCCCATCTACCAGGTCCTGCGCCGTCTCCGCGGGCGAGGGGTTCGCTTCGACTTCGTCCTGGACGTGGGCGCCTCCATGGGCATCTGGTCCTTCGCGGCCAGCCATGTCTTCCCCGAGGCTCGCTTCGTGCTCGTCGACCCCCTCGCCCCCCGCTACGGCACGTCGGCGCTCAAGCACCTTGCCGGCGCCATCCCGCGCCACGAGCTCCTGGAGGTGGCGGTTTCGAACCGCGTCGGCCGGACCGTGCTCAACGTCCCCCCCGACCTCTTCGGCGCCTCCCTGCTGGAGCCGGCCGACTTCCGGAGCTACCAGCAGGTGGAAGTCCCGGTCACCACCGTCGACGAGATCGCGCGGCAGCGCAGGCTCGGCGGGCGTGGGATGCTCAAGGTGGACGTGCAGTGCGCCGAGCACCTGGTGCTGGAAGGCGCCGCCGGGCTCCTGCCGAGCCTCGACGCCGTGGTCCTCGAGCTGTCCCTGGTGCGCTACCACCCCGAGGCGCGCACCTTCGTGGAGATGGTCGGGTTGATGGAGGGGCTCGGGTTCCGCTACTACGACGACGCGGGATGCTGGCGGTCGCCGGTGGATGGCACGCTCCTCCAGAAGGACGTGGTCTTCCTGCGCCGCGAGGTCTGCCCGACCCGTATCGGGCCTGCCCCGAGCCGGGGTTGAGGAGGGGCGCGTGCTCGACGGCCAGCAGCAACAGCAGCTCCGGGAACGGCTCGCCAACCTCATCGGAGCCCGCGGTGTCCGGCAGGCGCGGCGCCGCCCGGTGGACGTGGTGGTGCACCACGCGGAGATCTGCAACCGCCATGGGACCGGGGTGCTCATCCAGCGCCTCTTCGGGAGCGGCCCGGAAATGGTCGCGATCCGCTCGCAGAACCACTACGGAGGCCATCAGCGTTTCGGCGAGGCCGGCTTCCTCATCTCGCACGGCGCGGCGAGCCGGCCGGATGTCTATGCCACGGTGCTCGAGACCCTTCGGGGCACGGAGGTGCGCCGCGCCATCGCCATCCCCTTCTACGCCGACGACGCCAGGACCGCCATCGCGCTGAAGGACGCTTTCGCCCCGCCGCTCTGCACCTACATCATGGACGACCAGAACATCGAGTGCCGCGGGATCCCGGACGACGTCTTGCGGGAGTTGCTCGCCAAGTCCGAATTGCGGCTCGCCATCTCCCCCGAGCTGCGCGCCGAGTACCAGCGGAAGTTCGGGTTGCGCTTCTGGGTGCTTCCGCCGGTGGTCGAAGCGGACCTGATCTGTCCCAGGCCCTCCGTGCCCGACCGCCAGGTGCTGGCAGAACGGCGAGGCGTGATCGTCGGCAACGTATGGGGCCGGCGATGGCTGATCGGCCTGTGCGACATCCTTCGTGGAACGGGAATCCGGCTCGACTGGTACGCCAGCTCGGGCCTCCAGTGGTCCCCGCTTTCGGCGAGTGAGCTGGCGGAAGCCGGGGTCCACGTGCGGAGCCCGCTGCCCGAGCCCGAGCTGACCCGCATCCTCCGCGGCTCCGCCTACGTGGTCCACCCCAGCGGCACGCTCGACGAGTACGACACGCATCGGGCCATCGCCCGCCTGAGCCTCCCCAGCAAGGTTCCCTACGTCCTGGCCACGTCGCACACCCCGGTGCTGGTCATCGGACATCCCGAGACCGCCGCGGCCCGGTTCGTGCGCGCCATGGGGACGGGCCTGGCCATCCCATACCGGCGAGCGTCGCTGGTCCACGCGGTGGGGGAGCTCACCGACCCGGCCGTCCAGGCGCGCATGCGCGCGCGGGCCGCCGACCTGGCGAGCGGCTTCTCCTCCGCCGGGGTCGGCCAGTGGATCTGGCGGTCGCTCGAGGCCGGTCGCGCCGCCGACGACCGATTCGAGCAGCTGCTGGGGCCGACCGAGCTGCCGCCGTCGCCCACCCCGCACCAGCTGCCGCGCCCATGATGTCGCTCCTGCGACGCTTGAGGCAATTGCTCCGCGAGAAGAATCGGGAACGCCTCGCTCGGCGCCACCGCCGCAAGGAGCAGCGCGCCGCGCGCAGTCCCGCCGGCGGGCTGGTGGCCGAGATCCGCGCCTGGAACCACAGGCGGCTGGCGCGCCGGCGGGAACCGCGCGAGCTCCTCAGGTCGATCGCCGCCAACGACACGGCCGTCCTCGGCGCCCTGGTCCACATCATCCAGACCGGCCAGGAGGATCGCCTGGCTCAGCGCGAGGCGCAGCAGGCCTTGCTGGCGCGGATCGAGGCGTTGGAGCGAGCCTCCGAGGAAAAGAGGATCGAGGCCCTGAAGAGGGCCGAGGGAAAGGCCACCGAGACGCTGCGGCCGGCCCTGCTCGATCCGGAGATCGACTTGCTCGTCCACCTGGCGCCACATCTGCCCGTCCGCACGGCGCTGGACGTCGGCGCCAACGTCGGCGTGGTGTCCGCAGCACTGCTCGACCAGGGGATGCAGGTGCATGCCTTCGAGCCCGGCGCGGCCGCCTATCGGGAGTTGACGCGGCGCCTTCAGGGCCGCCCAGGGTTCCACCCACACCCGGTGGCGGTGGGGCGAGCCGACGGGGAGATGGACCTCCACCTCGTGACCGATCGGTCCGACGGCCAGTACGGCGACGCCAGCCTGTACAGCAGCCTCGTCGAGCACGCCATGCCGAGCGATCTGCCATTCACGTCCACGGTGCGCGTTCCGGTGCGCAGCCTGGAGAGCTTGCACCAGAGCGGAGAGATTCCGGAGGCGGTGGGGCTCGTCAAGATCGACACCGAGGGCTACGACCTGGAAGTCATTCGGGGCATGGCCGCGCGCCGATACCCGCTGGTGGTGGCCGAGTTCTGGGATCACCAGATGGAGTTCGGCAGGTCGGGGGCGCAGAACCAGGTCGACGACATGGTCCTCGAGATGCGCCGGCGAGACTACGCCTGGCACTTGGTCCTCTTCAGGGTGTGGGGAAGCGACGACGTCGCCTACTACTGCAACCGGTCGGAGTCGGTCGAACGGTCTTGGGGCAACGTGCTCTTCTTCCAGGAGCGGCGACTGTTCAGCCTCGCCCGACGGTGGTGCGCCGAGACGCTCCCCCCGGCCCGATTCTCGGCGGTGCGGCCCACGGGTTCACGGCCGGTGTCGGGAGGGCCCGCGGGCGGGAAGATGGCCTAGATCTGGCCTAGATCGGGAGCGCCTCGAGGGACCATGCGCCGGGCCAGCACGCACGCGGCGCGGCACGCCTTCATCCGGCGCTCGCGTCTGCTCCCGGGGCCGGCCAGGCGTCCAGCCGTTCCAGCTGCGCCTGGTAGATCTCCTCGAGAATGGCGAGCAGGTCGTAGCGGTAACCCCAGTCCGGGTAGTGGGACCGGAACTTCGCGACGTCGGAGATGTACCAGATGTGATCGCCGGCACGGGCCGCATCGGTGTACTCGACCCGCAGCGTCCTCCCGGCGATGCGCTCGCTGAGATCGATGGCCTCCCGCATGGAGCAGCAGCTGTGGCGCGACCCGCCGATGTTGTAGGCCTCCCCGGGTCGCGGGTTCCGGTAGAAGTGGTCGAACGCGTTGACGAGATCGTGGCTGTGGATGTTGTCGCGGACCTGCTTCCCCTTGTAACCGAGGATGGTGTAGGGCTCGCCGGTGACGGTGCACCACATGAGGTAGGCGAGGAAGCCGTGGAGCTGTGCCCCCGAGTGGGCCGGCCCCGTCAGGCACCCGCCGCGGAAGGTGCCGGTCTTCATCCCGAAGTAGCGCCCGTACTCCTGGACCAGGAGGTCGGCCGCCGCCTTGGAGGCGCCGAACAGCGAGTGCTTCGAGGCGTCGATCGACATGGACTCGTCGATTCCGGCCTCGTACCGGTGCCCGGGCTCGATCTCCCACCTCGTCGGCAGCTCCCGCAGCGGCAGACGGTTGGGGGTGTCCCCGTAGACCTTGTTGGTCGAGGTGAAGATGAATACCGCGTCCGGCGCGTGCAGCCGCGTCGCCTCGAGCAGGACCAGCGTCCCGTTGGCGTTGACCGTGAAGTCGGTGTGTGGGTCGCGGACCGCCCAGTCGTGCGAGGGCTGCGCCGCCGCGTGGATCACGAGAGAGATCTCCTTGCCGCGCTCGGCGAAGATGCGCTCCACCGCCCCCCTGTCCCGGATGTCGAGGTCGTGGTGCTGGTAGCGCCGCCCGTACCTCGTCCGGAGGCGTTCCCGGTTCCAGGCGGTGGAGGCAGCGGGCCCGAAAAACGCGGCTCGCAGGTCGTTGTCGATGCCCACCACGTCGAATCCTCGCCCGGCGAAGTACTCCACGGACTCCGATCCGACGAGCCCGGCCGAGCCGGTCACGATCACCGTCGACATCTCGCTTCTCCTCGATGGCGAGGCCCAGGTCCCAGCCCCGCTGGCGAATTCTCTAGGCCCCCACCGCCCTGGCCGGCTGCTCCCCCTCGTAGATCCTCAGCAGCCGCGCGTACTCCCCGCGCCTCGTCAGCAGCTCCTCGTGCGTCCCGGTCTCGACGACGCGACCCCCGGCGATCACCACGATGCTGTCCGCGTTCCGGATGGTGGACAGGCGGTGGGCGATGACCAGGGTGGTCCGCCGCTCGCCATCGACGCCCATGAGCCCCTCCAGCGCGCGCTGCACCTCCCGCTCGCTCTCGGCGTCGAGGGCGCTGGTGGCCTCGTCGAGTATGAGAATGGGGGCGTCCTTGAGGAAGGCGCGGGCGATGGCAATGCGCTGGCGCTGGCCGCCGGACAGGAGGACGCCTCGCTCGCCGAGCCGGGTCTCGTAGCCCTGCGGCAGGGACGCGATGAAGTCGTGGGCCTGTGCCAGGCGCGCCGCGCGCTCCACCTCCACCTGCGGCACCTCGGGGCGCCCGTAGGCGATGTTGGCCCGCACCGTATCGTTGAAGATCACGGTCTCCTGGGTGACGATGGCCATCTGCGCTCGCAGGGAGGCCAGCGTCACCTCGCGAACGTCCTTGCCGTCGACGGTGATGCGGCCCCCGAGCACGTCCCAGAACCGCGGCAAGAGGTTGGCGGCCGTGGTCTTGCCCCCGCCCGACGCTCCCACGAGCGCCACCCACTCTCCCCTGCGAATCGTGAGATCCAGGGCGTCGAGGACCGGTCGGTGGTCGTAGCGGAACGAGACTCCCTCGTAGCGGACCGCCTCCCGGAAGGGTTGAAGGTGGTCGCGCCCCGTGTCGGGGACGCTGCTCGCCTCGTCGAGCACCTCGAAGACGCGCTCGGCGGCAGCCGCGCCCATGAGCGCCATCTGCCCCACCCGGCCCAGCGTCTTGACCGGTTGGTAGAGGAGGAGCACCGCGGTGATGAAGGAGAAGAAGCGCCCCGCTTCCATCCCGCCCGAGACGATCCGGGCGCCCACCCACCAGATGGCGAGCGCGATGCCGACTGCCGCCATCACCTCCATCAGCGGGGAGTTGATGGCGCGCAGGGCCAGGAACCGGCGTTGGGAGCCCAGCCAGCGCCGGTTGGCGTCCTTGAAGCGCCTCGACTCCCACTTCTCCATGCCGAAGGCCTGTACGATCCGGATGCCGGAGAGCATCTCGACCACCACCTCGGCCAGGATCCCCAGCGTGGCCACCGAGTCGCTGGTCGCCCTGCGCAGACCCTTCGAGAATCGGACCACCGGGATGAGCGTGGCCGGGACCGCCACGAACGTCATCAGCGAAAGCTTCCAGTCGAGGATGAAGCAGTTCACCAGCATGATCGCCACGGTGAGCCCGTCGCGCAGGTAGCTGGCGATGGCGTCGGAGACTGCCATCTCGACCATCTGGACGTCCGCCGTGAAGCGGGAGAGGAGATCGCCCGAGTGCCTGCGCGTGTGCTGAGCGGGCGAGAGCGCCACCAGTCGGTCGAAGAGGTCGCCGCGCAGGTCCGCGATCACCCGCTGCGAGACCCGCCCCACCAGGAAGAACTGGCCGAACTGCGCGAGCCCCTTGACGCAGGCCACCAGGATGATGACCACGGGCAGCAGAGACAGCATCCGAGACCGGTCCAGGCCGTGGAGCCACTCCTCGAAGCCAGTGGCGGAGGGGAAGAACCGCGCCAGGCTCGCCACCGATTTCGACTGGCCCGTGAAGAGGAACTCCAGCGCCGGCCCCATCAGGTTGACGTAGGCGGCCGTGGCCAGGGAGAGCACCACCATGCAGCCGATCGCCACGGCGATTCGGCCGCGATAGGGCACGACGTACCGAAGGAGGCGAAGGTACGAGCGCACGGGAACCTTCAGTCCAGCCGCGCCGCGGGCTAGGGCGGCCTCCCGACGTCATGGACCCAGGCGGGGGTCGGGTGCGGCGGAGCACCCCGCCTGGGGAGCCGCCCGCCTTCCCGCGCGCCCCGGTGGGCACGGCAACGATTTCGTCTTTTCCCGGCAGGAACCCTTCGAGCGAATCTCACGCGTAGTAGGATGCCGCGCTGGCGCCCCGCAGGCAAGGCCGGAAACGGGGCGGAAGCGCGCGGGCGGCGGCGGAGAGGCGCGGGCCAGTGCTATCCTCTGGCCCATGGCACTCGTGCGCATCACCTTCACCGTCGAGGCGAACTGCGCTGGCTGGCGGCTCGACCGCTACCTGCAGGAGAAGATCCGGCGCCTCTCCCGCGAACGAGTCCAGCAGCTCATCGAGACGCGCCTGGAGCACGACGGACCCGGGCGCCTCAAGCCAGGGACCCGCGTCGCCCCCGGCCTCACCTTCACGCTCCTGCGAGAGGCCGAGCCGGAGCCGGAGGCGCCGCTGGGCTTCCGGGTGCTCCACGACGACGGGGCGCTGCTGGTGGTGGACAAGCCGGCCGGCCTGCCGGTCCACCCCACCGCCCGCTACGCGGCCCACACCTTCACAGCCCTGGCGCGGGAGCGCTTCCCGGATCGCAAGGTGGACCCGGCCCACCGGCTCGACCGGGAAACCTCGGGGCTCCTCGCCTGCGGCGCGGCCCCGCAGTGGACCCGGGCGCTCAAGGCGGCCTTCGCGCGCGGGAAGGTGTCGAAGACCTACCTGGCGCTGGCGCTGGGCGCGCCCGCCGGCGACCGCTTCGAGGTGGACGCTCCGCTGGCGCTCACCCTGGGGAGCGAGGTCCGGGTGCGCATGCACGTGCACCCGGCCGGGCTGCCCTCGGCCACCGGGTTCGAGGTGCTGGGGCGTCGCCAAGCCTGCGACGGCGCGCCGGTGGCGCTCATCGCCTGCCGCCCCCGCACTGGCCGGCAGCATCAGATCCGGGCCCACCTGCACCACGCCGGGCTGCATCTCGTGGGCGACAAGATCTACGGCCACGACGAGATGGTCTTCGACCGCTTCACCAAGGGAGAGATGACGCCCGACGATCACGCCCGAATGCGGCTGCCTCGCCAGGCGCTGCACGCCTGGCGGCTCGAGCTCCCCCATCCGCGCACCGGCGAGCGCACGGCGCTGGAGTGCCCGCTGGCGCCGGATCTCGAGGCCTTCTGGGAAGGGTGCCGGGAGCCGGGGGACGGGTCGCATCCGCCATCCCTCGGTTTCGACGGGTGACTACGCCCCAGGGCGCTCCACCAGCGCCAGCGTGCTCGTAAACGTCGCCACGAGCTTCTCCTCGCCGCCAGCCAGAGCGAAGACCTGGGCTTCGGCGAAGACCAGGCGGCTGCCGGCCCGGATCACCTCGGCCCGGCAGCGGAGCGAGTCCCCCACCGCGGGGCGGAGCAGGCTCACCTTGAACTCGACGGTCAGCACCGTCTGGTCGGCCCGCGTCAGGGTCCCGGCCGCCGTGCCACAGGAATGGTCGGCCATGGTGGCCACCGCCCCGGCGTGGACGAACCCCTCGGCCTGGCCGAGGTGCGGCCCCACCTGGAGCACGCTCTCGGCCCACCCCGGGCCCAGGCCCGCGAGCCGGATGCCCAGGTGCCGCAGGAACGGCACGCCCTCGAAGACCTGCCGGATGCGCTCCAGCGCCTGCGGGTCCTTGAGATCCATCCTCACCTCCGGGGGCGGGCCTGCCGGGCGGCCGCCCGCTCCATGGCCCGCTCCGCCTTGGCGATGCGGGCCCGCTGCTTCACCGCCAGGAGGTAGAAGCGCTCCTTGAGCGCGCGGGCCTCGTCCTCCGAGAGGTCGCCGTGGCGCCCCCGCTCGGCCTCCCGCCTCTCCACCGCCTGGAAGAGCGCCACCGCGACCGCCACCGAGACGTTGAGCGACTGGACGAAGCCGCGCATGGGGATGGCGAAGCGGGCGGACGGGCCCCGGAGCGCCTCCTCGGAGACGCCGCGGCTCTCGTTGCCGAAGACCAGCGCCACCGGGTCCGCGAAGGAGAGGGCCCGGAGCGGGACGGCGCCCTCGCCGAGATGGGTGGCGTAGATCCGGAAGCCCCGCGACTCGAGGTGGGCCAGGCACTCGGCGGTGGATCGCCAGCGCCGGACCTCCAGCCACTTGTCGGCGTTCTGGGAGATCTTCTTGTTGCGGTCGTAGGCCTTCATGGGCCCCTCGACCACGTGGACCTCCTGCACCCCCACCGCCTCGCAGGTGCGCAACACCGCGTTCACGTTCTGCGGGTCGCAGAAGGCCTCGAGCACCACCGTCAGGGTGCGGGTGCGGCCCGCGACCACCTCGTCGATGCGGGCGCGCCGCTCCGGAGCGAGGAAGCCTGCTGCGGCCGCCGGGGCGCCGGCGACCGAGGCCGCGCCCCGGCCGGCGCCTCCTGGGGCCGCCGCGCCCGGGAAGGAGGCCCGGCCCCCGGTGCTCCGCCGCCTCACCGGGCGGCCTCCTTGCGGGCCCGCGGCTTGCCGACCCGCTTCCGCGGCGCGCGCCGCGCCTCGCTCCGGTAGAGCACCCGGGCCACCGCGTCGAGCAGCGCCTCCAGCCCCTCTCCGGTAGCCGAGGAGATGCCCAGGACCTCGGGCCTGCGCCGGCGCCGGGCGAAGGCCTTGCGGAACGCGAGGAGCTTCTCCCGCGCCTCCGGGAGGTCGAGCTTGGTCACCGCCACCACCTGGGGCTTTTTGGCCAGCTCGGCGGAGTAGAGCCCGAGCTCGCGGTTCAGGGCGGCGTAGTCCTCCGCCGGGCCGCGCCCCTCGCCGGCCGCCACCGGGTCGACGAGGTGCACCAGCACCCGGCAGCGCTCCACGTGGCGAAGGAACTGGAGGCCCAGGCCGGCCCCGGCGTGGGCCCCCTCGATGAGGCCCGGGATGTCGGCCACCACGAAGCTCCGCTCGCCGCGCCAGGCGACCACGCCCAGGTTGGGGGTGAGGGTGGTGAAGGGGTAGTCGGCGATCTTGGGCCGGGCCCGGGAGATGCGGCTGATGAGGGTGGACTTCCCGGCGTTGGGCCAGCCGACGATGCCCACGTCGGCGAGGAGCTTCAGCTCGAGGAGCAGCTCCCGCTCCTCGCCGCGCGTCCCCTTCTCGGCGTAGCGCGGCGCCTGGTTGGTGGAGGTGGCGAAGTTCATGTTGCCGAGCCCGCCCCGGCCCCCGCGGGCCACCACCAGCCGCTGCCCCGGCTCGGCCAGGTCCGCCAGCAGCTCGCCGGAGAGCGCGTCCTTCACCACCGTCCCCGGGGGGACCCGGAGCGCGAGCGGCGGTCCGTCCTGGCCGTTCTGGTCCGAGCCGCGGCCGTGCTCGCCGTTCCGGGCGCGGTGCTCGCGCACGTAGCGGTAGTCGAGCAGCGTGCCCAGCTGCGGGTCCACCGCCAGCACCACGTCGCCGCCGTTCCCGCCGTCGCCTCCGGCCGGCCCGCCGCGCGGGACGAACTTCTCCCTCCGCCAGGCCACGGCGCCGTCGCCGCCGTCGCCGGCCTTCACGTGGATGCGAACCTCGTCGACGAACCTCATGCTCTCCCGCCCGGCGCCTTGCCCCGAGAACGCGAAAACGCCGCGGGCCGTCCGGCGCCGCGGCGTCGTCTACGGCCCGATCGGCCGCCGGGGCCTAGTGGCGCGCGTCACAAGTTACGAGCTTATCCCGGCGCGCGCCACGCGGGTGGGGGTCCGGGGGAGGCGGCGCCCCGCCTCTCGGTCGGGCCCGCGGGGAGGGCCCGTGCCTTGCTGCTTCTCCTTGCAAGGCACGGGGCCTTCCCCGCGAAGTGCTGCGGAGCAAGGTGAACAGGGATGGGCTCGTGACTTCTGCGGAGCAGCACTAGGCCTTGGGCACCACCGACACCACTCGCCGGTCGCCGGCGGTGCGGCTGTACTTCACCAGGCCGTCCACCAGGGCGAAGAGGGTGTGGTCCTTGCCCACGCCCACGCCGTCGCCGGGGTGGAACTTGGTTCCGACCTGGCGCACCAGGATGTTGCCGGCCCGGACCGCCTCGGAGCCGAAGACCTTTACGCCGCGCCGCTGGCCCGGGGAGTCGCGGCCGTTGCGGCTCGAGCCCTGTCCCTTCTTGTGAGCCATGACCTCTCCTCGCTCGTGCCGCGACCGGAGCATCCTGCTCCGGGCGGCACTCGCCTCATTCGCAAGGGGGCGTGCCGCCCCCCTCCGTCGGCAGAGCCACCGGGGCCTCCCCCCTGCTATGACCGGACTCCCGGCCGGGGCCGCTTCGCGGCGTGAAAAGCGGATCGATACGCATGGGTCGCGGCACTAGCCCCGCACGGCGGTGATGAGGACCTCGGTGTAGGGCTGGCGGTGGCCTCGCTTCTTGGTCCAGCCCTCCTTCTTCTTGCGGAAGTGCACCACCTTGCGGTGCTTGCCGTGGGTGACGATCTGCCCCTCCACGGCCGCGCCCTCGACCACGGGCTTGCCCACCTTGGCCTCGCCGGCGCCGCCGACGAAGAGCACCTCGAACGAGACCTTGCCGCCCGCCTCCTGGTCGAGCTTCTCGACCTTGAGCCGGTCGCCTTCGCTCACGCGGTACTGCTTGCCGCCGGTCCTGATCACCGCGTACATCGCACGTCCTCGAACTTTCTGGAGAAACTGGCGGCGCCTGGAACGTCGCGCGGCCGCCCGGGGAGGCTCTCCGGAGGGGCGGTTGTATATGATCGACCTGCCGGCGCTGTCAAGATTCCCCTTTCGTCTCGCGGGCTCCGGCCACCGTCCCTCGGGCTTCCGCGCTGCCACACGGGCCTACCCCGGTGCCTTGTCGGCCGGGCCGGGCTCAATAAGGATCTCCCCCATGAAGAAGACAATGCTCGCGGCCCTGGCCGCTCTCGTGCTCTCGCCGTCCCTGGCTCCGGCCCAGGTCGCCGTCCAGATCCACGTGAACGTCCCGGTGAACCCGCCGCTGGTGGTGGTCCAGCCGGGGATCCAGGTGGTGGAGAACTGGGACGAGGAAGTGTTCTTCACCGGCGGCTACTACTGGGTGCGCCGCGACGGCTACTGGTACCGCGCGCCGTCTCCGCGGGCGACCTGGGTCTACGTCGAGCCCCACCGCGTCCCGCCAGGCCTGACGCGGCTCCCGCCCGGCCACTACAAGCACTACCACAAGCAGCAGGCCAAGGCGGAGAAGAAGGCCCACAAGGACTACGAGAAGGCCGAGAAGAAGGCCCACAAGGGACACGGGCACGGGCACGACTGATCGGCCGGAGCTCCTCCGCCCTCTTCGCTCGGGCGAGCGCCTTCCACTCGGGCGATGAGGCCGCCTGGCGCGACGCGCTCCGCCGGCAGGCTCGAGGCCCGCCGGCGCGCGTATCCCACCTCGCCTCACGCTCGTGGGCGCTTCTCGGGTGGGCCCGCCCGGGGCCGGAATTCGGCGTGCCCGGCCGGCGTCTCTCCGGTATCTGCTGAGCGGCCTCGCCGAGCCGGGGCCGGGAGATGCCGATGCGAACCCCTGCCTGCCGGGCGCTCTCAGCCCTCGTCCTCTCGCTCGGGCCGGCGGCGGCGCACGCCAGCGTCGCCGCCGAGATGGACCTGGCCGAGCTCTGCCGGTCGGCCGACGCGGTGATCCACGGGATCGTGGTCTCGGCGGAGTCCGCCTGGGAGGACGGCGTGATCGCGACCCGCTCCACGGTCAGGGTGGCGCGATCGCTCAAGGGCGCGGCCGGCGACCAGGTGGTGGTGCGGACCCTGGGCGGCGTGGTCGGCGGCATCGGGCAGATCGCCTCCGGCGAGGCGGCGCTGCGGCCGGGAGAGGAGGTCCTGCTCTTCCTCGAGGCCGCCGGGCCGGCGTACCGGGCGGTGGGCATGGCCCAGGGCGCCTTCCACGTGCGCCGCGATCCGGCCACGGGCCAGAAGGCGGCGTGGCAGGAGCTCGGCGGGCTGGCCGTGGCCAGGCCGGGCCCGCGCGGGCTGGAGGCCGCCCCCGCGGCCCGAGGCGCCCCGGTCGCGCTCGACGAGCTCCTGCGCCGGATCGAGCGGCTCGTCGCCGCCCCCGCGCCGGGCGGCTCGCGCTGAGCCGGAGACTTCCCATGCGATGGCTCCCGCTCGCGCTGGCGCTGGCCGTTCCCGCCGCCGCCCGCCCCTACGTGCGCACCACCACCCAGAGCAGCAACGCGCCCTGTCCCGGGGGGACGGCCCATCCGCTGGCCTGGCGCGCCTTCCCCGTCCCCTTCGTCGTCGACGCCGCCGGCAGCGCCGACATCCCGGGAAGCTCTGCCTTCGACGCGGTCGGCGCCTCGTTCGCCACCTGGGCCGCCCCGGCCTGCACCGGGCTCCGCTTCCGCGACGACGGAACGGTCGCGAACGTCCCCGTCGGCTTCAGGCCGGCCGGGCCGAACGTCA
Source organism: Anaeromyxobacteraceae bacterium (assembly GCA_035762305.1). Taxonomy (GTDB): domain Bacteria; phylum Myxococcota; class Myxococcia; order Myxococcales; family Anaeromyxobacteraceae; genus DASTPH01. The sequence continues at coordinate 40,108 of DASTPH010000055.1, forward strand.
ACGCCGTGAAGTGGATCGAGTCGGGCTGGACCGAGTCGGCGCAGGCCATCGCGGTGACGTTCGTGACCTTCTCCTGCGACACGGGCGAGATGCTCGACGCCGACATCACCCTCAACGGCCAGAACTTCACCTTCGCCGTGTCGCCCGGCCCCACGGCCATCGACCTGCAGAGCACCGTGACCCACGAGGCCGGCCACGTCATCGGCTTCGACCACAACCCCGATCCCGAGTCGACGATGTACGCCACCGCCGGCTTCGGGGAGACGAAGAAGCGCAGTCTGACCGACGACGACATCGCTGGCGTGTGCGACGCCTACCCGGCGGACGCACCGCCTCCGCCGGCGCCGGCCGCGGCGCCTCGAGGCGGGGGAGGCTGCTCCTCGGCCGGGGTGGACCCGACGCTCGCAGCGGCCGCCATCGCCGCGCTGGCGGCGCGCCGGCGGGTGCGCCCCCGTCGCCTCGAGGACGGCCTGGGCGCCCGCGGCTCGCCCGGCTAATCCCGCGCCCCCGCGCCGCCCGGCGTCCGCTCCGGCCCGGGCGCCGGCGCGTTCCCATCCCCGGCGCCGAGCGGGACCACGTCGTGGAAGCGACGGTAGTCGATGGCGCGAAGGCCGTCGGGCAGGAACACCATGATGTCGCGGAAGCGCGCTCCCCAGACCACCTGGTCCGGGGTGTAGACGTGGCGGGCGTACACGGTCTGGGCCAGGCTCTCGTCGTATCCGGTGAGGGAGACGATGATGTTCGCCTCCTTGGCAGCCATGGATCTCTGGTCCTCTCCGTGGAGCGCGCTCTGCGGCGTGATGGGGTGGATGGCGGTCCAGCTGAGCGCGAAGACGGTCGAGTGGCTGCGCCGCAGTGCCAGGTCGTGGACGCGGCGCACCGTGTCGCCCTCGGCGGTCTGCTCGTTGCGCACCATCACCGCGTGCAGCTGGGCCTCGACGATCTGGTTGGCCCGCTCGTTGGCCATGCGCAACATGAGCGAGGGCACCCTCTCGTAGGGCGTCACCACCGCCACCCGGCTGAAGATCACCCGGGCGGTGGGCCGGGAGAACTTGGCGAAGACCAGGCCGGTGACCACCGCCAGGGCCATCAGCCCCAACAGGGCCTCGGCGGCCACCAGCGCGTTGGCCGCGGCGGTGGCGGGCGCCATCTTGCCGTAGCCGATGGTGGCCATGGTCTGGACGCTGAAGAAGAAGGCGTCCCAAAAGTCGCCGGGCCGGGCGCCCTCGATGACGTCACCCATGGCCAGGTAGGCCGCGCCGAAGGCGGCGTTCGAGCCGACGTAGGCCAGCACCACCAGGAGGATGAGCTTCTTCCAGCTGGCGGTGAGCAGGTAGTGGTAGACGTCCTTGCCCGGCTCGCGCCGGAGCCCGATGGCGACGACGTCCCGCGCCCCGTCGCGGCCGTAGACGCGGGTCTCGCCTCGCCTGGCCATCCGCCCTTCTCCTAGTGCCGCGCCCCATGCGTATCGATCCGCTTTCGGGCCGCGAAGCGGCCCCGGCCGGGAGTCCGGCCGCAGCAGGGGGGAGGCTCCGGCGGCTTCGCCGACGGAGGGGGGCGGCACGCCCCCTTACAAATGAGGCTAGTGCCGCCTGGAGCAGAATGCTCCGGTGGCGGCACTAGTCGCGGCCCCGCGCCCGCGCGGGCCGATTGGCGCGGTCCTCGGCGGGCTCCACCTCGTGGAACCTCCGGTAGTCCACCTGGTGGACGCCGCCGGGGAGCACCCTCACCATCTCGCGGAAGCGCAGGCCGAAGCGGATGTCGCGGGCCCGCCAGGCGTGGCGGGCGTGCACGGTGCGCGACAACCCCTCGTCGAACCCGGTGAGGGAGACGATGAGCTCGGCGTCGGCGGCCTGGAGCGACGCGGCGTCCTCGCCGGCGAGCGGGCTCTGGGCGTCGACGGGGTGGATGGCGGTCCAGGCGTGGGTGAAGAGCGCCGTCTCCTCGCGCCGGAGCGCCACGTCGCGGGCCCGGCGCACCAGGTCCCCGTCCGAGCTTCGCTCGTTCATCACCAGCAGCACGCGGACCTTGGCGTCCACCAGGGTGCTCTGCCGCTCGTTGGCCATGCGGAACATGAGCACCCGCCCCCCGGAGCGCGGCGTCACCACCGCCACCCGGCTGAAGACCACGCCCGGGCGCGGCGCCGAAAACTTGGCGAAGATGATGCCCGCGCCCAGCGCCAGCCCCAGCCAGCGGACGAAGCCCTCGACGCCCAGCAGCACCTCCACCGCCAGCGTCCGGGTCTCCGGCGGGCGCGGGTCGGCGGCGATGGTGCGCCGCAGGCTGGCGATGAACTCGTCGACGAAAGCCGCCCCGCCGCCGAGGAAGTGGTACCCGGCGGCGAAGGCCAGGTTCACCGCCGCGTACACCAACCCGAAAAGCCAGAAGAGCCGCAGCCAGGAGACGGTGAGCAGGTGGTGGTAGAGGTCGCGGAGCGGCCGGCGGCGCAGCCCGGTGGCCACCACCCGAGCGCGCGCCCCGCCGACGACCCGGGTGTGCTCCAGCAGCTCGCTCACCGCCCCCCTCCGCGCCTCACAGCCCGAACTCCGCCGGGGAGAGCCCCTTCCAGGCGCAGTAGTCGCGCAGGTCCCGCTTCACCACCGACCAGGCCAGGGCCAGCACCAGCAGGTCGTCGGTCCACCCCACCGGCACCAGCAGGTCCGGGATGAGGTCGAGCGGCGAGACGACGTAGGCCAGCGCCGCCGCCAGCACCGCGATGGAGCGCCAGGGGACGATGCGGTAGCGGCCGGCGGCGTAGTCGCCGATGAGCCGGGCCGCCAGGCCCACCTTGCGGAGCAGGCTGCCCGGGGCCAGGCGCGCCCACCAGGGCGGGTGCTCGGCGAAGCGGCGCCCGGCCTCGGCGCGCCGCGGGAGCGCGTCGTCGGTCACGTCGCGCGCCTCGCGGGCCAGGTCTCGCGCCGCGGCGTCGCGGCAGGTGCGGCAGCCGCCGTTCGAGCCGCTGGGCCTTCCGCAGGCGGGGCAGGGGTCGGCCATCCAGGCGGATCCTAGTCCGATTCCACGCACCGCGCCCATGCCTCCCAGGCTTCAGGCCTCAGACTTCGGGCTTCAGGAACGACCGCACGGGGACGCTTCTCCTGAAGCCTGATGCCTGAGGTCCGAGGCCCGCATCACGGCGCGCCGAGCGCTACGGCTCCCCGGCCGCCTCGGCCAGGGCCCGATCCAGGGGCGGCCGCAGGACGCCGCGCTCGGTGACGATGGCGGTCACCAGCCCGGCCGGCGTCACGTCGAAGGCCGGGTAGCGGGCCGGCACGCCCGCCGGTGCGATGCGGCGCGAGCCCACCGAGAGCACCTCGTCCTCGGGGCGCTCCTCGATGGGGATGTCCCGGCCGGTGGGGGTGTCCATGTCCACCGTGCTCCAGGGCGCCGCCACGTAGAAGGGCAGGCGATGGTGCGAGGCCAGCACCGCCAGCGGATAGGTCCCGATCTTGTTGGCGACGTCGCCGTTGCGGGCGATGCGGTCGGCCCCCACCACCACGCACGAGATCTCGCCCCGGGCCATGAGCCAGCCGGCCATGCTGTCGGTGACCACCGTGACCGGGATGCCGTCGCGCTGGAGCTCCCAGGCGGTGAGTCGCGCCCCCTGCAGGAAGGGGCGGGTCTCGCCGGCCACCACCCGGACCCCGCTGCCGGCCTCGTGGGCCGCGCGCACGATGCCCAGGGCCGTCCCGTAGCCGGCGGTGGCCAGGGCCCCGGCGTTGCAGTGGGTGAGCACGCGCGCTTCGGGCGGCAGCAGCGGCGCCCCCAGCTGGCCGATGCGGCGGCAGCCTGCCTCGTCCTCCTCGCGGATGTCGTGGGCCTCGGCCAGCATGGCGTCCCCGCCCAGGCCGGCGCGGCGCAGCATGCGCCGCACCGCCCAGCCGAGGTTCACGGCGGTGGGCCGCGCCTTGACCAGCATGTCGGCCACCTCGCGCAACCGGCCGGCGTTCGCCCCCCGGCGCGCCGCCAGCGCCAGGGCGTAGGCGGCCGCCACGCCGATGGCCGGCGCCCCGCGCACCGCCAGCGAGCGGATGGCGCCGGTGACCTTCTCCGGGCTGTCGAGCGAGAGCCACTCCTCCCGCTCCGGGAGCAGGCGCTGGTCGAGCAGCCGGACCGCATCCGCCTGCTCGTCGTACACCACCGGTCGCAGCGGCTCGCGCTGGGTCACTGCCTCCTCCCGCCGAGGCCCCCGAACAGCCTCGAGGCGAAGTAGACCACGCCGGCCCCCGCCGCCAAAGCGGCCGGCCAGCGGCGTCCGGAGGCCGACACCACCGCCACCGCCAGCGAGCCCAGGAGGGCCAGCCACAAGAACCCCCGGCTCGGTCCGCCGGCCGCTCCGGCTCCGGATGGCCCCGCGCCCCAGCCCGCCCAGGCCATCTAACCTCCCAGCTTCTTCTTGAGGAGCGCGTTCACCACCGCCGGGCTGGCGGCGCCCTTCATGGACTTCATCACCCTCCCCACGAAGAAGCCGAGCAGCTTCACCTCGCCCTTCCGGTAGCGCTCCACCTCGGCCGGGCTCTGGGCCAGCGCCTGGTCCACCGCCGCCTCGATGGCCGACTGGTCGGTCACCTGGGAGAGGCCCTCGCGCCTCACCACCTCCGCCGGGTCGGCCCCGGTGCGGAAGGCCTCCTCGAAGACCTGCTTGGCGGCGGGCCCGGAGAGGGTGCCGGCGTCGATGAGCCCGAGCAGCGACGCCAGGGCGGCCGGGGTGAGCTTCCAGTCGCGCGGCGAGAGCCCGCTCTCGTGGGCGAGGCGGGCCGCCTCGCCGTTGAGCCAGTTGGCGGCGCGCTTGGCCGCCTCGGCTCTCGACCCGGCGGCCCGCAGAGTGGCCTCGAAGAAGTCGGCCACCTCGCGCTCGGCGGTGAGCAGCCCGGCGTCGTAGGCCGAGAGCGAGAGCTCGCGCTGGTAGCGGGCCGACCGCGCCCGCGGCAGCTCGGGGAGGCTCCGGCGCACCGACTCGACCAGGGCCTGGTCCACGAGGAGCGGCGGCAGGTCCGGCTCGGGGAAGTAGCGATAGTCGTGGGCCTCCTCCTTGGACCGCATGGAGCGGGTCTCGCCGCGCTGCGGGTCGAAGAGGCGCGTCTCCTGTTCCACCGCGCCTCCGGACTCCAAGACCTCCACCTGGCGGCGCACCTCGTACTCGATGGCCTGCTTGAGGAAGCGGAAGGAGTTCATGTTCTTCAGCTCGCAGCGCGTCCCCAGCTTCTCGGCGCCGCGCCGCCGCACGCTCACGTTGGCGTCGCAGCGGAAAGAGCCCTCCTCCAGGTTCCCGTCGTTCACCCCGAGGTACATGAGGATGGCCCGCAGGGACTTGAGATACTCGATGGCCTCGTCCACCGAGAAGAGGTCGGGGGCGCTCACGATCTCGAGCAGGGGCACCCCGGCGCGGTTCAGGTCCACGCCCGAGGCGCCGCCCTCGGCGACGTCGTGGAGGTTCTTGCCGGCGTCCTCCTCCATGTGGATGCGGATGAGCCGCACCACCCGCTCCTGGCCGCCGGCGCCGATGGGGACACCGCCCCCTTCGCAGATGGGCAGCTCGTACTGCGAGATCTGGTAGCCCTTGGGGAGGTCCGGGTAGAAGTAGTTCTTGCGGGCCCACACGCTCTTCTGGCGCAGGGTGCAGCCGAGCGCCAGGCCGGTCCGGACCGCCATCTCCACCACCCGGCGGTTCAGGGCCGGCAGCGCGCCGGGCAGCCCCAGGCACACCGGGCAGGTGTGGGTGTTGGGCTCGCCGCCGAAGGCGGCCGAGCAGCCGCAGAAGACCTTGCTCCGGGTGAGCAGCTGGGCGTGGACCTCGAGGCCCAGCACCACCTGGAAGTCGGAGGCCGGCATGCCGGTCACACCCCCCTCGGCGGCGGCAGCGGTCCCAGCTCGCGCTCGAGCGCCCGGGCGGCCCGGAAGAGCGTGGCCTCGTCGAAGGGGCGCCCCAGGAGCTGCAGGCCCACCGGCAGCTGCTCGCCGGGGTGCATCCCGCACGGCACCGACAGCCCGGGCAGCGCCGCCAGGTTGCAGGAGATGGTGAAGATGTCGGCCAGGTACATCTGCAGCGGGTCGTTCACCTTCTCCCCCAGCCTGAAGGCCACCGTGGGCGAGACCGGCCCGGCGACGAGGTCGCACGACTCGAAGGCCCGGTCGAAGTCGCGCCGGATGAGGGTGCGCACCTTCTGGGCCCTGAGGTAGTAGGCGTCGTAGTAGCCGGCCGAGAGGGCGTAGGTCCCGAGCATGATGCGCCGCTTGGGCTCGGGGCCGAAGCCGCGGCCCCGGGTGCGGGCGTACATCTCGCGCAGGCCTCCGCCTCGCGCCGACAGGCCGAAGCGCACCCCGTCGTAGCGGGCGAGGTTGGAGGAGGCCTCCGCCGGCGCGATGAGGTAGTAAGCGGCCACGGCGTACTGGGTGTGCGGCAGGGACACGTCCACCAGGGTGGCGCCGAGGCGCCGGTAGGTCTCGAGCGCCTCCCGCACCGCCCGCTCCACCCCGGGCTCGACGCCGCCCTGGAACCACTCCCGGGGCACGCCCACCCGCAGGCCGCGCCCCCCGCCCTCCAGGCCCTCGAGGTAGTCGGGCACCGGTCGCGGGCTGGAGGTCATGTCGCGGGGGTCGTGCCCGGCCACGGCCCCGAGGAGTAGCGCCGCGTCGCCCACCGTCCGCGCGATGGGGCCCACCTGGTCGAGCGAGCTGGCGAAAGCGATGACCCCGTAGCGCGAAACGCGCCCGTAGGTGGGCTTGAGGCCGACCACGCCGCAAAAGGAGGCCGGCTGCCGGATCGAGCCGCCGGTGTCGGTGCCGAGGGCCCCGAACACCTGGCGCGCCGCCACCGCCGCGGCGCTGCCGCCCGAGCTGCCGCCGGGGGTTCGCTCCAGGTGGTAGGGGTTGCGGCAGGGCCGGTAGGCGCTGTTCTCGGTGGACGAGCCCATGGCGAACTCGTCCATGTTGAGCTTGCCCACCACCACCGCCCCGGCGCCCTGCAGCCGCTCCACCGCGGTGGCATCGTAGGGGGGGAGGAAGCCCTCGAGGATGCGCGAGCCGGCGGTGGTCGGAATGCCCTGGGTGAGGAAGATGTCCTTCACTCCCAGGGGAACCCCGTCCAGCGGGGAGCGGACCTCGCCGCGGGCCCGCCGCTCGTCCGAGGCCCTCGCCAGCTCGAGCGCGCGCTCGGCGGCCACCGCCAGGAAGGCGCCCAGCTTGCCGTCGGTATCCGCCACCCTGGCGAGCGCCGCCTGGGTGGCCTCCCGCGAGGAGACCTCGCGCCGCGCCATCTTTCCGGACAGCTCGGCGATGGAGAGGTCGAGCAGTCCGCTCACTCGATGATCCTCGGCACCTTGAAGCAGGTCCCGGCCCGGGCCGGGGCGTTGCCGAGCGCCACCTCCGGCGGCAGGCTCGCCGCCACCTCGTCCTCCCGGAGCGGGACCGCGCCCTCGGCCAGGGCGTGGGTCATGGGCTCGACCGCGGAAACGTCGAGCGCCTCGAGCTGCCGCACATAGTCGAGGATGGCCGAGAGCTGCTGGGCCATGCGCTCTTCCTCCTCGGGCTGGAGCTCGAGGCGCGCCAGGGCGGCGATACGCCGGACCTCTTCGCGGCTCAGGGCCATGACCACGCTCCCGGCGGGGGACGAGCCCCCGCCCTACTTATTGCCGAGCCACCCGAAGGGTGGCGAGGCTGCTTCTGCAACCGGTGTGCACTCTGCGTCCAACTCGGCTAGAGAATCCGACGAGCACGAGTTTCCCATGAGCCTAGCCGCCCGTTCCGGGCGGCTCGAGCCGGCGAGGGACGAGCCCCCGCCCTACGTTGCCTCCGTCGTGACATCGGCGGGGGACGAGCCCCCGCCCTACCTCTTCACCGGCGTCTCCCATTCCGGCCTGAGCCAGTTGAGGATGGCCGCCATGATCCCCTTCTGCTGCGGGGCGGCGATGACGTCGACCTCCGAGCGGTCGAGGAAGACGCCGCCGCAGGCGAAGCAGAGGTCCACGTCCAGTCCCTTGAGCTTCACCTCGTGCATCTCCATGCCGCACTTGGGGCAGTGCAGGTAGTGGAGCGCCTTGAGTCGCTGCCGTTCCTCCTCGGCCATCTCGCGCTTCACCTGGAGGGCCAGGCGCCGTTTGTTCTCGGCGTCCTCGCGCGCGAAGTACTCGGCCTCGGGCTGCGAGGGCCGCTGCGTCCCGTGCTCGAACATCCCTCACTCCTTCAACTGGCCGAGCGCGTTCCGCGCCGCCACCGCGTCCTCCCCGTTCGGGTGAGCCGCCAGGTATCTCTGGTAATAAGTGACCGCCTCGGGTCGGCGCCCCTGGTAACGGTAGGTCTCGGCCAGCCCGATGAGGGCCTCGGCGTGGGTGGGGTCCTCCTCCAGGGCCGCCTGGAAGCTCGCCTCGGCGGGCTGGTACTGGGACAGGTCGAGGTAGCACCAGCCTCGGCCGGCGAGCGCCTCGGGGTTCTCGGGCTGGACCTCGGCGACGCGGCCGTAGAGGTCGAGCGCCTTCTCCAGCTTGCCCCGCTCGCGCAGCTTGCGGGCCTCGGCCAGCAGCTGCTTCACCCCCTTCGGGGCTGGCTTGGCCGGCGGTGGCGCCGGCTCCTTCGGGGTCACGGGCGCCTTGCCCGCCACCGGCGCCTTCTCCACCGACGGCTGGGGCTCCGGCCTCGACGGCTCCGCCTTGGGCGGCTCGGGCGCCGGGACCGGCGGCTCGGATCTCGCCGGGGGCGGGGCCTGCGCCACGGCGGGCGGCTCGGGCGTCGCCGCCGGCGGAGCCTGCGCCGGTGGCGGCTCGGGCTTCGCCGGTGGCGTGGCCTGCGCCGCGGGCGGCGCCTCGGGTCTCGCCGGTGGCGTGGCCTGTACCGGCGGCGGCGCGGGCGGCGCTCTGAGGCCCAGGGTCACGAGCAGCTCGGGCTTCAGGTACAGGGCGGCCCCGCCGCCTCCGATCACCACCAGGAAGGCGAGCAGCGCCACCTTCCAGCCGCTCCCCTTCACCGCCGTCACATCCTCGGCGTGCAGCTCGGCGTCGGGTAGGCCCCGGTGCCCGCCGCGGGTCCAGGCCGGATCGGGGGCGCCGGCGCGGGGCGCCGTCGGCGGCTGCGACTCCCAGGCGGCCCCGCTGGCTCCTCCCACGTTGACCTGGACCGAGCCGCTGACCGGCGGCGAGGGCTGGAAGGGGACCGGCGTGGTCGGCGGGTAGGCGGGCATCTGCGGCGCGTAGCCTGGCGGGTAGCCCAAGGGGTAGGCGCCGGTGCCGGCGTACACCGGCGGCATGGGCAGGGGGGTGAGCGCTGGGGGCGGCGCCGACTGACCGCGCTCGGCGGCCTCGACCACCTGGAAGAAGGTCGCCAGCTCGGCGATGTTGCCGAGGCGCTTCCACTGATCGCCAGAGAGCGAGATCTCGTCGTCGCGGGAGACCTTCTTCTCCACGATCCACTTCTGGAGCGTGGTCAGCTCCTTGAAGGTGAAGACGTTCCCGTTGGCCTGCCTCACCCGCCACTCGCGCTTCTCCGGGGGGATCGGGGAGCCCGAGGGCGTGGTCGAGGGCAGCGGGGTCACCGCCGGGGCCGGCGCCCCGGCGGGGGCGCCCGTCCCGCCGGCGACGGACATCTTGGCGGTGATGTGCGGCTCGGCGGCCTCGCCTGGCTTCACCGGCACCGTCACCACCAGCGCCTTCTTCTTCACCTTGAAGAGGTGCCCGCAGTTCGAGCACTTGACGGTGAGCCCGGCCTCGGTGACCTGGGCGTCGTCGAAGACGTACTGAGCTCGGCAGCGTTCGCAGCGGACGTCCATCGGGAATTTCGCCCAAAGTACCCTCGGTTCCGACCACGATGCAAGCAACCGGCTCGGTCCGAAAAATTGACCCTCGACCCCCCCACGATATCGTCGCCGCGAGGCCGCGACCTCGCGCCGGCCGGCCTCGTCCCCGAGGGAGCACGCCGCCCATGGGCAAGGCCAAGGCCAACCGCAGGATCGACACCCCCCGCCGCAGCCCGGGCCGCACCGGCATGGCCCGCGACGTGGCGGCGGTGGTCCTCCTGGCGGCGGCGCTCTTGCTGGGCATCGCCCTTTCCACCTTCTCCTCGCTCGACGGGGCGCTGGTGAAGCACGGCGTGCCGCCGGCGTCGAACCTGGCCGGGCCGGCGGGCCACCTCGCGGCGGCGGTCCTCTACCGCTGGCTCGGCTTCTCGGCGCTGGTGGTCCCCTTCGCGGTGGGGGCCTTCGGGCTGTCGCTCTTCCGCGGCGAGCCGAAGCGGCTCACCCTCTTCGGCTCCGCCGCCTGGCTCACCCTCATCGCCTCGACGGCCACCCTGGCCCAGCTCTTCCTCTCCGGCCGGAAGCTGGCGAGCTTCCCGGCCGGCGGCGCGGTAGGGCGCCTCTTCGCCGCCCGCGCCGAGGGGCTCTTCTCCACGGTGGGAGCGGCCATCCTGGTGGGGGCCCTGGCGGTGGTGGCCCTCATCGTGGCCACCGACCTCAAGGTCCAGCGGGCCGCCGGCGCGGTGGTGCGGGCTGCCCGGGCCACCGCCGACTTCGTCGGCCGCCACCTCTCCGAGGCGGTGCGGCGCCACCGCCAGGCGGTGGCCGAGCTGCGCGCCGAGGAGGCCGAGGAGCGCGCCCGCCGCGAGGAGGAGGCGGCGCTCTCCGACTCGGCGGTCATCGAGGCGGTGGAGCCCGACGCCGAGGTGGAGGGCCGCGCCATGGCCGGCGCCATGCTGCGCGAGCAGTCGGCGCGGGCGGCCCTGCTCGACGGCGACCCGGCCTGGGTGCAGGGGCTCGAGCCCGGGGACGAGGACGGCGCCGCCGACGAGGCCCCGCGCCGCCGCCGGCGCGAGGCGGAGGAGGCCCGGCCGCGCGTGGTGGTGCCCGACCCGGAGCCCGCCGAGGTCCCGCTCTCCGCGCCGGCGCCGGAGAAGCCGGAGATCGTGCTCTCGGCGGCCATGCAGGACCGCCCCGCCGGCCGCAGGCGCAAGGGCGGCGGGCACACCCCGGCCTTCGCCTTCATGCAGTCGGGCGACGTCTTCAAGCTGCCGCCCACCGAGCTGCTCGACAAGCACGAGGCGGTGCAGAAGGACCTCGACGAGCAGGGCCTGCAGAAGACGGCCGAGGTCATCGTGGCCACCCTCCGGCAGCACGCGGTGGAGGGCGCGATCCGCCACATCCGGCCCGGGCCGGTGGTGACCCTCTACGAGTTCGTGCCGGCGGCCGGGGTGAAGCTGGCGCGCATCGAGAACCTCGACAAGGAGCTGACCATGGCCTTGTCGGCGATCCGCATCCGCATCATCGCCCCCATCCCCGGCAAGGGGGTGGTGGGCATCGAGGTGCCGAACCGCGACCGCGCCATGGTGCACCTGCGCGAGATGATGGAGTCGGAGGCCTTCGCCCACGCCCACGGCCTCCTGCCGCTGGCACTGGGCAAGAACATCGAGGGGCTCCCCTGGTGCGTGGACCTGCAGCGCATGCCCCACCTCCTCATCGCCGGGACCACCGGGGCAGGGAAGTCGGTGGGGCTCAACACCATGATCCTTTCGCTCCTCTACCGGCAGACGCCGGACCAGGTGCGGCTCATCATGGTGGATCCGAAGATGACGGAGCTCTCGGTGTACGAGGACCTGCCGCACCTGCTGCTCCCGGTGGTGACCGACCCGCAGAAGGCGGCCCGGGCGCTGCAGTGGACCGTGGACGAGATGGAACGGCGCACCCAGATCCTGGCCGACACCGGCTCCAAGGATCTCAAGTCATACAACGCCAAGGTGGACAAGCTTCTGGCCGAGGGGCGGACCTTCGAGGAGCCGGACGCCCCGCCGCCGAAGAAGCTCCTGGTGGTGGACGTCTCCGCCGGCGAGACCGAGGAGGAGGCCGAGGCCAGGCTGGAGCTGGAGGAGGCTCCCGCCGAGGCGCCGGCCGAGGCCGCCGAGGAGCGCCCGCCGCCGAGGAAGCTCCCCTACGTCGTGGTGATCATCGACGAGCTGGCCGACCTCATGATGACCGCGCCGCGCGAGGTGGAGATCTCGTTGGCCCGGCTGGCGCAGAAGGCCCGCGCCACCGGCATCCACCTCATGGTGGCCACCCAGCGCCCCTCCACCGACGTCATCACCGGGATGATCAAGAACAACTTCCCGGCCCGCATCAGCTTCCGCCTGGCCTCGCGCCACGACTCGACCACCATCATCAACCAGGCCGGGGCCGAGGCCCTCCTCGGCGACGGCGACATGCTGGTCATGACCGCTACCCAGCCGCTCACCCGCGTCCAGGGGGCCTTCGTCTCGGAGGAGGAGATCGGACGGGTGATGGCCTTCCTCAAGGAGCAGGGGCGCCCGGTCTACGACGAGTCGATCCTCAAGGCGCGCGAGGGCGCCGCCGACCCGTCCCGCGACCTCGAGGAGGACGACCCGGTCTACGACGAGGCCCTGGCCCTGGTGGCCCGCATGGAGGAGGTCTCGGTCTCCAAGCTCCAGCGCGAGATGCGGCTCGGCTACAACAAGGCCGCCAAGATCATCGAGCGCATGGAGCGCGAGGGCATCGTCGGGCCGGCCAACGGCGTGAAGCCGAGGCAGGTGCTCATCCGGCCCGCCGGGGAGATGAGCCCGGTGCCGAACGTGTGACCGCGAAGACTGCGCGGCGTCGTCGCGCACGAACTCGCGGTCCTTCTTCTCGCCCGCGTGAATGTGCCGAGCCACGGGGAATTCGCACCTTAGGAAGCGGCGGCTCGCGCAACAAGCGTCAAGGGTGTCGCCTCCACCGTTCCTCGGGGTCACACACCCGGTGATGCCGCGATTGGGCGCTCAGCGGGAGCACAGTGACCGGCGGTCACTTGACCAGGCGGTACCGGAGGTGCGTCACGCCCGGCGCCTCGATCGCCCGGACCTGCTCGAGCCCGGGAGCCTCGGCTCCGAGGTTCTGGAAGAGCCGCGCGCCGTCCCCGAGGAAGACGGGGGCCAGGGAGACGTTCAGCTCGTCGACGAGGCGAGCTGCTAGGTACTGCTGAGCGACGCTCGCCCCTCCCGCGAGCAGGACGTCCTTCCCACCGGCAGCCCCCTTCGCCTGCTCGAGCGCCGACTCGATCCCGTCGGTCACGAAGGCGAACGTGGTTCCGCCTCGCATCGCGAGCGGGCTGCGGGGGTGGTGCGTCAGCACGAAGACGGGCGCGTGGAAGGGAGGATCGTCTCCCCACCATCCGTTCCAGGGGCTCCGGGACCACGGACCGGGCTGTCCCCCGAACATGTTCCTCCCCATGAGCACCGCACCGACGTTCTCGAAGTGGCCTTCGACGACGGGAGTGCTGGCGTTGACCTCCCCGCCTTCGAGCCCGTGCGTCTTGCGCCACGCAGCCAGCCCGAGGGCCCACTGGTGCAGCTGCATGCCCCCCACCCCGAGCGGGTTCTCCCGGCTCTGGTCTGGGCCGGCGACGAAGCCGTCGAGGGACATGGTGATGGTCAGCCGGAGCCTGCTCATGGTTCGAGTCCTGGGTGCGAGTCCTTCCGGTCTTACTCGCGGGGCACCGCCTTCTCAGCACCATTCCATCATGCCGGCGGCGCGCCCCGATTGGCGATGCCGGCGAGCCTGAAGGCCTTTCGCACCAGGCGCTTCACGGCGCCCCGCTCCACGTCGGCAGGCGCGCGCAAGGTGACGAAGCGCATCGCCTTCCCGCCGCCCTGGAGCAGCCCGCTCCCGTCGTCGAGCTCGCGGCCGCGAAGGAAGAACAGCGACGCGTGGTCGGGGTAGGTTCCGATGCCCACCACATAGGCGCCCTCGAGCCGGTAGTGGACGATCTTCCACATCGACCGGCTCGAGCTCGGAGGGCGGCTCCGGTAGGCGATCTCCTGCGCCTTCGGAGCCACGCCCTTCACCGTCCAGCGCGCCGCCTGCACCGTCGCGCGCAAGGCGGGCTGGAGCTTGCTCAGGTGTTCCGAGATGGGGAACGCGCCGGCCGGCATGTCGATCAGGTCCAGGGTTCTGCCCGCTCTTCGCCAGAACACTTGCGCATTGGACGCTAGCCCGGACCGGAATCATCGGTCGCACCACAAGAGGGTCGTCGGAGGGGCCGCGCAGGGGCAGGCCCGGGCGCCTCGAAGGCTGCCGGCGCCCGAGCCGCGCCGGTGCTCACTTCGTCATGGTCAGGACGGTCGGGAGAGGGCGCGAGCACCGTCAGCGCCCGACTCGCCGTTCCTCGCCGCGGGCGAGGCGGCCGATGTTGCCGCGGTGCCGCACCGCGATGGCAGCGGCCATGAAGAAGGCCGCCCACGTGGCCGGGTTCCTCGCGCCGTGGAGGAGGAGCATGCCGACGGCGCAGGTGGCGGCCCCGGCCAGCGAGGCGGCCGAGACGATGCGGGTCACCCCGATGACCGCCGCGAAGGCCGCCGCCGCGGCGAGCGCCACCCAGGGCGAGAGGGCCAGCACCACTCCCAGGGCGGTGGCCACGCCCTTGCCTCCGTGGAAGCGCAGCCAGGGCGGGAAGAGGTGCCCCAGGAAGGCGGCCACCCCGGCGGCCGCGGGCCAGGCCGCGCCACCCACGCCGGCCGGCTCCAAGAACGCCCGGGCGGCAAGAACCGGCAACACGCCCTTCATCGCGTCGAGGACCAGGGTGGCGATGCCGGCGGCGGGACCGGCGGCCCGGCCGACGTTGGTGGCCCCGATGTTCCCCGAGCCCACGTGGCGCACGTCCACCCCGGCCAGGGCCTTGCCGATGATGACCCCGAAGGGAACCGAGCCCAGGAGGTAGGCGGCGACGACGAGGGCGAGGCCGAGGGTCACGGCGCGGCCCTGACGAGGAGCCAGGCCCAGTTCAGGGCCACCGAGGCCACCGCGCCTCCCGCCAGCCACCGCCAGCCCCGCTCGCCCGGGTCGGGCCAGGGCGCGCCCATCGCGGCTCGCAGGAGGTCCAGCGCCGCGTAGAGCCAGGCGCCCCCGGCCAGGAGGGCGCCGAGTGGGCTCGCGGCGAAGGCGGCGGCGACCTCGCCGTGGGCCAGCGCCACGAAGGCGTGGGTCATGCCGCAGGTGGCGCAGGGCAGTCCGGCGAAGGCCCGGAGCGGGCACATCCAGGGGAGGTCCAGCACCGGCACAAAGCGCGCCGCCAGGAAGGAGAGGGCGCCGATGCCGGCGAAGACCTCGGGGTGGCCGAAACGCGCCGTGGTGCGCCAGGCGACCGCCACCCGCTCACCCTCCGTGCTTGGCGGCGCTGGCGGCGATCGCCATCAGCGCGCCGACGCCGCCGCAGCAGCAGAGGCAGAAGAGGCCCCCCGGCAAGAGCGTCGCCGCCGCGGCCTTGCCGTTTCCGCAGCGCTGCGCCGCGCCCAGGCCGACGATGGTCGCCACCAGGAACCAGACGGTGGCGGCCAGGGGGGCGAGGCCCGGCACCGGCGCGGCCGCGAGGAGCTGGACGCCCGAGGCGTAGCCCACCACGGTGAGGGTGGTCTCGAAGCGGCGCGGTGCGGCCTTGAAGAGCAGCAGGAACAGGTGGATGACGCCGGCGGTCAGGAAGAGGGTGACCAGGGCGTAGAGCGGGGCGCCGATGATGCGGGCCGCGACCACGCCCGGATGCGTGCCCGAGATGAGCTCCATGATCCGCGGGTCGATCTCGGCTTGCTGCTGCGGCATGCGGCGCATGATCTCCTGCATGAACCCCCGCATGGAGGTGTCGACCAGCCAGCCGTAGAGCGTTTGGAACCACTGGGAGACGGTCAGGGAGATGACCGCGAAGAGCACGGCCGAGCCGGACTCGCCGACGCGGACGCTGCGGAAGAACGCGCCGGGCTCGAGGGAGGCGAGCTTCCAGGTCCGGAAGTAGGAGGCGAAGAAGCCGAGCTGCTTGCGGCGGGCGAAGGGTGCGCTCTCCTCGCCCGGGGGCGGCCCGGGCGGCGCCGCGCCGGGCGGCGGCCCCCACCCCGGCGGCGGCCCGCCCCATCCCGGCGGCGCGCCCGCGACCGGCGGCGGGCCTCCGGCGGCAGGCGGCGGGCCTCCCGCAGGCGGTTGAGACCCTCCGGCCGGAGGCTGTGAGGGCGGCGGCGCGCCCGCGCCGGGCGCGCCCGGCTCCGCGAGCATGACCTGCCCGCCGCAGTGGGGGCAGGTCTGGACGCCGAAACGGTCAGTGGAGAAGGTCTGCTGGCAGCGGGCGCACCGGGCGATCATGCGGCGCCGAGTCTACCGCGCGGCACACGCCGCCGTCGCGGAAATCCGGGTCCGTGCAGCGCCCTCGGCCGCCTCCTGGCGTCGCCCGCGGCGGCTCGGTCCCTCACCCCGACCCTCTCCCCAGGTCTCCCCAGGGTGGAGAGGGAGACGAGCCGTCACTCCTTGAGGGCAGTGACCTCGTCGAGGTTCACGGTGCCGCGGCTGCGGAAGATGGCGATGACGATGGCCAGGCCCAGGGCGGCCTCGGCGGCCGCCACCGCGATGACGAAGAAGGCGATGGCGTGGCCGGAGAGGTTGCCGGTCTGCCTCGAGAAGGCGAGGAAGGTGAGGTTGGCGGCGTTCAGCATCAGCTCGATGCACATGAAGACGATGAGGGCGTTGCGCCGCACCACCACACCGGTGATGCCGATGGCGAAGAGGATGGCCGCGAGCAGCAGGTAGTGGCTGGCCGGGACCATCTCAGATCCTCTGCTTGGCGACGACCACCGCGCCCACAATGGCCACCAGGAGCAGCACGCTCGCCGCCTCGAAGGGGAGGAGGTACTGGGTGAAGAGCAGGCGCCCCACCGCCTTGACGGTGCCGAACTCCTGGGCCACCTGCCGCATGGGGGCCTGCCCGGCCTGGCGGATGGCGCTCCACACCACCGCCAGCAGCCCCAGGGCGCCCACCGCGCCCAGCCACTTCATGGCGGTCCAGCGGGGCATGCCCAGCTCGGCATCGGAGAGCGAGAGCAGCATGATGACGAAGAGGAACAGCACCATGATGGCGCCTGCGTAGACCATGATCTGGAGGAAGGCCACCAGGTGGGCGGTGAGCATGAGGTACAGCCCGGAGAGCAGGAAGAAGGCCGCCACCAGGCACATGGCGGCGTGGACCGGGTTGCGGGCCCGCACCAC
>DASTPH010000056.1:0-24621 GCA_035762305.1 Anaeromyxobacteraceae bacterium
CCGACGCCAGGCTCCCCGCCTTCATGCAGTACCTCGACTCCCTGGTCGCCCGCGCGACCAACGCCTCGCTGGGACGATGGGAAGGGTTCTGGTCCTCCGAGGCGTCCTACAGCGCCGTCGCGCACGGGGCGACGAGCGACATCGTGGACAAGGTGGCCTATCTCCTCGCGAACCCCGTCGCGGCGGGTCTGGTCCGGACCGGGCGCGAGTGGCCGGGGCTGTGGACGGCGCCCGAGCAGCTCGGGACCGCGACCATCACGGCACCCCGGCCCAAGAACTTCTTCAGCCCAACGGGCGACATGCCCGAGTCGGTCGAGCTGGCCCTGTCGATGCCGCTGGGCTTTGCTTCCGCCAAGGAGTTCCAGGATGCCGTCACGGCCGCCCTGCACGACCTCGAGGAGGAAACCCGCCGCGACTTCGCTGCTGCGGGGCGCGGGTTCCTCGGTCGCCTCCGGGTGCTGGCCCAGAATCCATTCACTCGGCCCGCACCCGGTGAGCCGCGGCGGCATCTCAGCCCGCGGGTTGCCGGCCGGGACAAGTGGAAGCGGATCGAGGCCCTCTCCCGCCTCCTCGGCTTCCTGCGCGCTTACCGCGCGGCCTGGGCGGCGATGAGAGCGGGCCTTCGGGATGTCATCTTCCCCGCGGGCACGTACCTGCTCCGCATCCAGCACGGGGTGCGGTGCGCCGCCCCCGGCTGATCTCACCCAAGGGCTCTCCGGCATTTGAGACCGTGTGGCCGCCACCCGGCCACGGTGGACTCGTTCGTCTCACGTCGTCATGGGCGATGCTGCGGCGTTCCACATTCGATTGGGTCCCCGTCTACGCGGCTGAACGCGAGTCTCGGGGTCCCCCACCTCCCGGTCGCCGGCGGTTACTCTCGGTCGGGGCCCCCCGGCGGTTACTCTCGGTCGGAGCCCCCCCCGGGGCCCCCCCCGGTCGGGGCCCCCCCCGGGCGGTTACTCTCGGTCGGGGCCCCCGGCCCCCCCGTTACTCTCGGTCGGGGCCCCCCCCGGGCCCCCGCGGTCGGGGCCCCCGCGCGGTCGCCGGCGGTTACTCTCGGTCGGGGCCCCCCGGGCGCCGGCGGTTACTCTCGGTCGGGGCCCCCGGGCCCCCCGGTCGCGGTCGGGGCCCCCCGCATCGTCACGCCCGACCTCCCATCAGCGCGGCGGCCGCCGCGGCGTCCAATACCAGCAAGGCCGCGCCGGCGCGGACGCGGCCGGCGGGGATGGACGGGTCCCCAGTGAGCAGGCGCGGCACCACCGGCGCCTTCTCGGCGCCGGTGACCACCCATAGCCGGAAGCGGGCCCGATCGAGCGCCGGATAGGTGAGCGTCATCCGCCGCCGGCCCTGATAGGGGCCGGCGAGCGCCACGTCTGTGCCCGCGACCTGCAGCACGGGATCGCCGGGAATCAAGGAGGCGGTATGGCCGTCGGGGCCGAGGCCGAGGTGGACCAGGTCGAGCGCCGGCGGGAGGCCAGCCACCGCCTCGAGCTCCGTGGCGTAGCGCGCCGCCGCGGCCGCCAGGTCGCCCTCCTCCACCGGCATGGCGTGGACGTTGGCGGGGGGGAGCGGCGCGCGTCCCAGCAGGCTCTCGCGGATGTGGCTCAGGTTCCGGTCGG
Source organism: Anaeromyxobacteraceae bacterium (assembly GCA_035762305.1). GTDB lineage: Bacteria > Myxococcota > Myxococcia > Myxococcales > Anaeromyxobacteraceae > DASTPH01. Next base: position 1,620 of record DASTPH010000056.1, read on the forward strand.
CATCGCCGGCGGGAGCGACGCGCTCGTCCACCTGGAACAGGTGCACGCCCGCCCAGGGCACTTCCTCTCCGGCCAGGGCCCGCAGCATCTGCCACGGAGTCTGCCCGCCGCTGACCGCGAAGGCGAAGCGTCCGCGCGCTTCCACGGCGGCGCGAGCCTCGGCGGCGATGAGGCCGGCGGCGCGGGTGGCGACGGCGCCGGGGTCCGGGAGCACCTCGACCTTCACGGATCACCCCGACGAGGCGCCGCCCGTCCCCGGCTTCTCCTCGTGCCCGCCGAAGGCACGGCGCATGGCGGAGAGCAGCTTGTCGGCGAAGTCGGCCTCGCCGCGGGAGGCGAATCGCTGGTAGAGGGCCGCGGAGAGCACCGGCGACGGCACGCCCTCGTCCACGGCGGCGTGGATGGTCCAGCGCCCCTCGCCGGAGTCCGAGACCCGGCCCGCGAAGCGCCCCAGCGTCGGATCCCGCTGGAGCGCGCTCGCCGTCAGGTCCAGCAGCCACGATCCGATGACGCTGCCGCGGCGCCACAGCTCCGCCACCTCGGCCAGGTCGAACTCGTATTGGTAGTGGTCAGGGTCTCGGAGCGGCGTGGTCTCGGCGTCCGCCTCCCGCCGCTGCTTTCCCGCCGAGGCACCGCGCAGGATGTTCAGCCCCTCGGCGTAGGCCGCCATGAGCCCGTACTCGATGCCGTTGTGGATCATCTTCACGAAGTGGCCGGCGCCGGCCGGCCCGCAGTGCAGGTAGCCCTGCTCGGCGGTCCCGCCCCGCTCGCGCCCGGCCGTCCGCGGCGCCGAGGCCATTCCCGGGGCCAGCGCCGCGAAGAGGGGATCGAGCGCCTTCACCGCCGCGGCCTCGCCGCCGATCATCTGGCAGTAGCCCCGCTCCAGCCCCCACACCCCGCCGCTGGTGCCCACGTCGAGGTAGTGGATGCCCCTGGGCGACAGCTCCTTCGCGCGGCGGAGGTCGTCGACGTACCAGGAGTTGCCGCCGTCGACGAGGATGTCGCCCGCCTCGAGGTGGGGGAGCAAGTCGGCGATGGTCCGGTCCACGGCCGCCGCCGGGACCATCATCCACACCGCGCGAGGCCGGCGCAGCCTGCGCGCCAGGTCCTGCAGCGAGCCCGCGCCCACGGCCTTCTCCCGCACCAGCGCCTCCACCGAGGCGGGCGTGCGGGCGAACACCACGCACTCGTGCCCCGCCCTCTGGAGCCGGCGCACCATGTTGGCGCCCATCCGGCCCAGGCCGATCATTCCCATCTGCATGGCGCCTCGCTCCTTCCGAGACCGGCGGCCCGCGCCGCGGGACTCACGCCTTCGCTCGCAGTCTCCGGTAGCGGCGGATGAGGGCGTTGGTGGAGGCGTCGTGGCCGAGCGGCGGCTCCGCGGCGCTCTCCAGCTCCGGGACGATGCGCTGGGCCAGGACCTTGCCCAGCTCGACCCCCCACTGATCGAAGGAGTCGACGTCCCAGATGGCGCCCTGCGTGAAGACGCTGTGCTCGTAGAGCGCCACCAGCCGGCCCAGCGCGGCCGGGGTGAGCCGCTCCGCCAGGAGGGTGTTGCTGGGCCGGTTGCCGTGGAACACCCGGTGGGGCGCGAGCGACGGCGGCGCGCCCTCGGCCTCGACCTCGGCGCGCGTCTTCCCCAGGGCCAGCGCCTCGGCCTGGGCCAGCACGTTGGCGACGAGCAGGTGGTGGTGGCGGCCGAGCGGGTTCAGCGGCTGGGCGAAGACGATGAAGTCGCAGGGGACGAGGTGCGTGCCCTGGTGAATGAGCTGGTAGAACGAGTGCTGGCCGTTGGTCCCGGGCTCGCCCCAGTAGACGGGCCCGGTGGCCCAGTCGACCTCGCTGCCGTCGAGGGCGACGTGCTTCCCGTTGCTCTCCATGGCGAGCTGCTGGAGGTAGGCAGGGAAGCGCTTCAGATACTGGTCGTAGGGCAGCACCGCCGCGGTCTGGGCCCCGAAGAAGTCGGCGTACCAGACCGCCAGCAGCCCGTGGAGCACCGGCAGGTTGCGCGCCAGGGGCGCGGTCCGGAAGTGCTCGTCCATCTCGTGGAAGCCGCCCAGCATCGCCCGGAAGTGGTCCGGGCCGACGGCCAGCATGGTGGAGAGCCCGATGGCCGAGTCCATCGAGTAGCGGCCGCCCACCCAGTCCCAGAACCCGAACATGTTGGCGGGGTCGATCCCGAACTCGGCCACCTTGGCGGCGTTGGTGGAGACCGCCACGAAGTGCCGGGCGATGGCCTTCGGGTCGCCCAGCGCGCGCAGCGCCCAGTCGCGGGCGCTCTGGGCGTTGGCCATGGTCTCGAGCGTCGTGAAGGTCTTCGAGGAAACGACGAAGAGCGTCTCGGCCGCGTCGAGGTCCCGGGTGGCCTCGACGAGGTCGGTGCCGTCGACGTTGGAGACGAAGCGGAAGGTCATGTCGCGCTGGCTGTAATGACGGAGCGCCTCGTAGGCCATGACCGGCCCGAGGTCCGAGCCGCCGATGCCGACGTTGACGACGTTCCGGATGCGCTTGCCGGTGTGCCCCTTCCAGGCGCCGCTCCGCACCCGGGCCGAGAAGTCGGCCATCCGATCGAGGACGGCGTGGACTTCCGGTACCACGTCCCGGCCATCGACCAGGATGCGGGTTCCCTTCGGCGCGCGCAGCGCGACGTGGAGCACCGAGCGCTGCTCGGTGACGTTGATCTTCTCGCCGCGGAACATGGCGTCGCGCCGCGCCGCCAGCCCCCGCTCCTCGGCCAGGGCGAGCAGGAGCCGCAGGGTCTCGTCGGTGATGCGGTTCTTGGAGTAGTCGAGGAACAGGCCGGCCCCATCGGCCGAGAAGCGCTCGGCGCGCCCAGGATCGCTCGCGAACAGATCGCGCAGGTGGACGTCCTTCACCGCCGCGTGGTGCGCCTTCAGGGCGCGCCAGGCCCGCGTCTCGGTCAGTCTGGTGGTCATGATCGCTCCGCCGCCTCAGGCGAGCGGCCTCCCTCCGATCTCGATCGCGCCCGCTGCGCGGCGTCGAGCAGGTCGGGCGCGACGCCGTCGCGCCAGGTGCCTTGCCCGAAGTCGTGAAGCATCCGCGATTCGTAGCGCCGAGCCGCGAGCCCAGACATGCCCCTTTTGGAGGCCGGGGAGGGATTTCGCGGCGGCCGCCTGGCGGAGCTGCGCGGCAAAGCGCCCTGTGGCCGGGACGCCGTAGAGAGGGTCGCCGCGAGGCCGACGCGCCGACAGGGCCGGCGAGGTGTGCGCGCCGGCCGACTTGCGGAGCGGCGCCGCGAGCACCCCGGTCGCCGCGACGCGCCGTGGATACATCGTGGCGCGCCGAGGACTGTCTGAGCACCGGCGGCGCGAAGCGCAACGCCGGTGCGAGTTCCGCAGGCGCGCCCTCGCGATCCGAGGTCGCGCGTCGCGGCCGCGGGCCCCATGCCGCCGCGAAGCACCAGAGGCCGCCGCGCACCCCTCGCCGGCCCGGCGCGAACCCCTCTCGGGCCCGGTTTGCAGCTCGGGCCGGCGCGAAACCCCTCCCCGACCGTGGGCTAGGTCGCCCGCCGATCGATCCACCTTCGCAGGTGCGGCGGCGGCCGCCAGCGGGAGAGGCGGTCCAGGATCCGCTCCGGGCCCCGCTCTACCAGGAGCAGCCGCCGGTGCTCCAGCTTGAGGAAGCGCTCCTCGACGGCGTGGTCGAGGAGGCGGATGAGCGGCCGCCAGTAGCCGGCCACGTCCAGCAGCGCGCAGGGCTTGTGGTGGATGCCGAGCTGGGCCCAGGTGAGCACCTCCGTCAGCTCCTCCAGCGTGCCCATTCCGCCGGGCATGGCCACGAAGGCGTCGGAGAGGTCCGCCATCATCGCCTTGCGGGCATGCATGGAGGGGACCACGTGCAGGCGCGAGAGGCCGGCATGGGCGATCTCCTTGCGGGCCAGACCGCGCGGGATGACGCCGACGACCTCGCCCCCGCACGCGAGCGCCGCGTCGGCCAGCACCCCCATGAGGCCGATGGAGCCGCCGCCGTAGACGAGCCCCAGGCCCCGGCGGGCCAGCGCCTCACCAAGGCGGGAGGCGGCGCGGCGGTAGGCAGGCCTCGCCCCCGCGGCCGATCCGCAGAAGACGCAGACGCAACGGAGGCGCATGGCCGGCATCCTACGCCAGCCGCCTCGCGCGGCGCTTACCCCCAGTCACCAGGGCGGCCGAGCCAGGGCCCTCGACGCACCGCGCCGCGCACGTGAGCGAGATCAAAAACTGACCCCCCGTCACCGATCGCCGGAACGTTTCCCCTTCCCCCGCCCGGGGGCGTTGCATAGAATCGCGCCCCCCGTAGGAACCCCCGCTTCCGCCAACTTCCTCTGAGGTGCAGATGAGCGTAGCGACCACCAGCGTCGAGACACAGGCCAAGCCCTCGCGGCTCGGCCTGTTCTGGACCAACCAGATCGGCAAGAAGTTCTTCTCGGCCGTGACGGGCATCATCCTCTTCGTGTTCGTGCTCGGCCACCTGCTCGGCAACCTGCAGGTCTTCCAGGGCGCCGAGAAGCTGAACGCCTACGCGAAGTTCCTGCAAGACGCCAAGGGCCTCCTGTGGCTCACGCGCGGCGTGATGCTCGTCGCGGTGACGGTGCACGCGGTGGCCGGCATCCAGCTCTGGCTGCAGAAGCGGTCCGCACGCCCGGTGGGGTACGCCACCGCCGGCAACATCCAGGCCTCGGTGGGCTCGCGCACCATGATCTGGACCGGCCTGCTCACCCTGGCCTTCGTGATCTTCCACCTGCTCGACCTCACCGTCGGCGCGGTGGTGGCCTCGCCCACCTTCGAGCACCTCAAGGCCTACCAGAACGTGGTGGCGACCTTCCGCAGCGGCGCCAAGGTGGCCTTCTACGGGGTCTCCCTGGTCTCCCTGGGCCTGCACCTCTCCCACGGCCTGTACTCGATGTTCCAGTCGCTGGGCCTCCGCCACCCGCTGTGGACGCCCACCATCCAGAAGGCGGCGGTGGTGATCGCCTTCTTCCTCGCCCTCGCCTACATCCTGATTCCGGCCGCTGTCGTGGTCGGCCGGATCTACTAGGAGACGACCATGGCCAACCTCGACGCCCGGGTCCCCGCCGGCCCCATCGAGAAGAGGTGGCAGAAGCGCAAGGACGAGATGAAGCTCGTCAACCCCGCCAACAAACGCAAGTACGAGATCATCGTGGTGGGCACCGGCCTGGCCGGCGCCTCGGCGGCCGCCTCCTTCGGCGAGATGGGCTACAACTGCAAGGTCTTCTGCTTCCAGGACAGCCCGCGCCGGGCCCACTCCATCGCCGCCCAGGGCGGCATCAACGCCGCCAAGAACTACCAGAACGACGGCGACTCCATCTGGCGGTTGTTCTACGACACCATCAAGGGGGGCGACTTCCGCGCCCGCGAGAGCAACGTGTACCGGCTGGCCGAGGTGTCGGTGAACATCATCGACCAGTGCGCCGCCCAGGGCGTCCCCTTCGGGCGCGAGTACGGCGGCACGCTGGCCAACCGCTCCTTCGGCGGCGCCCTGGTCTCCCGCACCTTCTACGCCCGCGGCCAGACCGGGCAGCAGCTCCTGCTCGGGGCCTACCAGGCGCTGATGCGCCAGGAGGCGGCGGGCAAGTGCCGGCTCTACCCGCGCACCGAGATGCTGGAGCTGGTGGTGATCGACGGCCGCGCCCGCGGCATCGTCACCCGCGATCTCGTCAGCGGCAAGGTGGAGTCCCACCTGGGCGACGCGGTGGTGCTGGCCACCGGCGGCTACGGCAACGCCTACTACCTGTCGACCAACGCCAAGGGATCGAACGCCACCGCCATCTGGCGCGCCTACCGCAAGGGGGCCTGCTTCGCCAACCCCTGCTACACCCAGATCCACCCCACCTGCATCCCCCGCTCCGGCGACTACCAGTCGAAGCTGACCCTCATGTCCGAGTCGCTTCGCAACGACGGCCGCATCTGGGTCCCGAAGAAGAAGGACGACAAGCGGCCGCCCGACCAGATCCCGGAGGACGAGCGCGACTACTACCTGGAGCGCAAGTACCCCACCTACGGCAACCTGGCCCCGCGGGACATCTCCTCGCGCGCCGCCAAGCAGGTGTGCGACGCCGGCCTGGGGGTGGGCCCGGGCGGCTTCGGCGTGTACCTCGACTTCTCCGGCGCCATCAAGCGGGTGGGCAAGAACGTCATCGCCGAGCGCTACGGGAACCTCTTCGAGATGTACGAGCGCATCACCGGGGAGGACCCCTACTCCGTCCCCATGCGCATCTACCCGGCGGTGCACTACGTCATGGGCGGGCTGTGGGTGGACTACGACCTCATGTCCAACCTGCCGGGCCTGTTCGTCCTGGGCGAGGCCAACTTCTCCGACCACGGCGCCAACCGCCTGGGGGCCTCGGCGCTGATGCAGGGGCTGGCCGACGGCTACTTCGTCATCCCCTACACCATCGGCGACTACCTGGCTCGCGGCATCCCCAAGGCCGACGTCAGCCACGCCGCCTTCAAGGACGCCGAGCGCGACGTGGCCGAGCGCACCAAGAAGTTCCTCTCCATCAACGGCAAGCGCTCGGTGGACGACTTCCACAAGGAGCTGGGCGTGGTGATGTGGGAGGACGTCGGCATGGCCCGCTCGAAGGAGAGCCTGGAGCGCGCCCTGAAAAAGATCCCGGAGATCCGCGAGCGGTTCTGGAAGGACGTGCGGGTGCTCGGCTCCGGCGAGTCGCTCAACCAGGATCTGGAGAAGGCTGGCCGGGTGGCCGACTTCCTGGAGCTCACCGAGCTGCTCACCCTCGACGCGCTGCACCGCAACGAGTCGTGCGGCGGGCACTTCCGCGTGGAGTACCAGACCGAGGACGGCGAGGCCAAGCGCAACGACGCCGAGTACGCCTACGCCGCCGCCTGGGAGTGGAAGGGCGAGAACCAGAAACCCGTCCTGAACAAGGAACCGCTGGTGTTCGAGACCATCCAGCTCGCCACGAGGAGCTACAAGTGAGGCTCACGCTCGAGATCTGGCGCCAGAAGGACGCCAGCGACCCCGGCCGCTTCGTCCGCTACGAGCTTCCCGACGTCAACCACCACATGTCCTTCCTCGAGATGCTGGACGTCCTGAACCAGCAGCTCGTCATGAAGGGCGAGGAGCCGGTGGCCTTCGACTCCGATTGCCGCGAGGGCATCTGCGGCATGTGCGGGTTCGTCATCGACGGCGTCCCCCACGGGCCGCAGCGCAACACCACCGTTTGCCAGCTTCACATGCGCTACTTCAAGGAGGGCCAGGTGCTGCGCCTCGAGCCCTGGCGGGCCAAGGCCTTCCCGGTGCTGCGCGACCTGGTGGTGAACCGCTCGGCCTTCGACCGCATCATCGCCGCCGGCGGCTTCATCTCCGTGAACACCGGCAGCCCCCCGGACGCCAACGCCATCCTGGTCCCCAAGCAGGCCTCGGACCGCGCCATGGACGCCGCCGCCTGCATCGGCTGCGGCGCCTGCGTGGCGGCCTGCCCCAACGCGTCGGCTTCGCTCTTCATGGCGGCCAAGATCGCCCACCTGGGCCTCTTGCCCCAGGGGCAGCCGGAGCGGGCCGGCCGAGCCATCTCCATGACCGAGCAGGCGCTCAAGGAGGGGTTCGGCGGCTGCACCGTCATCGGCGAGTGCGAGGCGGCCTGCCCCAAGGGCATCAAGCTGGAGAACATCGCCCGGATGAACCGCGACTTCCTCAAGGCGTCGCTCCGCTACCGCGAGGCCGCCGCCGCCGGCGGCGGGTAGTCGCTCTTCCGCGCTCCGGACGGGGGCGGACCTCACACAAGCGCGCCTGCGCGGCAACCGCGCGGGCGCGCCGTCGTTTGTGGTCTCCTGAAGCCGAGGAAGGCGCCTTCCCGGTCTGAACCCGGCCCGGTCCGCGATCCGGCGCGCGCGGCCCGCGGCTCCGCTACACTCTTCCGCGATGGACGCCTCCGACGCCCGGCCGCGCTCCTCCGACGCGCAGGTCATCTCCCTGGTGGGCTTCGCCCACGGAACCTCGCACTTCTTCCACCTGGTCGTGCCCTCGCTCTTCCCCTGGCTCATGGCCGACTTCGGCCTCTCCTTCACCCGGGCCGGGACGCTCAGCGCAACCTTCTTCCTGGTCTCGGGCGTGGGACAGGCCTTGGCCGGGTTCGTGGTGGACCGCTACGGGCCGCGCCGGGTCCTGGCGACGGGGCTCGGGCTCTTCGCGCTCTCCGCGATGGTCCTGGCACTGGCCCGGGGGTACCCCATGCTCCTCGCCGCGGCGATGCTGGCGGGAGCGGGGAACGCGGTGTTCCACCCCGCCGACTTCACGATCCTCAACCGCCGAGTCTCCCCCGGGAGGCTGGGCCACGCCTTCTCGGCCCACGGCCTCTCCGGGAACCTGGGCTGGGCGGTCGCGCCGGTGCTCATGACCGGCATGGCCGCCGGGCCCGGGTGGCGCGCCGCTGCCGCAGTTGCTGGCGGCGTCGCGCTGGCAGCGCTCCTCTCGCTGGCGCTGCTGCGCCAGGTCGTGGCCGCCCCCGCGCCGGCGGCCGGGCGCGAGGCCGCCGGCGGCGGAGCGGCCTCCCCCTTCGCCTTCCTGGGCGCCGGCGCGGTGTGGATGTGCTTCCTCTTCTTCTTCGCCTCGACCATGGGCTTCGGCGCGCTCCAGAACTTCGCCCCCTCGGTGCTGCGGAACGTCTACGGCCTCTCGCTCACGGCCTCCGCCTCGGCGCTCACCTCCTACCTGCTCGGGGGCGCTGCCGGGATCGCCGCCGGGGGCTTCCTGGCCTCGCGCTTCCAGGCCCACGAGCGGGTGGTGGCCGCGCTGCTGGTCGCGGCGGCCCTGCTGGCCCTGGCCCTCGCCTGGGGCGCCCTCCCCGCCACCGCCGTCGCGCCCCTCATGGCGCTCATCGGGTTCTGCACCGGGACGGCGACGCCTTCCCGCGATCTCCTGGTCCGGCGCGCAGCCATGGAGCGCTTCGGGCAGCGCTCCTTCGGCCGCGTCTACGGATTCGTCTACTCCGGCCTGGACGTGGGGCTCTCGGCCGCGCCGGTCCTCTTCGGCCGGCTCATGGACCGGCAACAGTTCCAGGCGGTGCTCGCCGGCGTCGCCCTCTTTCAGGGGCTGGCGGTGCTGGCGGCGCTCCGGGTGGGGCGGGTGCCCGCGGCGGAGGAGGCGAGGCGGGTCTCGACCTGACGCTACGGCCGGACCGGGGTGGCCGCCGCCGCGCCCACCACGGTGGTCCAGGGGCGGACCCGCCAGCGGGCGACCAGGCCGTTCCTCACGTACGGATCGGCACGGGCGAAGCGCTCGGCGGCGCCCGGCGAATCGCCCTGGAAGAGGAGCAGCGCCGTGTCCGGCGGATCGCCCACCGCTCCGGCCAGCACCAGCTCGCCGCGCTCAACCGCCTGCCAGGCCAGCGTGAGGTGTTCGTCTCGGAATTCGCCGCGGCGCGAGAGGTAGTCGGGGACCAGCTCGTACCAGAGGAAGTGGTGCACGGGTCACCTCGCGGAGCGATGGGGACTGCGACTCTAGCAGAGCGGCGCCGTCGTAGCCGCCCGAGCGCGGGAACTCGGGGCGGCGCAGCAGCCCAGCCCGCGGGTCCACGCCGGCGCCCTCCGGACCCGGAATCGGAGGTATAAGGGCCACCCCGCAATGAGCCCGCCGGATCCCAGACCCCTGCGCATCGCCATGGTGCTCGACTCCTGGGATGACGCCAACAACGGGGCCGTGGTCTCCACCCGCCGCTTCGTGGAGCTCCTGCGCGGGCGGGGGCACCAGGTCACGGTGGTGGCCACCGGCCGGCCCGAGCCCGGCAAGGTGACGCTGCCCAGGTTCCGCGTGCCCTTCTTCGACGGGCTCATGCGCAAGATGCGCTACCCCTTCGCCTGGCCCGAGCGGCGAGTCCTGGAGGAGGTGCTGTCGCGACAGGACGTGGTGCACGTCATGGCTCCCTTCTACCTGGGGGTGCGCGCCGCCGCCCTGGCCCGCCGGGCCGGCGTGCCGGTGGTGTCCAGCTTTCACGTCCAGGCCGAGCACCTGCTCCACAATGTGGGCATCCGCAACCGGGCCATGGTGGCCCGGGTCTACCGCCTCTTCCTGCGCACGCTCTACGACCGCTCGGCGCACGTGGTCTGCCCCAGCCCCTTCGCCGAGCGAGAGCTGCGGCGGTACGGGCTGCGCGCCCCCGCCACCGTCATCTCCAACGGGCTGCCGCCGCAGTACCGGCCCCTCCCCCGCAGCCAGTGGCCCGACGTGGGCGGCAAGGTCCTCGTCCTCTCGGTGGGCCGGCTGGCGCGGGAGAAGCGGCACGACCTCACCATCGAGGCCATTCGGCGCTCCCGCCACGAGGCGCGCATCCAGCTGGTGATCATCGGCGACGGCCCCCTGCGCCAGCCCATCGAGGCGCGAGCGCGGGGCCTCGCCAACCCGCCCCGCTTTCTCTACCTCCCCACGCCCGAGCTCATCCCCTGGTACTCCGCCGCCGACCTCTACGTGCACGCCGCCGAGGTGGAGCTGGAGTGCATGTCGGTGCTGGAGGCCATGGGCTGCGGCGCCCCCTGCCTCATCGCCCGCTCGCCGCTCTCGGCCACCTCGCAGTTCGCCATCTCGGAGGACTTCCTCTTCCCGGCCGGCGACCGCCAAGCCCTCACCGCCCGCCTCGACTGGTTCCTGGACCACCCCGAGGCCCTGAGGGAGGCCCGCCCCCGCTCTCGCCAGGCGGCGGAGGCCTACCGGATCGAGAGCTCGCTGGCGAGGCTGCTCGACGTGTACGAGCGGGTGACGGCGGGGCGGGAGGCCCGGTCCATCCCCGCCCGCCGCGCGGGGGCGGCGGCCGCGACCGGGCGCTGACAGCGCCCGCCGGTCTCCGAGATCCCCGGCGGCCCGCTCTCGCCTCCGGGCGCTTGTCCTCGCTCGCGACCCCGAGCGACTGCCGCGCGGCGACGAGGAACGCGCGGCGGCTCGCAAACGTCGGTCGCGCAGCCTTGAGACCTCCTTGGCGCGTCGGCGCTCCACGACGGTTGCTCGCCGCGACCGCGGGCCTGGGTCGCGCGCATCGCAGCGGGCCGCGGCTCGCTGCGGCGGCGCCCTCCGGCGAGACCGGGCCGCCGCGGACGTCGACGAGGCTCGCGGGAATGGGTTACCTCGCTGAAGCCGGGCCGCGACCTGGCCTCCGGCCCCGCCGGGATCCCGGCGGCGCGCCGATGTGGTACCACACGCCGGTGAAGCTCTCGCGCGGCCGGGTCCTGCTGCGGGCGGCGCTGCTCTGGGCGGGCGGCGGCTGGGCGCTGTGGTGGGCCTGGCGCGGCCACGAGCGGGCCAGGGACCTGCCGGGCGCGGAGCGGGCGCTCCACGACCGTTTGGCCCTGGTCTACGCCCTGGTGGGCGCCCTGGCGGTGCTCACCGGCGTGGCCGCGGCCTTCATGGCTCGCCCGCGGCGGCGCCGCCACACGCTGCACCTGGGCGGGCCTCCCGGCGACGCCGCCTCGCCGCCCTCCGGCGGCGAGGAGCCGGGCCCGAGTCCCTGATCACCGGGACCGCACGCCTGGATCAGCCTGCGAAGCGGAAGCGAGAGGGAAAGGCTCCTGCCGCGTGACCCGAACGGGTATTCCCAGTTCTACTGGCAAAACTGCCTGGAGTCATTCTCTGCTTGGACTCAGTCTAATATCTCCCGCTACCCCTCCAGCTTCACTTCCTTCACCTGTTCCCTGAGCGCGGACTTCAGGAACTTCCCCACCGCCGTCTTGGGGATGGCGGAAACGAAGACGAAGGCGTCGGGCAGCCAGAACTTCGCGAAGAGAGGCTCCAGGTACTCGCGCAACTCGTTCTGCGTCGCCTTGGAGCCCTCCCTCAGCACCACGCAGGCCACCGGCCGCTCGCCCCACCTCGGGTGAGCCGCCGCCACCACCGCCGCCTCCTTGACCGCCGGGTGCCCCATGAGCGCGTTTTCCAGCTCCACCGAGCTGATCCACTCGCCGCCCGACTTGATGAGGTCCTTGGAGCGATCGGTGATGCGGATGTACCCCTCCGCGTCAACGGTGACGATGTCGCCGGTGCGGAACCAGCCGTCCATGGTGAACTTGTCGGCCTCGGCGGGATTCTGGAAGTAGCTGCGGGCCACCCACGGGCCGCGCACGTGGAGCTCGCCCATGGAGCGGCCATCCCAGGCCACCGGACCCTGCTCGCCCACCACGCGCAGCTCCACCAGTGGCGTGGGGATCCCCTGGGTGGCGCGGGTGCGGAACCGCTCCGCCTCGGGGAGGGAGGCCATGTGCCCCTTGAGCCGGCACACCGTGCCGAGGGGCGTGGTCTCGGTCATGCCCCAGGCATGGAGCACGGTGAGGCCGTGGCGCTTCTCGAAGGCCTCGATCATGGCCTGGGGGGCGGCGGCGCCGCCCACGATCATGGACTTGAGCGAGCGGGTGTCGAAGGCCTTGGGGTTCTTGTCGAGCGCCTCCAGGATCCCAAGCCAGATGGTGGGCACCCCGGCGGTGATGGTCACCTTCTCGTCCTGCACCAGGCCGAGCAGGCTCGCGGCGTCGAGGTGCGGCCCGGGGAAGACCTGCTTGGCCCCCACCATCACCGCCGTGAACGGCAGGCCCCAGGCGTTGGCGTGGAACATGGGGACCACCGGCATGACCGCGTCGGTCTGGGCGATGCCGAGCGAGTCGGTGAGCGCCGAGCCCAGCGAATGCAGCACCAGGGCGCGGTGGGAGTAGAGGACCCCCTTGGGCCGGCCGGTGGTGCCGGAGGTGTAGCAGATGCCCGCCGCCTGGTTCTCCTCGAGGCGCGGACCCGCGAAGGTGGGCAGCTCCGGCGCGATCATCTGCTCGTAGTCGAGGGTCCCCTCGGACGCGGCGGTCCCGTTGGCCCAGACCACGACGTGCCGGGGCGAGACGTCCCAGCGGAAGCGGTCGAAGACCGGCCACAGCACGTCGTCGACGAGCAGCACCTGGTCGCCGGCGTGGTTCATGATGTAGGTGAGGTCCTGGGGCGAGAGGCGCGGGTTCAGCGTGTGGAGCACCCCGCCCGCCAGCGGGATGGCGAAGTAGGCCTCCAGGTGACGCCAGTGGTTCCAGCCCAGGGTGGCCACCCGGTCGCCGGGCTTCAGGCCGAGCCGGGTGAGCGCGTTGGCGAGCTGCTGCACCCGCCGGTGGAACTCGCCGTAAGTGGTGCGGTGGATGGTCTTGTCGGGGCGGCGCGAGACGATCTCGTTCCGGGGGAAGTACCGCCCGGCGCGGTCGAAGAGGTGGGCCAGCGTGAGCGGGAAATCCATCATCAGGCCGTCCATGGCGGAGCCTCCTGCCTGCCGGATGCGGGGAAACGGAAGGGTACCGCTGCGGCGCAGCGGTGTCAGCCGGGGGGCCACTCGAGCCGCCCGTTCCGGGCGCCTCGAGTCAGTAGTTGGACATCGGTCGGGGACCGTCCCCGACGGATGAAACATTTCGGGCACTTAGCATCCGAGTTTCCTAGTAGATCTTCACCACCTCGGCCCCGGAGTAGTAGGCGCGCAGGATCTGCCGGTAGTCCTGGCCGGCCTCGGCCCGCCCCACCGCTCCCCACTGGCACATCCCGGCGCCGTGCCCCCAGCCGCCGCCCCGGAAGACCCATGCGTCGCCGTCGCGCGAGACGAGGAACATCGCCGACGGCAGGTTGCGGAAGAGTCGGCGGATGCGCAGCTCTCCCTGGACCAGGGCGCTCCCCTGCGTCCCCTCGACCCGGAGCGCCCGGGCCCGGCCCGAGACGCCCCGCGACGACACCGCCAGGGCGACCCCCGGCCCGGTCCCCAGCGGCGCCGCGATCTGATCGACCTCGGCCTGCGCGAAGCGCCGCTCCCAGCGGTAGCGGTCGGGCCGGCCGTTGGCCGGCCGGGCGCACCAGGCATTCGGACCGCCCGCCAGGAAGGTGGCCAGGCGTCCCTCATCCGCCAGGCCCGCCTTCCAGGGGGCCACCTCCGCCGCCGGCAGGTCGGGGCGTCCGCGCAGGTTGGGGTCGGGGACGTTCCCCCACACCGCCTCGTTGTCCTCCCCGTGGCCGCCGCACATGGCGTGGTACACCGCGTCCACCAGCGATCGATCGCGGCGGCCGAAGAGCGCCTCGCCGGCGGTGGCCCGCACCGCGGCGTCGGTGGACGCGACCTGGGCCGCCTCGCCCCGATAGGCCTGGCAGTGGACCTCGGCGCAGAGCACGTAGGGGTCGGTGAGGTGGCGGGTTCCGATCTGGGCCAGCACGTTGGAGCGGGCGGTCACCGCCTGCGCCTTGAGCGCCTCCGCCGCCACCCCGGACGGCATCTCGCTGGGCACGAGCCCCCGGAGCAGCTCCTCCAGGGCCAGCGCGTCCACGGCTGCCAGGCGGCCCGAGGCGTCCACGGTCGCGTAGAGGCGCCCCCGGTAGGCGCGGTCCTCGAAGCCGTGGCCGGCGTAGCCGGCGTCGTGCTCGACGCGGGAGACCACGAAGCCGGCGTCGCCTTCCACGTCGAGCGAGATCACCCGGTCCGCCTCGGCGAGCCGGCGTCCGGAGTCGTCGAGCACCTCCAGGGTGCCGCCGGGAAGGGTCGCCAGGTCGGTGAAGAGCCCGGGACGCTCGCCGAAGGATCGCGCCGCCTCCTCGAGGAAGGCGCGCGCCGCCGCCTCGCTCCCGTCCCCGTCGGCGAGGAGCAAGGTCTTGCGGTTGTCGATGACGCGCCCCAGGATGCCGTACACGCCGCCCAGGGCGCGCAGGCGCAGCTTGACCCCGCGTCGTTGCCACAGCCGCCGGGCCGCCTCCAGCCCGGCCCGGTCGCCGAACTGGAACTGACCGAGCAGAGGGAAGTGGGCCAGCGTCGCCGGACGCCCGTCCCGGAGGCGGATCCGGACCAGCGCACCGGCGGGCAGCGCCACCTCGGCGGCGCCGCGAGGCCGGAGGCGCGCCGGCCCCCGGGGCCGGATCGCGATCTCCGGCTGCCCCTCCACGATGCGGATGGTCACCAGCGGGGCGCCCCCGGCGGCGAAGTTGAGGCGATGGCTCCACAAGAGCTCCAGTGGGTCCAGCGGCTCGGCCCGGGAGGGCGGCGGCGGGGTCCCCTCGACGACGGCCGGGGGGGGAAGCGGCGGCGGGAGCGGTGGAGGGAGATCGGCGGGCGCTGCCGATGGACGGGCGCCCTCACCCTCCACCGGACCAATGGACTCCGAGTGCCCTCTCCCGGGGGGAGAAGGCTGCGTGGCGCAGGCGATCGCGGCCAGGACGACGAGGAGGCCCTGGCGCCAGGACCCTCGGCCGGCGCGACCGCGCCTCACGCCGGACCGACCCGAGCGCTCCGCGCCGTCACGGCCGGACCCGCGCCGCCTTCTCGGCGGCGAGCTGCTCCAGCCGGGCGGCGGCGTCGTCGGCAGCCCCGCCCAGCCTGGACTTGCGGAGCGCCGTCGCCACCTCGGAGACCACGGCCCGCTCGGCCTCCTCCCGCTGGCGCAGCCCCTCCACCATCAGGGCCGTCTCGTCGGCGAGGTCCACCAGCAGGTCCCGGCGGCGCAATGGGCGCGGGCGGGAAAGGTCGCCCTCGGACACGCGGCGGAAAGTGGTGGTGAGGGCCACCGTCGGCCCCGCCACGCGGTGGGTCACCACGATGGCGAAGAAGAGCAGGCACAGCACCACCACGACCAGCGCCGCCCCCAGCCACACCATGCGAGCCCGGTCCTCCTGCTGGAGCATCTTGCCCAGCGCCTGATCCACGGTGGGATCGCCGAGCGACACCAGGCGACTCGCCTCGCTGTAGGCGATCCACAGGCGGTAGCCGAGCCCGAGGCTGATGGCGGTCGCCACCGCTACCAGGTAGCTGGCGAAGCGGAGCTGGATGTTCGCGTCGATGAGGTAGTTGCGAATGAGGCGCTTGGGCGCCTCCTCGGGCGGGGCAGCGTTCTGGGCCGCGGGAATTCCGTCGCTCATGCTCCGCTCCTTCACTTGAGCTGGGACGCCAGGTCTTCGGACAGGGTCCGCGCCGCCGCCTCCAGCGCGGTGGCCGACAGCTGCTCCTCCACCGCATCCGAGCGCCGTGCACCGGTCGCCTTGACGCGGGCGCCTCCCTGGATCATGGCCGCCATGCGGCCGTCGAGGCCGACGGCGACCGCCGCCGCCTTCACCGACACCAGGAGCCGGCCGCCGTTCTCGGAGGCCTCCACCGAGATGACCGTCGGCTTGATGCGGAAGGCGGCCTCCTCCGGCTCCACCAGCGAGAAGCCGGCCTTCTCGAGCTGCCTCGCGAGCGCAACCCGGAGCGCCTGCCTGGCGGCTGGCCCTCCCTTGCCGGTGGCTTCCTCCACCGACACGCTGCGGCGGTCCACCGCTTTCTTGCCCCGGCTCCGCAGCTCCGCCAGAGCGCGGCCGGCGGCCTCCCGCACCTCGTCGTCGGGGTCGTTGCGCTCGACCCCCTCCAGCGCCTGGGTCGCCGAGGGATCGCCGATTCGGCCCAGGGCCGCCGCCGCCGCGATGCGCACCGCCGCTGCCCGGTCCTCCAGGAGGGCCGTGGTGAGCGCCGGAACCCCGTCCACCGCTCCGCGCTGCCCCAGGACCAGCGCCGCCTGGGCCCGGACCTTGAGCGAGGGGTCCTTGCGCAGGGCCTCGATGGCGCGCTGGATCGCCGGGTCCGAAGCCCGCGCCGGCATGGCCAGGATGGCGGCGGCGAGGGCGACGGCGACGGTCCTTGGCCGCATCGGGGGAGCTTACCCCGGAACCGAGACTCGGCTCCTGCTTCCCGACAAGGGGTGGCGTCACTCAATCGTGGGAGAGCGTGTCGGCGCGGGTGCGATAGGCCGAATGGAGGTGGGCAGTTACCGGTCCGGGCCGCCCGGCGCCGACGGCGCGGTCGCCGAGGCGCGTCACCGGGAGCACCTCGCGAGCGCTGGAGGTGATGAAGACCTCCTCGGCCTCCTCGAGCTGGCTCGGGCGAAGCGCCTCCTCCCGGACCGTCACGCCCAGATCGCGCGCCAGGCCGATGACGATGCCGCGCGTCACGCCCTCGAGAATGCCGACACCCAGGGGCGGCGTGAGGAGCGCGCGGCCGCGCACCGCGAAGACGTTGGAGGTCGTCCCCTCGGTCACGAACCCGTCGCGGTCCAGCATGAGCGCCTCGTGGGCCCCCCGGGCGCGGGCCTCCCGCAGCGCCAGCACGTGCGAGAGGTAGTTGCCGGTCTTGGCGCTGGGATCCACCGCCTGCGGGGAAACGTGCTGCACCGTCACCACCCGGACCGCCACGCCCTCGCGGTAGGCCGAGAGCGGCGGGGCGTGGAGCGGCTGGACGATGACGATGGCCCTGGGGTCCATCGCCAGGGCCGGGTCGAGGCCGATCTCGCCGGCGCCCCGGGTCATCACGATGCGGGCGTAGCGCTCGCCCGCGTTCCAGGGGGCGGCACCCGGCTCCGGCGGATACTCGCCGCGTGAGGCTTCCAGCGTGCGGAGGAGCTCGGCCTTGGTACGGCGTGCGTCCCAGGCGAGATCGAGGCCGATGCGCTCCGCGGAGTGGGCCAGCCGGCGCAGGTGGGCGCTGATCTCGAAGGGGCGGCCGCGGTAGGTGCGCACCACCTCGTAGACGCTGTCGCCGTAGAGGAAGCCGCGATCGAACACCGAGACGCGCGCCTCGCCCGGGGGCAGGAGCGCGCCGTCGATGTTCACGATGGAGGGCATGGCCGTTTTCTTGACCCCTCGATCATGCAGCGATATCTCCCGATTTCAAATGGATTTCCCGGTCGAGTGCACCCACTGCCACGTCCTCATGACCAGCTGGTCGGCCCCGGGGAGCCCGGTGCGCTACTACCAGTGCCCCTTCTGCGCCCGGACCCACTCCTCGACGTACGGCGAGGTGTTCCGCCGCCGCGCCGGGGCGCGCCAGGTGGAGCGGAGCGCCGCCGGACCGCCCGCCTCGCCGGTTCCCCTGCTCACCCCCGAGGAGATCCGCTGGCGCGAGCTCAAGCGCACCGCCGATCGCTGGTTCGCGCGGCTGCAGGCCGAAGAGCGGCGGTGCGCGGCGGGGGCCTACGCGCGGGCCGGGGCTCGCGCCGCCGGCCAGAAGAGGTAGAGCAGCGCCGCCCCGGCGAGGCTGGCGCCGAGCACGGCCTTGGCCCAGAGCGGGAAGAGCGCGCCCGGCGAGATGGCGCCCTCCACCAGCCCCACCACCAGGAGGAGCGGCACTGCGGCGGCGATCAGGCGGGCCGCCTCGCGCCCTGCCCGCGCCAGCGCCTCCCCACGCGAATCCTCGCCCGGATCCACCAGCGCAGCGGCCAGGAGGAAGCCGGCCTGTCCAGCCAGGATGAGGCACAGGAGCTCGGCCGGGCCGTGGGCGGCCACGAAGCCGAGGAGGGGGCGCCCCATCCCGCGCTGGACGCAGTAGGCCGCCACCGCCCCCAGGAGCAGCCCGTTGGCGAAGAGGAGCCAAGCCGTGCCCAGGCCTCCGGTGAGGCCGAGCGCGAAGACGAGCCCGATCGCGGCCACGTTGTTGCGGGCGATGAACGAGCCGGACAGGCCGGGGGCGATCTCGAGCAGCGAGTCGGTCCACATGCGACCGGAGGCGACGGCGTTGCGCACCGGCCGGGGCACCAGCGTCGCCGCCGCGCCGGGGTCGAGCGCCACCGCCAGGGCCCCGGCGGCGATGCCGCCCAGGAGCACGGCCCCAGAGAAGGCGAAGGCCCGGCGGTGTCGCGCGAAGGCGGCCGGGATCTCCTCCCGGACGAAGGCCCGCAGCCGGCCGGGGCGGGAACGGCGCCGGTAGAGGACGGCGTAGCTCCGGGCCGTGACCTGGGAGAGATATCCCTCCAGGTCCGAGCCGGGGAAGGCGGTGCGGGCCCAGGCGAGGTCCCCCACCGCGCGGCGATAGAGCCGGTCCAGCTCCTCCACCTCCTCCAGGCCCAGGCCGCCCGAGCCGAGCCGGGCGGTGAGGGCCGCCAGTCGTTCCCAGGCGGCGCGCTTGCGCCGCACGAAGGCTCCGATGCCCGGGCGGCCGGCCGCGGCGGCGCCGGCGGCGGTCGCCGCCGAGGCGATCTCGCCCGGCCGAGCCGCCCCCTGGCTCACGCCCCGCCCTCCCGGGCCGAGGCGGCTGCGCAGGCCTCCAGAAAGGCCTCCGCCTCCTCCGGCGACGGGCCGGCCACGCCGGCCCGCGACGCCAGCGCCACGGCCGCGCCCAGGGCGATGCGCTTCCGGGCGGCGGGATCGACCTCGTCCCGCCGCCGGAGGAAATCGGAGAGGCGCTCGAAGTCGGCGGGCGAGAGCCCGGCCGCGGCCCGTCGCCCGGGCGCCGCCCACCGGCCGTCGAGGGGCGCCGGGGCGGCGTAGCGCGAGAGGTCGTAGGCGCGATCCTTCACCACCAGCGTCCCGGCCACGAGGTCGCCCACCCGCTGGTGGCGCGCCGTCAGCGCCACCATGAGCACCCCCGGCGCGTAGAGCAGGGGGACCTCGACGGCCCTGAGCACGTTGCGCAGGAGCGACTCGACGAAGGAGACAGGAGCGCCGTCCCGCCCCACCACCCGGAGCCCCAGGAGCCGCTTCCCCGGCGTCTGGCCGCCCCAGGCGGTCTCCCAGGCCACGTCGTAGGCCCAGCCAGTGAAGAAGAAGAGCACCACCGCCAGGGCCTGGGCACCGAAGGACATCTCCTGGAGCCGGTGCAGCAGGTCGCCGGCGATGGAGTAGACCAGGAGCGCCGTCACCCAGAAGAGGAAGATGACCAGCAGGTCCACCAGGTAGGCGAGCGCCCGGCCGCCGAGCCCGGCCACGTCGAGCGCCAGCAGGGCGCGCTCGGGGGTCTCGAAGGTGAGCTGGGGACCGCGCACGAGCGGATTGTAGCCCGCGGCGAGCGCCGCCGACCCACCTCTCCGAGCTGAATGTGGCGCGTGCTCCGTCCTCACCCGGACCGGGGCTCAGGGCTCCCTAGAGAGGTGACCGCGATGAGCGCCCACATCATCTTCCGCGTGCTGGTCGGGCTGGCCGTCGCGGCACTGTTCGCAATGGCGGGACGCTCCCGTGGACCCGCCACCGCGACCGCCTCCCAGCCAGTCGCCGCGGCGAGCGAGACGGCTCGCCGGTAGGCGGGCCGGTGCCTTCTTCGGCCTGCTCACCTGGTCGCTCAGGCGAGGCTACTCACCACGGCCTAGCAGGCGGACGCGTTCTTCCAGGTGCGTGCGGCACCAGTGCTGGCAACCGCCAGGTCGCCGGGCCCCCGGCCGGGGGCGCGCCGGCACTGGAGGCGATCCCGGCGGCGGAGCGATCGCCTATGGAAGGAAGACCTGGCGAACGTACACCGGGAAGGTCGCCAGGGCGACGAGCCGCTCGCTGCCGTCGAAGAGCGAGGCAAGCGCGGGGATCGACACCCGCAGATGGTAGGCCCGGAGGCGATCGGCGCTGCCGGGCACGGCGCTCCTCGCGAAGTCGACGAGCTGATCGACGCGGTAGATCCGGTAGAAAGCCGGCTCGGCCGCCGAGTGCACGAACTGCTCGGCCTTGCTCCGCGCCGGAAAGGCCCTCTGAAACTTGACGTGCAGGCTCAGCTCTCCGCCGCTGGCCGGGTGCAGGGTCCAGGTCTCCTCGCCGCTCTCCGGCTCCATGGCGTTCCCGTCGAGCGCCACCTGGCGGCGGACGCTCCCCGGGAGCGAGTTCTTGTAGGGGCCGGGCACCGCTAATGGATTCGACGAGTAGATTCGGATGACGGCGAGCGTGGACTTCCCTGGTGTGCCCTTGATCGGCACCACCAGGGCCACGGCACGGTTAGGCCCGCCCCCGAAGGGCTTCCCCTCGGGATCGAGGCTGGACGGCCGGTCGATGAACAACAAGAAGAGGTTCGCGTCCTGGGCCGGGCCCTTGGATGGTGCATCGACCTCCATTCCCGCCGGCATCCATTTCTGCAGCGCCGCCGGCGGCACCTTGAGGAAGGCGATGACCCTCGAATCGACGTTGAGCTGCACCAGGGTCTCGGCCGCGACGACGGCGGGCGAGGCCAGCGCCACCGCCACCGCGAGGTAGAAGAAACGCAGAAGCCGCATGCGAGCCATGATTCCCCCTGTCACGCTCTGGGAGTGAACGCGCCCGTCATTGCCTCACCAGGCCGAGGGCGGCGCAAGTGTCAAGACGGGGGCCTCCGGATGGGGGCTTCGCGCTTCCGGCGCCGGGTCACGTCTCGATGGAGGCGGCGAGCCCGCGGCTGGGGCACCCTGCTAGCGATCGAAGAGCTTCTGGATCTCGGGCGCCTTGGAAGTGGTCTGGAGCGCCAGCATGAGCAGCAGGCGCGCCTTGTGGGGCGAGAGGTCGTCGGCGAAGACGGCGCCGGCTTCCTGGAGCGTCTTGCCGCCGCCCTTGAAGCCGTAGACCGGCAGCACGCGTCCGGTGGGGACTCGCGTGGCGATCACCACCGGCACGCCCTTGCCGATGGCCTCCTGGACCGCCTCGTACATGGGGACGTTCATGTTTCCCCAGCCCAGCGCCTGGACCACGATGCCCTTGGCCCCGGCCGCCAGGGCGGCCCGGATCATCGCGCCGTCGGCCCCGCCGTACATGGCCACGATCTCGACGTAGGGGAGCTTGTCCTGGACGAGCGGCAGGTGCTGTCGCCGGGCGGGGGCGCGGTAGAAGACCACCCGGTCGTTGTCGGCCACGCCCAGGAAGCCGAAGTCGCCGGACCGGAAGGTCTCGACCGAGGAGGTGTGGGCCTTGGTGACCTCGCGGGCCGCGTTCACCTGGTTGTTGAGGGCGATCATCGCCCCCTTGCCGCGGGCGTGGGGCGAGACACAGATGCGCGCGGCGTTGAGCAGGTTGCGCGGGCCGTCGAAGTCCCTCTCGCTGGCGTTGCGCTGGGCCCCGATGAGGACCACCGGCTTTTCGCCCGGAACGGTGAGGTCGAGGAAGTAGGCGGTCTCCTCCAGGGTGTCGGTGCCGTGCGAGACGATGACGCCGGCCACCTCCGGCCGGGCCAGCGCCTTCACCACCGACTTCTGCAGCTCGACCCAGCGGGGCGGGTCCATGTAGTCGGAGGGGACGTTGGAGAGGTTCTCCACCTCGACCTTGGCCACCTCGCCGATCTCCGGCACGATCGCCACCAGGTCCTCGCCGCTGATGGCCGGCACCGGCGCCTTCTTCACGGGATCGATCTTCATGGCGATGGTGCCGCCGGTGGCGATGAGCCGCACCACTGGCAGGGCCTTGGCGGCCGGCTCGGCGGCGGCCGCCGGCCAGCCGACGAGGATCAGGGCCGCGCCAGTCAGGGTGGCGAACTGGCGGGAAAAGCGGTGAAACCAGACCAGGGCGGACATGGGCAACCTCCTCGCCCGTGACGGGTGGGCCTGGAAGGACGCGGGGCGTCCCATCGGAGACGCTCTCGCCGGCCCTGTCCAGGGACCTTTCGGGGACCGCCGCCCGCCTGACCTGCGCGCCTGGCCGTGCTATCAACGCGATCGGAGAGGCGCTAGCTCAATGGTAGAGCATCGGCCTTTTAAGCCGGTGGTTCTGGGTTCGAGTCCCAGGCGCCTCACTCGCCATCTTCCCGTCCTTGCTCGCGTTCCCTTCGGAGTGCAGCAAGGGAGTGCAGCAAGACGCTGAGTGAAGCGCGAGGATTTCCGCGCCTTTGCGGCGCTCGACGCGGAGCTTGGCGACCTCGCCGCAGACCCGCTCCCACGGAACGGACGTGTAGAGGTCGAGGATGTCCTGGGAGGGGGCGTGCGTCACGAGCCGGAGCACGTCCGGGGCCGCGCCGTCCCCCCGGGCGAGGGTGATGAACGTCCGCCGGAAGTCGTGGACCCGACGCGCCCGCAGCCCGAGCGTGGCGAGGTCCATCCCCAGGGACCGGAGCGTGGTCGACTTGTGCCGCATGCGGCCGCGGTGGCTCGGGGTCACGAGGTCGTCCGGGCCGGGCTGGCGACCGAAGGTGCCGGGCCACGCCAACCGCCACTCGGCCAGCATCGCCGCGAGGGTCGGATGCACGGGCGCGCGACGCTCGACGCCCGTCTTGGTCCGGCCCGTGTCGTAGCTGGTCGCCACGACCAGGCGCCCGAGCGGCTTGGCGTCGAGGGTGAGATGGCGCCAGCGCAGGCCGGCGACCTCGCCGTGG
>DASTPH010000057.1:0-21547 GCA_035762305.1 Anaeromyxobacteraceae bacterium
GCGAACTGCCAGGTCTCCTGCTCGCGCCGCGCCACGTAGGCCATGTCGTGGAGCACCAGCACGAAGCCCACCGGACCGGCGGCGTCGCCCACCGGGACGGCGGCGATGTGGACCGGCCCGCCCCGGAGCTGGCGCACCTCCGTCCAGGCGCGCCAGGCGGGGCGCCCGTCCTCCCCGTTGGCGCGCACCTGAGCGCCGATCGTCCGGCACCAGGGTCCGTCCGGGAAGTCGCGGGTGGAGGCCAGGGGCTCGGCCCCTGCGCCGCAGGCGCCCACCCCGAGGACCCGCTCGTCGCGCGCCATCTCGTCGAGCAGACGCCCCACCCTCTGGCGGTTGCCGGCGCGCCAGTGCTCGACCAGCCCCTCCTGGGCCCCGCTGACGGCCAGCTGGGCCCGGAGCGCCACGTCCCGCTCGAACCACCGGCGGATGGTGGCGTTCATGAGGGTGGCCCCGCCCCAGGCGATGGCGCCCAGGAACACCAGCAGCGGGAGCATGACCCTTAGGACGTAGCGCATCGGTAAGTGATCGTAGCGCGGCGCACCAGCGAGGCCCAACCATCACGGGATGCCGCGCCCCGGGCGGGATCCGGCCCCAGGCGGAGGCCCCCGGAAGGGTCCCTCGCAATCCTGGCAAGGCGCCCGAGATCGCGAAGTGGAGATGGCGCCGCCCGATCCGTACACTCCCCGGCGACTCCAGGAGCGACCACATGAAAAGGCCCCTCGCTGGCGATCCCCTCTGGTTCAAGGACGCGATCATCTACGAGACGCACGTGAAGTGCTTCTTCGACCAGAACGGCGACGGGGTCGGGGACTTCGCGGGGCTGGTGGAGAAGCTGGACTACCTCCACGACCTGGGGATCACCTGCCTGTGGCTGCTCCCCTTCTATCCCTCCCCCTGGCGCGACGACGGCTACGACATCGCCGACTACCGGGCCGTCCACCCGGCCTTCGGGACGCTGGAGGACTTCCAGCGCCTGCTCGAGGCGGCGCACCGCCGCGGCATCCGGGTGCTGGTGGAGCTGGTGCTGAACCACACCTCCGCCCAACACCCCTGGTTCGAACGGGCCCGCCGGGCGCCGGCCGGGTCGGCGGAGCGCGACTACTACGTGTGGAGCGAGACCGACCGGCGCTACGAGAAGGCGCGCATCATCTTCACCGACACCGAGCGCTCCAACTGGGCCTGGGACGGCGAGGCGAAGGCGTACTACTGGCACCGCTTCTTCTCTCACCAGCCCGACCTGAACTTCGAGAGCCCGCGGGTGCTGGAGGAGGTGCTCCAGGCCCTGGCCTTCTGGGCCGACCTGGGCGCGGACGGCTTCCGGCTCGACGCCCTGCCCTACCTGTGCGAGCGCGAGGGCACGAGCTGCGAGAACCTCCCCGAGACGCACGAGGTGGTGCGGCGCATCCGGGCCTTCCTGGACGCGCGCTGGCCGGGGCGCATGCTCCTGGCCGAGGCCAACCAGTGGCCCGCCGACGTCCGGCCCTACTTCGGCGAGGGCGACGAGTGCCACATGGCCTTCCACTTCCCGCTCATGCCGCGCATCTTCATGGCGCTGCGGCTGGAGGACTCG
The DNA here is from genome assembly GCA_035762305.1 of Anaeromyxobacteraceae bacterium. GTDB lineage: Bacteria > Myxococcota > Myxococcia > Myxococcales > Anaeromyxobacteraceae > DASTPH01. The sequence goes on from DASTPH010000057.1 coordinate 1,571, forward strand.
GAGCCCATCCGCGACATCCTGGCGCGCACGCCGCCCATCCCCGAGACATGCCAGTGGGGGCTGTTCCTGCGCAACCACGACGAGCTGACGCTGGAGATGGTCACCCCCGACGAGCGCGAGTACATGAACCTGGCCTACGCCGGGGACGCCCGGGCGCGCCTCAACGTCGGCATCCGCCGCCGGCTGGCGCCGCTGGTGCAGAACCACCGCGGGCGGATCGAGCTCCTGCACGCGCTGCTCCTCTCCTTCCCGGGCACGCCCGTCCTCTACTACGGCGACGAGATCGGGATGGGGGACGACGTCTCGCTGGCGGACCGGGCCGGGGTGCGCACCCCCATGCAGTGGAGCGCCGACCGCAACGCCGGCTTCTCCCGCGCCGAGCCGGACAAGCTCTACAGCCGCCCCATCTCCGACCCGGTCTACGGCTACCAGGCGGTGAACGTGGAGGCCCAGCGCGCCGACCCGTCGTCCCTGCTCCACTGGGTGAGAAACCTCATCGCCCTGCGCACGCTCTTCCCGGTGTTCGGGCGCGGCTCGATGGAGGTGCTGCCGCTCTCGAACCGGCGGGTGCTCGCCTACCTGCGCCGGCTCGACGGCGACGTGGTCCTGTGCGTGGCCAACCTCTCGCGGGTTCCCCAGCCCGCCGAGATCGACCTCTCCGCTTTCGAGGGGCACGTGCCGGTGGAGATGCTCGGCTACACCGAGTTCCCTCGCATCGGCCGGGCCCCCTATCCGCTCACGCTCGGGCCCTACGCATTCTTCTGGTTCGAGATCCGGGCGCCGTGATCACACCCGCTCGTACGTCTCCGCCACCTCTCGCAGCCGCGCCGCCACCTCGGCCGTGCAGTCGCCCTCGGCGAAGCGCCAGCGCCAGTTGCCGAGCTCGCGCGCCGGCACGTTCATGCGCGCCTCGCTGCCGAGGCCGAGCGCGTCCTGGAGCGGCACCACCACCGCGTCCGCCACCGAGGCCCCGAGCGCCCGGATGAAGGCCCAGTTCATCTCCGCCCCGTCGGTGCCGAGGTAGCGCCGGGCGCGCTCGCGCTCGCGCGCCACCGATTCGGGCGTGCGCGTGGAGTGGCCCGGCCCTTCCCCGGTCCACCAGCCGAGGGTGGTGTCGTTGTCGTGGGTGCCGCTGTAGGCCACCAGGTCCCGCTGCCAGGTGTGGGGCCGGAAGGAGGGCGCCTGCGGGTCGTCGCCGAAGGCGAACTGGAGGATGGCCATGCCCGGCAGGCCGAAGCGGTGGCGGAGCGCCTCCACCTCCGGGGTGATGACGCCCAGGTTCTCGGCCACGAGCGGCAGCGCCCCCAGCGCCCGCTTCAGGGCCTCGAGGAGCGCCGCCCCGGGGCCGGGCACCCATCGCCCCCGCTCGGCGGTGGGCTCGCCGGCGGGGATCTCCCAGTAGGCCTCGAAGCCCCGGAAGTGGTCGAGCCGGACCCGGTCGCACAGCGAGAGCGCGGCCCGGACCCGCTCCACCCAGAAGCCGAACCCCTCGGCTCGGTGCGCCTCCCAGTCGAAGAGGGGGTTGCCCCAGCGCTGGCCGGTGGCGCTGAAGTAGTCGGGGGGGACGCCGCCCACCGCCTCCGGCTGCCCGGCCGGGTCGAGCCGAAAGAGCCAGCGCCGGGCCCACACCTCGGCGCTGTCGTGGGCCAGGTAGATGGGGAGGTCGCCCATGAGGGCCAGGCCTAGCTCCCGGCACCGTCCCCGCAGCGCCGCCCACTGCTCGCGGAAGGCGAACTGCGCGAACACCTGGGCCTCCACCTCGGCGGAGAGCGCCCGGCGCGCTGCCGAGAGCGCGTCCGGCTCGCGCCCGGCCAGGTCCGCCGGCCACTCCACCCAGGCGCGCCCGCCCTGGGACTCCTTCACCGCCAGGAACAGGGCCAGGTCCTCGAGCCAGCCCTTCTCCCGGGCCCGGAACTCGGCCAGCGCCTCCCGCCGCGCCGGCGAGGCCCGGGCCGCGAAGCGCTCGGCGGCGAGCCGCAGGCGGCCCGCCTTCCAGGGGATGACCGCGCCGTAGTCGGCGGCGCGCGCCGGGAAGGGCGGGGCCTCGAGGTCGGCCGGGTCGAGGAGCCCCTCGCGGCCGAGCGCGTCCAGGGACACCAGGAGGGGGTTCCCGGCGAAGGCCGAGAGGGCCTGGTAGGGCGAGTCGCCGTAGCCGGCCGGCGCGAGCGGCAGCACTTGCCACAGCCGCTGGCCGGCCGCCCGGAGCCAGTCGGCGAAGCGGAGGGCCCCCTCCCCCAGGTCGCCCACGCCGTGGGGCGAGGGGAGCGAGGTGGGGTGGAGCAGGATGCCGCTCGAGCGCACTCGGGCCGCCTAGTGGCGCGCGTCAAGAGTCCCGAGCCCGTCGCGTCGCGCGCCACGCGGGTGGGGGTCCGGGGGAGGCGGCGCCCCGCCTCCCCCGGTAGGGCCCGCGGGGAGGGCCCGTGCCTTGCGCCTTCTCATGCAAGGCACGGGGCCTTCCCCGCGAAGTGCTGCGGAGCAGGGCGGCCAAGGTGGGCTCATGACTTCTGCGGAGCAGCACTTAGAGGTGGCGGACCTCCTCCTCGGGCTCCTCGTCCGGCCGCGGCTCGGACTCGCGGGCGCGTCGCTCCCAGGTGCGGCTCACCGCCTCCCGCGAGCCGAGCCCCACCGCCAGGGCCAGCGCCAGCACGATGCCGCCGAAGAGGATGCCGAAGGAGAGGGTGAGGATGGTCCCGCCGATGCCCACGTGCTCGAGCGCCATGGCCGCCGCCAGCACCACCACCAGCCAGCGCGCCCCCAGGGCCAGGAGTCGCCCCGAGCGAACGTGGAGGTTCACGGCGCTCACCAGCACGCCGCGCTCCAGGAAGCGGGCGGCGAAGAGCCCGACCACGAAGATCACGCCCGCCGCGGCCACGTTGGGGAGCCAGTAGATGAGCTTGCGGGCCATCACCTCGGCGGTGGCCCCCCCGAGCGCGCCCAGCGCCAGGCCGGCGCCGAGGAGCAGCACCAGCCAGAATCCGAGCCGCGACAGGAGCGCGGTGGGGCTGCCCCCGGGCGACCAGTCGAGCAGACCCTCGAACCCCCACTGCCGGCAGCGGCGGTCGAAGGAGAGGCCGGTCAGCGCCCGGCGCACGCCGAGGCGCACCGCCAGGGCCGCCACCAGCGACAGCGCCATCACCAGCGTCATGGCCATGAGGCCGGGCAGCACCGCCAGCACCGACTCGAACGAGCGCTCCAGCGACCCGGCCAGGATGGTCTTGGTCCGTTCCCACATGGCGGCTCCTCGATGGCGCGCCCGCCGGGGCGCGCCGTCACGGATTGAACCGGTCCGGCCACCTCCACCGCGAGATGAGGTACGGCTTCTCCGCCTCGAAGGCCAGGCACAGCCGCTCCACGCGCCCCTCCACGCCCGCGGGGTCGAGCGCTCCGCACTCGGCCACGAACCCCGCCAGCCAGCCGAGGTAGATGGGGGTGAGCGACCGGAGCAATTGCCCCCGGTCGAGGACGCGCTGGCGGTGCCCCAGCGCGAAGTCGTAGACCGAGCGGGCCCAGAGGCCGTCGTCGAACCGGAACGACGCCGCCGGCTGGCGCGCCGCCCGGCGCAGGGCCACCAGCGTCGCCGGGGGGAGGATCGCCCCCCACAGCTCCAGCAGGTCATGGCAGCCGAGCTCGAAGGCCCCGATGAGCGGCGTCGGGCTGGGCGGGTGACCCGAGCCCGGGAGCGGCGCGCTCTCTCCGGAGGTCGGCACCGGGCGCGAGCCGCGCACGCGCTGCCAGGCGCCGGCGGTGCGCTCCATGTCGCGGAACACGGTCCCGGCCACCCGCGCCAGCGACTCGCTGGGCGGGCCCTCCGGCTCGGCCAGGTAGCCCGGGTACGGGCCGAGGAAGGCCTGGCCCACTCCGAAGCCGCCCGCGACCGCCCGGCTCGCCACCCACAGGTCGGCCCCGGCGCGGGCCGGGTCCTCGGTCCAGTCGGCGTCGGCGGCCAGGCGTTCCCCGAGCCGGCGCGAAAGGGCCAGCTCGGCCCCGAGCGGCTGGCGCAGCCGCACTCCGTGGAGGGCGCGCGTGAGCGGGTAGACCAGGGCGGTGGTGAGCGCGCCCTCGAACGGGCCGCGGCGGTAGGAGGCGCACACGAAGTCGAGCCCTCCCTCGAGGATCGGGCCGAGGAGGAGCCCGAGCCGGTCGCCGGAGCCGGAGTCGCCCGCGCCGCCCAGCCAGGCGCAGGCCGAGGCCCCGGCGTCGAGCGACAGGCGCAGCAGACCTGGCAGGGCGCCGTCGGCGGCGAGGTGGCTGCCCGGCACGACCGTCGGCTGGCGCGGCAGCGGCACCGCCTTCACGGCGCGGCCCGGGAGGACGCGCCGCGCCTCGTCCAGGACCGCTGCGGCGAAGCGCTCCGCCTCGGGTCCGGCGGGAATGCCCACCACCACCTCGGACGGGAGCTGGGCTTCCGGCTCGTGGGCCGGGGCCGTCTCCGGGAGCGCGGACGCAGGGCTGCTCATCGGACCCCGAGCATGCTACCGCCGCCGCGGCCGCGGCGCTCTGGCCCCTTTGGGAGGGCTGTCCAGCTCTCGAGCCCCGCCCTAAGAACCCGATGGCGCCTCCTTCGCGCCCTGGCGCGCCGCCAGGGTCTCGGCGATGATGGACTCCAGCTCCTCGAGGTCGATGGGCTTGGCGAGGAAGCGGTGCTGCTTGTGCCGCTCCACGAACCCCTGTGCTCCGGGGGTGAAGGCGCCGGCAGTCATGAACACCACCTGCCGCGCCTGCTCGGGGTGGGAGGCCTGCAGCTTGGCCAGGAGCTCCATGCCGCTCACCTCGGGCATGACCAGGTCGCACAGCAGGAGATCGAAGCGGGCCCCGTAGTCGAGCAGCGCCATGGCCTCGCGAGCCGAGGTCGCCGCCAGCACCTCGTGCTGCGGCGAGAGGAGCCTCTGCACCACCGCCCCCACCAGCGGCTCGTCGTCCACCACCAGCACCCGCGCCCGCGGGCCGGGCTCGGGGGCGGCGGCGCGCTCCGCCGCCGGCAGCAGGACCCGCATGGTGGTTCCCCGGCCGGGGGCGCTCTCCACGGCGATCTCCCCGCCCAGGGAGGTGACGATGGAGTGGGAGACGGAGAGGCCGAGGCCGGTGCCGCGTCCGACCGGCTTGGTAGTGAAGAAGGGATCGAAGATGCGCGCCTGGTCCTCCGGTTCGATGCCCTGCCCGGTGTCGGCGATCTCCACGGCGACCCGGCCGCTCTGCGGGTCGTAGGCGCTCGAGACCCTTACTTGATGGTGGGCGGCGTTCCCCTCGGGGATGGACTGGGCCGCGTTGACGAGCAGGTTCAGGAACACCTGGGAGAGCCGAGACTCGGCTCCCAGCACCGGCGGCAGCTCGCCCAGGCGGCGCTCGAGGCGCGCCCGGGCGGTGATCTGCCGCTCGGCCATCTTGAGCGCGAACTCCAGCGCCCGGTTCACGTCCACCGGCCGGACCGCCTCCGGTTCGTTCCCCCGCGAGAAGGTGGCCAGGTCGGCCACGATGGCGCGGATGCGCGCCGCTCCCTCGCGGGCGTCCCGGAGCGCCGTCTCCGCCCCCACGCGCCGCTTCGGGTCGGTCCCGGAAGCCAGCTGCGCCAGCTCCTCCTGCAGGTACTGGAGGTTGCCCATCACGAAGGCCAGCGGGTTGTTGATCTCGTGGGCCACCCCGGCGGCCAGCGTTCCCAGCGAGGCCATGCGGTCCGCCAGGAGCAGGCGCGCCTCGAGCTGCTTGCGCTCCCCGACGTCGCGGGCCACCACGATGGCGGCCAGCTGGCGCCCCTCCGGGTCGCGCAGCGGGGCCGCGGTGAGCTCGGCCAGGCACTCCCCCCCGCCCTTGCGGCGCAGCGGCGCCTCGAGGGAGAAGCGCCCGGCCCTGGCCACGCCGGCCAGCACCGAGGGGGTGAGCTCGTCGGAAGCGCGCGGATCGAGGAGCTCGCCGGGGCGGCGCCCCAGAGCCTCCTCCCGATTCCATCCGAAGAGCCGCGCCGCGCCGCCGTTCCAGTCCACGATCTCGCCTCGCAGGTCCATCACCACCACCGCGTCGGAGAGGCTCTCGAAGACCAGGGCGTATCGGCGCAGCTCCTGCTCCACCGCCCGGCGAACCGTCACGTCCATGAGGGTCCCGGTGACGTGGGTGGCCGACCCGGCCTCGTCGCGGAAGACCTCGCCGCGCAGCTCCAGCCAGCGCGTCCCCTTCCCGTCGGGCGGGTGCACCCGGCAGCGGATCTCGCAGGACCGCCCCTGGCGCGCCGCGCCCTCCAGCGCCTCGCGCATGCGGCGGGCGTCGTCCTGGTCGAGCAGGTCCCAGAAGCCGCGCGGGCGGTCCGAGGCCGTCCCCGGCGGCGGGTCGAGCAGCCGCTCGGCCCCTCCCGAGAGCGTCACCACGCCGCTCCGCGCGTTCCACTCCCAGGCCCCGATGCCGGCGGCGGCCAGCGCCTGTCGCAGCCGCTCCTCCCCGTCCTCCAGGCTCTCCCGCAGCGAGAAGCGCAGCGCCGTCACCGTGCCCAGCTGGATCTTGTCTCCCTCCCGGAGCGGCGAGGAGCGCACCCGGAGGCCGTTCACGAAGGTGCCGTTGCGCGACTGCAGGTCGACGAGCACGCACTCGCCGCCGGGGCGCCGCACCACCATGGCGTGGCGCCGCGAGACGCCGGGGTCGTCCACCTCGACGTCGGCCTCCGCGCCGCGGCCGATGACCGTCTCCTCCTTCTCGATGCGGTGGAAGCGCCCCAGGTCGGCGTGGCGCGAGGAGTTCACCCACACCAGGCAGGGCTTTCCGCCGCCGCCCTCCAGCACCTCGGGCGGGCGGCCGCCGCCGGCCGTCGAGAAGTCGATGGGGCTCATGTGCGTGGCCGTTCGCCTAAGACTGCCCTCACCATTTCGGGCCGTCCAGACCGGCTCCCCCGGCTTGCGGGCTGCCTCCTGGGTCATTAAAGAACCACTTAGAGCGCGTCCTGTCCCTCGATCATGGTACGTCGTGCTGCTCCGCAGTGGGAGTCCGCGAGGGCGACCGACTTACCCCCCGATCATGGTACAGCGCGGAAAACACGGGTGATCCAGACTGCCGACCGATCCAGAGGCATCCCATCATCTCGCGCAGGTAGCGGGGACCGCGCCGGCGAGAAAACGATGGCAAGCGCAGGCACAGGACCGGCCTCGTGGGCGGGCGTCGCCGCGGCGGCGCTCGGGCTCTGGGCCTGCGCCGGGGAGCCGCCGGTGGGAGCCACCCCGGAGGCGCTCCTCACCCAGAACGGCCTCTCCGTGAACGGCCTCAGCGTCAATGGCCTCTCGGTGAATGGCATGTCGGTGAATGGCCTCTCCGTGAATGGCCTCTCCGTGAATGGCCTCAGCGTGAACGGCCTCGCCACCCCGGACTTCCTGGGCTGGTTCGAGTCGAACCCGGCCCTTTCCGCCAAGGTGATGCGCTACATCGCCCGCTGCGCCCTACCGGCCGGGGAGAGCCTCTCCTGGGAGTGGAATGGGCACAGCTACGTCTGGACTGGCGTGCTGGGCCTGGCGCCGGGCTGGGCCGGCGGCGAGCCCATCTCGGAGGCCGAGCAGCAGCTGGTGACCGCCTGCCTGGCGGCCCACTCCAACAAGTTCGGGCTCCACGTGGCGCTCTCCGTCCGCGGCCCCCTCTCCGACGGCCAGTCGTTCATCCCCCTCGACCCGGGCGAGGAGGACCTCTTCGCCAAGCCGGAGGGCTGCTTCTTCGGCAACCTCTTCGACGGCAGCGGCATATACTCCGGCGCTCTCCTCGACGCCTGGGCCCCGCAGGAGACGAACCCGCGGGGCTGCGCCGTGGAGGTCGGCCTGCCGGGCTCGTGCCCGCCCATCGAGCACGTGGGAAGCTGCCACGACGTGTGCCGGGCGGCCCCGGCCCCGGAGGGCGCGCCGGTCGTGTACGAGAGCTGCACCGTGAATGTGGACGGGGTGGACGTGACCTTCCTCCCCCTGACGACCTACCTCTCGCCGCCGAGCGTGTACACCTGCGGCGACGACATCTGCCAGTTCACCGAGTCGCCTTTCGACCCGGACACGGGCTTGGGCTGCCTGAGCGACTGCGGCAGCCTGTAGCCGGGCGCCGCCCATGGCCCAGGGCGAGTCCACCCCTCCCGGCCGGCGCGGCGCCGGGCCGATGACGCCGCCGACGGTGGCGGTCCCGGGCGGCGGCCTCACCGCCCCCACCGCCCGGGAGCAGTGGTCGATCCCGGGTTACGAGGTCGAGAAGGTCATCGGCCGCGGCGGCTTCGCGGTGGTCCTCGCCGCCCGCCGCGCCGCCGACAGGGCGCCGGTGGCCATCAAGGTGGCGCGCGCCGACCCGACCGCCCGGGCGCAGCTCGCCCGCGAGGCCCAGGCGCTGGGGGCGGTGGGGCCGCCGGCGGCGCCGGTGCTCCTGGAGGAAGGGGCGCTGCCGGACGGTACCCCCTTCCTGGCGCTGGAGCGAATCGCCCTCCCCACGCTCAAGGAGCGGCTCGCCTCCGCGGGGGGGAAGCTGACGCCGGCGGAGGCCGGCCCGAGGGCGCTGGCGGTGCTCGACGCCCTGGGCGCCGTCCACGCCGCCGGCTGGGCCCACTGCGACCTCGCGCCCGCCAACGTCTTCGCCGGCGCCGACGTCTCCGCGGCGCGCCTCTTCGACTTCGGCCTCGCCGAGCGGCTCGACGAGGAGGCGCCTCCGCCCGCGCCGGGCCTCTCCTTCGCCGGCACCCCAGAGTACATGGCCCCCGAGCAGTGCGAGGGGCGGGCCCGCCCCGACGCCCGCTCCGACGTCTACGCCTTCGGCGCGCTCCTGCACCACCTGCTCCTGGGACGCCCCCCCTTCACCGGCTCCCCGGCCGAGGTGCAGCAGGCCCACCTGAACCTCCGGCCGCGCCGCCCCTCGGAGCTGGGGCTGGTGTCGCCGGCGGTGGAGCAGGTGCTCCTGCGCTGCCTGGCCAAGGACCCCGCCGCCCGCTACCCCGACGCCTTCCTCCTCCGGGCGGCGCTGGCGGCGGCGCTGGCCCGCGACGCGGTGGCCGGCCCCCCGCCGACGGAGCCGGCGCGAGCCGAGGAGGCGGCTGCCTGGACCCAGGAGAAGCGGCCGGTGGCGGTCCTGTTCCTCGACTCCGGAGCCGACGCGCTGGAGATCCAGGCCGCCGCGGTCCAGAGCGGCGGCCACCTGGCCCACGCCGGCACCGGGCGCTTCGCGGTGGTCTTCGACGCCGGGGCCGGGGAGAACCCGGCCCGGCTGGCGCTCGACGGCGCCTTCCGCCTCCACGGGCGCGGGCTGGCGCCCCGCATGCGGGTGGACCTGGCCACGGTGACCGTGCAGCGGCGCGAGGGCGGGCCGCCGCTCTACCTGTCCCCGGCGCTGTCCCGCCCCGACCGCTACCCGGCCCGCGACGACCCCGAGGGACCGCTCGCCACCGCCGCCGCCGTGGAGATCCTCGCCGAGGTTCCCTTCGCCCCCGTCCCGGAGCGCGAGGGGCTCTTCCGGGCGCTGCCGGAGAGCCGCCCGGACGACCCCACCGTCATCCGCCAGCGGGCGGCGCCTCTGGTAGGGCGCGGCCCCGAGGTGGAATCCCTCCTGGCTCTGGCGCGGCATGCGTTCGCCGGGTCCTCCCCCACCGTGGCCGAGGTCGTCGCCGAGGCGGGGCTCGGCAAGAGCCACCTCGCCGCCGAGGTGGGGCAGGCGCTGCGCCGGCTCGAGCCGGCGCCGGAGGTGCTGGAGCTCAAGGCCCGCGAGCCCTCGGCGGGCGAGGAGGGCGGGACGCTCCGGGCCCTCTTGCGCTGGGCGCTGGACCTCCCGGCCGCCTCGGCGCCGGACGACCGCGGGCGGTCGCTCCTCTCGGCGGGATTCCCCCCGGAGATGGGCCCGGACCTCTGGGCCGCCGCGGCGCTGGCGCTCGGCTGGATCGGACCGGAGGCGCCCGAGCTGCGCGCGGCCCTTGCCGCCCCGGGCGCGCTCCGCGCCCTCTCGGTGCGAGCGGCAGGCGAGGCGCTGCGCCGCCGGGCCCTGCGCCGGCCGCTGTGCGTCCTCCTCGACGACGCCCACCTCGCCGACGGCTTGGCGCTAGACGCGCTGGAGTACGCGGCGCTGGCCGAGGGCGGAGCCCCCATCCTGGTCCTGGCCCTGGCCCGGCCCGCCTTCCGCGACGCCCGGCCCGCCTTCGGCGAGCGGGCGGCCCGCTTCGGGTCGCTGCCGCTCGCCCCGCTCCCGGCCGGCGCCGCCGCGGATCTGTGCCGCCTCCTGCTGCTTCCCGCCGAGAACGTGCCGGAGCGGGCGGTGGAGCGGCTGGTGGCCCGCTCCCAGGCCGTCCCCATGCTGCTCGTCGAGCTGGTGCGGGGGCTGAAGCGCGAGGGCCTCGTGCGCCGCCGAGAGGAGGGGGCCTGGTACCTGGCCACCGACGAGCTGGAGCGCGTGCCGGACCTGCCGCTCCTGGACTGGCTCGCCGAGCGCGAGCTCTCGGCCCTTCCCGAAGACCTGGCCGCCCATGCGCGCCTGGCGGCGCTCCTGGGCGACGAGTTCACCCTGCCCGAGGTGTCGGGAGTGCTGGCCCAGCTGGAGAAGGCAGGCCTGGCGACGCCCTTCCCCCACGACGCCCAGGCCGGCACCCGGCGGCTGCTCGGCGCCGGGCTCCTGGTGACCCACCGCGGCGACCGCATCGGCTTCCGCAGCGGGCTCCTGCGGGAAGCGGTGGCGCGCTCCCTGGCCCCGCCGCAAGCGGTCGCCATCCACCAGGCCGCCTTCCGATACTACCGCGGCGCCTTCGCCCTCCCCGAGGCGCTCCGCCAGCCGCGGCTGGCGCGCCACGCCGAGGCCTGCGGCGAGGAGGCCGAGGCGGCCGCCATCCACCTCGGGCTCGCCGAGGGCCAGCGGGCCCGGCAGTCCTACCTCGAGGCCGAGATCCACTACTCGCGGGCGCTCCGCCTCCTCCCGCCGGCGCAGGCGCGCTCGCGCCTCCTCGCCCTGCGCGGCCGCGGCCTCATGCGCTACCGGATCGGCCGCTACCAGGACTCCATCGCCGACCTCTCCGCCGCCCGCGACCTGGCGGCGGAGCTCTCCGACGCCGGCGCCCAGGTGGAGTGCCTGCTCGACGAGGCCACCGCCCTCGACTGGATGAACGACTACTCCGGGTCGATGGAGCGGGTGGAGGCGGCCCGCCTGCTCTGCGGCCCCGACCCGTCGCCGCTCACCCGGGGGCGGCTGCGCCTCGCCGAGGGGCGGGGCCTGTTCCGCGCCGGCCGCTGGCCGGAGGCCTCGGCAGCCCTGGAAGACGCGGCGCTCCGGGGAAAGGCGCTCGGCGACCAGGGCTACGAGACCCTGGTCATCGCCCTCCTCCTCCTGGCGGTGGTGCTGCCCAACCTCTCGCGCATCGACGAGGCCGAGGCGGTGGTGGCCCAGGGGCTCGAGCTCTGCCAGCAGCGCGGCGACCAGCTCCACCTGGGTGGCTTCCTCAACAACCGCCGCAACCTGTGGGTGGCGCGCCGGGACCTCATGCACGCGCTGGAGGACGTGCAGAGGTTCATGCGCACCGGGCGCGAGCTGGGCATGGTGAGCATCGAGTACTTCGGCGAGTACAACCTGGGGGAGCTGCACTACCAGGCGGGCCAGTTCGAGGCCGCCCTGCCGCACGTGGCCCGCGCCGTGGAGATCGAGCGCCGCCACCCCGAGGTGTCGCCCGGCCCGGTGGGGCTGCTCCTGGCGGCGCGGGTGGCGGCGGCCCGGGGCGATGCCGGGGAGGCCCGGGACCGGCTCGCCGAGGTGGACGAGGCGCTCCGCCGCGCCCGGGAGGAAGGGCGCCCCGGCGGGGAGCTCTCGCCCTCGCAGGAGGTGCTGCGCGCCATGGTGGATCTGGCGAGCCGCCCGGCCTCCCCCAGCCCCGACGACGCCTGGCAGGCACTCCTCGCCCGCTCGAGGCAGGTCTCGGTGGAGCAGGAGCCCATCGAGCTCCAGCTGCTGCGGGGGCTCTCCGCCATCCGGGCCGGTCGGCGCGAGGCCGGCGAGCGGGCGCTCAGGGCGGCGCTGCGGCTGGCGGCGAGCCTGCCCAACGTGATGGAGCCCTGGGTGCGCCGCGAGCTCGGCCGCCTCCGGGAGCCCGGATGAGGGCCGGGCCCGCCTCGGCGACGTCCGCGGCGGCCCGGTCTCGCCGGAGGGCGCCTTCGGAGCGAGCCGGGGGCCGCCCCGATGCGCGCGACCCGAGCCCGTGGTCCCGGCGAGCAACCGTCGTGGAGCGCCAACGCGCCGAGGAGGCCCTTGGGCTGCGCGACCGACGTTTGCGAGCCGCCGTGCGTGCCTCGTCGCCGCGCGGCAGACGCTCCGGGGTGGTGAGTGAGAAAAGCGCCCGGAGGCGAGACCGGGCCGCCGGGGATCGCGGAAACCCGCGGGCGCGATCAGGGCTCATCGCAGGCTCGTGAGCAGGGCCGCCAGGAAGCCGGCCACGGACTCGCCGGCGATGGCCCCGGCGCCGACCAGCGGCAGCGCGCCCTCGGCCGCCGCCGGCCGCACCCGGCGCCAGGCCGCGGCCAGGACCGCGCCCAGGGCGATGGCCGCCGCGTAGCTGGCCGGGGCCACGAACCCGATCGCCACCGCGCCCGGGGCCGGCAGGAAGCGTCCGGCGCGCGTCCGGCCGAGAAGCTCCAGCGCCGCGCCCGCGAGGAGCGCCAGCGCCGCGGCCGGAAACGCCCCGGGCGGCAGCGCCGAAGCCCCGCCGGCCATCACCTCGGCCACCGCCTTCCAGCGCAGCGCGAAGGGAGCCGGAAAGGTGGCGGTGCCCACCCCCGCCGCCGAGACCAGGACTGCGTAGACCGGCGCCGAGACCAGGGCCCCGAGCGAGGCCCCGAGGAGCATGGCCCAGCCTTGCGCGCGCGCCGAGGCGCCCAGCCTCTGGCCGGCGCGAAGCGACCACAGCGAGACGCCGGCCTGGGCGGCGGCCCCGGCCACGATCGACCCGGCGGCGGTGCTCGCGCCGGCTCCGCCGGGGACGAGCGCCCCCACCGCCACCTGGGCCAGCTGCCCCACGTCGCCGGCCGGCGAGACGTCGGTGCGGCCGGCCGCGCGCGCCGAGGCGGCGCAGAGCGGAACCGCCAGCACGAGGCCGGCGGCGCAGAGAATCACCGGCAGTCCCAGGCCGGCCCAGCCCACGAGGAGGGCCAGGGCCACCGCCGCCGCCAGGGCGAGCCCGCCCGCCGCGGCGCGCCCGCGCTGGGCGGCGAAGAGGTCGGAGACGCCCGAGAGCAGGGCGCGCCCCTGGCCGAGGAGGGCCACCGCGGCCGAGCCCAGCATGAGCGCCACCCCCGGCCAGACGAGCCAGCCGGCCAGGGCCGCGTAGTCGGCACCCGCCACCGCGCCGCGGGCCACCAGATCCGGCGCCAGCAGGCCCCAGCCGAGCCCCGCGCCGAGCAGCACCGAGAGCCCGTTCTGCAGCCCCACCAGCAGGCCCGCCCCCACCATCATCGGCGAGAGCGCCAGGCCCAGGCCCAGCGCCGCTCCGGGCAGGCCCAGGGCGCGGCCGGGCCAGGCGAGCGCTGCCGGGATCACCGCCGGCCACCCGTCGCGGAGCCAGGCCACCGCCGCGGCCAGGCCGGCCGTGCCGAGCAGCACCCGCCCGCGCCCGCCCTGACCGTCGGCGTGCAGGGCGGCGATCACCTCGGCGGTCGCGACCCCAGTGGGGAAGGGGAGCCCCTCCTCCTCGAGCAGGCGCCGCCGCAGCCACAGGGCCAGGAGGACCCCCAGCGCGCCGAGAGCCACGCCCCACCCGGCGGCGGCCCAGGGCGCCACCGGCCGCCCCAGGAGCGCCAGGGCCGGGAGGGCGCCGAGCAGCCCGGCGGCCGCCGGGGCGGCGCCCAGCGCCGCCGCCAGCGACATGGCGGCTGCGGTCTCGTGCGGCCCGGCCCTGCCGCCGTCCCTCCAGGCCGAGAGGAGGGCGTACCCGAGGATGGCCGACGTGATGGAGCCGGAGTCCCACCACCCGGTCTTGAGCCCCATGTACAGGTTGCCGACCATGAGGGGCAGCCCCACCAGCGCACCGCCGACGGCGGCGCGGACGGTGAAAGCGGGCGCGGAGGTGGCCTCGGTGCGCATGGCGTTCCCGGCATGGTAGCGTGAGATGGATGGCGGATCGCCTTTCCCCGAAGCCCCCGGCGGCCGGGCCGGGGAAGGAGGCGGAGGAGGAGCTCGCCCCGGGCGCGTGCGTGGGCGAGTACCTGATCACCTCGCTCCTGGCCCGGGGCGGCCACGGCTCGGTGTACGCCGCCGAGCACCGGGTGCTCTCGCGCCCGGCGGCGGTGAAGGTGATGCACCGGCGCTTCGCCAGCTCCGCCGAGATGGTGGGGCGCTTCGTGCGCGAGGCGCGGGTGGTGAACCAGATCCGCCACCCGGCCATCGTGGACATCTACGACCTGGGGACCCTCCCCGACGGTCGCCCCTACTGCGTCATGGAGCTGCTCCACGGGCAGAACCTGTGGCAGCTGCTGCGGCAGCGGGGGCGGGTGGCCCCACAAGAGGCGCTCTCGCTGCTGGCGCCGGTGTGCGCCGCGCTCCAGGCGGCGCACGAGCGCGGGGTGGTCCACCGCGACGTCAAGGCCAGCAATGTCCTGGTGGGCCCTGGCGATCCGCCGACGGTGAAGCTCCTCGACTTCGGCATCGCCAAGATCGCCGATCCGGCCGAGGCCGGGCTCACCACCGCCGGGGAGCGGCTGGGCTCGACCCACTCCATGGCCCCGGAGCAGATCGGCGCCGGAGCGGTGGACGCCCGCACCGACGTCTACGCCCTGGGCATCCTGCTCTACCAGCTCCTCACCGGGCGGCTTCCCTTCCACTCGGAGGACGCGGTGGAGCTGGAGCGGCTCCAGCTCGAGGCGCCGCCGCCGCTGCCAAGCGCCAGCGCGCCGGTGTCCCCGGCGGTGGACGCGGTGGTGGCGCGGGCCCTGGAGAAGGCCCCGGAGCGGCGCTTCCCGTCGGCCCAGGCCTTCCTCTCGGCGCTGCGCGCCGCGGCCACCGGCGAGGCCGCGCCCGCGCCCGAACAGGAGCGGCCGGCGCTGGCGGTGCACGTGGCCCTGCCCCTGGGCGAGGCCGGCGACGACCCGGCCGCCCTGGTGGCCCTGGCCGCCGCCCTGGACGCCGCCGAGGAGGCCCTGCGCGACGCCGGGCTCCTCGTCCCGCTGCGCACCGGCGACTCGCTCCTGGCGGTGCTGCCGCTGCCGCTCGATCCGGCGGGCGCCCGGAGCGCCCGGGCCGAGGTGCTGCTCCTCTCCCGCAGCCTGGCGACGCGGATGCGGGCCGCCGCGCCGCATCCGGCGGTGCGACCACACGTGAACCTGCACGCCGGGCCGGCGCGCATGCGCCAGGGCCTGGGAGGGGCCGACCCGGTGGGCGGGCCGCTCTTCCGCACCGCCGAGTGGGTCGTCCAGACCACCGGCTTCCACGCCACCGCCGCGGCGCTCGAGGGCCTGTAGGACCCCCGCGACGCGCTGGCCGGTGCGAGCCCGGCCGGCTCCCCTTTCGGGGGATGGCGCGCGCCCGCGGAGGGCCGCCCTCCAGCTTGCCGCCTCAACCGAGAGCCAGAGTCCCGGGCAAAGAAGGCAGGATGCGATTCTTGCGCGCCAAGGTTTCGCCGAATTGACGCGGGTCAAGAAAGCGTGTCGCGAAATCCGTCGAGAATGCTGGCTCCTGGAGGAGGGTCGCTTCCGATTCCGGGGAGGCGTCGCGGGCCGCGCAGACGCGCCGGAGGTGCACATGGACGAGCACTCGGGCAGTGGGCGAACCTGGCTTTCCCAGGAGTACGAGCGGCGCGGCCTGTCGCGCCGCGACTTCATGCGGTTCTGCTCTGCGATGGCTTCCGCCCTGGCCCTGCCGGCCGCCTTCGGGCCGCGCATCGCGGCGGCGCTGGAGAAGGCGAAGAAGCCCATCTTGGTGTGGCTCGAGTTCCAGGACTGCGCGGGAAACACCGAGTCCTTCCTGCGGGCGGCCCGCCCCACCGCGGCCGAGGTGGTCCTCGACGTGCTCTCGGTCGACTACCACGAGACCATCATGGCCGCCGCGGGTCATCAGGCCGAAGACGCCCTCAAGGCCACGGCTCGCGACCACCAGGGCAAGTACCTCGCGGTGGTGGAGGGCTCCATTCCCACCGGGGAGGGCGGCGCCTATTGCTGCATCGCCGGCCGCTCCGCGCTCGACATCGCGCGCGAGGTGTGCGGCGGTGCCGCCGCCACCATCGCCATGGGCACCTGCGCCACCTTCGGCGGGCTCCCGGCGGCCGCGCCCAACCCCACCGGCGCGCTCGGCGTGGGCGACGCCGTGCCCGGGGTGAAGAACCTCATCAACCTGTCCGCGTGCCCCGCGAACGCCGAGAACCTCACCGCGCTCATCGTCCACTACCTCACCTTCAAGAGCTGGCCGGCCCTGGACGGCCATCGGCGCCCGCTCTTCGCCTACGGCAAGGCCATCCACGACGCCTGCGAGCGCCGCTCCCACTTCGACGCGGGCCAGTACGTGGAGGCATTCGGCGACGAGGGGCACCGCCGCGGCTACTGCCTCTACAAGATGGGGTGCAAGGGGCCGGTCACGCACCAGAACTGCCCCACCGTGCGCTGGAACGAGGGCACCAGCTGGCCCATCGGCTGCGGCCACCCGTGCATCGGGTGCGCCGAGCCCGACTTCTGGGACAAAATGGCGCCCTTCTACCGCCACCTGCCGGGCGCGCCCGGCTTCGGCGTCGCCTCGAGCGTCGACAAGGTCGGCCTCACCGCCACCGCGCTGGTGGGCGCCGCCTTCGCGGCTCACGGCCTCGTCTCCCTGGTGCGGGGCCGCCGCAAGGACGAGACCCCACCCGCCGGTCCCGAGAAGGGGAGCTAGCCATGCCCCACATCGTCGTCGATCCGGTCACGCGCATCGAGGGCCACCTGCGCATCGAGGCGGAGGTGGAGGGCGGGGCGGTGAGGGACGCCTGGTCCAGCGCCACCATGTTCCGGGGGGTGGAGCTGATCCTGAAGGGGCGCGACCCCCGCGACGCCTGGGCCATCACCCAGCGCATCTGCGGGGTCTGCACCACCGTCCACGCCATCGCCTCGATCCGGGCGGTGGAGAACGCCATCGGGGCGGCGCCGCCCCCCAACGCCCGCCTGCTGCGCAACCTCGTCATCGCCTCGCAGTGCGTGCAGGACCACGTCATCCATTTCTATCACTTGCACGCCCTCGATTGGGTGGACGTGGTCTCGGCGCTCTCCGCCAGCCCGGCCAAGACCTCGGCGCTCGCCGAGTCGATCTCGGACTGGCCGCTCTCCTCGACCAAGTACTTCGCCGGCGTGCACGCCCGGCTGAAGGCCTTCGTCGAGCGCGGCCAGCTCGGGCCCTTCGCCAACGCCTACTGGGGCCACCCGGCCTACCGGCTCCCGCCCGAGGCGAACCTCCTCGCGGTGGCGCACTACCTCGAGGCGCTCGACTGGCAGCGCGAGTTCATCAAGATCCACGCCACCCTCGGCGGCAAGAACCCGCATCTGCAGTCGTTCCTCGTGGGCGGCATGGCGACGCCCGTCGACCTGGACTCGCAGGCGGCCTTGAACGCCGACTCCATCGCGGCCATCAGCGCCCACATCGCCAAGGGCAAGGAGTTCGTCACCAAGGTCTACATCCCCGACGTGCTGGCGGTGGCGCCCTTCTACAAGGACTGGGCCGCCCACGGGGGCGGGGTGGGGAACTTCCTGGTCTACGGAGAGTACCCGGAGGCGGACGGCCCGAGGCCCCCGCTCTTCCTCCCCGCGGGCGTGATCCGCAAGAAGGACCTCTCCCGGGTGGAGCCCTTCGACCCGGCCAAGGTCACCGAGCACGTCAAGCACTCCTGGTACGAGTACGCGGCGGGCGACGAGGCGGCCCTCCACCCCTCCAAGGGCGAAACGCGGCCCAAGTACACCGGGCCCCGGCCGCCCTACGAGCGGCTCGACACCGCCGCCAAGTATAGCTGGCTCAAGTCGCCGCGTTACGACGGCCTGCCCATGGAGGTGGGCCCGCTGGCCCGCATGCTGGTGGCCTACGGAAGCGGCCACCCGCGGGTGAAGGAGCTGGTGGGCGCGGTGCTCGGCAAGCTGGGCGTGGGACCGGCGGCGCTCTTCTCCACCCTGGGCCGGATCGCTGCCCGGGCCATCGAGACGCAGGTGCTCGTCGAGAAGATGGCCGACTGGGTGGCGGAGCTGGCGGCCAACATGGCGCGCCGCGACTACCGCATCCACGACGGCTCGAGGTGGGATCCGTCCTCCTGGCCCGCCGAGGCCACCGGAGCGGGCTTCCACGAGGCGCCGCGCGGGGCCCTGGGCCACTGGGTGCACATCAAGGACGGGGCCATCGCCAACTACCAGTGCATCGTGCCCAGCACCTGGAACGCCGGGCCGCGCGACGCCAAGGGCCAGCGCGGGCCCTACGAGGAGGCGCTGGTGGGCACGCCCATGGCCGACCCCGCCAAGCCCCTGGAGATCCTCCGCACCATCCACTCCTTCGACCCCTGCATCGCCTGCGGCGTGCACGTGGTGGACGCCCGGCGGCGCGAGATCGCGCGGGTGAGGGCGCGATGAGCGAACCGAAGCTGCAGCGCGTCTACGTCTGGGAGCTGCCGGTGCGGACGGCCCACTGGCTCATCTTCCTCTCCATCGTCGTGCTCTCGGCCACCGGCTACTTCCTGGGCAACCCCGTGAGCGTGGCCTCGGGCGAGGCCCGGCTCCACTTCTTCACCGGGACCGTCAAGGTGGTCCACTTCTACGCGGCCATCGTCTTCACGCTGGCGCTGCTCTCGCGCTTCCTCTGGATGTTCCTCGGCAACTCGTTCTCGCGCTGGGACCAGTTCGTCCCCTGGAGCCGGGAGCGGCGCCGCGGCATCCTCGACATGCACCTCTACTACCTGTTCCTGAGGGACAGGCCGACTCCCGGCGAGGGCCACAACCCGCTGGCCGGCTTCACCTACATCTTCGTCTACGGGGTGCTCCTCATCATGGCCCTGACGGGCCTGGGGCTCTACGGACAGGCGGCCCATGTCGGCTCCCCGCTCCGCTGGTTCGGGTTCCTGGCCGACGTCTTCGGGGGTCCGCAGTACGCGCGCTGGCTTCACCACGGGTTCATGTGGTTCGTGTGGGGGTTCTTCGCCCATCACGTCATGAGCGCCATCCTCTTCTCCTTGAAGGAGGGGACGGGGACCATGGAGTCCATCGTCAGCGGCTACCGCTTCGTGAGAGCCGAAGACGTGGCTGCGAGCGAGGAGGGGAAGGGGCCGTGACGGCGCGGTCCAACAGGCTCCTGGTCCTCGGCCTGGGCAATCCGCTGTGCAGCGACGACGGGCTCGGCGTGGCGGCGGTGGAAGAGCTGTCGCGCCGCTACCAGCCGCCCGCCGGAGCGCTCGTCCTCGACGGCGGAACGCTGGGCCTGTCGCTCCTCCCATTGCTCGAGGACGCCGAGGACGCCATCCTCGTCGACGCCGTCCGCGACGACGCCCGGCCCGGCACGCTGGTGCGGCTCGAGGGCGCCGAGGTTCGCCCGGCGGTCGAGGCCCGGCTGTCGGTGCACCAGGTCGGGGTCGCCGACCTCGTCGCCGCCGCCGACCTGCGCGGGCGGCTGCCGCGCCGGCTGGCCCTGGTCGGCCTCGTTCCGGCCACCATCGAGCTGGGGCTCGGCCTGTCGCCGGCGGTCGCTCCCCGCCTCCCGGCGCTCGTCGAAGCGGTGGCCGCGGAGGCGTGCCGCATGGGCCATCGATTTCTGGAGAGGCCCTCGCATGCACCGGTCCTGGCTGGCGGCACCCTTGGTCCTCGCGCTCTGGGGCTGTGAGCGCGACGTGCCGGCGGCCTACCGGTCGGTGGTGGTTCCGGCAGCCCGGCTCGGCGACCCCGCGGCGCGCGAGCGGGGCCGGGCGCTGTTCGCCAGGTACTGCGCCCTCTGCCACGGAGAGCGCGGCGACGGGCGCGGCCAGCGCCGCGCCGGACTTTCGACGCCGCCGCGCGACTTCACCGACCCCACCTGGCAGGCCCGGACCTCTTCCCTCCGCATCTTCGT
>DASTPH010000058.1:0-22376 GCA_035762305.1 Anaeromyxobacteraceae bacterium
CCAAGTCGACCGGCCCCTCCGACCCGTTCAGCACGACCGAGAAGGTGATGCAGACGTTCCGCATTCCTCGCGAGATCGTGGCCTTCATCAAGGAGGACGCGGCGCGGACCGGGCGCGACCTCACGGCGTACGTGAACCGGATGCTGGACGGGCTGCGCACCTACTTCGGCCTGCCCCTGGCGGCGACGCAGCTCCTCGAGTCTGACCGCGAGGCCCTGAAGATGCAGCGCTACGAGTACCTTCAGCACCTGCTCTTCCAGCGGAGCCTGGACCTGCGCGAGAAGGGGCCGGGGTTCGACGCGCCGAGCGGCGGTGTGAAGAAGAAGCGGTAGGGGTCGCTGCCAGGCGGCCGCCGGTGGAGGATCGAGCGAGCTTCCCGGGGATGCGTTCAGCTCGGCTGGTCCGGGCAAGGCGCTGTGGAGTCCCAGTTGGGCGTCAGCATGGTTTCACGCCCTTGCTCGCTTGCTAAATGACAGTCATAAGATATACAATCTCTTTCGTCTTCGGAGTGACGCGGCGGGAATGGCGGTCAGTCGATGAACGTGCCGCATGGACAAGTGGGGATGGACGGCGTGAGAGCCGCTCGCCTCGAGGAAGACCCCTTGTGGGACGCCCGCGACGTGGCCCGTTATCTCAAGAAGTCGGTTTCGTGGGTCTACCACGCGGCGGCTGCCGATGAGGTCCCGTGCCATCGCATCGGCGGGTCGCTACGCTTTGCCCCGGAGGAGATTCGCGCCTTCGCACGAGGCGAGACCGGGGTGGGCCGCATCTTCGGTACGGCGCCGGGGCCGGCAAAGTAGGAGGCAGGATGGCGAGCGTCTTTTGGAAGTCCGGCAGGTGGTACCAGCGCTACAAGTCCTGGGGGAAGTGGCGCAAGAAGACCAGCCCGAAGGGCTGGACGAAGGCCCAGGCGCTCGCCAGGGCCTGGGAACGCGAGCGGGAGGCGACGAACGGCGAAGCCATCCCCGCGGACGCTGGGTCGATGCTGCTCAGCGAGCTCTGCGAGTGGTGGCTTGCGAACTGGTGCAAGGCCCCAAGCCTGGTGCGGGAGCGCAGCCGTCTCGAAGCCAACGTGATCCGTCACCCCATCGGTTCCTGGCCGCTCAAGAAGGTGAGCGCCGAAACAGTGGAGGGACGGCTGCGCGAGATGGAAGGGGAGGGGGCTGCCCCGGCTTCGGTCGAACACGTTCGCCGCACGCTCCGGACCGTCTTCAACCGTGCCCGCAAGTCGAGGCTCTGGACGAGCAACCCGGCGGCCGAGGCGCACCCTCGATCCATGGAGCCGACCCGCCTCCAGGAGACTCTGGCCGAGGGAGAGGTGCCGGTCGCCCTCGCGCACGTCGAGGAGCCCTGGAAGCGGGACTTCGTCGCCACGGCCATCTACACGGGGATGCGCAAGGGCGAGCTGCTCGGCCTGGAGAAGACCACCGTGGATCTCGACGGAGGCACCATCAGCGTCTCCCGTTCTCACGGGAGGCAGACGACCAAGGGTGGGCACCGAGACACGATCCCCATCGCACGACCGCTCCGGCCCTTTCTCCAGCATGCGCTCGACGCGTCTGGGGACAGCAAGTTCGTCTTCCCCGCGCCCGATGGCGGAAGGCGCCGGGAGGACCTCGACGCGGTGGCCATCGTGCGCACGGCGCTCAAGCGGGCCGGCCTCGTCGAGGGGTTCGAGCACGTGTGCCGGCGCTGCAAGGGCAGGGGAGAGAAGGACCACACGATTCGCGCCCAAGACGGCGAGCAGCGGAAGTGTGCCCGCTGTGGCATGAGGATGTGGCCCAAGGCCATCCCACGCCATGTGACCTTCCACGGGCTCCGCCACACGACGGCGACGCTGCTCCTTCGGGCGGGTGTCGATCCGCACCGCGTGCAACGGATCCTGCGCCATCGGGATGTACAGACGACGACGAAGACCTACGCCCACCTGCTCACGGAGGACCTGCGCGGGGCGGTGAACCTGCTCCCCGCCGCTGCGCCTCCGGAGGCCGGCGCGATCGCTTCCGGCGTGGCCGGAGCCGCGCGCCTTGTCCCCATTTTGTCCCTCCGCGCACAGTCGGTGAAAAGGAGCGGCCCGACTTCCGGCGAGGAAGCCAAGGAAGTCGGGCCGCTTGGATGGCGCGCGATACAGGATTCGAACCTGTGGCCTTCGGCTCCGGAGGCCGACGCTCTATCCAGCTGAGCTAATCGCGCGGGCGCCCGCGTATCTAGTGCACCCTCCATTCAAAGGCAAGCGGCATCGGCCGCGGGCGCAGGCCCGCCCCGGGGCGGCGCGTCGCGCCCGCCGCCGCCCCCTAGCGAAGTCCGGGCTCGACCTCGCGGAGCTTGTTCTCCTCCGCCGCCTGCACTACCCCCACTACCGCCACGTTCACCAGATCCTCGGCCGAGGCGCCGTGCTGCAGAATGTGAAACGGGCGCCGCGTCCCGGTGAGCACCGGGCCCACCGCCAGCGCGTCCCCGAGCTTCTGCAGCAGGTTTAGCGCCAGGCTCCCCGCCTGCAGGTCGGGGAAGACGAGCAGGTTGGCGTTCTGGTGCAGCTCCGAGTGGGGGAAGTAGTGCCCTCGCGTCGCCTCGTCCAGCGCCGTGAAGAGCTGGATCTCGCCGTCGACCACCAGGTCCGGGGCGCGCTCGCGGGCGATGGCGGTGGCGCGGCGGACCTTGCGCGCCAGCGGGTGCTCGCTCCCACCGTAGTTGGAGAAGGAGAGCATTGCCACCCGCGGCTCGATGCCGAGCGTGCGCACCATGCCCGCGGCCAGGAGGGCGATCTCGGCCAGGTCCTCGGCCTGGGGGGCGATGTTCACGGCGCAGTCGCTCATGAAGTAGGTGGTCTTGGGCCGGAGCACCATGTGCAGGCTGGCCACGCGCCGGACCCCCGGCGCCGGACCGATGATCTCCAGGACCTTGCGCATCGGCTCGGCGTAGTGGGTGGCGGCTCCGCCGATGAGCATGTCGGCGTCGCCCAGGTGCACCATCAGGGTGGCGAAGGTGACCGGGTCGGCCAGCCGGGCCCGCGCCAGGTCGGGCGTCGCGCCCCGCCGCGCCCGCAGGCGCAGGTACTCCTGGACGTAGGCGTCGAACCGGGGGCTGCGCTGCGGATCGACGATGGTGGTTCCCTCCAGCTCGTGCCCCAGGCGCTGCGCCGCGGCGCGAATGGCCTCCTCGCGTCCGATGAGGATGGGGCTGGCGATCCCGTCGTCCACGAGCATGCGGCAGGCGCGCAGGGTGGCCTCCTGGGTCCCATCCGGCAGCGCCAGGCGGCAGCACTGCCCGCGCGCCTTGACGATGAGCCGGCGCATGACCTCGCGCCCGGTTCCAAGCCGCACCGCCAGGGCGCCCTCGTAGCTCTCGACGTCGAAGCGGACCCGGGCCAGGCCCTCGGTCACCGCCTGCTGCGCCACGGCTCTCGACTCGCGCAGCAGGATGCGCTGATCGATGGGCTTGGGGAGCAGGTACTCCGGCCCGAAGGTGAAGACCGCGTTGTCGTAGGCCCGGCTGACCTCCTCGGTCACCTCCTCGCGCGCCAGGTCGGCCAGGGCCCGGGCGGCGGCCAGCATCATGCCGATGCTGATGCGCGAGGCGTGGACGTCGAGCGCGCCCCGGAAGATGTAGGGGAAGGAGAGCAGGTCGACGATGGCGTTGGGGCTCTGGACGTCGCTGGTGGCGACGATCACGTCGCGCCGCACCGCCCGGGCCGCCTGGTAAGCGATCTCCGGGTCTGGCATGGCCATGGCGATGACCACCGGAAAGGGGGCCATGGAGCGGATCATGGCCTGGTCGAAAGCGCCCCCCGTCGCGGCGCCGAGCAGCACGTCGGCCCCGGCCACGCCCTCGGCCAGGGTGCGCGGCCCGAGCCGGGCGAACGCCCGCTGATAGGCGCTGAGGTCGCCGCGCTCCGGGTGGACCAGCCCGTGGACGTCGTAGAGCAGCAGGTTCTCGGGAGGCAGGCCGAGCGCGCCGATGAGCCGCGCGCACCCCAGGCCCACCGTCCCGGCGCCGCAGATGACCACCCGGACGTCATGGAGCTTCTTGCCCGCCAGCTCGAGCGCATTGATGAGGGCGGCGGTGGCCACCACCGCGGTACCGTAGAGGTTCTCGTGGAAGACCGGGATCCGCATGGCCTCGACGAGCCTGTCGTAGATCGCCAATCCCTCCGGGGCCCGGATGTCCTTCAGGTTGACGCCGCCGAAGGTGGGCTCGAGCCTCCGCACCGCGCCGGTGAACTCCTCCACCGTGTCGGCGTCGATCTCGAGGTCGAAAACGTCGATGTCCGCCAGGGTCTTGAAGAGGACGCCGATCCCCTCCTGGACGGGCTTGGCGGCCGCCGCTCCCACCGCCCCCACTCCCGGCACGGCGGTCCCGTTGGTGACCACGCCCACCAGGTTTCCGCGCGAGGTGTAGAGGTACGAGGCGGCCGGGTCGGCGGCGATCTCGGAGGCGGGGAAGGTGGCGCCGGGCAGGTAGGCGAGCCGGATGTCGCGAGGGCTGAGGCAGGGCTTGGTGGCCTTGACCTCGACCTTTCCGGGCCTGTCCCCGGCGTGGTAGCGCAGGGCGTCGGGCTTGCGGATCATGGAGCCTCCTTCCCCCGGGCCGCCGCGCCGGGCAGGGTCTCCCGCCAGGCGGCGGCGAAGATGGGAACCGGTCGCGCCTGCAGGATTCGCAGGCGGTGGCCCTCGACAGCGAACTCGATGTCGAGTGGCTCGTCGAAGACCTCCTCGAGCCGGGCGGCGTCGCGCACCAGCTCGCATAGCTCCACGTACTCCAGGGCCGGGCGGAGGCGCTGGTGGTAGAGGGTCTCCTGGCGCCGCGTGC
This sequence comes from Anaeromyxobacteraceae bacterium, assembly GCA_035762305.1. Taxonomy (GTDB): domain Bacteria; phylum Myxococcota; class Myxococcia; order Myxococcales; family Anaeromyxobacteraceae; genus DASTPH01. The sequence goes on from DASTPH010000058.1 coordinate 4,810, forward strand.
CGAATCCGCGCCCGGCGTCGCGCACCACCTGCTCGCGCTTGTCGCCGACCAGGTAGCGCAGCTGCAGGTCGGCGGTCTGGAGGTCCTCGGTCTTGGCCACGAAGATGTGATCCACGTCGACGGTGCCCGAGACGATGCCCTCGCCCAGGCCCAGCCCGGCGTTCACCACCATCTCGCGCAGCTGCCCGCTGGCGGCGCACACGGTGTGGAGGACCCCGGACGCTCGCGAGTCGGCCATTCGCTGGACCACGATGCCGCCGCCCCGGGCCAGGTGGGAGGTTCCGAGCAGGCGACGGCGATCGATGGCGCGCTCGGTCCAGAAGCCGGCCCAGGCCAGCTTGAGGTGCTCGATCACCGCGTCCGCGCCCCGGACGAAGAGGAAGGTGTCGAACTGGCCCGCCCAGGCCGCGTTCTCGGTGTCCTCGTCGTGGCCGGAGGAGCGGATGGCGACCGGCAGGTCCTCCCCGGCGTCCGCCGACAGCCGGGCGTAGGCGGCCCTGATCTCGGAGTCCAGCGCGGCCGGCAGGAGCCGTCCTCGCCACAGCTCACGGACCACCTGGGCCTGGCGGCGGGCGTCCCATCCGGCGTGGGCCAGCACCTGCGCGATGGCGGCCTCCAGGTGCTCCGCCGGGCCGAGCCCCAGCTTCTCCAGCGCCGAGGCCGCGGCCGGCGCCGCCATGACCTCCCGGAAGGCCGCGTCGGTGACCGAGAACCAGGCCGGAACGGCGGAGGGGCCGAGGATGCGTGCGATCTCCCCGAGGTGCGCCGCCTTGCCGCCCACCAGGGGCTGCAGCTCCACGCCGCCGTCGGACATGCCGAGGAGGCGCCGGCCGGCCAGCTCGCTGAGTCGGGCCGCGTCCTCGCGCCGCAGGGCCGCGGCCATCTCCGCCCAGCGCCGGGCCGGGCGCCGCGATTCGCCCTGCGGTGCCCGGGCGGCCATGGCGCCGTCCAGGATCCCGGCCAGCTGCTCGAGCCGGGGCAAGAGGTGCCTCAGGCGCCAGCGCTGGTCCGGCGCCCCGGCGCATGCCTCGGCCTTCTCCGCCGCCGCGCTCCGCAGCGCTTCGAGGCGATGGCGGCAGGCGGCGTCGACGCCGGCGATGCCGCTCAGCGGGCCGGGGTCGAGCCCGCGCGCCCGCACCAGCTCCATGGTGTCGGCCAGGGTCTCGTGAATGCGCCGCACGCCCAGGCGGGTGAAGAGCACCTCGGCCGGGTTGACGAGGTGGGGCAGGTCGTCCTCGGCCAGGCGACTCGACGCCTCGAGGTGGTCGCGGAGGCCGTGCACCAGGCGCAGCGTCGCCTGGCGCGCCTCGGCCTCGGAGGCCGGATTGCGCAGCAGCGCGCCCAGCAGGCGCGCCCGCCCCTGCCGGCCCTCGGGAGCTAGGGGGGCGCGCGGGACGGTGAGCAGCTCGCGGACGGCGTGCCGCACCAGGGCGGGGCGCTCGAGCCGCTCCAGCAGCCGCTCCAGCTGGTGCAGGGCCCGGATGAGGCGGCCCCGGCTGGCGAGGACCTCGTCGGCGGAGCGGGCGGTCGCCAGCGCCGCCGAGGCCGCCTCGAGCTGGCGCAACCCCTGGTGCAGGCCGACCGCCTGAGCGTCGTTCCCGAGCACCGCCATCCCGCCGCTTTCGCCGTCGATGGCCACCAGGTCGCCCTGCTCCAGGGTCTCCTCGGTCTCGTGCAGCTCCTGGCGGCACACCACCTGGTAGCCGGCGACGGTCGATTCCTCCTCGCGCCATTGCGGCCGCCGGTAGAGCAGGACCTCGGCGCCCGAGGGGGCGGCGGACCAGCGGCCCTCCACGATCAGCGCGGGCTTCTCCAGCTCCAGCGCCACCAGCCCGACGTGGCTCAGGATGCCGCCCCCGGTGGAGACGATGCCGGCGGCGTGGCGGAGCCAGGGCGTGTCCTCGGGGCGAACGGCGCGCGCCAGCAGCACCGCTCCCTCGAGGTCGGCCGGCTGCCGACCAGCGGTGTGGAAGAGAGCGAAACCAGTGGCCCGGCCCGGCGCGGCCACCGTGCCCGGCACGTGCCGCTCGCCCGAGCTCAGCCGCGGGACTGGCGCGGCGCTCGGGGTCCGGAACCGCCGCCGCACCTCCCGGAGGTCCTCCTCCAGGAGCGGCGCCCCCCCGCCGGGCACCTCCCCCAGGTAGTTGTACGTGCGGAGGGCGCGCGCCAGCTCGGCGACCTCCAGCTCGTTCCCCGGGCGCCACGGCCCCTGAGGATGGGCGCGCCAGCGGTGGAGCACGCCCCCCGCGACCGCCAGGGCCAGCCGGACGATGCCCTGACCGTCGCGCAGCACGAACAGCCCGACCGCCCGGGGGGCGGTGGGCAGGCGGGCCGCCTCGACGGCGTAACCTCGAACGCTGCCGGTGGTGTGGAAGCGGGCCTGGCGCTCGATGGCGCGCACCAGCGCGGCCATCTGCACCGCCCGGGCCAGCGCCGGGCCGCCCTCGCCGAGGATGGCGGCCAGCCGGACGGCCTCGTGGTCGCGCTGGAAGAGGTCGGCCGGCGCCGCCTCCAGGCCAGCAGCCGTCTCCCGGATTTCACCACGGGAAAGGGCCTCGGCGACCGGGGACAGCACCGTCTGATCCAGCAGGCGCTGGCCCGGAGCCCCGCTGCGCGCGGGGGACCCGGCGGCCAGGGCGCCCAGGCCGCGGCCATCGAGCTCGCGCTGCAACGACTCCATCAGCGAATCCGGTGGCGTGCCGCTGAAGCGGTCCCGGTACGCGCCGCGCCCGTCCCACACCACCTCGCGGGGGCCGGCGGGATCGGGCTCGACGGCGACGAGGATCTTCCGCCGGCAGGCGCTCAGCACCTCGGCCAGGGGGACCACCCCCCAGCGGTTGAAGAACGCGGCCCAGGCGGCCGCCACCTCGGCGCGCGCCGCCGGCGGGTAGTCCAGATCGCCGATGGTCCAGTCGACGTCCATCAGGTAGGGCAGGAGCTCGAAGAGCGCCCGGGCCTTGGCGACGATGTCGCCGAGGTCGACGGCCCGTTCCTTGTCGTAGCGCGCCTTGAGCCGCAGCCCGTCCTTGGAGACGTCGAACTCCATCTCCCGGAACAGGCGCTGCATTCCTTGCAGGGAGAGGTCGGGGTGCTGGTCCATCTCGTACTGGCTGATCGCAAAGTACTCCAGGTCGATCATGCCGCCGCGGAGCGGGGGCGACAGGTCGAGCCGGATGAACGCCGGGTGATTGCGGTAGTTGACGTAGATCTGGAACTCGTTGCCGTAGCCCAGCACCGTGACCCAGGGCAGCTTGCGGCCGTGGAGCAGCTGCCGTCCCAGCGCCTCGGCGAGGAGGGACAGCACGAAGGGCAGGCGGGCGTCGCCCGCCGGCTGGGTGGGCTCGAACTCCAGGTAGCGGATGACCTGCTCGCAGCGCAGCTCCCCGGCGCCGGCGACGACCAGGTCCACGGTGCGGTTGGCCCCCTGCTGTGAGGCAAACAGCCGGAAGGCGAGCTTGAGCCCCTGCTGGTGCAGGTAGCGCTTGAGGCCGTGGACGGTGGTGACCTCCTCCAGCCGTTGCGGGTCCTCGAACATCTGGAGGCGCCGCACCGTCTCGCCCGAGAGGGCGCCGCCGGGCCGGTCCCGGGCCAGGCCCTCCTCCACCAGCCTGCACAGTCGCCGGTACACCGCCGCCACCCCCTGGGCGTCGTCGCTCGTTCCGCTGAAGAGCGCGGCGAAGTCGGCGACCACCCGGTCCATCATCGCCAGGACCTTCCTGGTCTTGGCCTCGTCGAGCGGCGCCACCGCCAGGATCTCGTCCAGCAGCGCGGCGTGGGTCAGGTTGTAGCGGCGGAAGCGCTGGACCCTCTCGTCGGAGGTGGCCGCGGCATCGGCGCCCAGAGGTCCCCCGTGAGCCACGATGAGGTGTCGGCGCCAGAGCGTTTCCGCCCCGGCGATCGGGGAGAGAAGCCGAGCCGCGACCGGCCCCACCACGAAGGGGAAGCTGCCCCCGACGCTCATCCCGACTCGCAGCTCGGCCGCGAAGCCGCAGCTGAGGCGCGACCACCCCAGGCGGCCGATGACCTCGCGCACCACCTCGGGTCCGAGCGTCCTCTCGGCCCGCTGCAGGCCGTCGAGGAACGGCGGCGGCTCTGGCGAGGATTGGGTCACCTCCAGGAGCTCCTGGTGGGTCGCGCCGCTGTGCTCCAGGTAGGGAACCAGGAGGGCCGCGACGCCCTCGCCGAGGCGCTCCGACACCAGGGTCAGGTCCGGGCGCCGCTCCTTGGCGTCGAGGGCCCGCGCCGCCAGGCGCCGGATGCCCGGTTCCGCGGCCAGGCGGAAGAGCGCCGTGGCCCGGTCGCCCCTGGCCCCGCGCGGCAGCTCCGCCTCGGGCAGGAGCTGCATCAGGCGCTCGGCGTCCAGGAGCGCCGCGGCCGAGACGGGCCTCGCCTCGTCGACCTCGGCCACCAGGCGCAGGAGCGGCCACCCGACCGTCAGCCGCCCGTCCCGAGCCAGCTCGACCGCCAGCGCCAGCCCGCGCTCGCGCGACCCGGCGTCGCCCTCGGCCAGCATGCGAGCGACGGCCGCACCCGGGGCCTCGGTCTCGGCACAATCCACCATGGCCTCCCTGGTCGCAGGGACGAAGGAGGGCTCAGCCGGACTCGGCTGCCGCGGCGCTCCCCTCCGCCACCAGCTTACAACGTCGTCACCGGGAGCGGTCGGCGGAGACGTTCCGGCGCCTGACGGCGGTCAACCGCTCCCGCCAGGGCGGATCTCGATACCGAAGTGGAGCGAGAGGGGGCGGCGAGGCCGCTGCTCAGCCGGGGGGTTGAATTCCCCGCTGGCGCCGTGGTAGTTGCGGCCCCGCATGGCGAACCTCGACTCGGTCGAAAAACTGCTGAAGCTCGCAGCCTTGGCCTGCGCCTCCGTCTCGGTGGCCATCATCGCCTGGTACCTCATCCGGCGGCCCCCGCTGGGGCGCCTCACCAAAGTGCTGCTGCTGCTCGGCCTGGGCGTGATGCCGCTCGGCGTGGCGCTCACCGGCAACATCGCCGGCTACGAGTACACGTTGAAGCGCCCCTTCTGCGGCTCCTGCCACGTGATGGCGCCCTACATCCGCGACGCCGAGGACCCGAAGTCCCAGAGCCTCGCCGCCATCCACAGCCGGAACCACCGCTTCGGCGAGCAGAGCTGCTACACCTGCCACGCCGACTACTCGATGTTCGGCGCCGTCACCACCAAGATGAACGGCCTGAAGCACCTCTACTACTACGTCATCGAGTACGCCAACACCGGCCCGGACGGCGAGGGCGGACCGCCCATCCACCTCTACAAGCCGATGAAGAACACCACCTGCACCCAGTGCCACTCCACCGAGGCGCCGCGCTGGCTGGCCACCGAGCCGCACCAGGGGATGCTGGCCGACATCCGGTCCGGGGAGATGAGCTGCCTGAACTGCCACGGCGAGGAGAACGTCCACCCGCTGGCCCTCCACCGGCGGGCCAAGACCGCCCAGTCCGGGGCGGGCGCCAGGAAGGAGGCCAGGCCGTGAAGCATCTTCAAGTGAAGCGCCTCACCTACCTCGCCGCGGCGGCCACCCTGGGCGCCGTCGGCCTGATGGTCCTCTCCATCGTGTCGCCGAAGCCCATCTTCCTGGTGCTGGCCATGAGCGTCGGCCAGGGCCTGGGGACGCTCTCCCTGGCCGCCTACCTGCTCGCCATCGCCCTCGACCTCAACATCAGCGCCGCGCTCGCCGACCAGGTGGAGGAGGAGGTCGGCGAGATGCTGGACGAGAAGTCGCACGAATAATCGGTCGCGCCGTGAGGCGCGACCCGTCTTGGCGCTCCCCGGGATGTCGCTGGTAACCGCCCGTGCGTGAGGGCGAGTCCGACTGGTTGGGCACGGCTCGAGGCCGGGCCGGCCCCGGCGCGCCGGGGTGACGAAGCCCCAGGAGCCCGCCGAGCACCGAGGGGTCGCGCCTTTCGGCGCGACCCAGTCTCTACCCCTGGAAGACGCAGACGCAGGTGGTGGTGCCGGTGCAGGGGGTGTAGGTGCCCTGGTCGGTGCAGAGCAGGCCCGGGCAGCAGGGCGTGGTCTGCGAGCACTGCTGGCCGGCCGACGGGCAGGTGGGCCCCGTCTGGCAGGTGCCGCTGCTCTGGCCCACCGGGATGACGCAGGAGAAACCGGTGCAGCAGTCGGCGGTGGCGGTGCAGGTGCCGCCCTGGGGCTGGCAGGCCTGGGGCTCGGCGCACAGGCCGGCGGTGCAGACGGTGGAGCAGCACTGGGATCCGCTGGTGCACGGGTTGCCGTTGGCGAGGCAGGCCGTCTGGCAGGTGAGGGGCGTCCCGGTGCAGGTGAGGCCGGCGCAGCACGGGGTGGTGGTGCAGCTGCCGCCGCTGGGGGCGCAGGTGGGGGGGGGGCCGCAGGTGTTGTTGTCGCAGTAGCCGGTGCAGCACTGCGACCCGCTGGTGCAGCCCTGGCCGTTGGCGGTGCAGGCCGGGGGCGTCTGGCAGGTGGCGGGGGTCCCGCTGCAGTAGTTGGAGCAGCATTGCGATCCGCTCGAGCAGCCCTGGCCGTTGGCGGTGCAGGTCCCGGGTGGCGGCAGCGCGCACACCGGTCCGATGCCCTCGAGCAGGCGGCAGGTCCCCTCGCAGCAGGTCGAGGTGGCGGTGCAGGGCGAGCCGAGCGGCGTGCAGGTCGGGGCGGTGCAGCGGAGGACGCCGCTCCCGTCAGGCACGCACGGGTTGTCGTCGCAGCACTGGTCGCCGAACTGGCACTGCTCGCCGGCGGGAATGCAGCAGCCGGGCTCGCCCGTGTAGCCGTGCGGGCAGTCGCCGGGGCCGGTGCAGCTCTGGGTGCTGCAGCCGCCGAAGCAGCGGGGGATCCCGGCGCTGTCGAGGTGGCAGGCGTCCTTGCCGGCGCAGCAGTTGTTGTTGGTGTTCACCTGGAAAATGATCACGTACGGCGGCGTGGTGGAGTAGGCCTTGCCGCAGATGGTGCCCACGCCGTTGCAGGCGTTCCCGTTGTCGCAGCGTCCCGAGGGGGCGTTCTCGCAGGTGACCGAGAAGTTCTCGCCGTTTCCGGGGGCGCCGCAGCACTGGGAAGTGGCGCTGCAGGTGTCGCCGGTCACGCGGCAGCCGCTGGCCACCGCGCACACGGGCACGCCCGAGCCGAGGTCGAGGCACACGTTGGTGCAGCAGTTGGTGGGGCCGCTGGGGCAAGGGACCCCGTCCTGGTTGCAGTTGCTGGTGCCGCCGGAGCCGCCGGTCTGCTGGCAGCGGCCCACCGCGGAGCCGGCGGGCTTCTCGCAGACGGCGCTGCAGCAATCGACGTTGGCGCTGCAAATGTCGCCGTAGGCCTGGCAGGAGTAGGCCGCCACGCAGTGGCCGCCCTGGCAGTTGGTGGAGCAGCACTCGGCCCCCAGGGCGCAGGTCTCGCCGAGCGTCTTGCAGCTCCCCGTGCCTGGGGCCACCGCGCACGTCGAGCCGGTGCACACCGTCGAGCAGCACTCGGCGCCCGATCCGCACGCGGTTCCGACCGGCTTGCAGGCGGTGCCGCTGCAGCTGCCGGCGACGCAGTTCTGGGAGCAGCACTCCGAATTGCTGCCGCAGAGGACGCCAGCTGCGTTGCAGAAGGGGTTCACGCATTCGCCGCCGGAGCAGGTGCCGGAGCAGCACTGCGCGCCGCTGGTGCAGGCGCTGTAGGCCGTGAGGCACGCGCCCGCGGGCGGCTGGCAGGTGCTGGGCGTGCCGGTGCAGTTGCCCGAGCAGCAGTCGGCGCCCGCGGCGCAGGCGCTGCCGTTGGAGGAGCACGTGGTCGCCTGGCAGGTGCTGGGCGTGCCGGTGCAGATGCTGGAGCAGCACTCGGCGCCCGAGGTGCAGCTGATTCCGTTGCCGGAGCAGTTGGTCGGCTGGCAGCTCCCGTTGACGCAGAAGGTGGAGCAGCACTCGGCGCCGGAGGCGCAGGTGGTGCCGTTGCCGGAGCAGCTCCCCTGGCAGCTCCCGCTGACGCAGAGGTTGGAGCAGCACTGGGTGCCGGAGGTGCAGGTGGTCCCGTTGCCGGAGCAGGCGGTGGGCTGGCACGTGCCGTCGGTGCAGAAGGTGGAGCAGCACTGCGCGCCCGAGGTGCAGGAGGCTCCGTTGCTGGAGCAGTTGGTCGGCTGGCAGCTCCCGTTGACGCAGAAGGTGGAACAGCACTGCGAGCCGCTCGAACAGGCCGCCCCGTTGGCGGAGCAGATCGGCCCGCCGCCGGTGTCCGTGTTGCTCGAGGAGCACCGAGAGAGAAGCATCAGTGCGGCGGCGGCGGCGACGAGCGTGGCGAGACGGCGCATGGATTACCCCTCCGGATACGGCCTCGGGAGCGAGCCTCCCGAGGTATTGCGCTCTTGCCACGATCCGTCTCTCTGCCCAGGTCGTCAACGATCACACCGGCGCACTTTTCCCTCCTCGGCGCCGCCGGAAGTTTCGCTCGACCCGCCCGCCTCGCCGTCCCGCCACCGACCCGATCCGGCGCCCTTCGGATGTCCCCTTCTCGTGGGACAGCATCCTTGACCCCCGTTCCTGCCACTGCTAGACCGTGTGGGACAGGGCTGGCGCAGGGGGCTTCATCTCATGGGGATCCGAGCCATCGCGATCGAGGACGACGAGGCGGTGGCGCGCCTCATCGCCCAGGTTCTCACCTCGCACGGGTTCGACGTGGTCGGCACCTCCGGCACCGGGGAGGACGGCCTGGCCCTGGCCCGGCGCGAGAAGCCCGACGTGGCTCTGGTAGACCTGGGGCTGCCCAAGATGAGCGGCGAGGACGTCATCGCCGCCATCCGCAAGGAGCTTCCCAAGACCGCCTGCATCGCCCTCACCGCCGTGGACATCCCGGCCCGCGTCCTCGGCGCCATGCGCGCCGGCGCCGCCGGCTACATCCTGAAGCCGTTCCACGCCTCGGAGCTGGCCCGCGCCGTCGAGGAGGTCCTCTCCGGCGAGGCCGCGCCCATAAGCCCCCGCGCCGCCAAGGTGCTCCTGGCCGAGCTCCGGGGCGATCCGCCCGACCAGCGCGGGGGCGGGCCGGCCCTCTCCAAGCGCGAGCTGGAGGTGCTGGAGCTCCTGGTGCACGGCCACACCTACGCCGACGTGGCCCAGGCGCTGGGCATCGCCGAGGGCACGGTGCAGACCTACGTGAAGCGCATCTACGAGAAGCTCGACGTATCCACCAAGGCCGAGGCGGCCCTGCTGGCGGTGGCGCGCGGGCTGGTGAAGCCCTAGCCCTTCGACCCGGCCGGGCCGCTCCCCGCCCGGGCCGCCCTGCGCGCGTTTCTCGTTCCGTTAAGCTAGCCTTCGGCCCCGGCTTGGGGTGACGCGATGCGCTGCTTCCAGCGCTCCTTGACTTCGAGGGGTCGCCCCCTATAATGAGGCCCTTTTCCGCCCGGCCAGGCGTCGCAAATGCGCGTGAATATTGACGAAATCAAGGAGTCGGGCTTGGATCGCTCGTGGGACCTCTCCCGCGAGCAGCTCGACGAGGTGGTCCGCGACGACCGGGCCGGCTACCGCGCCGCCGCCCCCGCCCGCGTGAGCGCCCGATTGGAGAAGCTGGCCCGGCGGGTCCGCCTCCGCGCCGCCACCCGCGCCGAGCTCACCTGCCCCTGCGGCCGCTGCCTGGTTTCCGTGTCCCTGGCCCTGCCGGTGGACTTCGAGCTGTCGCTGGTGCCCGACGAGGAGGCGCCGCCCCTCTCTCACCAGGCTGGGCGCGACCGCGACGACGGGCCGGTGGGTGGAACCTTCCGCGCCGAGGAGGCCGACGAGGAGCGCTACCACGGCAAGGTCATCGACCTCGACCCCTTCGTGCGAGAGCAGATCCTGTTGTCGCTGCCGGCCTACCCGGTGTGCCGGGAGAGCTGCAAGGGGCTCTGCTCCGTATGCGGCCAGAACCTGAACGAGCGCGAGTGCGGCTGCGACCGCCGCGTCCCCGATCCGCGCTGGGCGGGGCTCGAGAAGCTCAAGCGACAGTGACCCGACTACCGGAAGGAGAGCCCCGTGGGTACCCCCAAGAAGCGCACCAGCGTCATGCGGCGCAACCGCCGCCGGGCGGCCAATTTCAAGCTCCAGCCCGCCAACGTGATCCTCTGCCCCAAGTGCCGTGAGCCGGTGCTGCCGCACCGCGCCTGTCCGTCCTGCGGTCACTACAAGGGCCGCCAGGTCACCGAGGGCGCCTGACTTGGGGCCGCAGTCCCACGGCATCGCTCCCATCGCGGTTGATGCCATGGGGGGCGACCACGCCCCGGGCGCGGCGGTGCAGGGCGCCGTGGCCGCCGCCCGCGCCGGGCAGGCGGTGATCCTGGTCGGCCCGGAGGGCAAGGTGCGCGAGGAGCTCAGGCGGCAGCGGGCCGGCGTCTCCCTGCCCCTCCGCATCCACCACGCCGCCGAGGTGGTGGAGATGGGGGAGCACCCCGGTCAGGCCATGCGGCGCAAGCGGGACAACTCCATTCGCGTGGCCTTCGAGCTGGTCCGGGCCGGGGAGGCCTCGGCCATGGTGAGCGCCGGCAACTCCGGCGCGATCATGGCCGCCGCCATCCTGGTGCTGGGGCGGCTGGGATCGGTGGAGCGCCCGGCCTTCGCCCAGGTGCTGCCGGCGGTGAAGGGGCGGCCGCTCCTGCTCGACATGGGCGCCAACGCGGAGTGCAAGCCCATCCACCTGGTCCAGTTCGCCCTCATGGGCGAGGTCTGGTCGCGCCGGGTGGTGGGGGTGGCGCGCCCCCGGGTGGCCATCCTCGCCAACGGCCAGGAGCCCTCCAAGGGGACCGAGCTCACCCGCCGCGCCTCCGCGGCGCTCGGGCACGCGCCGCTGCGCTTCGAGGGGTACTGCGAGGGGCGCGACCTGCTCGGCGGCGAGTTCGACGTGGTGGTCACCGACGGCTTCACCGGCAACGTGGCGCTGAAGACCATGGAGGGTACCGCCCGGGCGGTGCGCCAGCTGGTCCGGCAGTCGCTGCGCTCGGTCCGCTCCCGCCTCGGGGCCCTGCTGGCGCAGACGGCGCTGCGGGAGGTGAAGCGCCGCCTCGACTGGCGCGAGGTGGGCGGGGCGCCGCTCTTGGGCGTGGCCGGGGTGGGCGTGGTGAGCCACGGCGCCTCGGACGCGCTCGCCATCGAGAACGCGGTGACCAGGGCCCGCGACGCCGCCCGCGCCGCGTGCACCCGGGAGATGGCGGAGGCAGCCGCCCTGGCTGCCGGGCTGCTGGCGGCGCCGCTGGCGCGGCGCCGGCACGCCCTGGACGCCTAGGAAGGGAAGGAGCGCCGATGCGATCGCTCATCGTCGGGACCGGGAGCTACGCCCCCGAGAAGGTCCTCACCAACGCGGATCTGGAGAAGATGGTCGACACCAACGACCAGTGGATCCGCGAGCGCACCGGCATGGTGCAGCGGCGCGTCGCCGCCGAGAACGAGGCCTCGAGCGACCTGGCCCTCAAGGCGGCCCACAAGGCCCTCAAGATGGCGGGGGTCCGCGCCGAGGACGTGGACCTCATCGTGGTGGGGACCATCACCCCCGACATGCCGTTCCCGTCGGCCGCCGCAATGCTCCAGGCCCATCTCCACAACAAGAAGGCCTTCGCCTTCGACGTCTCGGCGGCCTGCGCCGGCTCGCTCTACGCCCTGGCGGTGGCCGATCGCTTCGTGGCCACCGGCGTCTCCCGGGCGGCGCTGGTGGTGGGGGTGGAGATCCTGACCCGGGTCACGGACTGGAAGGACCGCAACACCTGCATCCTCTTCGGCGACGGGGCCGGGGCCATGGTGCTCGTGCCCACCCATGACCCGAACCGCGGCCTGCTCTCGACCCATCTGCACACCGACGGCTCCTACTGGAGCATCCTCAACATGCCCGGCGGCGGCTCGCGCCTGCCCTGCTCCCAGAAGGTGGTGGACGAGAACCTGGCCACCATCAAGATGAACGGGCGCGAGGTCTACAAGGTGGCGGTGCGGGCGCTGGAGGAGGTCTCGCGCGAGGCCCTGGCCGCCAATGGCCTGCAGGCCAAGGACGTCACCTACGTCATCGCCCACCAGGCCAACAAGCGCATCCTCGACTCCACCCTGCAGCGCCTGGCCATCCCACCCGAGAGGTGCTGGATGAACCTGGAGAAGTATGGCAACACCTCCTCCGCGAGCGTGCCCATGACCCTCGACGAGGCCAACCGCGCCGGCTGGTTCAAGCCCGGCGACCTCATCCTGATGATGGCCATCGGCGGCGGAATGGCCTGGGGCAGCGCCCTGCACCGCTGGTAGGAGGCCTCTGGTGGGCACGCTCGCCTTCATCTTCCCGGGACAGGGCTCGCAGGCCCCCGGCATGGGGCGCGACCTCTTCGACGCCTTCCCCGAGGCGCGGGCAGTCTTCGAGGCCGTGGACGCCGCCCTGGGCGAGAAGCTCTCCAGCTTGTGCTTCGAGGGGCCGGAGGAGGAGCTCAAGCTCACCGCCAACACCCAGCCCTCGATCCTCGCCGTCTCGGCGGCGGCGGCGGCGGTCCTGGCCCGCCGCGGCGTCGCCCCCGACCTGGTGGCCGGGCACTCCCTGGGGGAGTACTCGGCGCTGGTGGCCGCCGGCGCGGTCTCGGCCCCGGACGCGGCGCGGGCGGTGCGGGCCCGCGGCACCTTCATGCAGGAAGCGGTGCCGGCCGGCCAGGGGGCCATGTCGGCGGTGCTGGGGCTCGAGCCGGGCCGGGTCAAGGCCATCTGCGAGTCGGTGGAGGCCGCCATCGGCCGCGTGGTGTCACCGGCCAACTACAACGAGCCGGCCCAGACCGTGATCGCCGGCGAGGCGGGCGCGGTGGCCCGGGCCGGCGAGGAGCTCAGGGCGGCCGGCGCGAAGCGCGTCCTGCCCCTCCCGGTGAGCGCCCCCTTCCATTGCGCCCTGATGGCGCCGGTGAGGCCCCGGCTTCAGACGGTGCTCTCCGGGATCGCCTGGCGGCAGCCGGCGGTGCCGGTGGTGACCAACGTCGAGGCCAAGGCCAACCGCGAGACCGCCCGGGTGGTGCCGCTGCTGCTGGAGCAGGTGACCTCGCCGGTGCGCTGGATCGAGTGCGTCGAGGAGCTGGTGCGCCTCGGGGTGACGCGCATGGTGGAGGTCGGCCCGGGGCGGGTCCTCTCCGGCCTGGTCCGGCGCATCGCCCGCGAGGTGGAGGTGCTGAACGTCGAGGACCGCGCCTCGCTGGAGAAGACCCTGGCGGCGCTCTCGGGGGGCTGAAGGCCATGTACGACTTCAAGGGAAAGACCGCCCTGGTCACCGGCGCCTCGCGCGGCATCGGCCGCGCCATCGCCCTGACCCTGGCGCAGGGGCACGCCAACGTGGCCCTGAACTATGCCGGCAACGAGGCGGCCGCCAAGGAGGCGCTCGACCTGTGCGAGCAGGCCGGCACCGGCCGCTGCAAGCTCTACCGGTTCGACGTGGCCGACCCCGCCGCCTGCCAGACGGCGGTGGACGAGGTGGTGGCCGAGCTCGGCGGGCTGCACGTGCTCGTCAACAACGCCGGCATCGCCGTGGACCAGCTGGTGATGCGGGTGAAGGACGAGGACTGGAGGCGGCAGCTGGAGGTGAACCTCACCGGAGCCTTCAACCTCACGCGCGCCGCCGTCCGCCCCATGATGAGGCAGAAGGGCGGCGCGATCGTGAACCTCACCTCGGTAGTGGGGGAGATGGGCAACGCCGGCCAGGCGGCCTACGCCGCCACCAAGGCCGGGCTCATCGGCCTCACCAAGTCGGTGGCTCGCGAGCTGGCCTCACGCCAGGTGCGCGTGAACGCCGTGGCCCCGGGCTTCATCGACACCGACATGACGGCGGCGCTCCCGGAGGGCGCCCGGCAGAAGCTGATGGAGATGATCCCGCTCGCCCGGCTCGGCACGGCGCAGGACGTCGCCGACTGCGTGGCTTGGCTGGCGAGCGACAAGGCGGCGTACGTGACCGGAGAGGTCGTCCGGGTGAACGGCGGTATGTACATGTGACGGGAGGGCCCGCGCGGGCTCTCGACCCCCGACGGAGGAGGCAACATGACGGCTGGCAACGTGGAGCAGAAGGTGAAGGGCATCATCGCCGAGCAGCTGGGCGTCTCGGAGGAGGAGATCAAGCCCACCTCGAGCTTCATCGAGGACCTGGGCGCCGACTCGCTCGACATCGTCGAGCTGGTGATGGCCATGGAGGAGGAGTTCGAGGTCGAGATCCCGGACGAGGAGGCCGAGAACATCAAGACCGTCCAGGACGCCATCAACTACATCAACACCCACAAGAAGTAGGGGAGCGTTGCGCGGCTCGCCTGGGGCGCGGGGCCCCGGAGGGCGTCCGCGTCGCTCGAGCCCAGCGGAGGTCGCAGCATGTCGCGCCGAGTCGTGGTCACCGGCCTGGGCCTGGTGAGCCCGGTCGGGATCGGGGTCGAGGAGTCGTGGAAGGCGATCGTGGCGGGGCGGAGCGGGATCGGCCCCATCACGCTCTTCGACGCCTCCACCTTCCCCACCCGCATCGCCGGGGAGGTGAAGGGCTTCGAGCCCGAGCGGTTCATGGAGAAGAAGGAGGCGCGGCGGAACGACCGCTTCATCCAGTTCGCCCTGGCGGCCGCCGACATGGCGGTGAAGGACGCCGGGCTGGACATGGAGAAGGAGGACCCGGAGCGGGTGGGCGCCATCGTCGGCGCGGGCATCGGCGGCCTGGCCACCATCGAGGAGAACGATCGCATCCTCCAGGAGAAGGGGGTGAAGCGCATCGGCCCCTTCTTCATCCCCAGCCTGATCATCAACCTGGCGCCGGGGCAGATCGCCCTGCGCTACGGGATGAAGGGGCCGAACTTCTCGCCGGTCTCGGCCTGCGCCACCGGCAACCACTCCATCGGCGACGCCTTCATGTACATCCAGCGCGGCACGGCCGACGTCATGGTGGCCGGGGGCTGCGAGGCCACCATCACCCCGCTCGGGGTGGGGGGCTTCTGCGCCGCCCGGGCCCTCTCCGAGCGCAACGACGCCCCGGAGAAGGCCAGCCGCCCCTTCGACAAGCACCGCGACGGCTTCGTGGCCGCCGAGGGGGCCGGCCTGCTCATCCTCGAGGAGTACGAGCACGCCCGCCGGCGCGGGGCGCGCCTCTACGCCGAGGTGGCGGGCTACGGCGCCTCCTGCGACGCCCACCACATCACCGCTCCCTCGCCGGGCGGCGAGGGGGGCGCGCGGGCCATGCGCCTGGCCATGAAGGACGGCGGGCTCTCGCCGGAGCAGGTCGGGTACGTGAACACCCACGGCACCTCCACCCCGGCCGGCGACGTGGAGGAGTGCCACGCCATCAAGACCGTCTTCGGCGACTGGGCTCGCCGCGGCCTCCTGGTCTCCTCCACCAAGTCGATGACCGGCCACATGCTCGGGGCCGCCGGCGGCGCGGAGGCGGTCTTCTCCATCCTGGCGCTGCACCGCGGCGAGCTGCCCCCCACCATCAACGTGGAGGAGCAGGACCCGGCCTGCGACCTCGACGTCATCCCCAACCAGGCGCGCCAGAAGCGGGTGGAGGCGGCCCTATCCAACAGCTTCGGCTTCGGCGGCACCAACGCCGTCATGGGCTTCAAGCGGGTCTGAGGGGCGCATGGCCGAGAGGGTGATCTTCGGCTCCGACCACGTCGGCCTGGGCCTGCGCGCCGAGGCCATCCGGGTGGCGCGCGAGAAGGGCTTCGAGGTGGACGACCTCGGACCCTTCTCCGGCGAGAGCGTCGACTACCCGGACTACGCCCGGACGGTGGCGGAGGCGGTGGCCTCGGGGCGGGCCCGCTTCGGGGTGCTGGTGTGCGGCACCGGCATCGGCATGTCCATCTCGGCAAACAAGGTGAAGGGAGTGCGGGCCGCCCACTGCACCACCGAGTACGAGGCCCGCATGGCCCGGGCCCACAACGACGCCAACGTGCTCTGCCTGGGCGAGCGGGTGCTCGGGGTCGGGCAGGCGGGGTCGGTGGTGGCCTCGTTCCTCTCCCAGCCGTTCGAGGGCGGGCGGCACCAGCGCCGGGTCGACAAGATCACGGCCATGGAGAAGTAGGGGAGAGCCTCCCCCGGACCCCCACCCGCGTGGCGCGCGCCAGGAGTGTCTCGGGACTCGTGACGCGCGCCACTCGCGGGCGCGAGGGGGGCCGGCCTGGTATGCTCGCGGCGTGGAGGTCGAGCTCCGATACGGGCGCGGCAGCCTGGCGGTGCGGCTCCGGGACGACCTGGAGGTCACGCTCGTCCGCAAGCCGGACATGCCGGTGCTGGGCGCCCCCGGCGCGGCGCTGGAGCACGCGCTCGGCCACCCGGTGGCGGCCCGGCCGCTGGAGGAGGAAGCCCGCGGCCGCCGCAGCGCCTGCATCCTGATCTGCGACCTCACCCGCCCGGTTCCCAACGGCCTCATCCTCCAGCCCCTGGTGCGGCGCCTGCTGGCCGCCGGGATCGACCCCTCGCGGATCACCGTGCTGGTGGCCACCGGGCTGCACCGCCCCAACCTGGGCGCCGAGCTCCTGGAGGTGGTGGGCGACCCTTGGGTCCTCTCGGCGGTGCGGGTGGAGAACCACGACGCCCGGGACCACGCCGCCCACGCCGACCTGGGGCGCACCGCGCGCGGCACCCCGGTCAAGCTCGACCGGCGCCTGGTCGAGGCCGAGGTCAAGATCGTCACCGGGCTGGTGGAGCCCCATTTCATGGCCGGCTACTCCGGCGGCCGCAAGGTGATCGCGCCCGGGGTGGCGCACCGCGACACCATCACCACCTTCCACAGCTCGCGCTTCATGGCCCACCCCCGCACCGAGAACTGCGTGCTGGAGGGGAACCCGCTCCACGAGGAGCAGATGGCCATCGCCGGCCTGCTGGGCCGGGTGCTGGCGGTGAACGCGGTCATCGACGAGCAGCGGCGTCCGTCGTTCCTGAACTTCGGCGAGCTCGCCCGGAGCCACGCCGAGGCGGTGGCCTTCGTGGAGCGCTTCGCGGTGGTGCCGGTGCCGCGCCGCTTCCAGACGGTGGTCACCAGCGCCGCCGGCCATCCCCTCGACCGGACGTACTACCAGACCGTGAAGGGGATGGTGGCCCCGCTGGACATCCTCGAGCCCGGCGCCGACCTGGTGGTGGCCTCCGAGTGCGCCGAGGGGATGGGCTCGCGTGAGTACGTGGAGGCGCAGCGGCGCCTCTTGGAGATGGGTCCGCAGGGGTTCCTGCGGGACATCTCCGGCAAGGCCTTCGCCGACGTGGACGAGTGGCAGACCCAGATGCAGCTCAAGCCCATGAGGCAGGCCCGCATCCACCTGTACTCGGGTTCGCTGCCTGCGGCCGACCGGAAGCTGACCGGAGTCCACTGCGTCGAGTCGGTGGAGGCGGCCGTCCTGGAGTCGGTGCGCCGGAGCGGGGATCACCGGGTGGCGGTCATTCCCGAGGGGCCCTACGTGGTGCCGGTGTACCAGCCGGTCCGGCCGGCGGCGTGATTCCTGGGCCGAGTCGGGATTGCGGTCGGGGTCGTTGTCGGGGTCGGACGGGGGCCTGGTATCCCGTTGCCGGGGTGGTATGGGCGCGGTATGTAGCCGTCTCTCTTCCGGCAGGAGCCGCCCCATGATGCCCACCCAGCGCCTCGCCGAGGCCGACCCCGACATCGACCGGCTCGTCCGCGAGGAGAC
>DASTPH010000059.1:0-21764 GCA_035762305.1 Anaeromyxobacteraceae bacterium
CGCCCCATCCACTCGGCGTCGCGGCGGGCCAGGTAGTCGTTGACGGTGACCACGTGCACGCCGCGGCCGGCCAGGGCGTTCAGGGCGCAGGGCAGGGTCGCCACCAGGGTCTTGCCCTCGCCGGTCTTCATCTCGGCGATCTTGCCCTCGTGGAGCACCATGCCGCCGATGAGCTGGACGTCGAAGTGGCGCATCCCCAGGGCTCGCACGCTGGCTTCCCGCACCAGCGCGAACACCTCGGGCGCCAGCTCCTCGAGCGGCCGCCCCTTCTGTTGCACCTGCTCCTTCCACTCCGCCACCAGGCGCGGCATCTCCTCGGCGGAGAGCGCCTTCATGCGCGGCTCGAGATCGTTCACCCGCCCCACCAGCGGGCGGATGCGCCGGAGCTCCCGCTCGTTCTTGGTGCCGACGATCTTCTTGAGGACGTAGTTCAGCATGGGGGATGTCGCGCCGCCCGGCTGGCGCGCGCGGCCCATGCCGCGCCACCCGCTGGCGGCGGGGCCGTCTCCAGTACGTAACCCGCGGCAGGGGAAAAGCAAATCCCGCCGGCCGTGCACCGGTACCAGAACCACTCTCGGGCGTCAACGAAATCCCCGGTCCTTCCGTGGCGTTCGGCGACGGCAGGCCCCCTTTTTGACGCGCCGGCCCCCGGCTCGGACAATGCGTGGAACGCGCGGTGAGCCATCGAGGCACACGCAGCAGCTCCGGGCAGTTCCGGCCGGGCGCCGGCCCGATCCGGCCACCTCGGCCGGCCGGCCGCGCGCGCAGCTCGCCATCTCGGTCCGCGGCCTGCATTCCCGGCTGGCGACCCAGGGGGGCCGCTTCCGGCGCGACCCTTCTCGCCCTCCTCCTCGCCGCCTGCGGCGGCCCGGCGCGGGCGACGCGCCCGGATCCGCTGGTGGCCTCGCCGGCCACCCTCCCCTTCTTCATCCCCATGCCCGACGAGACCCGGGCCCGCATCGTGGCCGCCGCCGCCAGGGACCTCGGCCGGCAGGGGCCCTTCCAGGTCGGCGGCCGCCGCTACCGCGCCGACTGCAGCGGCTTCGTGGCGGCGGCCTACCACTCGGCCGGCATCCCCTTCCGCGACGCGCTGCACCTCGGCGACGAGGACGCTGGCAGCGCGGTGGTGGCCCTGCACCGGGCGCTGGCCGCGAACGGCGTCGTCCTCGGCCGCGGCGATCGGCCCCTCCCCGGCGATCTGGTCTTCTTCCACGACACCTACGACCGCAATGGCGACGGACGCGCCGGCGACCCGCTCACCCACGTGGGCGTGGTGGAGCGGGCCGGGCGGGACGGAACGGTGACCTTCCTTCACCGCGGCACCCGCGCCGTCGCCCGCGGCACCCTGAGCCTGCTCCACCCGTCCGTCGAGCGCGGCCCGTCCGGCGAGCGGTGGAACTCGCGGCTCCGCGCGGCGCGCCCGGGCGACCAGCCGGGGACGCGCTACCTCGCCGGCGAGCTCTTCTTCGCCTACGGCCGGTTCGACGCGGCGCGCATCGCCGCGGCGCTAGAGGGGAGCCCGGACCTCTCGCTCCCGGCGCTCGGCTTCGAGGAGTGACCGGGCGCGACGAGCGTCCCGTCCGCTTCCACCCGCACCGCCGACTCGCCGAAGTCCGCCTCGGAGAGGGAGCGCAGGAGCGGGATCACCTGCCCCTGCGGGTCGAGCCGCGGGCCGCCGGGCTTCTCCTGCCGCACCGGATGGACGCGCCCGCCCAGGAAGGCGCCGTCCGGGCCGAGCCGCGCCTCGAGGACCAGCGACAAGCCGTTCGGGCCGGAGAGGTTGAAGCTCCCGTAGGTCGCGAAGTTGCCGAGCGAGTAGGCGACCAGGCGTCCCCGGTAGACCTCCATGCCGCGGACCACGTGGGGGCCGGACCCCACCACCAGCGCCGCCCCCGCCTCCACCACGGCGTGGGCGAAGGCGCGCAGGTCGCCCCGGTCCTCTCCCAGGAACTCCTCGCGCCCCGGCGGCACGTGCTGGTAGGCCGCCCCCTCGGCGCCGCCGTGGAAGGCCACCACCACCAGGTCGTTCTCGGCCGCCAGGCCGGCCACCACCCGCTTCGCGCCCTCGAGGTCGCGCAGGTCGAGCGTGGCGTCCGAGGTGGCGAAGGCCACCACCGCCAGGCGGCGCTCCTTGACCCGGAGCCGCGCCACGTCCCCGGGCTCGCCCGCGTGGGCCAGCCCGGCGGCGTCGAGGGCGCGGCGGGTGCTCTCCCTTCCCTCGGCGCCGAAGTCGCCGGCGTGGTTGTTGGCGAGGCCGAGCACGTCGAAGCCGGCGTCGGCCAGGTGGCGCGCGTAGCGGGTGGGGCTCCGGAAGGCGTAGCAGCGGCCCGGGCGAGAGCGGGCGCACTTCTCGGAGGTGCCGCCGTCGGCGAGCGGCCCCTCCAGGTTGCCGAAGGCGACGTCGGCGCTCGAGAGCAGCGGGGTCACCTCGGCGAGGAGCGAGGCCGCGTCGTCGAGCGGCAGCCCCGACTCGTCCGGGAAGGCGCTCCCCAGCATGACGTCGCCCACGGCGGCCAGGGTGATGGGCTCGGGCGGTGCCGATGGGCGAGCGCCCTCACCCTCCGTCGTCTCCAGGGAGCTCGAGTGCCCTGCCCCGGAGGGAGAGGGTTCCCCGGACGTCGCCGTCGGGCGGGCGCCCTCACCCTCCGCGGCATCCGGCGAGCGCGCTGGCCCGCTCGCTTCGCGAGCGGGCGGCGCGTGCGCGCACGCCAGCGCGCAGGCCGCAGCCGAGATGACTCCCCAGGCCAGGCTCCGCGACGGCGCCATCGATCCGCTAGTGGCGCGCGCCAGAGAACACAAGCCACCCGGGTGGCGCGCCGCGCGGGTGGGGGTCCGGGGGAGGCGGCGCTCCGCCTCCCCCGGTAGGGCCCGCGGGGAGGGCCCGTGCCTTGCGCCTTCTCATGCAAGGCACGGGGCCTCCCCCGCGAAGTGCTGCGGAGCAGGGGGCGCAAGGTACCTCGTGATTTCTGCGGAGCAGCACTTAGTCGAGGATGAACTTGCGCGGATTCTCGGCGATGCCGTTCACCCGCACCTCGTAGTGCAGGTGAGGACCGGTGGAGCGGCCGGTGTTGCCCACCCCCGCCACCTTCTGGCCGCGCTTGATGCGGTCGCCCAGGTGGACGAACACCTCGGAGAGGTGGCCGTAGCGGGTCTTGACCCCGTAGCCGTGGTCGATGACCAGCACCTTGCCGTAGCCGCCCTCGGTGCCGTTGAAGACCACCGTGCCGTCCGAGGGCGCCACCACCACCTGCCCGTGCTGGGTGGCGATGTCCATGCCGCCGTGCATCTCGCGGGCGGCCGAGTAGGGGTCGAGGCGAAGCCCGAAGTCGCTGGTGACCCACCCGCGCGTGGGCCAGATGGACGGCGTCGAGGCCAGGAGCGATTTTTGGTCGTCGAAGTACTCCTGCAGCTCGCGCAGCGAGGCCTCCTGGCGCGAGGCCTCGGTCTCGAGCGACCGCAGTCGCCCAGGAAGCGCCGCCAGGTTCTCCTGGGCCGCGGGCGCCGGACCAGGCACCGCCGCCGCCGCCTCGTCCTGCCCCACCGGGCCGATGGCCAGCCCGCGCTCGGGGTCCTGCAGCTGCGTCACCGCGGTGCGGAGCTTGGCGTCGAATCGCTCCACCCGGTCGAGCGTAGCCGAGATGTGCGCCACCTTCTCCTGCACCAGCAGGATCTGGGAGCGGAGCTGGGCGTTCTCCTCCTTGAGGACCCGGTTCTCGGAGGACGCCCCGAGCAGCACGAAGTAGTGGACCAGGGTGACGAGCGAGAGCGCCAGCAGGACGCCGCCGCCGATGGCGCCCTTCTTGAGCCACTCGCGCGGCAGGCGGAACTTCCGCACCGCCTGGGAGTGGTCGCTCACCACGATGATGCTGTAGTGCTTCGGAGGCGCTGCCATTCGCGGTAGGGGACCTCCGCGGAATCCGCGGACACGGGCTGGAGTGAGCGCCCGGAAGCCGGGCACATCGGATACTCAACGGCTATCAGAGCCTTCCCGTTCCTGTCAAGAATGAGTAGCGCTTCCGGGGGCTTCCAGAGTCACGGTGAGGAAATGTGGGTGCGCCGCTCCCCTCGCCGCGCCCGCTCCCTCCTGCCCCGAAGCGTGAGCCCGATGCCAGCCAGGATGGCCATCGCCGCGAGCACCAGGCGGGCGGTCGCGGGCTCGCCCAGCACGGCGTCGCCGGCGGCAGCGGTCAGCACCGGCACGGAGAGCTGCACCGTGGCGGCGCGGGTGGCGCCGAGCCCACACCCGAGGTGACCGCCCCCGATATCGCCGCCAGGGCCAGGCCCCTCCGGCGGTGTGGGTGTCCCGCCAGAAGAGCAGGAGCAGGCCGAATCCACTGCCTGTCAATCCGCTCTCGGGCCACAGGCCCGGTTGGCTGTTGGTGGGGTGGCCCCAAATGGGACATCTGATTCCACTTCACAGATGGGTGCTAGGCGGCTCCCATTGTGCACTCAGGCACTTTAGAGGCTCGCCAGGGGGGCAGCGCCGAGAAGCGCTGCGGGAGGGCGCCAGTGAACGCGATCCAGGTGTCTCATGGGTTGCCGCGGTGGTTCTGGTTCGTCCCGATGGCGCTCGCGCTCTCGGGCATTGCCTCCGCGCAAACCACCGGAACCATCATCGGCGTGGTGACCGACGCCTCGACGGGCAAGCCCGTCGCCGGCGCCCTGGTCGTGGCCACCGGCCCCAACCTGCAAGGCGAGCAGACCGCGATCACCGACGAGTCGGGCAACTACCGGCTCGGCCAGCTCCCCGCCGGCCCGTACCGGCTGGTGGTTCAGCTCCAGGGCTATCTACCCGCTGAGCGCGCCGACGTCCGCCTCTCGGTGGACAAGACCCTCCGGGTGCCCATCACAGCCACCCCGGAGGCGGTCCAGCTCGAGGAGCAGGTGGTGAAAACCGGCCTGGCGCCGGTGGTGAACGTGGGCAGCGCCGAGGCCGGCGCCGTCGTCTCCAAGGAGTTCATCGCCAACGTCCCGGTGGGCCGGAGCTTCCAGGCCATCGCGCAGACGGTGCCCCAGGCCGCCGGCGACGCCTACGGCGTGGCCTTCCAGGGCGCCCAGTCGCCGGAGAGCAACTACATCCTGGACGGCATGAACATCACCGACCCGGTCTTCGGAGCGGCCCCGGGCACCTGGACGGGCCGCAGCGCGCCCACCCTGCTCTCCAACTTCGTGCAGGAGATCGACGTCAAGACCGGCTCCTTCATGCCCGAGTACGGCCGGACCACTGGCGGCGTCATCAACGTGGTCACCAAGGGCGGGTCGAACGAGTTCCACGGCTCGGTATTCGCCAACCTCCGGCCCGACTCCCTGGCGACGCCGGACGGCAAGGTGGTGGGCCGCGACGGCGAGGCCATCGCCTGGTACTCGAAGCCCTCGGAAGGCACCTACAACCTCGATGTCGGCGTCGAGGTCGGCGGGCCCATCCTGAAGGACAAGCTGTGGTTCTACGCCGGCTTCGCGCCAATCGTCCAGAAGACCTACTACGACCGGTTCCAGCGAACGAACGTCCTGGAAGGCGACCCTGGCTACGACCCCGCCCTGGGCCAGACCTGCCGCCGGGCGACGTCCCCCCTCAACGCCTTCGGCGACCCGGACACGCGCTGCCGGGATGCGAACGGCTTCGCCCTCTACGACAAGGTGGACGGGTCGGACGCGGTCATGCACACCGCCCAGACCAGCTACCAGTGGGTCGGCAAGCTCAGCTACCTCATCGACCCGGACAACACCGTGTACGTGGCGACCTATGGCCAGCCGAGCACGCTCACTACCTGGGCGCCGCTCTACGCCGCGAACCCGAACGGCAACGTCGACATCGCCCTCGACTCCTACGACATCATCGGCAAGTACACGGGCAAGTTCGTCGACAAGCGCTTGGTGATCGAGGTGACGGCCGGCCTGCACAACCAGAAGATCGAGCAGCAGCCGAACGCCTACCAGAGCGCCACGCCCCGCATCAACTGGAACGACCCCAGCAACTACTACGGTCTCACCGCCTTCGAGACCGCGGGCTCCGCGGAGGCGGCCTGCAACGCCGATCTGGCGCGGTGCCCGGTCCGCGGCTACCTGACCGGCGGGAATGGGTTCACCGACAGCGAGACGGTCAACCGCTACGCCGGCAAGGCGTCGGTGGAGTACCTCTTTAGCGGGGGCGGGCAGCACAGAGCCAAGCTCGGCGTCGACCTCGAGCGGAACGCGCTGGACCACACCAAGTACTACTCGGGCGGTTACCTATTCCAGGCCCGCAACGGTCAGTTCCGGGTCTTCCGCGGATTAGGCAATTTCGCAGTCCCGTACACGCCCACGTCCGACCCCAACGAGATCTTCCCGACCCACACGTTGAGCACCAGCTCGTACTCGAACAACTTCGCCTACTTCCTCCAGGACAGCTGGCAGGTGCAGGACATCGGGCTCACCATCAACGCCGGCCTCCGGCTCGAAACGCAGAAGATGGTGGAGACCTCGAACCCCTCCAACTACCTGAACACCACCGACAGCTGGGCCCCGCGCGTCCAGGCCATCTGGGACTTCACCGGCACCGGCCGCGGCAAGGTTTCCGGCAACTGGGGACGGTTCTACTGGGCCATCCCCCTGGACTTGGGCGACCGCGCCTTCGGCAACGAGAGCCACATCACCTGGCGCGCGCCGTTCGACACATGCTACGGCTTGCCCGGCGCCGCGACGCGGTACAATCCCGGCGGCCAGATCTACTCGGCCTTCGACCCCACCACCCTGGTGGGCCCGGACGGCAAGCCGACCTGCACGACGCTCGCCACCTTCAATGTGGGGTACGGCCCGGGCACCTTCCAGCCCGTCGGCGGACCCACCCCGGTGCAGCCCGGTCTCAAGGCCAGCTCGGTCGACATGTTCGGCGCCGAGCTGGAGTACGAGGTCATCTCCGATCTCTCGGTCGGATTCGCCTGGAACGCGCGGCGCCAGAACGAGATCATCGAGGACATGTCTCCCGACGACGGGAACCACTACTTCATCGCCAACCCCGGCCGGAACGTCACCTGGGTCGCCGACGGCGTGACCTACAGCGCCGTGGACGCGGTCATGTTCGACAGCGTGACCGGACGTAGCATCGCCGTGAAGTTCCCCAAGGCGGAGCGGAGCTACGACGGCTTCACCTTCAAGGTGACCAAGAACCTCTCCGGGAACTGGCTGGCGTCGGCGAGCTACACCTACTCGGTCCTGCGAGGGAACTACGCCGGCCCGTTCATGACCGACTACGGCGCCGGCACCGGCGGCCAGGGCCAGCTCGACCCGGGCATTACCGCCGCCTTCGACCTCCCGTCGCTCCTCTACAACACCAACGGCCTTCTCCCCAACGACCACCCCCACCAGATCAAGATCTTCGGGTCCTACACCCTGCCCCTGGGCACGGGGTTTAGCTTCACCGGCGGCGCCGGCTACACCGGGCAGAGCGGCCGCCCCAACACCGCGCTCGGCGGCCATGACCTGTACGGCGCCGGCCTGGCCTACATCATCCAGCAGGGCTACGCCGGCCGGACGCCCTTCACCCACCAGCTCGACCTCCGGGCCGCGCTGAGCTGGATCTTCAGCGCCCCCTACGAGCTCCGGTTCTCCGTCGACGTGTTCAACATCCTGAACCAGCAGGAGGTCCTTCTCTACGACCAGAATTACACCTTCGACGGGATGCAGATCATCCAGAACGCCGGCTGCAAGGGCGACTTCGTCGGCACCTCGGACCCCATCGGGAAGATCCAGTCCGCCTGTCCCGACATGCGCTACCTCCGGACCGTCGACGGCCGCCTGGTGGGCGTGAACCCGAGCTGGGGCAAGCCCGCCCCGACCAACATCTCGTACCAGACGCCGATCCAGCTGCGGTTCGGCCTGGCGCTCGCCTTCTAGAGGCGCGAGATCGGCAGGGACGAGCCCCGCCCTACTCCCGGGTGTGCACCACGACGACGGTGATGTTGTCGTCGCCGCCGCGGTCGTTGGCCAGCGCCACCAGCTTCCCGGGTGCGTCCTCCAGCGGCGTCTCGTCGGCGATCTTGAGAATCTCGTGGTCCTGGACCAGGTTCGACAGGCCGTCGCAGCAGAGCACCATCTTGTCTCCGGGCTCGACCTCGAGGCCCATCAGGTCCACCTGCACCTCCTCCTCGAAGCCCACCGAGCGGGTGATGATGTTCCGGAAGCGGCTGTGACGGGCCTGGTCGTTGGTGATGACCCCGGCCTTGAGCTGCTCGTTGACGAGCGAGTGGTCCTCCGAGATCTGGTAGATGCGCCCCTTCCGCAAGAGGTAGCAGCGGCTGTCGCCCACGTGGGCCACGAAAGCCGTGCTCCCGTCGAAGAGGGCGGCGGTGACGGTGGTCCCCATCCCGGCCAGCGTAGGGTCGCCCTGGGCGGCCTTGAAGATGGCGGCGCAGGCGGACTCGACCGCCAGCCGCAGGAACTCGAGCAGTCTCCCGTCCTCGGCGCTGGCCGATTCCTCGAAGACCTCGGGGCTCTTCTCCCTGGACTCGCGCAGCCGGTCGCGGATGGTCTCCACCGCCAGCCGGGAAGCGGTGCCGCCGCCAGCGTGCCCCCCCATGCCGTCCGCCACCACGTAGAGGCGCAGTCCCTCGTCGATGAGGAACGCGTCCTCGTTGTGGTCGCGCTTGCGGCCGGTATCGGTGAGCCCGCTGGCGGCGAGTCGCATGGGGGCGGCCGCTCCAGGCGGCGCAAAAAGGGTACCGTACCGCCCGCGTCTGCGCAGGGTCAATTCCGGTGCTGGCCCTTCCACGACCACGCCGCGCCGCGTCAGCCGCTGCGGTCAGCGCAGATCGGGGCACGGAGCCGCATCAGTATCGCCTTTCGCCGCTCGGTATTCCCTTCGCCACCCGGGTGCATCCCCGCTTTCGCCCTCGCCCTCGCGCGCACATCTGCGCTCCACTCGTCCCGGCCGCTGGGCCCGTGGCGCCGCACCGCGTCATCGCAGCACTTCGCGCGCGCACACCTGCGCGCTTCATTCGTCCTGGCCGCTGGGCCTTTCGTGCCGCAACGCGTCATCGTAGCCCTTCGCGCGCACACCTGCGCATCTACTCCGCGACGTCGCGCCTACGCGCTCACCCCCTCTCGCCGCGCTGCAGTCCGCCTCGCGGCCGCGCTCCGAACGCCCGCGTGGTTCCGCGCCGCCGAGAGCAGCGCCCCGGCGTGCTCGACCGCCGACGCGGTCACGACCTGCCCGGCGAGCATGCGCGCCACCTCCCCGCGCCGCGCCGCGTCGTCCTCGAGCGGGCGGACGGACGTGGAGGTGCGGCCACTCGCCACCCGCTTCTCGACGAGGTAGTGGCGGTCGGCGAAGGCCGCAACCTGCGGCAGGTGAGTGACGCACAGCACCTGCCGCTCGCGCGACACCTCGGCGAGGAGGCGCCCCACCGCCTCGGCCACCGCGCCGCCGATGCCGGCGTCCACCTCGTCGAAGACCTGCGTCGCGACCGGGTCGGCCGCCGAGAGCGCCCGCTTCACCGCCAGGAGGATGCGCGAGAGCTCGCCGCCGGAGGCGATCCTGGCGAGCGGCCGCGGCGGCTCGCCGGGGTTCGGGGCGATGAGGATCTCGGCCCGCTCGGCCCCGGCGGGACCGAGGGGGGTTTCGCCCACGCGGAGCGTCCCCTCGGGCGGCCCGAAGGCCACCTCCAGCCGGCAGCGATCCATGGCGAGCCCCTCGAGGCCCTTGCGCACCGCGCGGGCGAACTCGCGCGCCGCGCCCTGCCGGAGGCGGCTGAGCTCGCCGGCGAGCCGGACCGCGTCGGCCCCCTTCTCGGCCAGCAGCTTCACGAGCTCGGCGCGCCGCCCGTCGCTCCCGGCGAGGGCGGCGAGCTCGGCCCCCATGGCCTCGCGCCGCTCCAGAGCGGCGCCGAGGCTCCCCCCGTGCTTGCGGGCGAGGCCCCTGAGGAGCGCCAGCCGCTCCTCCACGAAGGCAAGCCGCTCCGGATCGCCGCCCACGCTCCCGGCGTAGCGCGAGAGCTCCCGGCCGGCCTCCTCCACCTCGGCCGCCGCCGATCGAAGGAGCTCCACCGTCGGCGAGAGGCGCGGGTCGAGCTGGGCCGCCTCCGCCAGCGTCCGCATCGCCTGCCCCACCCGCTCGGAGGCGCTCCCCTCCTCGCCGTAGACCAGCCCCTCGGCGGTCCGGGCGGCGTCGGACAGCTTCGCCGCCGAGAGCAGCACCTTGCGCTCCTGCTCCAGCGCCTCGTCCTCGCCGGGCTTCGCCTCGGCGGCCTCCAGCTCCTTGAGCTGGAACGCCAGGTAGTCGGCCCGGCGGGCGCGCTCCCCCTCGTCCTCCGCCAGGGCCCGCTCCTCTCGCCACAGGGCCGAGAAGGCGGCGAAGGCCTCGCGGTAGCGAGCGGAGAGGCTCCCGGCCGCGAGCGGCCCCTCTCCGGCGAAGGCGTCGAGGAGGTCGAGGTGCGTCCCGGGATCGAGGAGCGATACGTGCTCGTACTGGCCGGAGATGTCCACCAGCCCCTTCAGCGCCGACTCCAGCATGGAGACGGTGCACAGGCTCCCGTTCACGAAAGCGCGGCCGCGTCCGCCCCGCGGCGCCACCCGCCGCACCAGGAGCTCCACCGTCCCGGCCTCGCCCGGCTCGGGCCGCGGTACGCCCGCCGCCTCCAGGCGCCGCAGCACCGGATGGTCCTTCGGCAGCTCGAAGAGCGCCTCGACCACCGCCTCGTCGGCCCCCTGGCGCAGTACCTCGGCGCTCATCCGGCCGCCCAAGGCCAGGTGCAGGGCGTTCACCAGGATGGACTTCCCTGCGCCGGTCTCGCCGGTGAGGACGTCGAGGCCCGGCCCGAAGTGGACCTCGGCCTGGTCCACCACGGCGAAGCCAGAGATGCGCAGGGTGGTGAGCATGGGGAGAGGATGCCACCGGACCCTGACACTGTGCAAGTATTCAGTGGGTGGTACGTTCAGGGTGCTCGGGGTCGGCCGGCCTGGCGCCCTGGCCCGGTCAGGGTCGCGGCCGGCGCGAGGCACCGCTCGGGTTTGCGGCCCCAGCCAGGGTCGCCGTCGAACACGGGCGCGAGGTCGCGGGGGCCCGCAGTCGCGGTCGCAATTGGGGCGAGGGAGTCGCGGCCAGGGCCGGCCGCCTGATAGAGTCGCCGCCCCGAGAGAGGAGACCTCGATGGCGGACGAGCTGGGCGCGGAGATCCGGGGACGGGTGGCCCGTTTCCAGGAGGCGCTCCGGGCGCGCGGGCTCGACGCCGCCGCGCTCACCTACTGGGTCGACGTCTTCTACTTCTCCGGCACCCGGCAGATCGGGATGCTGTGGATCCCGACGCGGGGCGCGCCGGCGCTTTTCATCCGCAAGAGCCTGGCCCGGGCGCGGTCCGAGGCGGCGCTCGAGGACATCCGCCCCTTTCCTTCGAGCAAGGACCTCGGGGCGGCGCTCGGCGAGGCGAAGGCCATCGGGCTCGCCTTCGACGTGACGCCGGTGGCCCAGCTGGAGTGGTACCGCCGGCAGCTCCCCGGCCGCGACTTCGCCGACGTGGCCGCCCCCATCCGCGACCTCCGCTCCGCGAAGTCGCCTCACGAGCTCGGGCTCATGCGGGAGGGCGCGAAGCGGATGGTGGCGGCCATGGCCGAGGTGCCGTCGTTCCTCAGGGCCGGGATGCGGGAGGTGGACGTGGCCGCCGAGCTGGAGCTACGGCTGCGCCGGCTCGGGAACGAGGGCAGCCCGCGCCTGCGGACCGCCAACATGGAGCTCTTCACCGGCTTGGTGGTCTCGGGCGACGCCGCCGCCGACCCGGGCTTCTTCGACGGGCCGGTGACCGGGCGCGGCCTCTCGGCGGCGCGGGCGGTGGGGCCGTCCACCCGGGTGGTGGGGCGCGACGAGCCGGTGATCATCGACTACACCGCCACCTTCAATGGTTACACCATCGACATGACCCGCGTCTTCGTGTGCGGGACGCTCCGGCCCGAGCTCGCGCGGGGCATGGAGGCGGCGCTCGCCATCCAGGCGGCGGTGGCGCGGCGGCTCGTCCCCGGCGAGGTCCCGCAGGACATCTGGGAGGAGGCCCGCGCCATGGCCGATTCGGCCGGGCTCGGGCAGCACTTCATGGGGCCGCCCGGCGACCAGGCCCGCTTCGTCGGTCACGGCGTCGGCCTGGAGCTGGACGAGCTGCCGGTTCTGGCCCCGGGCTTCAAGTCGCCGCTCGTCGCGGGTCAGGTGGTGGCCGTCGAGCCCAAGTTCGTCTTCCCCGGCCTCGGGGCGGTGGGGGTGGAGAACACGTGGGTGGTGGCCGAGGGCGGCGGGGAGCGGCTCACGGTGCTGGCGGACGGCGCTCTACAGGTTTGACCCGAGACTGCCTCTACAGCTCGGGGTCTTCTCAGGGGCCGGGCCCGCTTGTTTCCGGGATCAAGACGGTCGGGCTCGGCACGGGGACGCCCGTCGGCCAGCCCATCCGCGTCTCGCCGCCGGACGTCTTCTGACGCCCGGCGGGCCGGCCGCCTACCGCTCCCCCCACCGCAGCTTGGCCCGGAGGATGCCGAAGAAGTCGATCTTCGGGTTCCGCACCAGCAGCACCCGGTTCGGCGACGGCTTCACCTGCACCCGGTCGCCGCGCGAGATGGACACGCCCGGGCGGCCGTCCATGGTGAGGAACACCTCGGTGTCGTTCACCAGCAGGAGCTCGATGTCGCCATCGTCGGGCAACACCAGCGGGCGCTGCGTGAGCGTGTGGGGGCAGATGGGGGCGACGATGACCCCTTCCATGGTGGGGTAGACGATGGGGCCGTTGGAGGCGAGGGCGTAGGCCGTCGAGCCGGTGGGGGTGGCCACGATGACGCCGTCGCCCTTGTAGGTGGTGAGGTACCCGCCGCGGTAACGGGTGTCGAGCTCGCACATCCGCCCCAGCGCGGTCTTGGAGATGACCACGTCGTTCAGCACCTCGCCCTCCAGCGCCGGGGTCCGATCGGAGCCGCGGTGCAGGTGCACGCCGAGCTTGAGGCGCTCGCTCAGGGTGGCCCGGCCGGCCAGCACCAGGTCCAGCGTGGGGTAGATCTCGCCGTGGGGGACCTCGGTCATGAAGCCCAGGCTCCCCATGTTCACGCCCAGGATGGGAGCCCGCCGGCCCGCCAGCAGCCAGGACGCGTGCAGGAGCGTGCCGTCGCCGCCCAGCACCACCACCAGGTCGGCCTCGCGCCCCACCGCCTGCTCGTCGGTGAGCACCTCCCGCCCGTGGGAGCGGAAATACTGCGCCACCAGCGACGCGGTGTCGGCGGCTTCCCGGGTCTTCTTGAAGACCAGGCCCACCGTCTTCGGAACCGGGCAGGGGAGGCCGTCCATCCGGCGGATTATAGTGCAGGCGCATGGACCTCTTCGAACGGGCCCTGGACGCCGACGGGTCGGGCAAGCCCCTGGCCGATCGGATGCGCCCGCGGCGGCTCGAGGACTTCGTGGGCCAGGAGCACGTGCTGGCCCCGGGGAGCGCGCTGCGCCGGGCCATCGAGGCCGACCAGGTCCAGTCGCTGGTGCTGTGGGGGCCGCCCGGGACCGGCAAGACCACCCTGGCCCGGGTGGTGGCCGAGCGCACCGGGGCCTTCTTCGTCCCCTTCAGCGCCGTGCTGGGCGGGGTGAAGGAGATCCGCGAGATCGTGGAGGCGGCCCGGGAGCGGCGCAAGATGGAGCGCCGCCGCACCATCCTGTTCGTGGACGAGATCCACCGCTTCAACAAGGCCCAGCAGGACGCCTTCCTCCCCCACGTCGAGGCCGGGACGGTGACGCTCATCGGCGCCACTACCGAGAACCCCTCCTTCGAGATGACCGCGGCGCTGCTCTCCCGCTGCCGGGTGGTGACGCTGCGCCCGCTCACCGAGGAGGAGATCGCCCTCGTGGTGGACCGGGCCGCCGCCTCGCCGCACGGGCTCGCCGGGAAGCTGGCGGTCGCCCCGGAGGCCCGCGACCTCCTGGCCCGCTACGCCTGGGGGGACGCGCGGCGGGCGCTGAACGCGCTGGAGGTGGCGGCCGCGGCGGTGACCCAGGCGGGGCGCGACGCCATCACCGCCCGCGACGCCGAGGAGGCCCTGCAGCACAAGGCGCTGCTCTACGACAAGGCGGGCGAGGAGCACTACAACGTCGTGAGCGCCTTCATCAAGTCGCTGCGCGGCTCCGACCCGGACGCGGCCGTCTACTACCTCACGCGGATGCTCGAGGCGGGCGAGGAGCCGCGCTTCCTCCTGCGGCGCATGGTGATCTTCGCCAGCGAGGACGTGGGAAACGCCGACCCCATGGCGCTGGTGGTGGCCACCGCCGCCCTGCAGGCGGTGGAGCTGGTGGGGCTGCCCGAGGGCGTCCTCAACATGTCGCAGGCGGCCATCTACCTGGCGCTGGCGCCAAAGGCCAACACCGCCCTCACCGCCTGGGCCAACGCGCGCCGGCTGGTGAAGGAGAAGGGGCCGCTGCCGGTGCCGCTCAAGCTCCGCAACGCGCCGACCAAGCTCATGGAGGGGCTGGGCTACGGTTCCGGCTACCGCTACCCGCACGCCTTCGAGGGCCACTACGTCCCCGAGGAGTACCTCCCCGACGAGATCCGCGACGAGCGCATCGTGAAGCTCTCGGCGAGCGGTCTGGAGAAGGCGCTGGCCGAGCGGCTGGCGGCGCTGCGGGGGCGGAAGAAGGGAACGTGAACGGACCCGGAGGGGTCGCAGGCGCGCGAGGCGCAGTCCGC
This sequence comes from Anaeromyxobacteraceae bacterium, assembly GCA_035762305.1. Taxonomy (GTDB): domain Bacteria; phylum Myxococcota; class Myxococcia; order Myxococcales; family Anaeromyxobacteraceae; genus DASTPH01. Next base: position 14,667 of record DASTPH010000059.1, read on the forward strand.
GCTACACTCCCCTCGATGGCCTCGCGTTCCCCAGCACCCGGCGAGCGGCGTGACCAGGTGGACGCCTACCGCTCCGGCCTGGACCTCACGCTCATCGAGGAGAACCTGCGCCTCACCGTCGAGGAGCGCTTCCGCAAGTGGATGGAGCTGGCCCGGTTTGCCGAGGAGCTGCGGCGCGCCAGGGAGCGCGCCGGGCCGTGATCGGCGACCTGGCAGGCCTGCTCCAGGCGCTGGGTCGGAACGAGGTCCGCTACATCCTGGTCGGGGGTGCGGCGGCGGTGGCCCACGGCTCGGCCCGGCTGACGCAGGACGTGGACGTGGTCTACGCGCGGGATCCCGACAACGTCACCCGGCTGGTAGCCGCCCTGGCCCCGGCGCACCCCTACCCGCGCGGAGCACCGCCCGGGCTGCCGTTTCAGTGGGACGAGCGCACCGTCCGCAACGGCCTCAACTTCACCTTGCAGACCGATCTCGGCGCCATCGACCTGTTCGGCGAGATCACCGGGGGCAGGGACTACCCGGATCTGCTTCCTCACAGCTTCGAGGTGACGGTCTTCGGCGTCGCCTGCCGCATCCTCGGCCTGGAGAAGCTCATCGAGGTGAAACGCGCCGCCGGCCGCCCGAAGGACTACGAGGCGGTAGCCGAGCTCGAGGCGATCCTGGAGCGCGAGCGACGCGGCCGCTGACGCCGCCGGATCGGTCAGTCCCCGCCTGCCACCTCGAGTAGTTGCGGATCCCGCGCAATGGAGGCCGGGGTCACCACCTCCAGCAGGCGGGGCGGCGGGCCTCGCCAGCGCGCCGCCGCCGCCCGCTCCAGGCCCTCGCGGTTCCCGGGCGCCGCCGCCAGCAGGGCGCCCAGCCGCTCCTTCTCGCCGAGCGCCACCCCGGCACCGCGCAGGAAGGCCTTGTGGACGAGCTCCGAGCAATAGAGCGCCTCGTCGCCCCAGCCGAAGCGCGGGTCATAGGGCTTGCCCAGCTCGCGACGCGCCTCGGCGACCACCTGCGCCAGCGCCTCCCGAGGAAGGTCGCGCGGCCGGAGCACCAGCACCCGCCCCCCTTCTCCCCGGGCCCGCCAGGCCCGCCAGGGAGTCGCCTTGACCGGCCCCACCGCCTCGATCACCACCGGCCCGGCGGGCGTGAGCTCGAGCAGCCCGACGTGCGACCAGGGGCTCCCGGTGGCCTGCTGGATGAACCGGGACTGCTCCGACCGCGAGGTCTGCAGCACCACATCACCGCTCCGCAGGCCGGGCTCACCCCGTGTCAGCGCCGACACGCCCAGGGCGAGGGCGAGGAGCCACACCGCGACGAGGATCCGACCCATCTCCGGCCTCCTTCCGCATCTGCGGCGAGGCTCTCGCAAGAGCAGTGCCGGACCCGCAGGGCCTCCTTCGGCGTTTGCCGTGAGGCCCTCGCGCCGATCGGCGGGAGGCGGGGCTTCAGCCCGGGTACTTCCCGGTGATGAACTCCACCAGCTGGTTCACCTGCACCTCGCGGTTGCGGATGAGCCAGTGGTTCAGGTCGCCCTGCGAGACCACGCCCACCACCTTGCCCTCCTCCAGCACCGGCAGGTGGCGGATGCGCTTCTCGGCGATGACCGTCATGGCGTCCTCGACGGTGGACTCGGGCTTCATCACCGCCAGCTCGCGGGTCATCACCTCGGCGATCCGGGTCTTCTCGGGGTCCCGGTGGCCGCCCACCACCCGGCGCAGCACGTCGCGCTCGGTGAAGATGCCGACGAGGCGCTGCCCGTCCATGACCAGCACCGACCCGACTTTGTTGCCGTTCAGCACCTCCACGGCGGCGGCCACCGTCATGGTGGGCGAGACCGCGTGGGTCGCGCCGGACGGCTTGGCGGCGAGGACGGTTCGCAGCGGGGTCTTGAGATCCATGGTCCCTCCGGTCTCGATCCGGTCCGAGCATGGTAGGACGCCCGGAGCGCGACACCCGACGTCTCGGTTGGGTATAGGAGGGCGGCGGCCCGGCCGCCAGGGACCATGATCCTCTACCTCCACGGATTCGCCTCCGGGCCCGGCTCCGCCAAGGCCCGGATCCTGGCCGAGCGGTTCGCCCGCCTGGGCGTGCCCCTCGAGGTCCCCGACCTCACGCCAGGCGACGACGGCTTCGAGCGCTCCACCCCGACCTCGATGCTGGCGGTCGCCGAGGCCCGCCTGGCCTCGGCGCCCGGGCCGCACGCCCTCATCGGTTCCTCGCTGGGCGGGTGGCTCGCGGCGCTCGCCGCATCGCGTCAAGGGTCGGTAGAGCGGCTGGTGTTGCTCGCCCCCGCCTTCCGGCTCCACGAGCGCTGGGGCGCCCGGCTCACCCCGGCCCAGCTCGACGCCTGGCGGCGCGACGGCCTGGAGGTGTTCCACTTCGCCTCCGGCCGCCACCGCCGCCTCGGCTTCCAGTTCTTCGAGGACGCCGCCCACTGGCCGGCCTTCCCGCGGGTGACCGTGCCCGCGCTGTGCCTGGCAGGCCGCCGGGACGAGACCGTGCCCCTCGAGGACGTGGAGCGCTTCGCGGCGCTCACCCCCACGGCGCGCCTGGTGGCGCTCGACGACGGCCACGAGCTCCTGGCGTCGCTGGATCGGATCTTCGAAGAAGCTCGGGCGTTCCTGGGGGTGTGAGCCGGCGGGGGACGAGCCCCCGCCCTATCATCCGCTGCTGGCTGGTGGATGACGGCACCGCAGGGGTACAGGACCCGACGGAGCGCGCGGCTTGCTAGAAGCCTCGCCGCCCGTTCCGGGCGGCTCGAGTGATGCCTCGCCGGTCTTCGGCCGGCTCGCGCCCGGGCGGCTCGAGTCATGCCTCGCCGGCCTTCGGCCGGCTCGAGTCAGGCGCTGGCGCGCGGCGTCTCGCCGCCCTCGTCGTCCTCGCCGCCCAGGTCGGCCCGGTACTTGCGCAGCACCCGCTTGAAGTTCGAGCGGTCCATGCCGGCTTTGCGGGCCGCCGCCGAGATGTTGTTGTCGCAGGAGCGCATCAGCGCCTCGACGTAGGATCGCTCGAAGCGGCGCAGGGCGTTCTCCTTGGCGGTGGCGTAGCTCTGGGTGAGCCAGGCCTGCTCCTCGCCGTTCTGCGGCACCTCGCGCACCAGCGGCGCGGTCCGGCCGGAGACCGAGGGCGGCAGGTCCGAGGGCGAGACGGTCTCGCCGCGGCACAGCACCACCGCCCGCTCCACCGCGTTCTCCAGCTCGCGCACGTTCCCCGGCCAGCGGTAGCTGCCGAGCAGCTCCAGGGCCTCGGGGGCCAGGGTCCGCACCTTCTTCCCCAGCCGCTCGGCGTAGCGCTTGAGGAAGTGTTGCGCCAGGAGCGGCACGTCCTCGATGCGGTCGCGGAGCGGCGGCAGCGGGATGGCGATGACGTTCAGGCGGTAGAAGAGGTCCTCGCGGAACTTACCCGCCTTGACCAGCTTGGGCAGGTCGCGGTGGGTGGCGGCGATGACGCGCACGTCCACTTTGACGGACTCGGCCGAGCCCACCCGCTTCATCTCTCCCTCCTGGAGCACGCGCAGCAGGCGCACCTGGGTGGAGAGCGGGATGTCGCCGATCTCGTCGAGGAAGATGGTCCCGCCGTCGGCGGCCTCGAACAGCCCCTTCTGGTCGCGCTGCGCGCCGGTGAAGGCGCCCTTGACGTGCCCGAACAGCTCCGACTCCAGCAGGGTCTCGGTGAGCGCTCCGCAGTTGAGCGCCACGAAGGTGTGACCCTTGCGCGGGCTCTTCTGGTGCAGCGCCCGGGCCACCAGCTCCTTGCCGGTGCCGCTCTCGCCGGTGACCAGCACCGTGGTGGCGCTGTAGGCCACCGCGTCGATCATGCGGCCCACCTCGCGCATCCCGGCCGAGCTGCCCACCAGGCCGTGCCGCCCCTCCAGCGCCTGGAGCTGGTTCTCCAGCTGCCGGTTGCGGTCGATGAGCAGCTTGCGGTCGGCGGCCCGCGCCACCACCCGCGCCACGTGCTCCACGTCCTCGAAGGGCTTGGTGAGGTAGTCGTAGGCCCCGGACTTGATGGCCGCCAGCGCCGTCTCCACGGTGGCGTGGCCGGTCATCATCACCACCTCCACCTCGGGGCGGCGGTTCTTGACGGCGCTGAGCAGCTCCAGGCCCGACAGGTCGGGCATCTTGATGTCGAGCAGCGCGACGTCGAAGTCCTCCTGCGCCAGCTGCTGGGTGGCCTGGATGGGTGAGTCGAGCGCCACCACCTCGTGCCCCTTCTTGCGCAGCAGCGACTCCAGCGCGCGCAGCAGCGCCGGCTCGTCGTCGACCACCAGGACCCGGGCGGGCTTGCGGACGGCTTCCTCCATGGCTTCCTCCTCCTTCATTCGGCCTGCGGCAAGTCGACGACGAAGCGGGCCCCGCCCTCCGGCGGGCGCTCCAGGGCGATGGAGCCCCCGTGCTCCTCGGCGATCCGGTAGCAGATGGAGAGGCCGAGGCCGGTGCCCTCCCCCTCCGGCTTGGTGGTGAAGAACGGCTCGAAGATCCGCTGCGCCACCTCGGGCGGAACGCCCGGGCCGTCGTCGGCCACCGACAGCCGGGCCCGGCCGCCGGAAGCGGCCGAGGTCTCCACCGCGATTCGTCCGCCGCCGGCCAGGGCCTGCAGGGCATTCACCACCAGGTTCACCACCACCTGCTGCAGCTGGTTGGCGTTCCCGGTGACCCGCACCGGCTGCAGGCTGCGCTCCACCTTGATGCGGGCGTCCTTGAGCTGCGAGCCGAGCAGGAAGAGGGCGTCCTCTGCCACCTTGGAGAGCTCCACCTGGCCCCGCTCGTGCTCCTGGGGCACGCGCGAGAAGCGCAGCAGCGACTCGACGATGCGCTTGGCGCGCACCGCGGCGTCGTTGATGAGCCTCAGGTTCTCCAGGTCCTGCGAGCTGCGCTCGTCCTGGCTCATGATCTGGGCGAAGGCCAGGATCCCGCCCAGCGGGTTGTTGATCTCGTGGGCCACGCCGCCGGCCAGCTGCCCCAGGGCCGCCATCTTCTCGGCCTGGAACAGGCGGCGCGTCACCTCGCGCTCCTCGGTGACGTCCTTGTAGACCACCACCGAGGCGTCGTCGCCGAAGGGGAAGGCCCTGAGCAGCCAGGCCCGCCCGCCGAAGGCGGTCTCCTTCTCCGGCTGCTCCGAGAGGTGCGGCTTCGGGCAGGGGAGCCGGCCGAAGGCGTGCGCCCGGCAGCGCAGCCCGGGCAGCTCGTTCACGGCTACTCCGGCCCCGCGGGCGAAGGCGGCGTTGGCGCGCAGCACCTCGCAGCCCCCGCGCACGATGACCAGCGGGTCGCCGATGGAGTCGAAGCACAGCCGCCACTCGTCGGCGGCCCGCTTGAGCGCCTCGGCGCGGGCCTCGAGCTTCTGGTCCAGCTCGCGGTTGAGGCGTTCCATCTCGGCGCCGCGAACCGCCAGCAGGTTCCCCAGGCGCTGGTTCTCGTCCATCAGCCAGTACTGGTCCACCGCGCTCTGGATGGTGAGCAAGAGGTGCGAGTCGTCCCAGGGCTTCCAGATGAAGCGGAAGATCTCGGACTGGTTCACCGCCTCCTCGATGGCGGAGGAGTCGGCCTGGCCGGTGAGGAGCACCCGCTGCACCCGCGGGTAGCGCTCCTTCACCACCCGCAGGAACTCGACGCCCGACATCCCCGGCATGCGGTAGTCGGAGACCACCACGTGCACCGGCTCCTGCTCCAGGATCTCCAGGGCCCGGGCCGCGTCCGGCGCCTCGAGGATGTGGCAACGCGAGCGGCGCAGCACCCGGCGCAGGGCGCGCAGCACGTGCTCGTCGTCGTCCACCATCAGGAGCGTCGCCTCCTGGGTGAGCGTCACGCTCGGGCGCTGGTCTCGGGTCTGGGTATCCATGGCCTGCGTGGGTTCCTGAGTTGCACGCCTCGATCCGGGGCTATTCCAACCCGTGCCGAGTGCTTACGAAAGGTTAGATGACCTCACCCCTGGGTCACAAGTAACCCGGGTACGGGACGACCGGGCGTACAGGGTCGATGGGGTGCAGGGAACTCCAGGCCTCCGGCATCCAGTCCAGGGCGCGGGCACCTCTGCACGAGGCCCCTTGCGGGGCCGGGTCCGAGACCGGGGAGCGAGGCCCGGAGGCGGCCTCCTCCTCCAGGCCTGGGAGCCTCAGCGGCCGGCGCCGACGTCGTAGCGGTACGACTGCGACTGGTAGACGCAGATGGCGTTCCGCCCCTCGCGCTTCGCCCGGTAGAGGGCCTCGTCGGCGTAGCGGACCAGCAGCTCCGCGCTGGTGATGTCCTTGGAGGGATAGGAGGCGACTCCGAACGAGGCGGTCACCTTCACGGCGGCCCCGGGGGGCACCTCCCCCGCCCTCGGCTGGGGCCGCTCCTCCTCGAACACCTTCTGGTTCATCCCCCTGTGCATGCGCTCGGCCACCGACAGCGCCCCGGTCATCATGGTCTTCGGCAGGATGACTGCGATCTCCTCGCCCCCGTAGCGGGCGCACAGGTCGTGGTCCCGCACGCTCCCCTTGACCAGCGCCGCCGTCTCGCGCAGCACCTTGTCCCCGAAGGGATGGCCGTAGCGGTCGTTCACGTCCTTGAAGTGGTCGAGGTCGATCATGATGAGAGACAGCGGGTCGTTGTAGCGCTGGGCGCGGCCGAACTCGCGCCTCAGCTCCTCCTGGAAGTGCCGGTGGTTGTAGAGCTTGGTGAGGCCGTCCTCGATGGAGAGCTTCTCCATGGTCTTCTTGGCCTCGCGCAGCTGGTCCTGCAGCTGCTTGATGCGCAGCATGGCGGCGGCGCGGGCCAGCACCTCGGCGTCGGCGAAGGGCTTGGCCAGGAAGTCGTCGGCGCCGATGCGCAGGCCGGTGACGCGCGAGTCAAGGTCCGACTTCACCGAGAGCAGGATGACCGGCAGGAACTGATCGCCGCGGGCGGCCTTCAGGATGCGCAGCACCTCGAGCCCGTCCATGTCGGGCAGCACCATGTCGAGGAGCACCAGGTCGGGCGAATCCGCCGCCGCCTTCTTCACGCCCTCGCGGCCCTCGCTGGCGGTCAGGACCTCGTACCCCTCCCTGGCGAGGACCTCCACCACGCGCTCCAGCTGGGCGCGGGAGTCCTCGACCACCAGGATCTTGGCGCGGTTGGCCACGATCCG
>DASTPH010000060.1:0-50208 GCA_035762305.1 Anaeromyxobacteraceae bacterium
GGCCGCCGAGGCCGAGGCCCCGCCGCCGGCGGCCCCGGGCGGGGGTTCGCCGGAGGAGGTCGCGGCCGAGCGGGACCGGCTCGCCGCCCAGCTCGAGCTCTCCATGCAGAAGGGGCGCGAGACCCTGGAGAAGCTCAAGGAGGAGCACGACCGCTTCCTGCGCGCCGCCGCCGACCTCGAGAACTACAAGAAGCGGGCGGCGCGCGAGCGCGAGGAGATGCAGAAGTTCGCCGTCGAGCGGCTGCTCAAGGACCTCATCCCGGTGCTCGACAACCTGGAGCGAGCCCTGGCGACCGCGCCCGAGGGCGACCCCGTGGTCAAGGGCGTGAAGCTGGTGCTGCGCGCCTTCGAGGAGACCCTGGGGCGCCACGGGATCAAGGGCTTCAGCGCGCTGGGTCAGCCCTTCGACCCGCGCCTCCACGAGGCGGTGATGCAGGTGGCGGGATCCGGCCAGCCGCAGGGGACGGTGGTGCAGGAGCACGGGCGGGGCTTCCTCCTCAACGACCGGCTGGTCCGGCCGGCCATGGTGGGGGTGGCGGTGACCGAGCCCGGTCCCGGCTCGTCCACGGCCGATGGCGGGGCTGGTGAAGAGCGGGCGGCCGGCGCGGAGCAGGGCGCGGCAGGCGGCGAGCACGGCGGGGAGGGGAACGGGAAAGGAGAGACCGCCTAGGGCGCGGGGGTTCCATGGGCAAGGTCATCGGCATCGACCTCGGCACGACCAACAGTTGCGTCGCGGTGATGGAGCAGGGCGAGGCGGTGGTGATCCCCAACAGCGAGGGGTCGCGCACCACGCCCTCCATGGTGGCGTTCACCGAGGGCGGTGAGCGCCTGGTGGGCCAGATCGCCAAGCGACAGTCCATCACCAACCCCGACTCCACCGTCTACGTGGTGAAGCGCCTCGTGGGACGCAAGTTCGAGGACGCCGAGGTGAAGCGGACCTCGGGCCTGGTGGCCTACCGCATCGTCAACGCCGACAACGGCGACGCCTGGGTGGAGGTGCGCGGCAAGAGGTACTCGCCCGCCGAGATCTCCGCCATGGTCCTCTCCAAGATGAAGCAGACCGCCGAGGACTACCTGGGCGAGCCGGTCTCGGAGGCCATCGTCACCACCCCGGCCTACTTCAACGACGCCCAGCGCCAGGCCACCAAGGACGCCGGACGCATCGCCGGCCTGAACGTCCTGCGCATCATCAACGAGCCGACCGCGGCGGCGCTGGCCTACGGCGTCGACAAGAAGAACGGCAAGAGCGAGAAGGTGGCGGTCTACGACCTCGGCGGCGGGACCTTCGACATCACCGTCCTGGAGCTGAACCAGGGCGTCTTCGAGGTGAAGGCCACCAACGGCGACACCTTCCTGGGCGGCGAGGACTTCGACGCCCGGGTCATCGACTGGCTGTCCAAGAAGTTCCAGGAGCAGACCGGCATCGACCTCAGGAAGGACCGCATGGCGCTGCAGCGGCTCAAGGAGGCCGCCGAGCGCGCCAAGCACGAGCTCAGCTCGGCCGGCGACACCGAGGTGAACCTCCCCTTCATCACCGCCGACGCCACCGGCCCCAAGCACCTCGCCGAGGCCATCGACCGGGCGACCCTGGAGAGCCTGACGGCCGACCTGGTGGAGAAGACCATCGGCCCCTGCCGGACCGCGCTCAAGGATGCCGGGGTCACCGCCCAGCAGCTCGACACCGTCATCCTGGTGGGGGGCATGACCCGCATGCCCAAGGTCCAGGAGGCGGTGAAGAAGTTCTTCGGCAAGGAGCCGCACAAGGGGGTCAACCCCGACGAGGTGGTGGCGGTGGGCGCGGCCATCCAGGGCGCGGTGCTCAAGGGCGAGGTGAAGGACGTCCTGCTCCTCGACGTCACGCCCCTCTCGCTGGGCGTCGAGACCGCCGGCGGGGTCTTCACCCGCATCATCCCCAAGAACACCACCGTCCCCTGCAAGAAGTCGCAGGTGTTCTCGACCGCGGTGGACAACCAGCCGCTGGTCTCGGTCCACGTGCTCCAGGGCGAGCGGGAGATGGCCGCCGACGACAAGACGCTGGCCCGCTTCGAGCTGGTGGGCATCCCTCCCGCCCCCCGCGGCGTCCCGCAGATCGAGGTCACCTTCGACATCGACGCCAACGGCATCGTGCACGTCTCGGCCAAGGACCTGGGCACCGGCAAGGTGCAGAACATCCGTATCACCGCCTCCTCCGGCCTCAGCGAGGCAGAGATCCAGCGCATGGTGAAGGACGCCGAGACCCACATCGCCGAGGACCGACGCAAGAAGGAGCTGGCGGATCTCAAGAACAACGCCGAGGGGCTCATCTACACCACCGAGAAAAGCCTGGAGGAGTACGCGAGCGCCCTGAAGCCCGAGGACCTGGCCGAGATCCAGGCCGACCTCGAGGTGCTGAAGGGCGTGGTCGGCGGCGAGGACCCTGCGAAGATCAAGGACGCGCTGCAGCGGCTCGAGGGCTCGGCCTACCGCATCGCCGACGCCATCTATGCCGCGCAGGGCGGCGGGGACAAGCCGTAGGCGCCTCAGCCGCGCGCCGTTTGTCAGCCGTGCCGCCTGCGTTATATTCCGTTGGGCCCAGGGGGCGGTGTCTCCAGCCCCCTGAAATCACGTGGAAAGGCGCGACTACTACGAGGTGCTCGGCGTGGGGCGGGAAGCCACCCCCGAGGAGATGAAGTCCGCCTACCGCAAGCTGGCGCACCAGTTCCACCCCGACAAGAACCCCGGCGACAAGACGGCCGAGGAGCGCTTCAAGGAGGCCTCGGAGGCCTACGCCGTCCTCTCCGACCCGGAGAAGCGCGCCCGCTACGACCGGTTCGGCCACCAGAACGGCCGCTCGCCCTTCGAGGACTTCGGCTTCGGGGCCGCCACCATCAACGACATCTTCGGCGACATCTTCGGCGAGATGTTCGGCGGGGGGCGCCGCTCCCGGGCTCGCGCCCGCGGCTCCGACCTGCGCTACCACCTGGAGATCGCCTTCGAGGAGGCGGCCTTCGGGACCACCGCCCGCATCGAGATCCCGCGCTCGCGCCGCTGCGAGGCCTGCAAGGGGTCGGGGGCCAGGGCCGGCACCAGCCCGAGGACCTGCCCCACCTGCGGCGGCGTCGGCGAGATCCGGCTCACCCAGGGCTTCTTCTCGGTGGCCCGCACCTGCCATCACTGCGGCGGCGCCGGCAAGGTGATTCCGGAGAAGTGCCCGAGCTGCGGCGGCGCCGGCTCGACCCGCGAGCGGGCCGCCGTGGAGGTGAAGGTGCCGCCGGGCGTGGACACCGGCACGCGCCTCAAGCTCTCCGGCGAGGGGGAGCCGGCCGCCGGCGGGGGTCAGCCCGGCGACCTGTACGTGGTGGTGCAGGTGCGCGAGCACCCCATCTTCCGGCGCGAGGACACCGAGGTGCTGTGCGAGGTCCCCATCTCCATCACCCAGGCCGCGCTGGGAGCCCAGATCGACGTCCCCACCCTCGACGGTCCCGTGAAGATGAAGATCCCGACCGGCACCCAGTCCGGGAAGGTGTTCCGCCTCCGCGGCAAGGGCGTGCCGGCGCTCTCCGGCAGCAGCCGCGGCGACCAGCACGTGCGGGTGACGGTGGAGACGCCGACGCACCTCACCAAGGAGCAGCGCGATCTGCTGGAGAAGTTCGCCGCGCTCTCGGGCGAGGAGACGCAGCCGCAGGCGTCGAGCTTCTGGGCCAAGGTGGCGGAGCTGTTCGGCGGGCGGAACTGATTGCCGAGCCACCCGAAGGGTGGCGAGGCTGCCTCTGCAACCGGTGTGCACTCCGCGTCCAGCTCGGCTGGAGAACCCGACGAGCCCGAGGCTTCCCAAGAGCCTCGCCGCGCGTTCCGGGCGGCTCGAGCCGGCGGGGGACGAGGCCCCGCCCTGCGCGATCGCGGCGACCGGTCACCGCCATGAGCCCCTTTCCCCCCGGTCGCGACTCCAGTACAACCTCGTCGCCATGCGCCGCCACGGCCTGGTCCTCGCCGCCCTCGCGCTCGCCCTCTCCGCCTGCCCCAAGCGGGTGACGCTGGGGGGGAAGGAGATGAGCGAGGAGGAAGCGAACGCGATCGCGCGCACCGAGATCGACCGGGTGCGGGCGGCCACGGCCATGATGCCGCCTGACCGGGCCGCCCAGGAGCTGGAGGCGGTGGCGGCGCGGCTCGGGGAGGCCCCGGTGGCCGCCGAGGCCTGGCTGGAGGCGGCGCGGCGATGGCGCGAGGCCAAGCAGCCGCTGCGCGCCTCGGCGGCGCTGGGGCAGCTCCTCACCCGCCTCCCGCTCTCGCCGCTGGCCGTGACCGCCAAGTACGAGCTGGGGATCGCCGAGCTGGAGGCGGGGCGCGCCCGCGACGCCTTCCAGACCCTTTCCAACCTCTACGACAAGCTTCCGCGCGAGAAGCGGCCCGAGGCGGCGGCTCGGGTGGCGGCGGCGGCCGAGGCGGCGCGGCTGTGGGCGCAGGCGGTGCGCTGGCAGGGAGAGGTGGCGGCCCAGTCGGGCGGGGCGGCCCGCGAGGCGGCGCTGGCGCGGGCGGCCGAGATCCTCGACGGTCAGCTCTCCTTCCTGGAGGTGGCCAAGCTCCGCGAGGACCTGCCCCGAGACTCGGCGGTGCTGCCGGCGGTGGTGATGAAGCTGGCCCGCATCTACGTGCACCTGCGCGAGTTCCCCGAGGCCGAGGCGCGGGTGGCCGAGCTGCTCGACCGCTGGCCGGACTCGAGCTGGGCCCAGGAAGCCCGCGCCCTGCGGGAGCGGCTGCAGCGGCGCGCCCAGGTGAACCCGGGCGTGGTGGGTGTGGCGGTGCCGCTCTCGGGCAAGCTCCAGCCCTACGGCGAGGCGGTGCTGCAGGGCGTCTCGCTGGCGCTGGCGGAGGCGCCGGGCTTCAAGGTGGTGGCCCGCGACACTCGCGGCGAGCCCGACGGCGTGGCCCAGGCGCTGGAGGAGCTGACGCTCCAGGAGGGCGCCATCGCCGTGGTGGGCGGCTTCATCACCGCCGAGGCGCCGCGCGCCGCCGCGGTGGCCCAGGAGCTGGAGGTCCCCTTCCTGTCCTTGTCGCGCGCCGAGAAGGTGACCGAGGCCGGACCCTTCGTGTTCCGGCTCATGCTCACCGCCCAGGCCCAGGCCCAGGCGCTGGCCTGGTTCGCCTTCGAGCGCCGCAACCTGCGCCGCTTCGCCATCCTCTACCCCAACGTCCCCTACGGGGTGGAGCTGGCCAACGCCTTCTGGGACGAGGTGGAGGCGCGCGGCGGGGAGGTGCGGGCCGCCGAGAGCTACGACCACGACCGGACCACCTTCGCCCCGCTGGTGAAGGGCATGGTGGGCAAGCTCCACCTCGACGAGCGGCCGGACTGGCCGGAGAAGGTCAGGGAGGTGGCCAAGGAGAAGGACCCCTACCGGCGCGCCAAGGCCCTGGAGCGGGCGCGCAAGGCGCTCCAGCCCATCGTGGACTTCGACGCCATCTTCATCCCGGACTTCGCCAAGAGCCTGGCGCTGGTGGCGCCGGCGCTGGCGGTGGAGGACGTGGTCACCTCCACCTGCGACCAGAAGGAGCTGGAGCGCATTCGCAAGGCGGCCGGGCGGGAGGATCTGAAGCCGGTGCAGCTCCTCGGCGGCAACGGCTGGGACGATCCGGCGCTGGCGGAGCGGGCCGGCAAGTACGTGCAGTGCTCGGTCTTCGTGGACGGCTTCTTCGCGCCCTCGGAGCGCCCCGAGACCCGCCGCTTCGTGGACGCCTTCCTGAAGCGCTACGGCAAGCCCCCGTCCATCCTGGAGGCCAGCGCCTACGACGCCGCCCGCATGGTGCGGCAGGCGGTGGAGGGGAGCCGGGCCGCCACCCGCGAGGCGGTCCGGGCGGCGCTGGCGGGCCTGAAGGGGTTCAAGGGGGCCACCGGCGACATCGGCTTCGACGCGCGGCGCGAGCCCGCGAAGCCGCTCTTCTTCCTCACCGTGGACAAGGCCGGGCTGCGCGAGCTCACCCCGCAGGAGCTCCTCGGGCCGGGCGGCAGCTAGTGGCGCGCACCAGAAATCCCGAGCCACCCATGTGGCGCGCCACGCGGGTGGGGGTCCGGGGGAGGCGGCGCCCCGCCTCCCCCGGTAGGGGCCGCGGGGAGGGCCCGTGCCTTGCGGCCTTTCATGCAAGGCACGGGGCCTTCCCCGCGAAGTGCTGCGGAGCAAGGGGCGCAAGGTGTCCCATGACCTCTGCGGAGCAGCACTGATGGACGGCGCCACTCTCCCCCGGCGTCGTTTCCCCTGGGTGAACGTCGCCCTGTTCCTGACGACGGTCGCCACCACCATCGTCGCCGGCGCCGGGCAGGCGCCTCTGCCGCAGGCGGGCCTCTCCGTCCGCGGCGTGATCGAGGCCGGGCTCCCCTTCTCGGCCGCCATCGTCGGCATCCTCCTGGCCCATGAGATGGGGCACTACCTCATGGCCCGCGCCTGGCGCGTGGAGACCACGCTGCCCTACTTCATCCCCGCGCCCTTCGGGGTCGGGACCTTCGGCGCCGTCATCCGCATCCGCTCCCTCATGCCGAGCCGCCGGGCGGTTCTGGACATCGGGGCCGCCGGGCCCATCGCCGGCTTCCTGGTGGCGGTGCCGCTCTTCGCCTGGGGCCTGGCCCATTCGGAGGTTCGCCCGGTGGGCGACCTCCTGGCGTCGGGCACGAACACCGGCTCGGCCTACGAGATCCTGCGGGCGCTGTGGCGCAGCGAGGCGCTGCGATGGGGCCGGGGCGACGTGCAGCTCATGGGCGACAACCTGGTCACCTGGCTGCTCGGGCGCCTGGTGTCGGGAACGCCGCCGCCTGGCCACGACGTCTTCCTGCACCCGGTGGCCTTCGCCGCCTGGCTGGGGCTCTTCGTGACCACCCTGAACCTGATTCCCATCGGCCAGCTCGACGGCGGGCACGTGCTCTACGCGCTGCTGGGCCAGCGCCGCGCCGAGGCCGCCTCCCGCCTCGTCTCCTGGGGCCTCTTCGTGGCCGGTCTCTTTCTCTCCTGGAACTGGCTGGTGTGGTGGCTCCTCACGCGGACGGTGATCGGGATGCGCCACCCTCCGGCGCTGGCGGAGGAGCCTCTCTCGCCAGGTGGCGTGGCTCTGGCGGCTGCCTCGCTGGCCCTCTTCTTCCTGACCTTCATCCCGGTCCCCATCTCGGTGTGAGGAGCGGGCCGTGAAAATCCTCTGCGAGAAGTGCGGCGCGCACGCCGAGGGCCGGCTCGAGCCTCGGCCGGACGGCGGCGCAGCGCTCGCCTGTGGCGCTTGCGGCGCGCTACTGCCCCCTCCCGAAGGGAGAGGGCAACCGGACTCCACGGAAGCCACGGGCGGCCAGGGCGTTCAGCCCACGGCAACGCCAGGCCAGCCCTCTCCCCTGGGGAGCGGGCACGTGGGGTCCGCGGAAACCCCGGAGGGTGAGGGCTCGCCCGACGACGCCGCCTGGTCCGCGCTCCTCTCCCGCTGGGACGACGAGGAGGCCCACCGGGCCTACCTCGCCCGCTTCGCCGACCTCGACGGCCTGGCCGGGGCGGGCTCGCGCTACCGGCAGGTCCTCTCGGAGCGGCCCGGCGACGCCGTCGCGCTGCGCTGGCGCGACGAGATCCTGCGGCGCGCCACGGCGCAGGGGCTGTCCCAGCTGCCGCGGTTCTCGCCGCCCCGGCCGTCGTCCAAGGCCTACCGCTGGGCGGTCCTGGCCGGGATGATCGGAGCTGTGGCGCTGGCGGCGGGCTGGATGGCGTGGCGGCTCCTGTCGCTAGCGAGGGGCTGAGTGGGCGAGCGGGAACGAGCGGCGCTGGCGGCGGTGCTGGGGCGGCGCGGCCCGCTCTCGAGGGCGCTCCCGGGCTTCGAGGAGCGGCCCGACCAGCTCGCCATGGCCGAGGCGGTGGCCGAGGCCCTCCGCGACCGGCGCTACCTGGTGGCCGAGGCCGGGACCGGGACCGGGAAGACCCTCGCCTACCTGGTGCCGGCCGCCCTCTCCGGGCGGCGCATCGTGATCTCCACCGCCACCAAGACGCTGCAGGAGCAGCTGTGGCAGAGGGACCTGCCGCTGCTCCGGGAGCGGTGCGGCCTCGAGTTCTCGGCGGCCATGCTCAAGGGGCGCGCCAACTACTGGTGCCTGGAGCGCGGCGATGCCTTCGCGCGGGCGCCCACCTTCGCCTCGCGCCAGGAGGGCGCGCTCTGGCCAGTGCTTCGGGATTGGGCCCGGACCACCGCCACGGGCGACCGCTCCGAGGTGGACCTCCCCGACGACTGGTCCGCCTGGCGCGAGGTCTCGGCCACCGGCGACACCTGCCTGGGCCGGGAGTGCCGGCAGTACGAGGAGTGCTTCGTCACCCGGGCCCGGGCCCGGGCAGCCCAGGCCGACCTGGTGCTGGTGAACCACCACCTCTTCTTCGCCGACCTCGCCATGCGCACTTCCCGGGCCGGGGTGGAGGTGCTCCCCGACCATGAGGCGGTGATCTTCGACGAGGCCCACGCCATCGAGGACGTGGCCACCGAGTACTTCGGGCTCCAGGTCTCGAGCTACCGGGTGGAGGAGTTGTGCCGCGACGCCGAGCGCGCGGTGGCCGATCGCCCCGACCTGGTCCAGCTCGTGAAGGCCGCCTCGCAGGGGGCGCGCAAGGCAGCCGAGCGCTTCTTCGGCGGCGTGGGGCGGGCGCTGCGCGGCGCCGGGCCCCGCCGCGGCGGCGACCGGCGAGCGGGCGACGAGGACGTGCGCGGGCCGCTCACCGAGGACATCCTGGAGCCGCTCCGGCGCGACCAGCAGCGCCTCGACGAGGCGCTGGAGGGCGTCCGGGAGCGGTTCGCCGAGGCTCCCACCCCATCGCTGGCGGCGGTGGCCCGGCGGGCCGGGGAGCTCCGGGTTGAGCTGGCGGCCGTCACCGCCATGCGCGAGCCCTCGCGGGTGTACTTCGCCGAGGCGCGCGGGCGCGGGGTGTTCCTGCGGGCCTCCCCCATCGACGTGGCCGCGGAGCTCGCCGACCGGCTCTACCGCCGCCTCGACACCGCGATTTTCACCAGCGCCACCCTGGCCGCCCAGGGGCGCTTCGACTACTTCCGGCGCCAGGTGGGGCTGCTGCCCGAGCTGGACGTGGTCGAGGCCCGCTACCCCGGTCCCTTCGACTATCGGCGCCAGGCGGCGCTGGTGGCGCCGGAGGGGATGCCCGACCCCAACCACCCGGCCTTTCTCGAGGCGGCGGCGCGGGCGGTGCGCCAGCTGTGCGAGGTCACCGGAGGGCGGGCCTTCGTCCTCTGCACCTCGGTGCGCAACATGCTGGGCCTGCGCGACGCGCTCCCCGACCTGCCCTGGCAGCTCCTGCTCCAGGGCGAGCGCCCCAAGCACCGACTGCTCCAGGCGTTCCGGCGCGAGCCCTCGGTGCTCTTCGCCACCCAGAGCTTCTGGGAGGGAGTGGACGTCCCCGGCGAGGCGCTGTCGCTGGTGGTGATCGACCGGCTGCCCTTCGCGCCGCCCACCGACCCGGTGGTGGCGGCGCGGATCCGGGCTCTGGCCGAGTCGGGACGGGACGGCTTCGCCGAGCTTCAAGTGCCGGCGGCGGCCCTGGCGCTGCGCCAGGGGTTCGGCCGCCTCATCCGCAGCCGGGCCGACCGCGGCCTGGTGGCGGTGCTCGACCCGCGCCTCCTGACCCGCGGCTACGGGCGCGCCTTCCTGGCGACCCTTCCCGAGTGCCCCCTCCTGCGCTCGGCCGAGGAGGCCGGGCGGTGGTGGCGCAGGGAGCGCACGTGACACAGGCTTCAGGCGTCGGGCCTCAGGCTTCGGGCACTGCCGCTTGGGACGCGGTGGATTGCTCTTGAAGCCCGAGGCCCGGCGCCCGGTTTTCGCCATGAGCTAGCTTTGCGGTCCGCGCCGGCGCTACACTTTCGAGACCCGGGACGACTTCATGGTCCAGATCAACAACGAGACCCGCGAGCTCGCGGTCAAGGTCGTCTACTACGGCCCGGCGCTCTCGGGGAAGACCACCAACCTCCAGGCGCTCTTCCAGAAGATCGATCCCAAGGTGCGCGGGCGGCTCATGACGCTCGACACCAAGGACGACCGGACCCTCTTCTTCGACATGATGCCGGTGTTCTTCCGCACCGCCGGCGGCGTCAAGGTGAAGCTGAAGCTGTACACGGTGCCGGGCCAGGTGATGCACGAATCCACCCGGCGCATCGTGCTGCAGGGCACCGACGCGGTGGCCTTCGTGGCCGACGGCCGACGCTCCGAGGCCGCCTCCACGCTGGCCTACTGGAACAACATGCTGAAGAACCTGGAGGCGAACGGGCTCGACCCGAGGACCCTGCCCATCGTCATCCAGAAGAACAAGATGGACCTGCCCGACCTGCGGGACGACGACTTCGCCGACCTGCGGCAGGTGGTGAACCCGGTGGTGGTGCCGGCGGTGGCCATCCGCGGCGAGGGGGTGCTGGAGACGCTGCACGCCTTGCTGCAGCTCACCTACCGCAACCTGGACCACCGGCTGGGCCTGGGCGCCCGCTGGAGGATCAGCGAGCAGGAGTTCCTGGGCCTGGTCTTCGCGCACGTCGACATGCGCGGCGTCCGGCCGCCCCCCATGGGAGGCGCGCCGCCGGCGGGGGCCCTGCGATGACCCTCCCCCCGTCGGTGCTGCAGGCCCAGATCCCGCTCGGGGACCTGCTCGACCTCAAGAGCTTCACCGAGGTCTGCCAGTCCTTCGCCGAGCTCTACCGGATCGGGCTCAAGGTCTTCGATGCCGCCGGGAACAAGCTGGTGGACGTGAAGGTCGGAAACGCCGACTTCTGCGGCTACATCTGGCAGAAACCGGACGGGCGCTCCCAGTGCATCGCCACCGTGGGGCGGGTGAAGAGCGATCCGGTGGCCGAGGAGGCGGTCCCCACCACCTTCAACTGCTTCTCGGGGTGCCGCTACGTGGTGCAGCCGGTGCTCTACGAGGGGGACACGGTGGGGCGCGTGGTCTTCGGGCCGTTCGTGCCCGAGGACCTGGTGAGCCTGCCCAGCAGCCTCACCTCCATCTCCAGCGACTTCGACGAGCGGTCGGCCGCCGGCTACATGCAGAAGATCCGCCGCGTATCGCAGCCCATGGCGGAGAAGATCCTGAAGCACTTCGCCGACCTCCTGGACGTGCTGGTCTTCACCGGCCACAAGAACCTGCTCACCGCCCGCCTGCACATCGAGGCGGTGCAGGAGAGCTACCGCGAGCTGCAGGACAAGAACCGGCAGATCGAGGAGTCCTACCGCGCCCTGAAGGAGCTGGACCGGCTCAAGTCCAACTTCCTCGCCACCATGAGCCACGAGCTCCGCACGCCGCTCACCAGCGTCATCGGCTACTCCGAGATGATGCTGGAGGGGCTGGGAGGCCCGCTCACTGGCGAGCAGCGCGAGTACCTGGGCATCATCATGGAGAAGGGGGAGAGCCTGCTCCAGCTCATCACCTCCATCCTCGACATCTCCAAGATCGAGGCCGGCCGGGTGAAGCTGGTCATCCAGGAGGTGGACCTGGGGCAGGTGATGCGCGACGCGGTGGCCACGGTGATGCCGCTGGCCCGCAAGAAGGGGCTCAAGGTGACCTGGGAGCCGACGCCGTTGCCGCGGGTGTATTGCGACCGGGAGAAGGTGAGGCAGTGCCTCATCAACCTCGTGAACAACGCCGTCAAGTTCACCCCCGCCGGCGGCCAGGTGACCCTGGACGGCAAGCCGCTCCCCGCCGACCGGGTGGGGCTCACCGTGGCCGACAGCGGCATCGGCATCGCCGCCGACCACCTGCCGCGCGTCTTCGACGTCTTCTACCAGGTGGACAGCTCCTCGACCCGGGAGTACGGCGGCGCCGGACTGGGCCTGGCCATCGTGAAGAGCTACGTGGAGGCGCACGGCGGCGAGGTCAGCGTCGAGTCGCAGACGGGGAAGGGCACCACCTTCACCATGGTGCTGCCGCTGCGGGCGGTGGCGGCGGCGGTGGCCCCCACGGGCAGGGGCGCCGAGGGCGCGGTGGCGGCCCCCTCCGCCAAGCCCGGCGGGAGCGCGGCCGCGGCCGGCCGATGAGCCGGGGCCGACGGGCGGCGGCGCCGGCGGGCGCCGGCGGCGAATGAGGCGGCCCGTCGGCGAGTTCGAGCTCATCGAGCGCTTCACCCGCGGACTCCCGGCGGGGGGCGAGGGGGTCCGGCTCGGGATCGGGGACGACGCGGCGGTGCTCGAGCCGCCGCGCGGCGAGCGCCTGCTCCTGACCGTGGACGCGGTGGTGGAAGGGGTGCACTTCCGCCGCGGCTGGGCCCCCGAGGACGTCGGCTGGAAGGCGCTGGCGGTGAACCTCTCCGACCTCGCCGCCATGGGCGGACGCCCGCTGTGGGCCGTGGTGGCCCTGGCGACGCCGCGCGGCCGGGATCCGGACTGGCTGGTCCGGGTGGGGCGGGGCCTGGCCGCCTGCGCCCGGCGCCACCGGATGGCGGTGGTGGGCGGCAACGTGACCCGCGCCCGGGACCTCTCCCTCACCGTGGCCGTGGCCGGGGCGGCCCGCCGGCCCCTGACCCGGGCCGGGGCCCGGCCCGGCAACGCGGTGCTGGTCTCCGGAACCCTGGGGGACGCGGCGCTGGGCCTGGCGCCGGGCGCGCCCGCGGCGCTCCGGACCCGGCAGCGCCGCCCCCGGCCCCGGCTCGAGCTGGGCCGGGCGCTCGGCGGGATCGCCACCGCCTGCATCGACGTGTCCGACGGGCTCCTGCAGGACCTCGGCCACCTGTGCCGCGCCTCCGGAGTCGGCGCCAGCGTGCGGCTGGCAGCGCTGCCCCTCTCCCCGGCCTACCGGGCGGCCGCGGGCCGCGCCCGCGATCCGTGGGCGGCCGCCGTCTCGGGCGGGGAGGACTACGAGCTCCTCTGCACCGTGCCGCCGCGCCGGCTCGGGGCGGCCCTGGCGGCGGCGCGGCGGGCGGGGACGCGGCTCACGGCGGTGGGGTCGGTGGTGGCGGGCCGCGGGGTGCGGCTGGTCGGCCCGGGCGGCGGGCGCTACCGGCCGCGCCGGGCAGGGCACGACCACTTGATCGGGGGCGGGCCATCTTTGACTTGAGGCGCCGAGGACGTAGGATCTGACGACGCCCGGCGGATGGGCGTCTTCGGCGCAAGGGGTTCTTCGTGGCACGAGGCGTTCCGGGAGATCGACCGTCGACGCGCCCCTCGGCGCGCTGGAGCGACGCCTCGCCTCACCTGGTGGCCCTGCGCGGCCGCGCCGCCGAGGCGCCCTCCCGCCCCATCCCCGCCCCTCCCGGCGCGCTCACCGTCTCGCTGCAGGTCAAGATCCTGGTCTCCTACCTCATCGTGGGCGTGGTGCTGCTCTTCGCCATCCCGGCCATCTTCGACCGGGTGCCGGGCAGGCTCGGCCCGGCCGCCATCGTGCTCGGGCTCACCATCGCCATGGGCTGGGGCCTCACCGTGGCCATCGCCCGCGTCTCCCGCATCGTCCGGCTCAAGGCCTCGGCAGTGGAGATCAGCCGCGGCGACCTCTCCAAGAGCGTCCTCTCCGAGGAGCAGAAGAACCTCCACGACGAGATCGACGACCTCACCGAGGCCATCCGCACCATGCAGGAGAACCTGCGGGACCTGGTGTCGCGCATCCAGCGCACCGCCCAGTCGGTGGCCGACAGCGCCAACGAGCTGCAGACCAGCGCCGAGGAGGTGAACGCCTCCACCGACGAGGTGGCGCGCTCCATGGAGAAGATCGCCGGCGGCGCCGAGGAGCAGTCCGGGCTGGTAGAGCGCACCTCCAAGGTGATCGGCGACATCGCCGCCTCCATCGAGCGCACCGCCCGCAGCGCCGAGGAGGCGGCCCGGGCCTCGGCCGAGACCTCCTCCGGCGCCGCCAGCGGCGGCGAGGCGGCCCGGCTCGCCGGCGAGAAGGTGAAGAAGGTGTTCGCCCGCATCGAGGCCGCCAGCGAGCAGGTGTTCGCCTTCGGCGAGCGCACCAAGGAGATCACCAAGATCGTGGAGGCCATCACCTCGGTGGCCCAGCAGACCAACCTCCTGGCCTTGAATGCCACCATCGAGGCCGCCCGTGCCGGCGAGTACGGCCGGGGCTTCGCGGTGGTGGCCGAGGAGGTCCGCAAGCTGGCGGAGTCGGCCGGGCGCTCCGCCGAGCAGATCTCCAGCGTCGCCGCCGACATCTCCACCCGCGCCGCCAGCGTGGTGCAGGCCATGCGGGCCTCGGTCTCCGAGCTGGGCGAGGGCCGCGAGGACCTGGACGGCATCATCCGCGGCCTGGATGCCATCGCCACCGTGGCCGCCACCGGGGCCGACAAGGTGAAGGTCATCTCCCAGGCGGCGCGCGACCAGCTGCAGGGCTCGGCCGACATGGTCCAGGCCATGGACCACATCTCCGACGTGGCCACCTCCAACGCCACCTCGACCGAGCAGGTGCGCAAGGTGATCGTGGAGCAGACTGCCGCCGTCTCCCAGATGGCCAGCGCGGCCCAGGAGCTCCTGAACCTCTCCCTCGAGCTGCAGAGCGTGGTGTCGCGCTTCCGCCTCGACCGGGCCTGAACCATGGTTCGCGATTCGAGAGCACCTGCGGTGTCTCGAATCGCGCCATGGTCCAGACGGATCGCCACGGGGCGGGCCGCGTCTTCCTGCCGAGGGGGCCTTCGGCTGCGCCTGCGGCCCCCCCGCTCGCTCCGGGGCTGGCTCTTCCGCCAGCCCCTACGCTCGCCAGCTCATCCCACCCCCGCAGCGCGCGCACCCGCGCGCGGGCGCGGCTTCGCCGCGCCGGTCGTGGAGGGGTAGTGGCCATGAGCGCCGACCCGCGCCACGTTCTCTTCCGCGCCGGGGGGGAGCGCTTCGCCCTGCCGCTGGAGGCGGTGCGAGAGGTGGTCAATCCCCAGCCGCCCTTCGCCCGCGTGCCCAGGACCGGCGAGGCGGTGCGGGGGGCCATGAACCTGCGCGGGCGGGTGGTGGTGGTGGTGGACCTGGCGCCGCTGGTGGGTCTGCCCCCGCAGGCGCTGGCGCCGGGCCAGGGGCAGGTGGTGGTGCTGGACCGCGATCGACGCGCCCTGGGCCTGCTCATCGAGGGGGTGCTGGGAGTGGAGGCGCTCGGCCCCCCGGAGCGCGGTGGCGCCGGGGCGGTGGCGCGCGGGGTGGTCAGCGTGGGCGGGAACGCCGTGACCGTGCTCGACCCGGACGCGCTGGCGTCCCAGTCGCGCCAGCTCTTCGGGGGGAGGTGAGCGCGCCCGGGCCTCGCCCCCGGCGGTCCTCTGGTCGCCTTGGGCCTCCCCCTCCGGCACGGTGGAGGCGCTCGATCGCTGGACGGCGGCCCGGTCTCGCCCTCGGCCGTTGTCCTCGCGCCGAGCACGGAATCCACGGCCGCGCGGCGCGGCCAGGGAGCGCACGGCGCGGCTGCAGAACTCGCCTCCGCGCTTCGCTTCGCGGCGCGGAGGCTCAGACAGGCTTCGCCGCGCGACCCTGGCGCTCGCGGCGCCGCGCGGCCACCGCCGGACTCGAGTGCGGCGCTGTGGCGGCGGCCTCTGGCGAGACCGGGCCACCTTTCGATTCGAGATCCAGAGCGCCCGGGCCTCCCCCGACGGCACAATCCGCAGCGCCGCACCCGGGCACCGCGCCGCCGCGACGCGCCATGCGCGCGGCGGTGCGCGACGGCGAGCACGCGCCTGAAACTTCTCCAGAAGAGCTCGGGACGGTGCTCGCCTCTCGCCGGCGCGCCGCGACGATCGGGCCGCGCGTCGCGGCCGTGGATCACGTGCCCGGCGCGAGGACGTGCCGGAGGGGGAGGCCCGGGCGCGACCCGAGGACACGCGCCGCCGGAGCGAGGCCCGGGCGCGACCCGAGGACGTGCCGGAGGGGGAGGCCCGAGGCGACCCGTGGCGACGCGCTGGCCGGAGGCGACACCGAGCCGCCCTCACATGGTCCCGCCCGACACGTCCCGCAGCTTCCGCACCGCGGCTACCCCGCAGCGCGCGCCGCAGGCCGGGCAGACGTCGTAGGTGACCTCTTTCACCACAAGTACGTCGGGGTGCGCGTCGGAGGGCTCCACCCGGGCGCCGCAGTCGGGGCACTCGAGCGACGCCGCCGGGGACGGGCGCGCCAGCACCAGCGAGCGCCGCCGCCCCGGCGGGCAGCGGCTGCACTCCAGGCCGTAGAGCCAGCCCGTCTCCCGCGTCGGAGGGCTGGCCGCGAGGTCGGCGCCGCAGTACTGGCAGAGATCGGCCACCCCGGAGAGGTAGCGGCGGGGCCGCGGCCGGGCCAGGGGATATGGGTCCCTTTGCCCACCCGGGCGTTGCGGGCGCCTGGGGCCAGACGTAAACCTCGTGGCATGCAGGGACTGGCGGCGTTGCTGGTGCTGGCGCTCGACGTCGGAAGTGCCTCGGCGCCTGCCGCCTGGCTGCGACAGTCCGCCGTCCGGGCCGCCGCCGGCGTGGCGGTCCAGCCGGCGCCGCTCGCCGCGCCGGCCGGCGTCGACAAGGGCGATGGACCGCCGCCCTGCGCGGGCGACGTGTGCGAGCCCCAGGTGGCCGTGCCCGGCTACGAGCCCCAGTTCAGCATCCGGGGCGCGCGCACCCAGCTCGCCCTGCAGGCCCTCGACGCCGTCCAGCTCGAGCCGGTGGCCACCGCGGCCTGGTGGCTCGCCGCCACCGGGGTGCGCCTCGACTACACCCCGGCGGCCATGGACGCGGCCGCGAACGGGGGAGGCGAGGGCGTGGCCCACTTCCAGGTGCTGTTCCGCTGGCGCATCGACGCCTTCGGCCGGCCGGCCTGGCTCGAGCGCCGGCGGTGAAGCGGGGGCGCTACGCCTCCTGCTCCTTGAACTCGCCCGCCACCTTCACGAAGGCGGCGATGACGGCCACCCCCAGCGCGAGATGGGCCGCCATGACGTACCAGACCACCTCAGGGCGGCCCAGGTCGCGCAGCCAGCCGTAGAGCCCGGAGGTGTAGACTACGCCGGAGAGGGCCCCGCCGATCCCGGTGGCCAGGAAGTTCGAGCCCATGTAGAGGCCGGCCTTCTCCTTGGGCGCGATCCAGGTGATGTACTCCTGGATTCGCGGGGAGGCGATCATCTCACCGGAGGCGAAGAGGAAGATGCCGAGGAACACCAGCGCCGGGTCTCCCACCCGGGCCTGGCCGATGACGGCGAACCCGGCGGCGGCCACCGCCAGGCCCAGCATGAACGACGGGATGGCCGCCCGCTTCTCGAAGAACCGCGACACCGCCACCTGCAGGATCATGATGATGTAGCCGGTGTGGCTGATGGCCTCGCCCAGGAGCCGCGGCGTCCCGTCGCGGGACTGGGAGACGAAGCCCGCCGCGGTCTCGCCGAGGACGTCGCGCAGCGACAGGTAGAGCCGGGCCGTGTCCAGGTTCCGGTCCACGTACACGGCGCACAGGTTGAAGAAGGCCCAGAAGGGCAGCCAGAAGAAGAGCCCCAGGATCACCAGGAAGGCGGCGAACTTGAGATCCGAGAGCGCCACCCCGATCTCCCTGACCTTCTGCCCCAGGGTGACGCCCTCGATCTGCCGGGGCGGCTCCTCGTAGAAGAAGACGGTGATGAGGAGCATCACCACCACCGCCGCCGCGTTGGCGGCGAAGGCCCAGTCCCAGGAGATGGCCCGCAGCCGCCCGGCCACCAGCGGCCCGAAGGAGCCGCCCACGTTGACCATGGCGTAGAAGATGCCGAAGCCCAGGGTCTTGTTGGTCTTGTCGGTCACCGCCCGCACCGTGCCCGAGATGAGCGGCTTGAAGATGCCGGCCGCCAGGCCGATGGAGAGCATGGTGAGCGCGATCCCCGAAAAGGACCGCGTCAGGATGAGCAGCAGGATCGACGGGAGGTAGGCCAGGTAGGAGACGATGAGGACCTTCTTGAAGCCGAAGCGGTCGGCGAAGGTCCCCGACACCACCGGGGTGACGTAGGAGAGGAAGAGGAAGACGGACTGGACGATTCCCAGCTGCCCGCGCGAGTAGCCCAGCGACTCCATGTAGATGCCGAAGCCGACGTAGATGCCGTAGTAGGCGAAGCGCTCCAGCACCTCGACGAGGTTGGCGACCCAAAAGACGCGCGGGAAGGGGGTCCGGGCGACGGCTTCCTCGGACCGCAGGGGAGCGGGCTGGGACATGGGTCCCGAGGAAACCACGGATCGGGCCGTAGGGAAAATACCGAGCCCCTGCGGGTGCACTTCACTGCGAGAGCAAGGGGGTGCGCTCCCGCGGTGACCTGTCGCCGAACGCCTACCCCGGCCTCTTGCGGCCTTCCACGGGGAGTCTGGTAGCGTCCCGCCCATGCACGAGCTGGCGGCGCTGCTGGTCCTGACGCTCGGCGCCGGGGCCGCGCAGTCGCCCGCCTGGCTCCACCAGGCCTCGCTCCAGGCGGCGGCCGGACGGGCGGCCCGGCCGTCTCCGCTCGCGAGCCCGCTCCCCCCCGACGAGGCCGCGCCCCCGCCGCCCTGCTCCGGCGAGTTCTGCCAGCCGCAGGTGGCGTTGCCGGGGTACACGCCTCGCTTCACCGCCAGGACCATGGGCGCCCGGAAGACCCTCGAGGTCCTCGATGGGTTGGGCCTCGAGTCGGCGGCCGCCGTGGGGTGGTGGTTCGCCGGCACCGGGTTGCGGCTCGAGCGCACCTCGGCCGCCATGGACGCCGCCGCCAACGGCGGCGTCGGGCTGGGCTATTTCCAGGTGGTGATGGCCTGCCGCCTCGACGCCTTCGGCGGCCTGAACCCCATCCGCCGGGGCCGCTGATGATTCTGGAGGCACCGCCCGGATTCGAACCGGGGAATGAAGGTTTTGCAGACCTTTGCCTTACCACTTGGCGACGGTGCCGTGCCGGAGGGCACTTGTAGCGGAGGGCTCCCCGGCCGTCAACGCGCCGGGCCCGCCGGCCGCGGCGCCAACTCGCACCTCGGCCCGTGAGACGGCGATGCCGCGCTCGCGCAGGCGGGCCAGCACCTCCGGCAGCTCGGCCCGGGCCAGGCGCGCCATGCGGGCCTCACCGGCGAAGACCACCTCGATCCCCTTCTGGCCTCCGGCGAGCCGGACCGAGAGCTGGCCGCCGACGTCCAGGCAGAGCTCCGGTCCCGCCGCCCGGTCGCGCCGCTCCACCGCCGCCGCCAGCTTCTCCACCGCCGCGGCGAGGTCGGCGGCGCGGGGCACCGGGGCGGTGGCCTCGCGCGCGCCGCCACCTGGGACCGCGGCCCCGGCGGCGGACGGCGCCTCGGCCCGGCGCTCGTCGCCGGCGCGCTCCGCGAAGTCGAGCCGGCGCCGCCGCAGCATGAGCCCCTCGTCGAGCCCGTCGGCCTGCGCGCGCCGCCGCGACAGGGCCACGCCTGGGCTCGTTCCCACCTCCGCTCCGGCCTCGACGGCAAGGGCGGCGCGGCGCGCCGACGCGGCCCCGGCCTCCCGCCCCGCCGCCTTCCGTGCCGCCTCCAGGTGCTCGCCGAATCCCCTCGCCTCCCGCCGCGCCTCGAGCGCCCCCGCCCTCCCCGCGCCCGGCTCCACCCGGGCCATCACGGCGAGGCCCATCTGTCCCCGGGGAGCCGCCCCGGGATGGCTCCGCTCTCGAAGGCCTCCAGGAGCGCCACCGCCAGCGCCGCCGCCGGCCCGCCGCCCTCCCTCACCGCCGCCAGCGCGCCGAGGGCCAGTTCCCGGTCGCCGGCCAGCCAGAGCGCCTCGGCGTGGAGGGTGCGTCCGTAGCCGTCGCCGGGGTCGAGCGCCAGCGCGCCGTGGAAGGCCCGTACCGCCGGCCGGTACCGGCCCTGGGCCAGGAGCGCCTGCCCCATGAGCCGCAGGCCGACGGGGTGGCGCGGCGCGGCCTCGTGCAGCCCCTCGCCGATGAGCTCGGCGTGGGCCGGGCGTCCCTGGGCCAGGGCCAGGTGACCGGCGACGACGGCGCCGCGCCGGCCGGCGCGGGTGAAGCCTCGCGCCTCGGACCGCGCCGCAGGCGCGAGAGGCCGGAGCAACCGGTGGGCCAGCCGCAGGCCACGGGCGGCCCGCAGGAGCGCCTCGGAGCGCATTCGCGGCAGGAGCGCCGCGCGGCGCTCCAGCTCCACCGCCTCCAGGGCGCACTCGCCGGCGGCGCCCCCGGCGGCGGCCCGCCGGGCGATGTCCTCGAAGGTCTCGGTCTCGCTCATGCCGGCTCGAGGTGCAGCGACGGTGCCAGGCGGCGCTCCGCGTGAAGCCCCCGCCACCACTCGGCTTTGCCCGACAGCCCGGCACGCCGCCGGCCGGGCCCGGGCCGAGCGACGCACCGCCGTCCGGCCCTGCGTCCGTCGCGCAGGGGCAGGCCGCCGCACCGCGGCGCCGCCGGCCGAAGGTCGCCGGGACGATATCGGCGCCCCGGGCCGCCGCCTTTGGAGCCCCCCGCCCCTCCGATACAATCCCGGGCGTGTCGATCATCAACCCGCTCTCGCGCGAGATCTCGGCCAAGATCGTCTACTACGGCCCGGCGATGTCGGGGAAGACCACCTCGCTGCGCCACGTCTACAAGGCGGTGCGCGAGCAGAGCCGCGGCGAGCTCATCAGCCTCTCCACCGAGGGCGACCGCACGCTGTTCTTCGATTTCCTGCCGGTGAAGATCGAGCACGTGCGCGGGCTCAAGATCCGGCTCCAGCTCTACACCGTGCCCGGCCAGGTCTTCTACGACGCCACCCGCAAGCTGGTCCTGAACGGCGCCGACGGGGTGGTCTTCGTGGCCGACTCGCAGCCACAGGCCCGCGACTCCAACCTCGAGTCGATGGAGAACCTCGGGACCAACCTGGCCGAGCTGGGGATCGACCTGGCGCGCTTCCCGCTGGTGGTCCAGTACAACAAGCGCGACCTCCCCGGCGCCATGCCGTTGGAGCAGATGCGCTCCGACCTGAACGGCGGCGGCGCGCCCGAGCTGGAGACGGTGGCCTCGCGCGGCGACAACGTCATGGCGGCGCTGAGGGAGATCACCCGCCTGGTGGTGGTGGACCTCAAGGCCCGCCAGCCCCAGCGCCCCGCCGCGCCGGCCCCCCCCGCGGGCGCCGTCCCGGAGGGCATCGCCCACGAGCTGGAGGCCGCCGCCGAGGCCGTCCCCACGCCGGCGCCGGGCGTGGCGCTGCCCAGGCCCGACCGCGGCGCCCGCCTCGACCTCTCCCTGGCCCGCCTCTTCCCGGGCGCCGGGACCGAGGTGGCCGACGTGGAGATGGCCATCCGCGATCGCACCTACGGCCTGGCGGTGCGCTCCGCGGCCCAGGCGGTGGCCGAGCTGCTCCAGTCCTTGCCGGTGAGCGACGAGGCCCCCACCGCCCGCGCGGCGCTCCTGGGCCTCGACGGCGCCGAGTACCTGCGCCTGTGCCGCCTGGCGGGCAAGCCCGACCAGGGGCTCGGCGAGCGGGAGGCGCTCTTCGCGCTCTACGTGCTGGTGGCGGCGCGGGTGAAGGCGGAGCGGCTGGGGTCCTAGTGCTGCGCCCCATGCGTATCGATCGGCTTCAGGCCGCGAAGCGGCCCCGGCCGGGAGTCCGGCCGTAGCTGGGGGAGGCTCCGGCGGCTCTGCCGACGGAGGGGGGCGGCACGCCCCCTGACAAAAGAGGCTAGTGCCGCCCGGAGCAGAATGCTCCGGTCGCGGCACTAGCGGCCGGCCAGGTCCACCAGCCCGAGCCGCAAGAGCTTGCGGAGGACCTTGAGCGTCTCCACCTCCCGCAGCGGGCACGCCAGCGCGATGGAGGCCACGTCCCAGCGGCCGTTCACCCGCTCGGCCACCTCGCGATCGGCCGGGGAGAGGCGCCGGCCGGCTGCGGAATCCAGGCTCGCCGGCCCCCCCAGGAGCACCGGCACCGCCACGGGCGAGAGCTCCTCGTAGAGCGCCGCCAGGTGCTCCCGCTCCGCCTCCCTCAATAGAACACGCACCCTCCGGTCGGAGGGGTCGGCGGTGAGCAGGGCCTTGAAGACGTGCGCCGCCTCGTCGAACTGGCGCTCGCGCACCAGCGCCTGGGCCTGGTCGACCAGCCTGGCGATGGGGTCGGCCTCGGTGGCCGCCCCCTCCACGTGGGCCAGGCCGGCCTCCCGCAGCGCCTCGACGCGCCTGAGCAGCGAGGGCCGGGAGAGCACCAGCGCCAGGCGGGCCTCGGCCAGCGAGAGGCGGCGCCGCGCCGCCTCCAGCACCGCCGCCAGTCCCGGCGTGCGCGCCGGCCCGTCGCCGTCGGCGTGCAGGAGCGCCGCCTCGCTGGGATAGCTCTTGTCGAGGCGGGGCCACTCGTCGAGCCGGCGCAGCCCCTCCAGCGCCAGCTGGTTCACCGGAAGGTCGAGGGCCACGCCGTCGTCGAAGCCGGAGGCGTCCTCCGCGAAGGAGAAGCGCCCCACCCCCGGGCCCAGGAACAGGTCCACCAGCCGGTCGTGGACCGCCTCGGGCCAGAGGCTCTCGGGAGGCGTGGGCAGCGCCCAGCCCGACAGGCTGGCCAGCCCGCCGCCGGCAGGTGGGCGCGCCGCCCTCACCACCCGCCGGTCGCGCACCTCCACCCAGAAGGGCGGACCGTCGCCGGGCTCGATCTCGACCACGCCGGAGCGGCGGGCGGCGTCCACCCACTGGAAAAGGTCGGGGAGCGGCAGCGTGGCCAGGTCGCCCTGGAGCATGCATGGATCCTACCCCGGAGGCGGGCGGTACCCGAAAATCCGTGGACCCCCAAAAAGGCCGTCCACCGGCCGTGGCGGCCTGCTAGAAACTGTCAGTGATGGACCTGCTCACCAAGTTCGCCGGCAACGTGCGGAAGCTCCGCGCCAAGAAGAGGCTCTCGCAGAAGGCGCTCGCCGACCGGGTCGGCATCTCGGTCTCCTACGTGTCCATGCTGGAGCGCGGCCAGCGGTCGCCGCCGCTCGAGACCGTCGAGAAGATGGCTCGGGCGCTGGGCGTCTCGCCGGCCTCGCTCCTGGGCGGGAAGTAGGGGACGCGCTTTCGAGGGGCGCGCGCGGGGCGGCGCGGCCGCCGCCGCGGCTCGACTCGTGCCGGCTCTCACCGGCCGAGCGTGGGCTGGCCCGGGCGCCACTCGGCGGGGGTGCGCTCGCCGCTCCGGAGCGCCTCGAGCACCCGCAGCGTCTCCGAGACCGAGCGACCCACCGACAGGTTGTGGAAGGCGGCGTACTGCACCATCCCCGCCGGGTCCACGGCGAAGGTGGCCCGGGCCGCCACGCCCGGCGGCTCGAGCAGCGCTCCGTAGGCCCGCGCGATCGATCGGTCGGGGTCGGCGAGCAGCGGGATTGCCACCGGCCCGAGCCCGCCGGCGATCCAGGCGCGGTGGGACTCGACCGAGTCCACCGAGCAGCCCATCACCTCGGCCGCCAGGGCCTGGAACTCGGGGAGGCGCTGCGAGAACTCCCGGATCTCGGTGGGGCACACCGGCGTGAAGTCCCCGGGGTAGAAGAAGAGCACCACCCAGCGGCCGCGGAGGTCGGACAGGGCCAGCTCCCGCACCTCGCCCGCGCCCGACACCGCTCGCGCGCGGAACTCCGGCGCCGGCTGGAGGAGCTTCACCACGCGGCCGTGATAGTCCCCCGGCCCGGGTGCGTCAACCTGCCACCCCGGCCCCCTGGCAGGAAGGTCCCGCGACCGGATAAGGTTGGGCTCCCCCATGGAACGGTTCGGACGGCGCGAATTCCTCCGCGGCACCGCGGCGCTCGCGGCCGCCGGCGCCGCCGGCCCGGTCCTCGGGGCTTCTGCCGACGCCCCGCTCGCCGAGGAGCGCCGTTTCGACGTCCCCGGGCTGCATCCGGCCCACGACGGGCTCAGGGTGGCGCAGATCTCGGACGTGCACGTCGGGCCGCACACGCCGCCGGAGCGCATCCGCGCCGCGGTGGCGGAGGCCAACGCCTTCGAGCCGGACCTGGTGGCGCTCACCGGCGATTACCTCTCCCACTCCAGCTTCGGAGTCGGGCTGGTCCGAGAGCTGCTGGCCGGGCTCTCCGCCCCGGCGGTGGCGGTGCTCGGCAACCACGACCACTGGGTGGACCCGCAAGGCGCGACCGATTCGCTGGAGGCCATGGGCTACGCGGTGCTCCGCAACCAGCACACCACGCTCACGCTGCGCGGCGAGCCCTTCACGGTGGTGGGGATCGACGACGGCCACACCAAGCACGCCGACGCGGAGCAGGCGCTGCGCGGCGCGCCGGAGGGCTCGCGGCTGCTGCTGGCGCACACGCCCACCACCGCCCGCCAGTTGGCCCGCATGGGCCAGCAGGGGCTGTGCCTCTCGGGCCACACCCACGGCGGCCAGATCTCCCTCCCCATCGTCTCCCCACTGGCCTACCTGGTGGCCGGCGAGCCCTACCGCCAGGGCCTCTACCGGGTGGGCGGGATCCAGCTCTACGTGAACCGCGGGGTCGGCAGCTCCTTCTGGGACTTCCGGGTGAACTCGCCCCCCGAGGTGACCCTGGCGACGCTCCGAGCCGCCTGAAGGTGGCGCCCCATCCGGCGGCCGGCGGCGCGGCGCCCCTCGGCTCGTGCCGCGACCGGAGCTCACCGCTCCGGGCGGCACTCGCCATGGTCGTAAGGGGGCGTGCCGCCCCCCTCCGTCGGCAAAGCCGCCGGAGCCTCCCCCCTGCTGCGGCCGGACTCCCGGCCGGGGCCGCTTCGCGGCCTGAAAGCCGATCGATACCCATAGGTTGCAGCATTAGGAGCTGCGCTCCCCTCCCTCAGCCGGGGCCTCCGCCGTGCTCTCGTTCGCGGCCGCCGGCGCGGCCTCGCCGGGGGCGGGGGCCGGCGCCTCGGAGGCGGGCGCGGCCTCGGCCGGAGCGGCGGCCTCCGCCGTCGACGGCTGGGAGGCGGGGGACTCGGGAGCCGGGCCCTCGGCGGGCGGCGCCTCCTGGGGCGACGCCTCCTGGGGCGGCGCCTCGGCGGCCGGCTCTCCCTCCACCTTGGCCGCCAGGGCCGCGAAGGGGTTGTGCGTGAGCGACTTCTTCTCGGTGCGCGGCTGCGGCCCCTTGTCCCCCGGCAGGCGCGGGCCCATGTAGCGCGGGCGGCGGTCGCCTCGCGGGCCGCGGTCGCCGGGGCCGTGCGGGCCGCGGTCGCCGCGCTCGGGGCGGAACGGCCGGTCGGGCCGCTCGGGCCGGGGCGGCCGATCCGGGCGCTCGGCGGGCTCGGGGGCGGCGGCGCCCTCGGGCTTCGCGGCCGGGGTACCGGCCTCGGCGGGCGGCGCCTCGGGGCGCGGCGCGGGGCGCGGCGGCTTCTTCCGGGCTGGCTGTCCCTGCCGGGCGCCCTGGTTCTGGGACTCGCGTGGCACGTAGATCACCGGCGTCATGAGATCCGCCGGCGGCCCTTTCTTCTCGGCCTGGACCGTGGGCAGGGCGCCGCGCCAGATGTGGTGGCCGTACAGGTTGGAGGCGTCGGTCCAGCGGCGCGTGCCGGGGGCGGTGCCCATGAGGTTCACCCACGAGTTGAAGCGGCTGTCCAGGTCGTCCACGAAGTGGGTGAGGAGCGCCTCCAGCGTCTGGGGCGGCTTGGGCGAGCCGAACTCGGTGCGCCCGTGGTGGGCGATGACCAGGTGGGTGACGTGCTGCTCCAGGTCG
Organism: Anaeromyxobacteraceae bacterium; assembly: GCA_035762305.1. Taxonomy (GTDB): domain Bacteria; phylum Myxococcota; class Myxococcia; order Myxococcales; family Anaeromyxobacteraceae; genus DASTPH01. The sequence continues at coordinate 25,457 of DASTPH010000060.1, forward strand.
CGCGGCACGCCCACCCGCCGCGCCTTGTCGTGGATCCACTGCGCGGTCATCACCAGGTGGCCCACTAGGCGACCCTCGTCGCTGTACTCCACCTGGCGCTCGTAGGAGAGCTCGCGGATCTTCCCCAGGTCGTGGAAGAAGGCGCCCGCCACCAGGAGGTCGCGATCCGCCTGCGGGTAGTGGTCGGCCAACCGGTGCGAGAGTTTGATGCAGCTCACGGTGTGCTCGAGGAGCCCGCCCGGGTAGGCGTGGTGGACGGTCTTCGCCGCCGGGGCGCGGCGCAGGCGCTGGGCCACGTCCTCGTCGGCGAGGAACACCGCGATGAGCTCCTTCACGTGGTGGTCGGTGACGGCGTCCAGCAGGCCAAGCAGCTCCTTCCAGAGCGCTTCCTCCGCCTCGGTGTATCCGGTCCGCTCCGGCTTCTTGGGCTCGGGCGGCGGCACCCAGACGAAGTCGGCCGCGTCGCCGCCGAGGGCCGCCAGGTCCACCTTGGTCACCGACTCGAGACGGAGCTGGGGCTTGCCCTGGAACTGGCCGATCTGCCCCTCGACCTCGACGCAGTCCTTCTCCTCGAAGCCCTGGGCCAGATCCTCGACGCGCTCGAAGGCTCGCGCCTCGAGCTCGCCGGTCTTGTCCTGGAGCGTCACCGCCAGGTAGGTCTTGCCGCTCTTGGCGGTGGGGATGGCCTTGCGGGCCACCAGGAAGACGCCCTTCAGGCGCTCCCCCTCCTTGACGTCCTTGACCCAGATCTTGTCCATGGCTCGCGGAAGCTAGCCCAAGCGCTGGCGCGAGACAACCGCCGCGCTTCCGGGGGGACCTGTCCGGGCAGGTGCCGCCGCCGCAGGCCTGACTACCTTTCAGGGTCGAGAGGCCGGCATGGAACTGGTGATCGGCGAACCCTCGGCGCGGTTCGTGTCCGAGGCCATGACCACCATGGTGCCTGAGGTCGGCCCCGACCTGACCGTGGAAGACGCCCTGCGCCTGGCGGAGGAAACTGGCGCCCACCACCAGTTGGTGATGGACGAGGGGACGCTGGTGGGCATCCTGTGCCGGTGCGACCTGGAGGAGGCGGAGCCCGGGTCGTTCGTGTCCGACTGCATGAGCGTGCCGGTCATGACCATCCGCCCCGACCAGAGCCTCGCGGCCGCCGTGGCCACCATGGCCGACTTCGAGGTGGGCTGCCTGCCGGTGATGGCGGGCGGTCTCATCCTGGGGCTCATCTCGGAGGGCGAGCTCGACCGCGCCGGGATGGCCGCGTCGCGCTCCGACGTGCGCTGCCGGTGTCATCGGCGAGCGCGCCTGCCCAGGCTTCATTGAGCGGCTGGTTCGTGCCCGGGCCACGCCTGCGGGCCCCGCCTGGGGCCTCGGGGGGTCCGCCCACGACCGTGATGGCGATCAGGGGCGGCCCGGCGCGCACTGCTATCCTGTCGCCAGTGCTGCTCCGCAGAAGTCATGAGACACCTTGCGCCCCTGCTCCGCAGCACGGGCCCTACCGGGGGAGGTGGGGCGCCGCCTCCCCCGGAACCCCCACCCGCGTGGCGCGCCACCCGAGTGGTCAGGATTTCTGATGCGCGCCACCAGAGGGGGCGACATGGCCAGGCAGACCGTCCAGAGGTACATGACGCTGAGCCCGCGCGTGATCTCGAGCGGGCAGACGTTGGCCCAGGCGCGCCAGGCGATGCGCGAGTCGAACATCCGGCACCTGCCGGTGGTGGACGACGGCCGACTGGTGGGGGTGGTCTCGCAGCGGGACCTGTACCTCCTCGAGACGCTCAGGGCCGTGGACCCCGCGTCGGAGACGGTGAGGGAGGCCATGAGCCCGGAGCCGTTCGCGGTGCGGCCCGACGCGCCCCTCGACGAGGTCGCGCTGGCCATGGCCCAGCACAGGTACGGGTCGGCGGTGGTGGTGGACCGGGGCGCAGTGGTCGGCCTGTTCACGACCGTGGACGCGCTGCGGGCGTTGGCAGCCCTTCTCCGGCGCGGGGGTCGCGGCGCCGATCCCGCCCGCGCCAGCGACTGACGGTGATCAGCCGCGGCACGCGCGGGGTGGGTGCCTCGGCGCAATCGCTGCGTGAGCCGGCGCGCCCCCAAGGGGCGCTCTCGCGCGCAACCCGCCGTGACTCCAGCGCTTACCCGCGGGCATGGAACGTGAAGAAGGAGAACCCCCCGAGGGCATGAGCGCCATCGAATCAGAGGCCAGAGACAGGCTGCTGCAGCGCCGGCAGGTGCTCCGGTGCGGACAGGTCGAGTCGCGGGAGGGCGACCTCGACTCGCCGTGGACGGACTACGAAGCGGCGCCCGAGCCCATCTCCGAGAGCGTGCGCCAGGAGATCCGGGAGATCGACGCCGCCCTGGGGCGCATCGCCGACGGACTGTACGGCACCTGCCTGGCCTGCGGCGGCCCCATGGGGCTGCAGCGGCTGCGCGCCCTCCCCGAGGCGCGCTACTGCCTCTCGTGCAGTGACCGCGGCCCGGTCTCGGGTTGAGTAGCGCCGGTGACCGCCGGGCGCCCTCCCGTTCACGCCTACGTCCTCGGCGACGCGCTGTACCTGAACATCACCAGCGCCTGCACGCTGGCCTGCGTCTTCTGCCCGAAGATCCGGGACGGAGACTGGGTGGTGGGCGGCTTCGACCTCCGGCTCGAGCGCCCGCCGTCGGCCGAGCGGGTGTGGTCCGACGCCCTGGCGGCCGGTCTGGCGCGGCGTTCCGAGGTGGTCTTCACCGGGCTCGGCGAGCCGACGCGCCGGTTGCCGGTGCTGCTCGACCTCGTGCGGCGGCTCAAGGCCGCGGGCGTGGCGCGGGTGCGGCTCGACACCGACGGCCTCGCCTCCCTGCGCGAGGGGCGCGACGTGCCGCCGGCGCTCGCCGCCGCGGGGCTCGACGCCGTGGTGGTGTCGCTCAACGCGGCCGACGCCGCCACCTACGCGCGGATCTGCCCGAGCCGGTACGGCGCCGGCGCGTGGGAAGCCGCACGGCGCTTCACCTCGAGCGCGCTCCGGTGCATCCCGGAGGTGGAGGCGAGCTTCGTGGCGCTGCCGGAGCTCTCCGAGAGCGCGTGCCGCGCCGAGGCCGAGAGGCTCGGGGCCCGCTTCCGCTGGCGCCCCTACGACCGGGTCGGTCGCCTGCGCGAGCTCGGCGGCAACGCCTGACCGCAGCCGACAACTGCTGAGAAAATCATCGGAAACCGACCGCCTTTCACCTGTACGAAAACGCTGGCGCTGACGGCGGGAAACGTGCATAAGATGCGGGTCCATGCATTCTTTGCGCAGCGGGCTCATCTCCGGTCGGGGGTAACGGCATGTCGGTGACCAAGCCAGCCCCGCGCGGGTCGAAGGAGCGGATCCTCATCGTCGACGACGAGCAGAACGCTCGCGTGGCGCTGCGGACCATCCTCGCCGAGGAGGGGTACGAGGTCGCGGAGGCCGCCGACGGCGAGGAGGGGCTGCAGCTGCTCGGCTCGTTCGCGCCGGCGGCGGTGCTCGCCGACGTGCGCATGCCGCGCCTCGACGGGATCACCCTGCTGAAGAAGGCCCGCGAGCAGGGCTCCGACGCGGTCTTCGTGATGATGACCGCCTTCGCCAGCATCGAGGCGGCGGTGGAAGCCATGCGAGCCGGCGCCGAGAACTACTTGGTGAAGCCGCTCGACGTGAACGCGGTACTGGTGGTGCTGGAGAAGGCGCTGGAGAAGCTGCGGCTGCAGCGCGACACCCAGACCCTGCGCGAGCGGGTGCGCGAGCGCTATCGCTTCCACAACATCGTCGGCGACGCCCCGGAGCTGCAGGCCGTGTACGAGGTGGTGAAGCGGGCCGCGCCCACCAAGGCCACGGTGCTCATCCTGGGCGAGTCCGGGACCGGCAAGGAGCTCATCGCCCAGGCCCTGCACGAGGAGTCGCCCCGCCGCGACAAGCCCTTCGTCAAGGTGAACTGCGCCGCGCTCTCGGAGACGCTCCTGGAGTCGGAGCTGTTCGGCCACGAGAAGGGGGCCTTCACCGGCGCCGTCGGCCGCAAGGAGGGGCGCTTCGAGCTGTCGGACGGCGGCACCCTCTTCCTTGACGAGATCGGCGACATCTCCCCGGCGCTGCAGATCAAGCTCCTTCGGGTATTGCAGCAGAAGGAGTTCGAGCGGGTGGGCGGGACCCAGACCATCAAGGTGGACGTGCGCCTGGTGGCCGCCACCAACCGGGACCTGGCCGGAGAGGTGAAGGGCGGCAAGTTCCGCGAGGACCTGTATTACCGGCTCAACGTGGTGGCGGTGACCTTGCCGCCGCTGCGGCAGCGCAAGGGCGACATCCCGGCGCTGGTCTCTCACTTCGTGGAGAAGTACGCCAAGGCCTACGGCAAGGACGTGCGCGGCCTGGCGCCGGGCACCCTGAACGCGCTGCTGGGCCACGACTGGCCGGGCAACGTGCGGGAGCTCGAGAACGTGGTGGAGCGGGCGGCGGTGCTGGCCAAGGGGGCGGAGCTCACGTCCGACGACCTGCCCCCGACCTTGCGCGGCGCGCGGCCGCGCGAGCGGGCCCCCGGGGCGCTCATCCCGGGCGCCACCCTCTACGAGATCGAGCGCGAGGCAATTCTACGCACGCTGGAGATGGTGGGCGGCTCCACCTCGCGGGCGGCCGAGATCCTCGGCATCAGCGTGCGCAAGATCCAGTACCGGCTCAAGGAGTACGCCCAGGGCGCCACCGGGCCGCGCGAGGAGCCACTCTCGCCAGGCGAGGCGGCGGCACTCGAGGAGAAGGGCCGGACCACCGGCTGAGCATGAACCGTCGCCACGAGCCTCGGGCTCCCCCGACGGCACAATCCGCAGAGCCGCACCCGGGCGTCACGCCGCCGCGACGCGCCACGCCCCCGGCGCTGCGCGACGGCGAGCACGCGCCTGGAACGCCTCCAGAAAGGCTCGGGACGGTGCCCGCCTCTCGCCGGCGCGCCGCGAGCATGGAGGTCGCGCGTCGCGGCCGTGGGTGCGGTGGTCGGCTCGAGGACCGTGCCGGAGGGGGAGGCCCGAGGCGACCCGAGCGGCAGGATCACGCTGCCGCCGGAAGCCGGAGGACGAAGCGCGCGCCGCCGGCGCGCCCCGCCTCGATGGAGATCGTTCCCCCGTGCTGCTGCACGATGGCGTGGACGATGGGCAACCCCAGCCCCGAGCCCTTGGCCTTGGTGGTGAAGAAGGGCTCGAAGACGCGGTCCCGGATGCCCTCGGGCACGCCCGGCCCGCTGTCCTCGATGGCCACCTCCACCAGGCCGTCCTGGTCGGCCCGGCCGCAGGAGGCGCGCAGCCAGCCGCCGTCGGGAGTGGCCTCGAGCGCGTTCAGCGCCAGGTTCATCACCACCTGGCGCAGGCGGTCCTCGTCCCCGGCGATGGCCGGCGAGCCGTCGAAGTCCCGTTCCACCCGGATGCCGCGCCGCTCCGCCTGGCCGTGGAGGAAGTCCAGCACCTTGGTGAGCACCGGCACCACCTGCACCATCCGTGGCTGGAACACGCGGGGGCGGGCGAACTGGAGGAAGTCCTCCAGCACGTGGTCCAGCCGCCTGATCTCGTCCCGCACCAGGTGCAGCGGCTCGAGGAGCGGCGGCTGCTCGCCGCGCGGCAGCCGCTGCACCCGCCGCTCCAGCACGGTGAGCTGCAGGGCGGCGGCGTTCAGGGGATTGCGGATCTCGTGGGAGAGGCCGGCGGTGAGGGTCCCGACCGCCGCCAGCTTCTCGGCCACCTGGGCGCGGCGGGACAGCTCCCGCTTCTCGCCGTGCAGCCGCACCTGGCGCATGGCCTGCTCCACCGTCACCAGCAGCTCCTGGGTGGCGCAGGGCTTGACCAGGTAGGCGCAGGCTCCGGCCCGCACCGCCGCCACCGCCGACTCCAGGGTGGCGAAGCCGGTGAGCAGCACCACTTCGCCGTCGGGGTTCTCCGCCTTGAGCCGGGGCGCCAGCGCCGTTCCGTCCCCGTCGGGCAGCTTCAGATCGACGAGCGCCACGTCGAAGCCGTCGCGCGCCGCGGCCACCGCCACCGCGCAGCTCCCGGCCGAGCGGACCGAGTAGCCGGCGTCGTGGAGGATCTCGATGAGGTTGTCCACCAGGGTGGCGTTGTCGTCCACCACCAGGACGCGCGGCGCGCCATGGGCGTGGGGGTGGGTCATGGCGGGGCGGCGGCGCGGCCGGCGTGCATCGCCTCGACGGCCTCGAGCAGCGCCGCCACGTCGAAGGGCTTGCGGAAGAGGCCGCGGTGGGGAAGGGGCGGCTCCACCTCGTGGGCGGTCACCACCAGCAGGGGCAGGCCGGGAAAGCGCTCCGCCAGGCGGCGCATGGCCTCGCCGTCCGGCCCGCCGGGGATGCGCAGGTCGACCACGGCGCAGCAGGGGACCACCGGGCCGAGCCGGTCGGTCTCGGTGACCGAGGCCGCCGTCACCGCGGCGAAGCCGCGGGATGCCAGTACCTCGGCGAGGTTGTCCGCCTGGGACGGGTTGTCCTCCACCACCGCCACCAGCCCGTCGCGGCGCGCCACGCCGAGCAGCGCCTGGAGCCGTTCCAGGGGGATGGGCTTCTCCAGCACCGCCAGGAGCCCCTCGTGGCGGGCGGCGGCCAGCGACCGGTCCTCGGAGTACCCGGTGATCACCAGCGCCGGCAGCCCCGGGTCGAGGCGCCGCACCGCGTGCACCAGCTCCGCCCCACCCATGTCCGGCATGCGCATGTCGGTCACCAGCGCGTCGAAGCGGGTGCGGCCCACCAGCTCCAGCGCCTGCGGACCGCTCAGGGCCACGCTGGCCTCCGCCACCTCGTCGGAGAGGATCTCCGCCAGGTTCTCGGCCAGGTCTCGGTTGTCGTCCACCACCAGGTAGCGTCGCATGGCGATCACCAGGGCAGGCGCAGCAGGAAGCGGGCGCCGCCGCCGGGGCGAGGCTCGTAGCGCACGCTGCCGCCGTGGCGCTCGGCGATGCGCTTCACCAGGGCCAGGCCCAGCCCGACGCCACTGGCCTTGGTGGTGATGAGCGGCTCGAAGAGGCGCCGCGCCGTGGCCGGGTCCACCCCGGGCCCCGAGTCCTCCACCGCCAGCTCGACGGCGCCCTCTCCCCGGGAAGCGGCCACCCGGACCTCCCCGCTGGGCGAGGCTGCGTGGACCGCGTTCTCGATGAGGTTGACCAGCACCTGTCGGAGCTGGAGGGGATCCCCCTCCACCGCCGGGAGGCCCTCCAGGCCCTCCGCCGAGAAGCGAACCTGCGGCGGAAAGAAGACCGCCCCGGCGGCGCCGGCCACCACCTCGGCGAGCCTGACCGGGCTCCGGGAGAGCGGCCGTTCGCGGATGAGGTCCAGCAGGCCGTCGACAATGCCCTTGGAGAGGGCGAGCTGGTCGGCGATGCGGTCGAGGTGCTTGGCGGAGCGGCCGTCGGCGTCGCGCTGCCTGAGCAGGAACAGCGAGGTCTCGATGACGCCCAGTGGGTTGCGCAGCTCGTGCCCGATCGAGCCCACCAGCTGCGCGTAGGTGGCGAGCCGCTCGGCCCGCGCCTGGCGCGCGAGCAGGTCCTCCCGGTAGGTCTCCAGCATCACCGCCAGCTCCAGGTCGAGGATCCTGCCGACGGCCCGGCGGGCCGAGGCCAGCGCCTCGGGCCGCTCGAGGTAGTGCCGGTCGACGAGCTGGTTCAGCTCGCGCCGGACCACGTTCATGGCGCCGAACATGTAGTGTTGGGGCAGGTCGATGCGCACGTGGACGCGGCCGATCCGGCAGCGAGCCAGGAAGTACTCCTGGTCCCAGGGGCCGGACAGCAGCTGGTCCAGCCAGAGGGCGAGCGTGATCTTGAGGTGGCCCACCTGGCTTTCGCCGCCGAGCGCCCGGCGCGCCCCGTCGTGGGCCAGGATGCGGTCGTAGAAGATGTTCGCGATGGCGCCGAAGCTCGGCGCGGCCACGGCGTGCAGGTCGCGCAGGGCCCGCTCGTCCTCCGGCCCCCAGCCGACGTACCGCTTCAGCTCCTCGAAGACGTTCTCGGCCATCGGGCGATGATCTATGCCCGGATGGGGGGGGAATCAAATCGGGCGCCGGTGGCAGGACAGGTCAGGCGCTGCCCCGGGAGCTCGTCGCGTCGCGGACCAGCTCCAGGTCCTGCACCACGTCGGCGGCGAAGCGTACGAAGTCCGATTCGGTGATGATGCCGAGCAAGCGGCCGTCGGGCGCGCATACCGGCAGGCAACCGTACTTGTGCCGGAGCATGAGGCGGGCGGCGTGGACCAGCGAGGTCTCGGGGGCGACTGTGGTCACGTCGCGGGTCATGATGTCCCGGACCATGATGGCGCGGGCGGTGGGGCCGCCCGAGGCGCCGCTGCGCAGGAGGTCCCGCTGCGTCACCAGCCCCGCCAGCTTGCCCTCCCGAACCACCGGCAGGTGCCGGACTCCCCCCAGGCGCAGGATGGACTCCGCCAGCGCCAGGTCGTCGACCTCCTGCACGGTGACGAGCTCGCGGGTCATGAAGTCGACGACGGCGATCATCGCTTCCCCTCGTGGACCATCAGTGGACCACCAGCACCGGCTTGGGGCTGATGTGGACCAGGCGATCGGTCACGCTCCCCAGCAGGACGCGCGCCACCGCGCCGCGGCCCCGGCTGCCGAGCGCCACCAGGTCCACGTCCGGGGCCGCCGCCGCCTCGGCCAGCGCCTCGGCGGGAGACCCGGAGAGCACCGACGTGTCGACCTGGACCCCGGACTGGCCCAGGTGCGCCAGCGCCTCGGCCACCAGCGCGTCGGCGTGGGCCCGCTGCTCCCGCTCCACCTCGGCCAGCGTGAGGCCGTAGACGTCCGGAGGGAGCAGGAGCCGCGGGATCACGTAGGCCAGCGTCATCCTGGCGCCGAAGCGCGCTGCGATGTCGGCGGCCATGCGGGCCGCCTTGAGCGAGGCCTCCGAGCCATCCACCGCCACGAGGATGCGCTTCATGCCCCACCTCCGCCTCGATCCTACCGCGAAACCTCCCCCGCCGCGGAGGGTCTCGCCACTTCCGGGCTTCCGGCCGCCGCCGGCTGCGATACCCTTCGGGCGTGGGCGAGCCCATCCACCTGCGCGACGCCCGGGGCGAGCTGCTTCCAGGCCAATGGGTGGCGCTGCTCGACGGGGGGCCGGAGGCGTTCCCGCGGATGCTCCAGGCCATCCACTCGGCCGAGCAGTCGATCCGGCTCGAGACCTACACCTTCAGGCGCGAGGGGGTGGGGGAGGAGTTCCTGGCGGCGCTGTCGGCGGCGGCGCAGCGGGGGGTGCGGGTCGAGGTGGTCCTCGACGGCTGGGGCTCGGCGCTCGACGGCCGCTACGTCCAGGGGCTGCTCGACGCGGCCGGGTGCGAGGTGCGCATCTACCACCCGGTGCTCTCGCTCCTGGTGGGCCGGTTCCGCCGTCTGCACCGCAAGGTCCTGGTGGTGGACGGGGAGGTGGCCTTCGTGGGAGGCGTCAACATCAGCGACGAGTACGGGCACCTCGGCCCGGGCCACGCTCCCGAGGTGGAGGCCCAGGAGCCGGCCTGGCTCGACCTGGTGCTGGAGGTCGGCGGGCCGGTGGCAGCCTGGCTCGGGCGGCGCCTGCGCGGCGAACGGCTGCGCGCGCCGCCGGGGCCGGTCCACGTGCACCTCTCGGGGCTTGGTGGCGGCCTTCCGCTCCGGCGGCGGTATCTCAAGGCGCTGGGAGCGGCGCGCCGCACGGTGGAGATGGCGCACGCCTACTTCCTGCCCGACCGCCGGCTGGTGCGCTCGCTGACCGCCGCGGCGCGCCGCGGCGTGCAGGTGACGCTGCTCCTGGCGGGGCGGAGCGACGTCCCCTTGGCCAGGGCCGCCACCCGCCGTCTCTACCACCAGCTCCTCCGGGCCGGGGTGCACATCCACGAGTGGACGCGCTCGGTGCATCACGCCAAGGCGGCAGTGGTGGACGATCGGCGCCTCCTGGCCGGGAGCTTCAACCTCGAGCCCTACTCGCTCGCGAATCTGGAGTTGCTGGTGGAGGTGGACGACGCCGCGGTGGCGCGCCAGGGCGGGGCCTGGATCGAGCGCCGCGTCGCCCAGGCCGAGGAGGTCACCCTGGCGATCCTGGCGCGGCGGTCGAGGGTGCAGCGCTGGCTGGTGGACGCGGCGGGGCTCTTCGTGGCGCGGCTGGCCCAGTGGGTGGGGCGCCTGCTCGCGCGGCGCTGACCCGACCGGGGTCTTGCGCTCGAGACCGGTGGTTGACCTACCGACCCGGGCCGGGGAGGCCCCGGCTGAGGCGGGGCCGCGGCGGCGCGGATGCGCTATCTATGAGAAGGAGCGAACCATGGACCAGGTGGCTCGGGAAGCCAGGGACAGGTTGCTTCGGAGGAGGCACCGCCTGGTGCGGCTGCAGGGGGATGCCGAGAACGAGGGGCGCACCCTGCGCGAGGAGCGCAGCCCGGACTGGGTGGACCAGGCCTCGGACGAGGAGGCGGTGCAGCTGCTGGCCGACCTCACCGAGCGTGAACGGGCCGAGGTCGCCGAGATCGACGCGGCGCTGGCCCGCATCGAGCGCGGCACCTACGGCACCTGCCAGTCCTGCGGCGACCCGGTGGAGCCGGCGCGCCTCAAGGCCATCCCCGAGGCGCGGCTGTGCAAGGCGTGCTCGGTGTGAGGCCGAGGCGAGCCTGGGGCTCCTCAGATCCCGAGGTGATCCCCGTCGCGGAACGCCCGCGCGGCCTCCGCCTCTGCGATGGAGGGCTCGCCGAGGTGGGCCTCGTCCACCCCGAGGTACTTGAGGAGGCGGCGCTGGTGATGGGAGAGGCCGGCGGCCCGGACGCGCCCGCTCCGCGCTGCCAGAAGGTCCCGCGCCAGCAGCGCCATGGCGGAGTCGTCGAAGGCCCGCACCTCGCGGAAGTCGAGCGAGACGCGCGCGTCCTCCGGCAACGTGCTCAGGGCGTCGTGTACGCGCCGGGCTTCGGGGGCGTCGAAGGTCCCTTCGAGGCTCAACACCACTGCAGCGGCATCGCTCCGAACGGTTCTCAAGAGCGTTCTCCCAACCAACAGCGTTCTGCCAGCGGGCCGCGGCGAAGGTGTCTCCCCACGGCGGATGTGTATCTTACCACATCACGGGGTCCGTCGGCCGGGCCCCCCCGTCGCTTTTCGGGTGTCGCGACGGCGCCTCGGAAGGCGCTTTTGGCCCGGGTCCCCCATCCGCGGGGGAGCTCGAGCTCCCACGCACGACCGCACGCAAGCGGTGCAAGCGTCGCCTTACACCAAGCGCCTAGGGCTGCAGTGAGAGCAAGCGCTGTGTGACGCCGCTGCGGCGTCGCTCGGAGCGGGAAGCAAACGTTGTTTCCGCGACGCCCTGGCGTGGCGCGAGAGCCGGTGCCGCCGGTCTGCGCCTGCGAGCTTCAGCGCCCCTGGCCGGGGGACGGCGGCTGCCCAGAGGCCGACTGGGGCTTCTCGGCGGGCTCGGCCTTGCCGGCATCCGATCGCGCCGGGGGGAGCTTCTCGTCGTCCTCGCGGATGTCGCGGAAGGCCTTCCGGAAGCTCTTGATGCCCTCGCCCAGGCCGGCTCCCAGCTGGGGGAGCCTGCTGGCGCCGAAGAGCAGCACCAGCACGAGCAAGATGACGAGCAACTCGCCAATGCCGAGTCCGAACATGCCGCCCTTATAACGCGACCCCGGCCGGCGGGTCGAGCGCCGTTCCGGGGTCGGGTCGAGGCGAGGCCGGCCCGGCTCGAGCCCGAGGCTCGGGCCAGGGCGGGAGTGCGCTACGCCGCCGCGTCCTCCATGGCGATGGCCGCCAGGCGCCGCGCGTCCAAGACCCGCACGCCGCGGGAGGCGTCGAGGACCCCGTCCTTCTCCAGCCGGGTCAGGCAGCGCGAGAGGGTCTCGGGCCTCATGCCCAGCAGGCGCGCCACCACTTGCTTGCGCACCGCGTTGGGCCGGTCGGCGAGGAAGCGGGCGTGGGCCAGCGCGAACCGGGCCACGCGCGACAGGCAGTCTCCCTGACGCCAGTTGACCTCGTCGCGCTGCATGCGCGCCTCGGCGAGCAGCAGATCGAGCACCACGCGGGCCGGGCTCTTGTCGGGCCCGACCCACTGGGTCATGGCGTCGCCGGCGATGCCGCAGAGCTTCACCCGCGACAGGGTGCGCACCTCGAAGGGGGAGGGGTCGCCGTTCAAGGCATCGGTGCACAGGAGCGAGGTGGGCCCGCGCAGCGTGAGCACCAGCTCGGTTCCGCGCGGGCTCACCGCCGAGAGGGCGACGAACCCCTCCTTGATGAAGAAGACGGTCCGGGGACGCTCTCCCTGGGCGCAGAGGGTGGCGCCTGCCTCGCGGGCCGTCGGCGTGAGCCGGCACTTCCCCTGGGAGGCGATGCCCAGCGAACAGGCGCTACAATCGTTGACCGGCGAAATGGAGAGCACGGTAGCCCCCTGGGCTGTTGGTCCAGTTTCTTGATCCGAGTCTGTTTGCATGAGCTAGGCCCGAGTTTTTCGGGGTTTTTCCCGCAGAGTATGCGCTTTGCCCGGGATCAAGCGCGATCCTGCGCAGGCTTTGCGGTGGATGTCGCGATACTCAACGGGAGACTCCTCGGGGGTAGCTGCAGCGCGGAAGGCGCATCGTGGCATGATGGCGCCCCGTGAGCCGGCCGTGATGCGGTGCGGCAGAGCTCGGTTCGGGACAGAGCTCGCACCCGGGAGGCGAGGTGGCACCTCGACGGCGAGCCCCGACGATCGTGGCGGTGTCCGGACCGAGCCGATCCGGGAAGACGCGGCTCCTCACGCGCCTCGTCCCAGCTCTGCGGCGCCGTGGGCTGGTGGTGGGAGCGCTGAAGCACGCCGGCCACGCCCATACGCTGGACCGGCCGGGCAAGGACAGCGAGCGCCTGCGGCGGGCCGGGGCGGTGGCGGTGGCGGTGCAGGCCCGGGACGAGCTGGCCTTCTTCGGGCCGCCGCTCCGGGGCGGCGCGCGGGCGATGGCGCGGCTCCTTCCGCCGGTGGACCTGGTGCTCGCCGAGGGGTTCAAGGGCGAGGCGCTCCCCCGGCTGGAAGTGCACCGCCGGGCGGTGAGCAGCGAGTTCCTCTGTGCGCGCGACCGGCGGGTGGTGGCGGTGATCGGCGACGAGGCACCGCCCCGGGACCTGCCCCGCTTCCGGCCCTCGGAGGTCGAGGCGGTGGCGGATTTCCTGGTGCGCCGCTTCCGGCTGCGCGGCCGGCGGGGGTGATCGAAGGACGAACGGGGGGCTGGGCCCGCTCCCTCACCCCCGCCGGGGGATGAGGGAGAGCTGCTCCTGGACGCCGATGGAGCGGACGGAACGCCGGCCAAGCGGACGCGTCCATCCTCCAGGCCCGCGCTTTGACCGTTCGGGCCTGAACGCTGCGTCCGGAAAAACGGATGACCATCCGTCATCTTGACACCAGGGTCCCTCCACCGTACAGTGCACGGCACCCCCGGGCGGGCGGGCGGCGCGCCCGGACGGTCACCGACCGCATGAGCTCCGACACGCGTCCCGCCGGGCCGCCCCTCCACAATCCCGCCGGGCCCCCGCACGGGAGCCCCGCCGGGCCACCCTCCGATCTCGCCCCGGCCCGGGCTGCCTTCATCGCGCCGGAGACGCGCTGGTTCCGGCTGCCCGGCGAGTTGCCGCTGGAGCTCGGCGGCCGGCTCCCGCACGCTCAGGTGGCCTATCGGACCTGGGGGACGCTCGACCCGGAGGGCGGGAACTGCGTGGTGGTGTGCCACGCCCTCACCGGGTCGGCGGACGTGGACCGCTGGTGGACGCAGATGTTCGGGCCGGGCCAGGCGCTCGACCCGGATCGCGACTTCGTCGTCTGCGCCAACATCCTCGGTAGCTGTTATGGCACCACCGGCCCGACCTCCGCCGACCCGGTCACCGGGCGGCCCTGGCTGGGCGACTTCCCGGCCTACACCGTCCGCGACATGGTGCGGCTGCAGCGCGAACTCTTGCGAATGCTGGGGGTGCGCCGGGTGCGGATGGCGATCGGCGGCTCGCTCGGGGGGATGCAGACCCTGGAGTGGGCGCTCATGTACCCGGAGCTGGTGGAGGCCATCGTCCCCATCGCCAACCCGGCGCGCCACTCCCCATGGGCCATCGGCCTCTCCGAGGCGCAGCGCCAGGCCATCTTCGCCGATCCGCTGTGGAGGGGCGGTCGTTACGACCCCGGGCAGCCGCCGGCGGCGGGGCTGGCGGCGGCCCGGATGATGGCCATGTGCACCTACCGGAGCCGCGAGAGCTTCGAGGAGCGGTTCGGCCGCCGGCCGCAGACCGCCGACCTCTTCGCGGTGGAGAGCTACCTGCGCTACCAGGGGCAGCAGCTGGTGGACCGCTTCGACGCCGCCACCTACGTCGGGCTCACCCAGGCCATGGACCGCCACGACGTGGCCCGCGGGCGCGGCGACCACGAGGAGGTGCTGCGCGGCCTCAAGGCGCCGGCGCTGGTGGTGTCCATCCCCACCGACGTGCTCTATTTCCCGGCGGAGCAGGAGGAGCTGGTCCGGCTAATCCCCCACGCGCGGCTGGCGCGGCTGGAGTCGCCGCACGGCCACGACGCCTTCCTCATCGAGGTGGAGGCCCTCTCGGCGATGGTGGCCGCCTTCCGCTCCGAGGTGGAGGGGCGGCGCCCGCCCCGGGCGGCGCCGCGCGGGGCGGCGGCGCGGCCGCAGGAGCGCATCAGCCTGCTGGTGCTGGGGAAGGGGCGGGTGGGCTCGAGCCTCCTGGAGCAGGTGCGGGCCCAGCGGCGCAGCCTGGAGAGCGACTACGACTTCTCGCTCAAGGTGGTGGGCCTCGCCGACTCGCGGCGCTCCCTCCTCGACGAGTCCGGCCTGGACCTCGAGCGCTGGCGCGAGGCGCTGGCGGCCGCGCCCGAGGCCGGGCCGGTGGACGCCGCCTCGGCGCGGCCGCTGCTCGACCGGCTGCGGCGGCTGCCGGCTCCGGTGCTCCTGGACCTCACCGCCGCCGACGGCATGGAAGCGGTCTACGAGGAGGCCTTTCGGCGGGGGATCCACGTGGTCTCCGCCAACAAGCGGCCGCTGGCGGCGCCCCGGGCCGTTCGCGAGCGGCTCTTCGCGGCCCGCCGCGCGGGGCATTGCCACTACCACTACGAGACCACGGTGGGCGCCAGCCTGCCGGTCATCGACACTCTGAAGAACCTGGTGCGGACCGGGGACCGGGTGCGGCTGGTGGAGGGCTCGCTCTCGGGCACGCTGGGGTTCGCGCTCTCGGAGGCCGCCAAGCGGACCCCGCTGTCGATGGCGCTGCGCTGGGCCAGGGAGCTCGGGTACACCGAGCCCGATCCGCGCCAGGATCTCTCCGGCCTGGACTCGGCGCGCAAGGCGGTGATCCTGGCCCGGGAGCTGGGGCTGGACGTCGAGGTGGGAGACGTGCGGCTCGAGCCCTTCGTCCCGTCCCAGGTGACCGCTCCGGGAACGGCCGAGGCCCTCACCGACGCGCTGCGGGGCTTCGAGGCCAGCTTCGCAGCGCGGGTCCAGCGGGCCGCCGAGGGCGGGTGCGCGCTCCGCTACCTGGCGCGGATCGAGGTGGCCACCGGCCTGGTCTCGGTGGGGTTCGATGAGGTCGACGCCGGCCACCGCGCGGCGCGCCTCCGGGACGTGGAGGCCTACGTGGCCTTCACCACCGACCGCTACCGCGAGAGCCCTCTCTTGGTCCAGGGCGCCGGGGTCGGCGGCGCCATCACAGCAGGAGGCGTGCTGGCGGACGTGCTGCGGGTGGCGGCGGCCCTGGGCGTGCGGGCGAGCTGGAGCGGGTAGCAGCTCCGGCGGCCCGGTGTCGCCCTCGGCCGCTGCACTCGGGTCGCCTCGGGCCTCCCCCTCCGGCACGGTAGAGGCGCTCGATCGCCAGACGGCGGCCGGTCTCGCCCTCGGCCGCGGTACTCGCTCGCGACCGACGAGGCAGGACCGCGCGTCGACCTGGCACGCGCAGCGGCTCGCAAACGGCGGTCGCGCATCCCGCGGATCGCGCCGGACGTTGGCGCTCCTCGCCGGTTGCTCGCCGCAAGCGCGGTGGCCGGGTGGCGCGCATCCTGGCCGCCGCGGCTCGCTCCGTAGGCGGCCTCTGGCGAGACCGGGCCGCCTCGGAAGGTCGACCGGCAACGTCGCGCGACTTCGCAGACGAGGAGCCTCGGGCCTCCCCCGACGGCACAATCCGCAGCGCCGCACCTGGACACCGCGCCGCCGCGACGCGCCACGCGCGCGGCTGTGCGCGACGGCGAGCACGCGCCAGCTCCATCTCCAGAAGAACTCGGGACGGTACACGCCTCTCGCCGTCGCGCCGCGAGGATCGAGACCGCGCGTCGCGGCCGCGGCTGCCATGCCCGGCGGGAGGACGTGCCGGAGGGGAAGGCCCGAGGCTCCGGCGGTCCCTTTCTGCGGCACCGGCGACGAGTCGATGCGGCCCGGTCTCGCCCGCCTCCGGCGAGACCAGGCAGCGTACGGGCATGTGACTGTCAGCCCGCCCCGCCGGTGCGCGACACCCGGAAGCGGCGCATCTTGCCCTGGAGCGTGGTGGGCTTGAGGCCGAGCAGGGCGGCCGCGCCGCCGGGGCCGTAGATCCGCCCGCCAGCGGCGGAGAGGGCGCGCTCCAGGAGCGCCTTCACCTCGTCGTCGAAGCAGCCAGGGGTGGCGAGCGCGGCAGGGTGCGCCTGCCCCGCGGGCGCCTGCCCGCGCGCGGGGAGCTCGGGCAGGGTGAGCTCCGGCCCGGTCGAGAAGATGAGGGCCCGCTGCAGGAAGTTCTCGAGCTCGCGCACGTTGCCGGGCCAGGACCAGCCCTCCAGGGCGCGCCAGGCCGCCTCGGGGACCACCGGCGGGCGGCGGTGCATCAGGGCCGCCTCGCGGGCGAGGAAGTGGGTGGCCAACGGCCGGATGTCCTCGGGGCGCTCGCGGAGCGGCGGCAGCTGGATGGGCACGATGGCCAGCCGGTAGTAGAGGTCCTGGCGGAAGGCGCTGCGCTGGACCATCTCCTCGAGGGTGCGGTTGGTGGCGGCCACCACCCGGACGTCCACGGCGACGGTCTCGGTTCCGCCCACCCGCGTGAGCTCGCGCTCCTGGAGCACGCGGAGGAGCTTCACCTGCACCGAGGGCGGGGCGTCCCCCACCTCGTCGAGGAACAGGGTGCCGCCGTCCGCTTGCTCGAAGCGACCGATCTTGCGGTGGGTGGCGCCAGTGAAGGCTCCCCGCTCGTGGCCGAACAGCTCCGACTCGATGAGGCCCTCGGGAATGGCGCCCAGGTTGACGGTGACGAAGGGGGCGTTGAAGCGCGGGCTGAACTCGTGGATGAGGCGGGCCAGCCCCTCCTTGCCGGTCCCGGTCTCGCCGCGGATGAGGACGGTGGAGGTCGACGAGGCCGCCAGGCGCACCCGCTCCATCACCCGGCGCATGGCCGGGCTCTCGGCCACGTAGCGGGCCTCCCGCTTGAACTGGCGGATCTCCTGCTTGAGGAGCGTGTTCTCGCGGTCGAGGAGGCGGTTCAGGCGGCGGACCTCCTCCACCATCAGGCTATTGTGGAGGGCGATGGCCACCAGGTGGGCCACCTGTTTCGCCACCTGGAAGCAGCAGTCGAGGAGCCCTTCCTTGGGCGGATGGGCGATGTCCAGGGTCCCGAGCACCTGGTCCTCGAACACCAGCGGGAAGGAGACCAGCGAGCCGTATCCCAGCGCCGCCAGCTGCGCCTCCTCGCGGAAGCGGGGTCGCTCGCCGTCCAGGGGGTCGAGCACCAGCGGACGCCGCTCGGCCAGCGCCCGGCCGGAGGTCGAGCCCTCCAGGGCGAAGGTGGCCCCCAGGCCCGCCGAGGGGTGGAGCGGATCCGAGACCAGCACCACCCGCGCCCGCCCCGGCTGCCCCTCCACCAGGCGGTTGATGGCCACCCGCGTCTCCCCGAAGCGGCGGTTCAGGAGCCTGCCGGTTCGATCCAGCACCGCCTCGAGGTCGACGGTGGAGAGGACCGCCTCGATGGCTTCCTCGACGATCCGGTCGTGGACGTCCTCGGGCTGGTGAATGGGGAGGATGGGGACGGGCATGGCCTGCCTCTGTACCCAAATGCCGTTGGAAACACCACCCAAATATGGTTTGAGCTCCGCCGCGAAGCGACGTAAGGCGAGTCGTTTCGGTAGCTTCTTGGCTGGCGAGCGAATTGCTCTACGGGACTTGGACGCCGCCAGACGGCGGACGGAGGAACCACAAGGGCGGCCCGCCCGCCGAGGAGCAGGACACATGGAAGCCATCGAGACCCTGATGAGCGAGCACCGCGTCATCGAGCGCGCCATCGACGCGCTCACAGCCTTCGCCGACGAGGCGCGCCGCGGCGCCGCCGAGGACAAGCCGGAGCTGGCGCGCTTCGTGACCTTCATCCGCGAGTTCGCCGACGCCTGCCACCACGGCAAGGAAGAGGACATCCTCTTCAAGGCCATGGTGGACGCCGGCTTCCCCAGCCAGGGCGGCCCCATCGCGGTGATGCTCCACGAGCACGACGTCGGCCGCGCCTTCGTGAAGCGCCTCGCCGACCTCGGCGCGCAGGCGGGCCCCTGGAGCGCCGGGGACCGCGAGGCGCTGGCCGAGGCGGCCCACGGGTACGCGGACCTCCTGCGGCAGCACATCCACAAGGAGGACGCCATCCTCTACCCCATGGCCGAGCAGCACCTCCCGCCGCCGGTCCAGGAGCGGGTGGACCAGCTCTGCGAGCGGTACGAGGAGGAGAAGACCGGCTCGGGCGAGCACGAGCGGCTGCACCAGCTGGCCGAGGAGCTGGTGGCGCGCCACGTCCCGGCGCTGCCGCGCGAGAAGACCTCGCACGCGCACGGGTAGTTCAGGCGGCAGGCCACCCCGAGGCGTACAAGCCGCCGGTCTCCTCCAGCCAGTCGGCGATGCGACCGGCGGCGGCGGGCACGTCGCCGTCGGACACGTCCAGCTCCAGGCGCGGCAGGAGCGACTCGCCTGCGATGCGCCGGAAGAGCTCCTGCTCCCGGACGAAGGCCTGGAGGTCGTCGTACTGGGAAGGCTTGCCGGAGACCTGTACCCGCTCGGCCCGAGCCGCGGCGAAGGTCTCGGGGCGGCGCGTGCACAGCACCAGGCGGAACCCGAGCGGCCGCAGGCGCTCCTCGAGCCAGCGGAAGTCGTAGTCCACCCCGCGGGCCAGGAGCTGGTGGGCGCGGGTGGAGAGGTGGAAGCGGTCCACGATCCAGGAGTAGTAGCGCTGGAGCTCGAAGAGGCGGGCCCAGGCGCGGTAGGTCTCCATGGCCAGCGCCTCCTCCTCGGGGGCGAAGTTCACCAGGCCGCGGCCCCAGGGCACGTCGGTGAAGGCGCACCACTCCGCCGAGACGAGCGGGGAGTGATACCGGTAGCGCCTCGGCCCCACCACCCGCGGGTGCTCGTTCAGGGCGAAGGCGATCTCGGTCTTCGAGGTGAGGCGGGTGCCCTCCAGGATGATCTTGGGGCACATCTTGCCGGTCACGGCTAGTAGAGTACCGCCATGGCGCGCCGCCGCACCGCCGCCACCCTCCTGGGAGCGCTGCTCGCCGCGAGCTGCGCCGCGCCGCGGCCGCCGGCGGTCTCCGGCGCCCCGCCCGCGCCCGGCGCCAGCTTCTGGTGGAACGGCGCCGTCTTCTACGAGGTCTTCGTGCGCAGCTTCCGGGACTCGGACGGTGACGGGAACGGCGACCTCGAGGGCCTCGTGGCCAAGCTCGACTACCTGAACGACGGCGACCCAGCCACCGATCGCGACCTGGGGGTGGACGCCCTGTGGCTCATGCCGGTCTTCGCCTCGCCGAGCTACCACGGCTACGACGTCACCGACTACGAGAAGGTGAACCCGGACTACGGGACGAACCAGGACCTGGATCGGCTCGTCTCAGAGGCGCACCGGCGCGGCATCAAGGTCGTCGTGGACCTGGTGCTGAACCACACCTCCGACCAGCACCCGTGGTTCCGGGAATCGGCCTCCTCGCCGCAGTCGCCGCGGCGCGACTGGTACGTGTGGAGCCCGACCGACCCGGGCTGGACCCAGCCCTGGAACACGAGCGCCTCCGCCTGGCACCCGCTCAAGGGCGCCTACTACTACGGCCTCTTCTGGCGCGGCATGCCGGACCTGAACTACCGGAACCCGGCCGTGCGCGCCGAGGCCAAGCGCATCGCCGCCCTCTGGCTCTCGCGCGGGGTGGACGGCTTCCGGCTCGACGCCATCCGCCACCTCGTCGAGACCGGGCCCGGGGCGGGGCAGGGCGGCTCGCCCGAGAACCACGTCTTCCTGCGCGAGCTCGCCGCCGCAGTGAGGGCGGCGAAGCCCGAGGCGGCGCTGGTGGGCGAGGTCTGGTCCTCGACCGACGACATCGCCGACTACTACGGGAAGGGAGGCGACGAGCTGCAGCTCCTCTTCGACTTCCCGCTCGCCGACGCCATCGTGAAGGGGGTCCTGGGCGGCTCGCCGGACGGCATCGCCGCGGTGCTCGGCGAGGTGCTGCGGACCTACCCGGCTGGAGCGGTGGACGGGCCCTTCCTCAGGAACCACGACCAGACCCGGGTGGCGACCGAGCTCGGCAACGACCCGGCCAAGCTTCGGCTGGCGGCGGCCATCCTGCTCACGCTTCCCGGTTCCCCGTTCCTGTGGCAGGGGGAGGAGATCGGGATGCAGAACGGCCCCGGGCGCGAGGACGAGTGGAAGCGCACCCCCATGGCCTGGGACGGCAGCGAGAAGGGTGGCTTCTCCACCGGCGAGCCGTGGATGCCGTTCGCGCCGGGGAAGGAGAGCGCCAACGTCGCCGCCGAGACCGGCGATCCGGCCTCGCTCCTCTCCCGCTACCGTTCGCTCATCCGGGCGCGCCACGCCTCGCCGGCGCTTTCCCGCGGCGATCTGGCGCTCCTCCCGGCGCGCGCTCCTTTGCTGGCCTTCCTGCGCCGCGGCGGAGGGGAGACAGTGCTCGTGGCCCACAACCTGGGCGCGGCGCCCGCCGAGGCCACCGGGCTTTCGGCGCCCGGGGCGGCGGCCGAGCCGCTGCTCGCCGATCCGGGGGCGACGCTGGCCAGCGACGGCTCCGGCTGGCGCGTGGCGCTCCCGCCGCGCGGCAGCGGCGCCTGGCGGCTGCGCTGAAGGGTGACGCCATGGCCCAGCCACGGCACCGCGTCGGCGTCATCGGGACCAGTTGGTGGGCGGACCTGGAGCACCTGCCGGGTCTGCGGTCCCGGGAGGACGTGGAGCTGGCGGCGCTCTGCGGCCGGGACCGGGACCGGCTCGCGGCCATGGCGGAGAAGCACGCCGTCGCGGCCACCTTCACCGACTGGCGCGAGATGATCGCCCGGGGCGGCCTGGAGGCGGTGGTGATCGCCACGCCCAACCTCTTGCACCGGGAGCAGGCCCTGGCCGCAATCGAGGCCGGGTTGCACGTCATCTGCGAGAAGCCTCTGGCCATGACCGCCGCCGAGGCGCGGGAGATGGCGGCCCGGGCCGGGGTCAAAGGCCGCGCCACCCTCGCCTTCTTCACCCATCGCGCCGTGGCCGCTGCGGCCCAGGTGAAGCGCCTCGTCGGGGAGGGGTTCCTGGGGCGGCCGCACCACGCCAGCGCCGTCTACTTCAGCGCCTCGCACCTCAAGCCCGACAAGCCGCTCGCCTGGCGCATGCGGCGGGCCGAGTCGGGCACCGGCGTCCTGGGCGACATCGGCTCGCACGTCGTCGACCTGGTGCGCTGGTGGCTGGGGGACTTCGCGCGGGTGTCCGGGCAGTGGCAGACCCTGACCCACGAGCGCTCCGGCGGCACGGCCGACGCCGACGAGGACTGCTCCTTCCTGGCGCAGCTCCAGGGCGGGGCGCAGGCGGTGTTCCAGGCCTCGAAGCTCGTGGCCGGGCGCGGCAACTACCAGCGCGTCGAGCTGCACGGCGACCGCGGCAGCCTGGTCTACGAGGCGGAGCCGGGCGTGGACCCCACCTGGGAGGGGAGGGTGTGGGCCGGCCGCCCCGACAAGCAAGGCCTGGAGCTCCTCCCGCCGCCGCCAGACCTGGCCGCCGGGCTCGACGGCCCCGATCCACAGCAGAACCGGAACCAGGCCTACCGGCGCCTCACCGATCCGTTCTTCGAGGCCGTCCGCCGAGGCGGCCGGGCCTCCCCGGACTTCGCCGACGGCGCGGCGGTGCAGGCGGTGCTGGACGCGGTGGCCGAGTCGGCCGAGCGCCGGACCTGGGTGGAGATTCGCTAGGCCGCCGCGGTTGGCGCGGGACGGCATCGCAAGGGCTCGCAGGCGGACCGCAAGGCGTGTCCTACGGACGGTAGGGCGGGGGCTCGTCCCCCGCCCGGAGGCCGGTAGTGAGGTGGGGCGGGCGCTTGTCCCCCGCCGGGAGGCCGTTGTGAGGTAGGGCGGGGGCTCGTCCCCCGCCGGGCCTGGCCCGGATTCCGCAAGGGAATCGGCGGATGACCGACGCGCCACCGCCTCGCCGCAAGCGAATCCGCCTCTCGCCGCAGGTTTACGGCGAGATGGGCGCCATCTGCTCCGTGACCATCGCCGTTCGCGATCGTCGTCCCGTCTACGCAGAGGTCCGTGCCGCGGCCTCCGCCGTCGATGTCCTGCGGATCCATGCGCTGCGAACAGGGGTTCCCATATACGGCTACTGCGTGATGCCCGACCACGTTCACATCGTCCTGGGTCCTTCCGTCAGCCATGACATCGTCACGTTCGTAGGGCAGTTCAAGAATCTGGCCCAGCGCGCCCTCTGGAACCTTGGGCTCCGCGGGAGGCTCTGGCAGATCGGTTTCTACGACCACTTCCTTCGCGCCGACGAGCAGGTCGAGCGGGTCGTGCCTTATGTGCTCGACAACCCGGTGCGCGCGGGGCTCGTCACGTCTCGTGGCGATTACCGTTTCGCCGGTTCGTTCGTGTTTGACCTGTGAGCCTGTGAACCCCGGCGGGGGACACGAGCCCCCGCCCTACCGGTCCAGGCGGGGGACGAGCCCCCGCCCTACCGCGTGGATCCAACGGACCGTAGGGCGGGGCCTTGCGCCCCGCCGGCCATCCGCGGTTCCCCGGCGGGGGACAAGCCCCCGCCCTACCGGTCCAGGCGAGGGACGAGCCCCCGCCCTACCACGTGGATCCAACGGACCGTAGGGCGGGGCCTTGCGCCCCGCCGGCCATCCGCGGTTCCCCGGCGGGGGACACGAGCCCCCGCCCTAACGCCCGCCTGCGCTCCGTAGCTTCCCGGCGGGGGACGAGCCCCCGCCCTACCGGTCCAGGCGGGGGACAAGCCCCCGCCCTACGGCAGGGCGGGCCGCGTTGTACGGGTACGACCCTCAGTTCGGCGTCCGCAGGACCACGGCCGTCCGCGGTGCCACCTGGATGGTCGTGGCGGTCGGGAAGGTGTACCCGGACGGCGCGGTGACCGGCCCGGCACCGGCCTCGTCGTCGTCCACGAGAGGTGTGGCCGTCAGGAGGTCCCTC
Source organism: Anaeromyxobacteraceae bacterium (assembly GCA_035762305.1). Lineage (GTDB taxonomy): Bacteria > Myxococcota > Myxococcia > Myxococcales > Anaeromyxobacteraceae > DASTPH01. The sequence goes on from DASTPH010000060.1 coordinate 48,833, forward strand.
CCGGTGGCCAGCGTCTCCGGTGAGGTGCCGGCGTTCACGAAGACGTGGAAGGCCTCCGCTCCGGTCGAGGCCACCCGGTAGGCGATGGCGTACTGCTTCGACCCGTCGAGCAGCGTCACGTTGGCGGCGGCCAGGGCCCGGTCGCCGAGGCGGAAGGCGTCGCTGGAGCGCCGCAGGGCCAGGAGCCCCTGCACGTACCGGTACGTCTTCTCCCCCTCGGAGCCGGGCGCCATCCATGACGCCCAGTCGTACCCGTTCACGGCGTCGGACGAGTCGTAGCTGTTGTAGACGTAGTAGACGCCGGTGAAGTTCCCGGAGGTGGCCTCGGCCATGGGGCTCCCCACCCGCTTGGTGCGGCCCATCTCGCACCCTCCGTGGATGAAGGCGACACCCTGCGAGGTGGCGAGGAGCGCGAAGCCCAGCCGGGCCACCTTCAGGATCGCGGCCTCCTGCGAGTAGGGGTCCAGGGCCAGCACCTTGGCGATCTTGTCGTGGAGCGTGAGCCCGTCGTGGGCGGTGAGGTACTGCACCGGGTCGCCGGGGTCGTCGGCGGCGAAGTTGGTCGGGTCGCCGCGGATGTTGCGCAGCAGGGCGTTCTTGTCCACGTTCACCTGCCCGTACGGGCTCATGCTGGTGAGGAACCCCACGTTGGCGTTGCTCCCCTCGCCGAACCCACCGCCCTTCACGATGTCGCGGTAGCTGTCGGAGAAGACCGAGTGGTGGTCGGTCGAGGTCATCCAGTCCTGGTTGGCGGCGACGATGGGGTTGCCCTGGTCGTCCTTGCCTGGGACGCCGCTCATCCGCCAGCCCTCGCCGATGATGAGGACGTTCGGGTTCTCGGCGCTGGCCGCCTGCCAGACCTCCTGCATGGTGACCGAGTCGTGGAGGCCCATGAGGTCGAAGCGGAAGCCGTCCACGCGGTACTCCCTGGTCAGGTACCGCACCGAGTCCACGATGAGCTTGCGCATCATCTTGCGCTCGGAGGCGGTGTCGTTGCCGGTGCCGGAAGAGTTCGAGCCCCGGTAGAAGTAGGCGGGCGCGAGCGCGTCCAGGATCTGGGTGTTGGCGGTGTGGTTGTAGACCACGTCCAGGACCACCCCCAGCCCGCGGCGGTGGGCCTCGTTCACGAGCGTCTTCAGCTCGGCGATCCGGAGCACCGGGTCCTCCGGGGTCCTCGAGTACATCCCGTCCGGCGAGAACCAGTTCTGCGGGTCGTAGCCCCAGTTGTAGTTGTTGCCGGTCGTGTCCGGCGCCAGCTCGACCGTCGACCGCGATCCCTCGTCGCCGTAGTAGTACGCCAGCACTGGCAGCAGCTGGACGTGGGTGGTGCCCAGGGCCGCCACGTGGTCGAGCCGCTCCGTGAAGGCCTCGTAGGT
>DASTPH010000061.1:0-11844 GCA_035762305.1 Anaeromyxobacteraceae bacterium
CGGTCGGGCTTACAGTCCCCGCGCCTGCGCGCGAAGCGAGACCCCTCCCCCCGGGCCGAGGTGGTCGCCGCGTGATCGGAACCGGCTCGCGAGCCGGCGGGCGGCGAGGCCTGTCTCGCGCCGGCGGATCCCGGCGGAAGCGGACTCTCGCCTTATGAAACAGCCGCGCAGGTTCCGGAGAAACGCCCGCGCCGAGCACGAGGCGAGACCCCGCCCCTCGGCCGGAGCAAACCGCAGGGGAATCAAGTAACAGGAGGAAGCGATGAGCGAGACGCACCGCTTCGAAACCCTGGCGGTCCACGCCGGCCAGGTCCCGGACCCCACTACCGGCGCGGTCATGACGCCGGTGTACCTCACCTCGACCTACGCCCAGTCCGGCCCCGGCGAGCACAAGGGGTTCGAGTACTCCCGCACCCGCAACCCCACCCGCGACGCCCTGGAGGCCTGCCTGGCGGCGCTGGAGGGGGTGCGCCACGGCCTGGCCTTCGCTTCGGGCCTGGCCGCCACCGACGCCGTCCTCCACCTCCTCGACAGCGGCGACCACCTGGTGTGCTCCGACGACGTCTACGGCGGCACCTTCCGCCTGGTGGACAAGGTGTTCCGGCGCCACGGCATCCAGGCCAGCTACGCCGACCTCGCCGACCCGGCGAACCTCGAGAAGGCCATGCGGCCGCGCACCCGCCTGGTGTGGATCGAGAGCCCCACCAACCCCCTGCTCAAGCTGGTGGACCTCGAGGCGGTGGCGGCGACGGCCCGGGCCCGCGGGGCTCTCACCGTGGTGGACAACACCTTCGCCACCCCCTTCTTCCAGCGGCCGCTCCGGCACGGCATCGACCTGGTGTGCCACTCCACCACCAAGTACCTGAACGGCCACTCGGACGTGGTGGGCGGGGCGGTGCTCACCGGCGAGGAGGCGCTGCACCAACGCCTCGCCTTCCTCCAGAACGCGGTCGGGGCGGTGCCCTCCCCCATGGACAGCTTCCTGGTGCTCCGGGGCCTCAAGACCCTGCCGCTGCGCATGGAACGGCACGCCGAGAACGCCATGCGGCTCGCCCGTTTCCTGGAAGCGCACCCGCAGGTGGAGCGGGTCGTCTACCCCGGCCTTCCCTCGCACCCCCAGCACGCCCTGGCCCGCCGGCAGATGACCGGCTTCGGCGGGATGCTGTGCTTCGTGCTCCGCGGCGGGCTCGCGGCGGCGCGCGCCTTCCTGGGGGCGGTGCGGGTCTTCGCCTGCGCCGAGTCGCTCGGCGGTGTGGAGAGCCTCATCGAGCACCCGGCCATCATGACCCACGCCAGCGTGCCCGCCGAGACCCGGGAGCGGCTCGGCATCGCCGACGGCTTCATTCGCGTCTCCTGCGGCATCGAGCACGCCGACGACCTGGTCGAGGACCTGGAGCGCGGCTTCGCCGCCGCGAAGAGGGCCTGAGGCGCCTGGGCCTCAGGCATCGGGCCTCGGACTTCGGGAAACGCCCTCGGCGCGTTCGCGCCTCTCCCGAGGCCCGACGCCCGACGCCTGAAGACCACGTTCCACCCCGGGACCCGCGGAGCCCACCGGACGCGCCTCGACCTCCAGCGCCGGAAAGAGGAAGCTCACCGCGCCCGCGGCCAGGGCCACCGCCGCCACCCAGGCGAAGACCCGCGACAGGCCCGAGCGGAGCGCGGCGGCGAGCCCGGAGAGGAGCGAAGCGTCGAGCAGGGCCCGCTCCGGCCCGAGGAGCCGGTCGGCTGCGCCAGGCGGCGCACCGGAACCGGAGAGCGAGGCGGCCAGGAGGCCGCCGAGCAGCCCCACCGCCAGGGTGCCGCCGATGGTGCGGAAGAAGAGGGTCGAGGCGGTGGCGACGCCGCGCCGGTTCCAGGGCACGCTGGTCTGGACCGCGATGATGAGCGGGGTGTTGGAGAAGCCCATGCCGGCGCCGAAGAGGGCCGTGAGCGCCTGGAGGGTCCCGAGGCTGGTCCCGGGTCCGAGGGAGAGCCACAGCGCCACCGCGCTCGCCGCCGCCAGCGCGAGCCCACCGCGCACCAGCAGGCGGTAGCCGAGCCGCGGCAGGAAGCGCCCGCCGAGCGCGCTGGCGATGGGCCAGCCCACCGCCATGGGGGCGATGGCCGCGCCCGCCTGGGTGGGGGAGCCGCCCTGCACCCCCTGCACCCACAGCGGCACGTAGGTCACGGTGGCGATCATGGCCGCGCCGGCGAGGCCCGCCGCCGCCGAGGCCACCGCCATCACCCGCTCGCCGAAAAGGTCGAGGGGCAGGAGCGGCTCCCTGGCCCGCCGCTCCGCGGCCGCGAAGGCGAGGAGCGCCGCTCCCGCCGCAGGGACGGCCAGCAGGGCGGCGTCGCGCGAGCGCGCGCCCAGGAGCAGGAGCACCACCCCCGCCGAGAGCAGGGCGGCGCCGGCGGCGTCGAGCCTGTGCTCGTGCCGCTCCACCCGCTCGTGATAGGCGAGCAGGAGCACCGCCCCGCAGGCCAGGCCGGGCAGGAGGTTCACGTAGAAGACCCAGCGCCAGGAGAGCCAGCGAACGATGGCCCCGCCCAGGAGCGGCCCGGTGAGCCCGGCCACGCCCCACACCGCGCCGAAGAGCCCCTGCATGCGCCCTCGCTCGCGCACGTCGAAGAGGTCGCCGACGATGGTCATGGCCACCGGCTGGATGGCGCCCGCGCCGAGCCCTTGCACCACCCGGAAGGCCACCAGGGCCGCCATCGAGCCCGCCAGCCCGCACAGGGTGGAGCCGGCGAGGAAGAGCGCCAGGCCGGCCAGGAGCACCGGCTTGCGGCCGTGCAGGTCGGCGAGCTTGCCGTAGATGGGGACGGTGACGGTGGTGGCGAGCATGTAGCTCGCGAAGGCCCACGCGTAGAGGTGAACTCCGCCGAGGTCGCCCACCGCGGTGGGCATGGCGGTGGAAACCACCGTCATCTCCATGGCCGCCATGAAGAACGCCAGGAGCAGCGCGACGACGGTCAGGGGGCGGCTCGTCGGTCGCACGGGGCGTCAGCGTGGACCGGCGCCGGCCTCGGGTCAAGCCGGCGCCGGACAGCCGGCGCCGGACAACCCCCGGTACCAGGTGGTCCGGCGTGGGACGAGCGATCTGCTAGATTCGCCGCACCCATGGAGGCCCGATGACACCGCTCCCCCTCGTCGCGCTCCTCGCCGCCGCCGCGCCCGGGCCTTCCGTCCAGGCGGCCCGGCCGGCGGTCGCCGCCGACCTCGTCGCCGTTCACGGAGAGGCGCAGCGGTCCCGCATCGAGCACGGCCTGCGACAGGTGGCTGCGCTGTGGCGGCGCGCCGACGGCGACGCCGCCGCCTTCCGGGCCTTCGCGCGGGCCCAGTTCCTCTCCGACCCGGCGGCCTTGGAGCAGCTCTTCCACCGCCTCGAGGAGGCCCTGGAGCAGCTCGACGGGACGGCGCTGGAGGCGAACCGGGCGCTGCGGCGGTACGCCGACCTCGACCTCGGCCCGTTGCAGCCGGTGGATTCCCTCCTCGCCGCCATCGACGTCTCGGCCCACGCGGGCGACGATCTCTTCGAAGGCAAGGTGGCCCTCGCGGCGCTCCTGAACTTCCGCCTCACCACCCTGGAGGAGCGCCTGCGCGAGGGCGAGCGCTGGAGCCCGCGGGAGTGGGCGGAGGCGCGCCTGGCCGGCCGCTTCGCCCGCCGCGTCCCGGCGGAGGTGAACCAGGCCATCGCCCGCGCCGCCGCCGCCGCCGAGCTCTACATCTCGCGCTACAACCTGTTCCCGCATCACCTGGTCTCGGGGAGCTGGGAGAGGCCGGAGCGACCCTTCCCCAGCGGGCTGCGCCTGCTCGCCCACTGGAACCTGCGCGACCAGGTGAAGGCCGAGTACGCCACCCCAGGCGGGCTGCTCCGGCAGCGGCTGCTTTGCCGCGCCCTGGAGCGCATCGCGGCCCAGGAGATCCCGGCCGCGGCCGTGGACGACCCGACCGTGGACTGGAACCCCTTCACGAACCAGGTGCGCCCGGCGCCGCCCGAGACCGTGGAAGGCGGGGCCCGGCCGCCGGCCGGGGTCTCGCCGGCCCGCGAGCCGGACACGCGCTACGCGCGCATCCTCGACCAGTTCCGCGCCCACCGGCGGGCCGACCGGTACTCGCCCACCGCCAACACCTTCCTGGCGCGCAAGTTCGAGCTGGAGCGGGAGATGCCCGAGGCGCGCGTGGTGGCACTGCTCGAGGAGGTGCTCTCCTCCCCGCTGGGCGCCGAGGTGGCGAGGCTGGCGGAGCAGCGGCTCTCCCGCCCCCTCGAGCCCTTCGACGTCTGGTACGACGGCTTCCGCCCCCGGGCCCGCTTCGCCGAGGCCGACCTCGACGCCCGCACCCGGGCCCGCTGGCCCGCCGCCCGGGCCTTCGAGGAGGACCTGCCCCGCATCCTCGAGGCGCTCGGCTTCGCGCCCGACCGGGCCCGCTTCGTCGCCGGGTACGTGGCGGTGGACCCGGCCCGCGGCTCGGGGCACGCCCTGGAGGCCGGACGTCGCGGGGACAAGCCCAGGCTCCGCACCCGGGTCGGGGCCCAAGGCATGGACTACAAGGGGTTCAACATCGCCGTCCATGAGCTGGGGCACAACGTGGAGCAGGTCTTCTCGCTCTACGCCGTCCCCTCCACCCTGCTCGCCGGCGTGCCCGGCAACGCCTTCACCGAGGCCATCGCCTTCGTGTTCCAGTCGCGGGACCTCCTGGTGCTGGGGCTCCCTCCGCCCGGCGCCGCCGAGCGGCGCCTGTCGGCGCTCTCCGACTTCTGGGCCACCCGCGAGATCGCCGGCGTGGCCCTGGTGGACCTGCGCGCCTGGCGCTGGCTCTACGATCACCCGAAGGCGACGCCGGGAGAGCTCCGGGAGGCCACCTTGCGCATCGCCCGCGAGACCTGGAACCGGCACTTCGCCGGGCTCCTCGGCGGGCGCGACTCGACGCTGCTGGCGGTCTACTCGCACATGGTGAGCCACCCGCTCTACCTCGCCGACTACCCGCTGGGCCACCTGGTGGCGGCCCAGATCGAGGAACACCTGGCCCGCTCCCCCTCCCTGGGGGCCGAGGTGGAGCGCATGACCAGCCAGGGGCGGGTCACCCCCGACCTGTGGATGACGCGCGCCACCGGCGCGCCGGTCTCGGCGAAGGCGCTCCTCGGCGCGGCCCAGGAGGCGCTGCGCGCCGGGGCGGCGGCCGATCGGTGAAACATCGAGAGGGCGACGTCGAGGGGCCGATCCCCGCGCGCGGGGAACCCCGCGGGTCAGGCAGCCTGCGGCACGACCGCATACTCCAGCGAAACGATCCCGGATGGATGGACGCGGTGCTGGGTGAGCCGCAGCTGCGCCCTGTTGGCCGGCTGAGGCAGGAGCTGGACCCCCTGGCCGAGTAGCACGGGAATCAGGGCAACCTCCACCCTGTCGACCAGCGCGAGCTCGAGGAAGCTGCGGAACAGGTCGCCGCCACCGAAGAGCCAGAGGTCCTTCCTCGCTCCCTGCTTGATGGCAGCGATCGCCGCCGGTGACACGTCGCGAACGACGGACGCACCGGGTATGGAGTCTGGCAAGGTGCGAGAGAAGACGAAGACCCTCGACCCCGGTGGAAGCGGCGGAGCCCCGGGCTGGCGCATGAGCTCGAAGGTGCGACGGCCGATGAGGAAGGTGTCGAACTGTGCCAGGAGGGCCCCGAAGTCGACCGCCGGATCCTGGACGATCCAGTCGAACTCCCCGCGCGGACCGGCGATGTAGCCGTCGAGGCTCATGGCGACGTGGTAACGGATGCCAGACACGCACACCCTCCCGGCGGTCCGGCCTCAGGGGCCGAGCTCCACACGCGGTGAAGCGGCCGACGCCAGCATCGGATTCCACTCCTACGTTGGCCGATCCCCCGCGGGGAAGCCACCACACCACGAGCCGAGGCTCACGGGCTCGGCGGCGCCGCCCCGGCGGCCATGGCCCAGGAGACGAAGGCCCGCGCCTCGGCCTCGCTCCCCACGAAGCAGCGGTGGGATTTCCAGGCGTCGTCGTAGACGAAGACGCAGCGACCGCTGCAGAAGGTGGGCTCGAACTCGTCCCACCCGATCTCGACCCCGTCCCAGACGTCCCCCGGGAAGGCCACCGCCAGGCGGCCCGTGGCCGGATCCCGGCAGGGCCAGCCCCCGCGCGACTCGGCCCAGCGCCGGAGTTCCAGGACGTCGTCGGTGACGCGCAGCACGGCAGCCTCCTCGTGGCCTTCGAGTCGATGCTGCCCATCCTTAGAAGAGGACGCATCACCCGGCCGGGGTAGGCGGCCGGAGCGGCGGTTGCGCCCTGCGGCGGGCCGTTATGTGATGCCCCCCATGCACCTCTTCACGCCGCTCCAACTCCGCTCGATCTCGCTGCGCAACCGCATCGCGGTCTCGCCCATGTGCCAGTACTCGGCGAAGGACGGCCGCGCCAACGACTGGCACCTGGTCCACCTCGGCAGCCGAGCCGTGGGCGGGGCCGCCCTGGTGGCCTTCGAGGCCACCGCCGTGGAGCCGGAGGGCCGCATCTCGCCGGCGGATCTCGGCCTGTGGGAGGACGGCCAGGTCGAGCCGCTGGCGCGAGTGGTCCGCTTCGTCGAGGGCCAGGGGGCGGTGCCCTGCCTGCAGATCGCCCACGCCGGCCGGAAGGCCAGCGTCAACCCGCCCTGGCTCGAGGGAGGCGCTCCCCTCCCGGAGGGGCGCGGGGGATGGCGCACCCTGGGTCCGAGCCCGCTCCCCTTCGCCGAGGCGTACCCGCCTCCGGCGCCCGCCACCGAAGAGCGCCTGGCCGCGATCGTGCGGGCCTTCGCCGCCGCCGCGCGGCGCGCCCTCGCCGCCGGCTTCCGGGCCCTGGAGGTGCACGCCGCCCACGGCTACCTCCTGCACCAGTTCCTCTCCCCGCTCTCCAACCGGCGCCAGGACCGCCACGGCGGGTCCTTCGAGAACCGGAGCCGCCTCGCCCGCGAGGTGGTGGCGGCGGTCCGGGCCGAGTGGCCGGATCGTCTGCCGCTCCTGGTCCGCATCTCGGCCACCGACTGGGTCCAGGGCGGCTGGGACGTGCCCGAGGCGGTGGAGCTGTCGCGCCGGCTGCGCGACCTGGGGGTGGACCTGGTGGATTGCTCGTCGGGAGGGCTGGTGGCGTCGGCTGCGGTGCCGGTGGGCCCCGGCTACCAGACCGGCTTCGCCGAGCGCATCCGCCGCGAGGCGGGGATCGCCACCGGCGCGGTGGGGATGATCACCACCCCCGAGCAGGCCGACCACGTCATCCGCACCGGCCAGGCCGACGTGGTGCTCCTGGCCCGCGAGATGCTCCGGGATCCGTACTTCCCCCTCCGGGCCTCGGCCCGCCTGGGCCACCAGGGTCCCTGGCCGAGCCAATATCTGAGAGCGCGGTGAGCGACCCCGAATCTCGGCCGGGCCGGGCGTGCCGGCGGCGGGTGCGGTAGGCTCGGGGCGGATGCTCGCGCTCGGACGCTACCGCCTGGCGGCCCTGGAGACCGGCTCCTTCGCCCTGGACGGGGGGGCGCTCTTCGGCGCCATCCCGCGCCTCACGTGGGAGCGGCTCCACCGCCCCGACGAGCGCCACCGCGTCCGCCTGGCGGCGCGCGCGCTGCTGGTGCTCGACACCCTGAGCGGGCGGCGGCTCCTCGTCGACGACGGGCCGGGGAGCCGCTGGGACGGGGAGCGGGCCGACCGCCTGGCGGTGGAGAGCCGGGGCGTGGAGGACGCCCTGTCCAGGCACGGCCTGGCCCCGGCCGACGTCACCGACGTCATCCTCACCCACCTGCACCCCAGCCACGCCGGCGGCACCCTCCGGCCGGGCGCGGCGGGCCGGCCGGAGCTGGCCTTCCCGCGCGCCACCCACCACCTGCAGCGCCGTCACTGGCAGTGGGCCCAGGCGCCGTCCGAGCGCGACCGCGCGTCCTTCCGGCCGGCCGACCTCGAGATCCTGCACCACTCGAACCGGTTGCACCTCCTCGACGGCGAGGCCGAGCTCTTCCCGGACCTGGATCTGGTGGTCTCGGAGGGGCACACCCCCGGGCAGCAGCTGCCGCGCATCCGGGGGGACGGCACGCACCTCGTCTGCTGCGGCGACCTCATCCCCACCCGGGCCCACCTCCAGCCCACCTGGATCGCGGCCTGGGACCTCCACCCCATGACGGCGCTGGAGGAGAAGAAGGTGCTGGTGGCCCAGGCGCTGGAGGAGGACGGCATCCTCTTCTTCTCCCACGACCCGGAGGTCGCCGCCGGCCGACTCGGCGAGAAGGACGGCCAGCCGGTGTTCCGCGGGGCCGTGGCGCTGTAGCCAGACGAATGATCGAACCCGTCGTCACCGTCACCCGGCGCGGGGTGGAGCGCCTCGAGCGCGGCCATCCGTGGATCTACCGCTCCGACGTGGAGAAGGCGCCGGCCTCGCTCGCCGGCGGCGAGGTGGTGGCCCTGGTGGACGGACGGCGCCGCTTCCAGGGCAAGGCCTTCTGGTCGGCGCGCTCGCAGATCGCGCTGCGCCTCCTCACCCGCGACGAGGTGGCGGTCGACGACGCCTTCTTCGCCGACCGGCTGGCGCGGGCGGCGGCGCTGCGGGCGCAGGTGTTCCCGGGGGAGCCGGCGCTGCGGCTGGTGCACGGCGAGGCCGACCTCCTGCCCGGGCTGGTGGTGGACCGGTACGGGGCGGTGGCGGTGCTGCAGACGCTGGTGCCCGGCACCGAGCGGCTCAAGCCCTTCCTGTCGGAGCTCCTCGCCACCGCCCTCGGCGCGGAGGCGGTGCTGGAGCGGAACGACGTGCGGGTGCGCGAGCTGGAGGGGCTCCCCCCGCAGAAGGGCCTCTTGCGCGGGACCCTGCCCGGCCCGCTGGAGTACCGCGAGGGCGAGGTGAGGATGCGCCTCGACCCGCTCGGCGGACAGAAGACCGGCGCCTTCCTCGACCAGCGCGAGAACCACCTCCGGGCCGGCGAGTACGCCCGCGGCCGGTGCCTCGATTGCTTCAGCTACGCCGGCGGGTTCGGGCTCCAGCTGGCGCGCCGGGCGGCCGAGGTGACGGCGGTGGAGATGCAGCCGGCCGCCGCGGCGCTCCTGCGGGAGAACGTGGAGCTGAACGGCGCCCGCAACCTCCAAGTGGTGGAGCGGAACGCCTTCGACTTCCTCCGCGACGAGGCCGAGCGGGAGCCGGCCTGGGACCTGGTGGTCCTCGACCCGCCCGCCTTCGCCAAGAACAAGCAGTCGGTGCCGGCGGCCTGCCGCGGCTACAAGGAGGTGAACCTGCGGGCTCTCCAGATCCTCCGGCCCGGTGGCCTGCTCCTCACCGGCTCCTGCAGCTACCACGTCTCCGAGGCCATGTTCGAGGAGATCGTCCTCGACGCCGCCAACGACGCCGCCCGCCCCCTCCAGATCCTGGAGCGGCGCGGCGCCGGCCGCGACCACCCGGTGCTCCTGGGCGCGCCGGAGACGCGGTACCTCAAGTTCCTGGTGGCGCGGGTCTCCTGACCGAAGGCCCGCCCTATCCGGCCGCGCGCGCGCCGGGGTACCATCGGTCCCGCCCCCTCGAGCCCGGGGGCGCACCCATGGCCGTCCGCCCCCAAGACCTCGGCCCGGAGCCCGGGCCGCGCCACGTGGCCGCCCTGGCCCGGAGCCCGCTCCTGGATGGCCTCTCGGCGGACGAGATCGCCCGGCTGCTGGCGCACGCCGAGCCGGTCGAGGTGGAGTCGGGGACGGCCTTCCTGCGCGAGGGCGACCAGAGCCGCGACATGTACTTCGTCCTCGAGGGCCAGGCGCGCCTGCGACGCCACCAGCTGGCGCTCAAGACCCTGGGCCCGGGCGACCACTTCGGGGCGCTGGCGCTGCTCACCGGCCGGCCGCGCGCCGCCTCGGCCACCGCCGCCTCCCGCCTCCGGCTGGCCCGGATCTCGCCGCAGGCCTGGGAGTCCTTCGCCGAGGACGAGCCGCGGCTCGCCATGCGCATCGTGCAGCGGCTGCTCTCGGAGGTGCGCGAGGATCTGGTGGAGATGACCGACAGCGTGGGGGCGCTCCTCCAGGGCCGGTCGCTCCCCCGGGCCAAGGAGGTCACGGTCCGGGTCGACGGCGTCGCGCGCCCGGTCCGGACCGGCACCCCGGTGCGCACCCTCTTGCCCGCCGACGTCGACGGAGCCCTGGTGGTGGCCGGGCTCCTGGGCCAGAAGCCGGTGTCGCTCCACACGCCCATCTTCTCCGAGACCGAGGTCGCGCCCCTCACCGTGCGCCAGTGGGAGGGGCGGCAGATCTACACCCGCAGCGTGGGGCTGCTCCTCCTCGAGGCGGCGCGCCTGCTCGACCCGTCGCTGCGCGTCCGGCTCGGCCCCTCCCGCGGCACGGTCCAGATCGTGGAGGTGGCCGGCGCCGACCGCCTGGACCGGACGGCCCTCTCCCGCGACCTCCTCGCCGCCATGGAGCGCCTGGTGGCGGCCGACGCGCCCATCCGCCAGGAGTGGTGGACGGTGGAGGAGGCGCTGGCCCACTTCCAGGAGCGGGGATGGGAGGACGCGGCGCGGCTGCTCCACACCCGCCCGCAGGCCACCGTGCCGCTGGTGTGCTGCGGCGACCTCTACGCCCTCTCCATGGGGCCGCTGCTCCCCTCGACCGGCTCGATGCGCGGCTTCCGCCTCGAACCCCACCCGGACGGCCTGCTCCTGGACTACGGCCCCATCGACCCCCGCAACGGACGGAGCGCCCCCTCGCCGCCGCCGCGCGAGGCCGACATGATGCGGGCCCACCGCACCTGGCTGGGCGCCCTGGGGGTCACCAGCGCCGGAGCCTTCAACGACCACTGCATCAGCGGGCAGGTGAGCCAGATCATCCGCGTGGCCGAGGGCTTCCACGAGAAGCGCATCGGCCACATCGCCGACGAGGTGGCGGCGCGGCGCGACCGCCTCCGCATCATCTGCATCGCCGGGCCCTCGTCCTCGGGGAAGACCACTTTCATCAAGCGGCTCACCGTCCAGCTCCAGGTGGCCGGCCTGAACCCGGTGGGGCTCTCCCTCGACGACTGGTACGTGGACCGGGACAAGACGGTGCGCGCGGAGAACGGCGACTTCGACTTCGAGGCCCTGGAGGCGCTCGACCTCCGGCTGCTCCAGGACCAGGTGCGGCGGCTCCTCGAGGGCCAGGAGGTGAAGACCGCCCGCTACGACTTCCGCACCGGCCGCAGCCACCCCGAGGGCGGCCCGCGCCTCCACCTCGGGCGCGGCGACGTGCTGGTGCTGGAGGGGATCCACGGGCTCAACCCGGAGCTCCTCGGCTCCATACCGGCCGCGGGGCAGCTCTTCCGGGTCTTCATCCACCCGGCGACCACCCTGCCCTTCGACCGGCTGAGCCGGGTATCGGCCACCGACCTGCGCCTGCTCCGGCGCATCGTGCGCGACCGCCACCGGCGCGGCTACGGCGCGGCCGAGAACATCCAGCGCTGGCCGGCGGTGCAGGAGGGGGAGCGCCGCCACATCTTCCCCTTCCAGGGCGAGGCCGACGTGGTCTTCGACTCCTCCCTCATCTACGAGCCGGCGGTGCTCAAGGTGTTCGCGGAGCGCTACCTGCTGGAGGTGCCGCTGGATCACCCGGCCTTCGCCACCGCCCTCCGCCTGCGCCACCTCATCGACCGCTTCGTCTCCATCTACCCCGACCACGTGCCGCCCACCTCCATCATCCGCGAGTTCATCGGCGGGAGCGGCTTCGAGTACTAGTGCCGCGCCGCAGACGTCATAGGCCGGTTCCTCGGCGGCGCGGCACGCGGGTGGGGGTCCGGGGGAGGCGGCGCTCCGCCTCCCCCGGTAGGGCTCTGCGGGGAGGGCCCGGGCCTTGCCCTCACTTGCAAGGCCCGGGGCCTTCCCCGCAAAGTGCGACGGAG
>DASTPH010000062.1:0-48587 GCA_035762305.1 Anaeromyxobacteraceae bacterium
CGACAGTGCTTTACGATCCGAAGACCTTCATCACACACGCGGCGTTGCTGCGTCAGGCTTTCGCCCATTGCGCAAGATTCCCCACTGCTGCCTCCCGTAGGAGTCTGGACCGTGTCTCAGTTCCAGTGTGGCTGATCGTCCTCTCAGACCAGCTACCCGTCGTAGCCTTGGTGGGCCGTTACCCCGCCAACGAGCTGATGGGCCGCGGGCTCATCTCGAAGCGATAGCTTGCATGCAGAGGCCATCTTTTCCCTCGGGAGCCGGGGCTCCCGTGGTCTCATCCGGCATTAGCACCCCTTTCGGGGAGTTATTCCGGACTTCGAGGTAGATTACCCACGTGTTACGCACCCGTGCGCCGCTGTACTCACCCTTGCGGGCTTTCTCGCTCGACTTGCATGTGTTAGGCACGCCGCCAGCGTTCGTTCTGAGCCAGGATCAAACTCTCCAGTTGAGAGTTTCGATCCGTGCCAGATGCCTCTCGCGAGGCGCTGGCTCGGTGATTCGGATTTGTGCGCAAACTCAAGGAATGCGGGACCGCATTCCGTCGTAGGCTTGCTATCCAGTTTTCAAAGACCGAGCGCTTCCCCGGGATCGAGCAGTGGCCCTCTCCCAGCCCTGACCGTCGCGGCGTCGCGAAGAACCGTGCTGCGTCGAGGGCGAAGTGATCTACTTCTACTTCCCGATTCCGTCAAGGGAAGCCGACACGAGTTCGGCCATCCCTCTCAGGCGGAAGGTGGCCGTTTGTAGCCCAGCCCCTTCCCCCCGTCAAGGAGAATGCCGGTCGGTTCAACGACTTCCACCGGAGTTCCGCGACGGGAGACGCGCCTGTAGCCGGGGCCGGCGACCCGTGCCAAACCCGCACGGAGTGGGACCCGCGGTCCGGTTTGGTCGACCGAGGCGCCGCAGGCCGCCGATCTGGAGCAAAGAGGGCCACATCATGCTCAAGCCCTTGATACTACTTTGTTTCCATGGCTCGGGGCCGAGCAGCTTCCATGGCGCGGGGCCCGAACGCCGTAGAGCCACCGCGGCACGGCCATGGCGACGGCTCGGCTGGCTCCTGACGTGGCGCGTCAGGCGACCCAGGCCGAGACGTCCACCTGCTCCCGGCGGCACGACTCGGCCACCGCGGCAGCCACCTCGTCGCGCCCGCCGGCGAGCCGTGCCCGCTCGTGGGCGGCGATGGCGCGCAGGCGCGAGAGCGCCGACTCCAGCTCGTCGTTCACGAGGAGGTAGCGATAGCGCGCCAGGCCGCGCGCCACCTCCGCCCGCGCCGCCGCCAGCCGCCCCCGGATGGCCTCTTCGCGTTCGGTGGACCGGCCGCGCAGCCGCCGCTCCAGCTCGGCCGGGGTGGGGGTGAGGACGAAGACGGTGGCGGTCTGGCGCGGCCAGCCGGCCTCGATCTGGGCGCCCCCCTGGACGTCGATGTCGAACACCGCCACCCGCCCCTCCCGCAGGGCCGACTCCACGTTCTCGCGCGGCGTGCCGTAGCGGCGGCCGTGCACCTCGGCCCACTCCGCGAAGCCCCCGGCCAGGACCATGGCCTCGAAGCGCGCCGGCGAGAGGAAGTGGTAGTCCACCCCGTCGCGCTCGGCCCCGCGCGGCGGCCGGGTGGTGGCCGAGATCGAGAAGACCGCGTCCGGCGTCGCGGCCGCGAAGCGGCGCGCCAGGGTGGTCTTGCCCGCGCCCGAGGGCGCCGAGAGCACGAGCAGCAGGCCGGGAGCGGCGCCCACGCCGGTCACTCCACGTTCTGAACCTGCTCGCGCATGCGTTCCACCTCGGCCTTCATCTCCACCACCGCAGCGGCGATCTCGGCGCTCTGGGACTTCGCGCCCACCGTGTTCACCTCGCGGTGCATCTCCTGCACCAGGAAGTCCATCTTGCGGCCGGCAGGCTCGCGCCCGGCCGTGAGCGAGCGCACCTGCGAGAGGTGGCTGCGCAGCCGGGTCAGCTCCTCGGCCACGTCGACCCGATCGGCGAAGAGCGCCACCTCGGTGGCCAGCCGGGCCGCGTCCACCACGTGGCCGCGCGCCAGCTCCTGCACGCGGTCCTGGAGCCGCGCCCGCTGCTGCTCCACCGAGAGCGGGGCGGCCGCCGCCACCCGGGCCAGCCACCCCTCCAGCGTCCGCAGCCGCGCCTCCAGGTCGCGCGCCAGCGCCTCGCCTTCCCGCTCGCGCATGATCGCCAGCGCGTCCAGGGCCCGGGAAAGCGCCTGCGCCGCCGCGGCGCGGGCCGCGGCCAGGTCGGCGGCCCGCTCCTCCAGCGTCACCACCCCCTCGGCGGCGAGCACCTGGCCGAGCGTCACCTCCCCGGGCAGTCCGAGCTGCTGCGCCAGCGTGTGGAAGGCGCTGGCGTACTCCGCCGCCAGGGCCGCCTCGACCCGCGGGACCCGCGCTCCCCGGGACGTCCCGCGGCGCACCGTCACCTCCACGCTCCCGCGGGCCAGCCGCTCCTTCACCTGCCGCACCAGCTCCGTCTCCAGCGCCGCCAGCTCGCGGGGGAGCCGCACCTTGACCTCGCAGTACTTGTGGTTGACGGAGCGGATCTCGACGTCCACCTCCTCGCCGGCGCTCTCGCCCCGCCCGGTGCCGAAGCCGGTCATGCTGCGGATCACGTCGCCCTCCCTGTGGCGCCGCGAGATGACGCGCGCGCCGGAGCGTCGAGGAGCCCGCGCGCCAGGTCGGCCACCGCGTCCGCCGAGAGGAGCGTCATGCAGTGATGGTGCCCGAGCGGGCAGAGCCTCGGGCCGCGCTCGCGGCAGGGCTGGCAGTCGAGGCCCAGCCGGACCGGCTCCTCGCCGGGCCCGAAGCGGTGCCGCCCGGGGTCGGTGGGGCCGAAGATCATCACCGTGGGGCGGCGCAGCCCCCGGGCGCAGTGGACCAGGCCGGAGTCGCCGCCCACCACCAGGTCGCAGCGGGCCAGCACCGCCAGCGCCTCGGCGGTGGAGTTGCCGGTGGTGTCGCGCACCGGAATCCGGGTCAGCTCGGCGATGCGGGCCGAGATCTCGCGGTCGGCCGGGCCGCCTAGCAGCACCAGGGTGGCCCCGCTGCCCGAGAGCCGCTCGGCCAGGACCGCGTACTTCTCCGGGCCCCAGCGCTCGGTGGCCCACTCCGCCCCCGGCACCAATCCCACCACCGGCCGGGGCGCGCCGGAGAGCAGGCGCTCGGCGTAGCCGTCGGGATCGGGCGGGCTCGCGAGCTCGAGCCCGAGGTCGCTCCCCTCGGCCCCTGCGGCCAGCGCCGCCGCCAGGATCCGATCGGCGAAGGGCAGCCGGCGGTCGCGCCGGAGCCGCTGGGTGCAGAACGGTGCGTACCCCACGCGCCGCCTCGCGCCGGAGAGCCAGGCCAGCGCGCCCGAGCGTTGGGAGGCGTGGCTCACCACCGCCAGGTCGGGCGCGAACGACCTCAGCCGCCGGCCCGCTCGCCACAGGCCGCCGAGGCCCCGGTCGGCCCCGCGCGCGTCGTAGGCGAGGACCTGGTCGCAGCCCAGTAGGAGCCGCGCCGGCGCCTCGCCGCCCGGGCCCACCACCACCGCCAGGCGGGACCCGGGCCAGCGGGCCTTGAGAGCCCGCACCGCCGGCGCCAGGAAGACCGCGTCGCCGAGGAAGGCCGGGTGGATGAGGACGATACGCACGGGCTGGCCTCATTTAGCCGAGCGGCCGGGCCTCCTCGACCAGCATCACCGGGATGTCGTCCTCGATGCGATAGACGAGGCGACACTTCAGGCAATGGATCTCGCCGCGCTCCTCGTGGAACATCAGGTCCCCCTTGCACTGGGGGCAGGCCAGGATCTCCTTGAGCTCCGGCGCGAGCGCCATGGCGGCCTCCGTGACCTTTTGTATAGGCACGCCGCGGCGCGGCCGGCAAGCGACGCTCGGCGTGCGCCAGCAGCGGGACCAGGCCTCGGGCCCGCCGTGGTGCGGCGCGGGGCGACGAGCTCCGGTGGCGGCCTAGCGCTTCCTGCGGCGGCGCGAGCGAACCGGAGCCGTGCGCCCGCGGGCGGTCGCGGCGGCGGGCTTCGCCGGAGCGCGAGCGCGCGCCAGCCTGGCCAGCATCTCGGTGGTGGAGTGGCTCTTGCGGTCGCCCGCCACCGCGGTGCGGCCGCCCCAGCGCTCCACCGCCTCCCGCTCCGGGATGGTCTCGGGCGTGTAGTCGGTGCCCTTCACGTGCACGTCGGGCCGGAGCGCCCGGATGACCGGCACCACGTCCTTCGAGTCGAAGAGCACCACGTGGTCAACGCAGGCCAGGGCGGCCACGATCTCGGCCCGCTCGGCTTCCGGCACCACCGGCCGCCCCGGCCCCTTGTTCTCGCGGGCGGAGCGGTCGGTGTTCACGGCCACCACCAGCTCGTCGGCCAGTGCCTTGGCGCCCTCCAGGTAACGCAGGTGGCCCACGTGGAAGAGGTCGAAGATGCCGTTGGCGAGCGCCAGGCTGCGCCCGGCGGCGCGGGCCGCCTCTCGCAGCCGCGGCAGGTCCGCCAGGCGCACCAGCTTCCCCATGGTCAGGCGCGAAGCAGCTCGGCGAGGATCTCCTCGCGCGAAACGGTGGCCGTGCCCGGCTTCTGGACCACCAGGGCGCCGGCCACGTTGGCGATGTGGGCCGCGGCCACCGGGCTGGCTCCGGCGGCCACCGAGGCGCAGAAGGCGGCCGCCACGGTGTCGCCGGCCCCGGTCACGTCCACCGCGTCGTGGCTTCCGTGGGCCGCGATGTGGACCGGGCGCTCGCCCCGCCGGAAGAGCGACATGCCGTTGCGCCCGCGGGTGACCAGGATCTCTTCGCAGCGGAGCCGGCGCAGGAGCGAGCGCGCCGCCCGCTCCAGCCCTCCCGGGCTCCCGAGCGCGATCCCGGTGGCGGCCTCCAGCTCCGGCTCGTTGGGCTTCACCATGGTGAGGTGGCCGAAGGCCGAGAGCTGGTAGCGCGAGTCCACGCACACCGGGGTCCCGCGGCGCTTCAGGCGCCGCAGGGCCTCGATGGTGTCGTGGGCCAGCACTCCCGAGCCATAGTCCGAGGCCAGCACCGCGTCGGCGCCGCGGGCGGCCGTCTCCAGATCCCTCACCAGGCGGCGCATCACCGCCGGGGGCACCGGCTGGGGCGCCCGGTCCAGGCGCAGCATCTGCTGCCGTCGGGTGGACCGCCCGCCGGCCAGGATCCGGGTCTTGGCCTCGGTGGCCCGCCCCTTCAGGCGCTGGACGCCCGAGACGCCGGCGTCTCCCTCCGCGAGCACCTCGAGCAGCGCCGCCCCCAGGGCGTCGTCGCCCACGAGGCCCACCACCCGCACCTTCACCCCCAGGGCGCAGAGGTTTCGCGCCGCGTTGCCGGCGCAGCCGGCCTTGAGCTCGCTCGACTCGTAGCGGACGATGAGCACCGGCGCCTCGCGGCTGATGCGCTCGGTCTCGCCGTAGACGTACTCGTCGGCGACCAGGTCCCCCACCACCACCACCTCGGCCCGGGGGAAGTTCGGCAGGATGGTCACCAGCTCGGCCACATCGGGCGGCATCGCGGCGTGTGTACCCCGAGGGGTGGCGGGGGTCAACGTCCGCGCAGCGCCGCCTCCACCCGCCGTGAGCACCGGCGACGCATGCCGCGGGAGGGGCCCCACGGCGCACCGTCGTTCAGGCCGGCGGCGCCGCCTCGCTGGTCGGCCTGGTCTTCCAGCGCCGGTGCAGCCAGTACCAGAGGTGCGGGTGCTCGCGGACGCGGCGCTCCAGGCGGTCGTTGAGGTCCTGCATGAACGCCAGCGCGTCGCGCTCGGCGTCGCCGCTGCGGGGCGGGTCGAGCGGCCCGTCGATGAGGATGCGGTGGCGGCCGTCGGGGAGCGGTACGTCGAGGACGAAGACCACCGCCGCGCCGGTGCGAACGGCGAGCCAGTAGGGCGCGGCGGCGGTGGCCGCCGGAACGCCGAAAAAGGTGGGGAAGATCCCGTTGTGGACGTTCTGGTCGATGACGTAGCCCAGCACCCGCCCGGACTTGAGGGCCCGCAGCGCCCCCTTCAGCGTCTCGCCGCGCTTCACCATCACCTCCTCCACGCCGGTGGCGCGGCGGAGGCGGCGCCAGGCGCGGTCGAACCACTCCGGGCTCATGCGGCGGGAGACGGTGGTGATCTTCACGCCCCGGAGGTCGTGGACCGAGGCCAGCACCTCGAAGTTGCCGAAGTGGGCCGTGCAGGCGATGACCCCCTTGCCTCGGTCGCGCGCCGCCATGTACCCCTCCCAGGAGCCGGGGTCGTACACGAACAGCCCTTCCAGCTCCTGGCGCGACAGGCGCGGCAGGGCCAGGAACTCGCCCATGCTGCGCCCCAGGGCCAGGAAGGTGAGCCGGGCGATGGCGCTGCGCTCGGCCTCGCTCTTCTCCGGGAATGCGAGGCGCAGGTTGGCGAGGATCACGCGGCGGCGGACGTGGAGCGCCCACCCGAGCCAGCCCACGAGCGCCCCCAGCGCGAGGAGAACGCGGCGAGCGAGGGAGCCACCCAGGCGCGAGAGCGCGCCCTCACCCTCCGCGGAAACCGATGACTCCGAGTGCCCTCTCCCGGGGGGAGAGGGGTCCCCACTCTCACCCCCCGTGGAGACCGGCGAGTCCGAGCGCCCTGTCCCGAGCGTCCCCGAAGGTCGAAAGCCCTCACCCTCCCCGGATCCCGGTATGCCCGGGCGCCCTCTCCCGGGGGGAGAGGGTTTCAGCGCCTCCGCCAGCGCTGCGTCCAGCGCCTCCCTGCCCGCCACCACCTCCGCCTCGACGCGCAGGACCCCCAGGCGCGGGTCACCGGCGCGCGCGGGGGGCAACCGCACCGCGTCCTTCTCGCTGGTGAGTACCCAGTCGCCGCCGGCGGGGCCCAGCGCCGAGAGCGCCTCGTCCACCTCGGCCTCGGAGAACGGATGGTGATCGGGGTAGATGCGCTCGGCGACCACCGAGGCCCCCAGCGCCTCCACCGTGCGGCGGAAGGTCTCCGGACGCGCCAGGCCGGAGAGGAGCAGCACCCGCGCCCCCCGCAGCGAGCCGGGGAGATCGCGCGGCTCGAGCCGGCCGTCGAGCACCGCCAGCGGCGCGTGGCGCGACTCGACCGGGGGTCGCCCGGTGAGGCGCCGGGCCAGGTGGCGCAGGGCCTCGAGCTGGGCGGCTCCGGCCTGGTCCACCCGCGAGAGCCAGACCAGGCCGGCCCGGCGCAGCGCCGAGGCGGGCTCGCGGTTCGGTCCCCGGGGCAGGCAGTGGCCGTTGCCGAAGGGGTTCGAGGCGTCGACGACCACCAGGTCGAGGTCGCGCGCCAGGGCCCGGTGCTGGAAGCCGTCGTCCAGCACCAGCGCGTCGGCGCCGTGGTCGGCCACCGCCAGGCGCGCCAGCTCGGCGCGGCGCGGGCCGCAGAGCACCCGCACTCCCGGGAGGCGCCGGGCCATGAGCACCGGCTCGTCGCCGCCATCCGCGGCGCCGAGCAGGACCGACCGGCCGTCGGAAACCACCCGGGCATCCGCCCTGCCCGCGCCGTGGCCGCGGGAGAGCACCGCCACCGTCCGGCCCAGCGCCAGGAGCCGCTCGGCGATGGCCATCACCGCCGGCGTCTTCCCCGCCCCGCCCACCGCCAGGTTCCCGACCGAGATCACCGGCGCGCCCGCCGGCGCCGGGCGGAGGACCCCGGCGCGGTAGAGGGCGCCGCGGAAGGCCACCCCGGCGCGGAAGGCGCCCTCGAGCGGCAGCAGCGCCGCCAGCCGGGCCCGGTCCGCCGGGACCGCCTCGGCGCGCCACCAGGCCCGCTCCAGGGCGTTCATGAGGCGAGAATCTCCTTCGCCGCCGCCAGCACCCGCTCCGCGCCGAGGTCCTGCATGCAGCGGTGGTGCCCCTCCGGGCAGCGCTCGGCGCCGTGGTTGGAGCAGGGAGCGCAGGGTATTTCGAGCTGCAGCGCCCGCCCGGGCGGGGGCGGCCCCCAGCGCGCCGGCGAGGTGGGGCCGAACAGCGCCAGCACTGGCGTCCCGGCCGCCGCCGCCAGGTGGACCGGCCCCGAGTCGCAGGCCACGAGCAGCCTGACCCGCCCCAGGGAGGCGGCCAGGGCGTCGAGTGGGAGCGCGGAGAGGTCCGCGGCGACGGGGGCGCGGCAGGCGGCGCGGAAGGCGGCCAGGGCCTCGGCGTCGGCGGGGCCCCCGCAGAGCACCACGCTCGCCCCGTCGGCCGCGAGCGCCTCGGCGAGCCGCGCGAAGCGCTCCGCCGGCCAGCGCTTGGTGGCCCAGCGGGCGCCCGGCGCCAGCGCCACCGCCGGGCGGCCCACCTTGGCCAGCGCCTCCTCGGCGCGGGCCCGGGCCTGCGGCGAGAGGAACACGCGCGGCCTTCCCGGGCGCTCCACCCCCAGCGGCCGCAGCGCCTCGGCGTACAGCTCGGTGGCATGGGCTCGCCCCAGGGGCGGATCCCAGCCCAGCGACGCCAGCAGGGCCCGACCCGGGGCGCGGCGCCGGAAGGTGAGGCGGCGCCGGGCGGCGGCGCGCGCCACCAGGGCGCTCTTCAGCTTGCCCTGCAGATCGACCGCCACGTCGAAGCGGCCGGCCAGGGCCCGGCCCAGCTCCAGCGACGGCCGCAGGCCGCGGCGGTCGAGGCGGTGGACCGCCGCCAGCCCGGGCAGCCCCTCGAGCAGCGGGGCGTAGGCCGCGTCGGTTACCCACTCCACCCTCGCGCCAGGGTGGCGCTCCCGGAGCGGCTCCAGCACCGAGGTGGCCAGCACCACGTCCCCCAGGGCGCTGTAGCGCACGAGCAGGATTCGCGTGAGGCCGGTCACGCCGCCGCCCGCCCCCGCGGCAGGAGCCGCAGCATGTGCTCCACGTTGCGGGCGCTCGCGCCGCGCACCGCCAGCACCGCCTGGCGGGCCAGGGTCCCCAGCTCGGCCATGAGCTCCGGCCGCGAGAGCAGCTCCCCGGCCACCTTGCGCAGCTGCTCGGGCGTGGCCACCTGGATCCCGCCGCGCCCCTGCAGCACCTGCACCGAGTCCTTGAAGTTCTCCATGTGCGGGCCGAAGAGCACCGGCTTCCCCTGCCCGGCCGGCTCGAGGATGTTCTGCCCGCCGCGGGTGACGAAGCTGCCGCCCACGAAGACCAGCGTCCCCAGCCGGTAGGCCGCCGCCAGCTCGCCGATGGTGTCGAGCACCACCACCTGGGCGCTCCCGCCGGCCGACCCGGCCGACCGCAGCCGGGCCGGGAAGCCCGCCTGGGCGGCCAGGGAGAGGATGCGGCCGGCCCGCTCCACGTAGCGCGGCGCCACCACCAGCGCCAGCCGCGGGTGCTCGGCGAGCAGCTCCCGGTAGACCCGGAAGAGCACCTCCTCCTCCCCGTCGTGGGTCGAGCCGGCGATGAGGACCGGGGCCGACGGCTCGAGCCCCATCTCGGCGCGCAGCGGCTCGTCGCCGGCGGGGCGGTCCAGCACCAGGGCGTCGAACTTGGTGTTGCCGGTCGCCCACACCCGGTCCGGCGCCGCGCCGAGCTGGAGGACCCGCTCGGCCTCCTCGTCGGAGCGCATGAGGAAGAGGTCGATGGCGCGCAGCGGATTGCCGATGGCCCGGAACATGGCCCGGTAGCGGGACATCTTGTCGGGGTTGAAGCGCCCGTTGGTGAGGGCGATGCGCACCCCCGCCTTGCGGGCGGCCCGGATCAGGTTGGGCCAGATCTCGGTGTACTCCAGCACCAGCAGGTCCGGGCGCAGCGCCGCCACCGCCCGGCGGGTGGCGCCGGGGAGGTCGTAGGGCGCGTAGACCACCACGTCGGCCTCGCCGAGCTTCTTGCGCGCCATGGCCAGGCCGCTGTTGGTGATGGTGGTGACCAGGATGCAGCATCCGGGCAGGCGCTCCTTGAGCGCCTTCATCATGGGCTGCAGCGAGAGCAGGTCGCCGGCGCTGGCGCCGTGGAGCCAAACGCGCGGGGCGCCGCGGCCGCGGTCGAAGGAGGGGCGGTAGAGCCCGAGGCGGAAGGGGATGCCGTGGCGCAGCTTGGGGTGGCTGACGAGGAACGGGATCCCCACCAGGAAGAGGAGGTAGCTGGCGATGGCGTAGAGGAGGTGCACCGGAGCCGCTTCCTACTCGATCCGGATGGGATTGGTGAAGACCCAGTCGTGGCCGTCCCAGCGCCCCTCGGCGCGCCAGGCGCCGCGGGCGCAGAGCCCCCCGCAGGAGAAGCCGGCGCCCCCGCGCCCGACCGCCATCTCCCCGGCCAGCGCCCCGTCGCGGAAGAGGAGCCAGCGGGCTCGCGAGGGGTCGGGCGTCGAGAGCTGGACCTCGATGCGGTCGCCCGCCGGAGCCAGCTGGAGCCGGACCCCCGACGCCGGCGCCAGGCCGTCGAGGACGCAGAAGCCCCGCCCGTCGAGAAGGCCCGCCACCACCGCCCGCGCGTCGGCGGGCGCCTCCCCGGTGAGGGTGAGGGGCAGGTGCATGCTGAAGGCCGCGAACGCCGCCAGGTAGCTCGGGTAGCCGTGCGCGTCGCTGGCGCACAGGAGCGGCACCGGTCGCTGCGCCGCCACCTCGTCGTAGCGCCTGAGCTCCTCGGCCGGACGGTGGTAGAAGGCCAGCATCGAGCGGGCCGGATCCCAGGGCAGGGCCAGGAGCGCCTCGGCGATGCGCCAGTACTGGTGGCGCCTCAGGGTGAGGCCCCAGAAGGAATCGTTGGAGAGCACCTCGAAACCGGTCCAGCCCTCGTTCTTCCAGCGCGTGAAGGGACGGCGAGGGTGGAAGGGATGGGCCAGCACCGCCTGGCCGCCCAGGGCGCGGATGGTGCCGATGGTATCGCGCTGCCGCTCCTCCTTGCTGAGCTCGCGCGGTATCCCCAGGGCCACGATGTGCCCGTAGGGGGCGGAGACCTCGCTCCCCTGCACCACCAGCACGCCGTCGCGGTACCCCTGGTCCTCGGGGCTCATCACGTTGTGGTCGGTGACCACCAGGAACTGGAGGCCGGCCTCGCTGGCGGCCCGCACCACCTCGGGGAGCGAGCCGCGACCGTCGCTGTGGGTGGTGTGGAGGTGGTAGGCGCCGCGGACCTCGCCCGGCGGCGGCGGCGGGCGGGGGGCCCGCCCGGCGCGGAGCCACAGGCCCCAGGCCAGCCAGGCCACCGCCAGCGAGGCGGCGACGACCAGGAGCCGCCGCTTCACGGCGGCCTACCCCACCCCGGCGCGGGCGCGCTCCCCGCCGCTCTCGTAGATGTGGTAGAGGCGGGCGTACTCGCCGCTCCGGGCCATGAGGTCCTCGTGGCGGCCCACCTCGGCCACCGACCCGCCGGAGAGCACCACGATGCGATCGGCGTGCCGGATGGTGGAGAGCCGGTGGGCGATGACCAGGGTGGTGCGGTGGCCGCCCGGGCCGCCGGCGACGCCCATGAGCTCGTCGAGCGCCCGCTGCACCTCGCGCTCGCTCTCGGCGTCGAGGGCGCTGGTGGCCTCGTCGAGCACCAGCACGGGCGCGTCCTTGAGGAAGGCGCGGGCGATGGCGATGCGCTGGCGCTGCCCGCCGGAGAGCAGCACGCCCCGCTCGCCGATGACCGTGTCGTAGCCTCGTGGGAGGGCGGCGATGAAGTCGTGGGCGTGGGCCATGCGGGCCGCCCGCTCCACCTCGGCCAGCGGGATGCCGGGGCGGCCGTAGGCCACGTTGGCGCGAACCGTGTCGTTGAAGAGCACCGTCTCCTGGGTCACCAGCGCGATCTGCGCCCGCAGGCTCCGGAGCGTCACCTCCCGCACGTCGAGGCCGTCGATGGCGATGCGGCCGCCGGACACGTCCCAGAAGCGGGGCAGCAGGTTGGAGAGGGTGGTCTTGCCGGAGCCCGAGCTCCCCACCAGCGCCACCACTTCCCCTCGGCGGATGGAGAGCGTCACGTCGCGCAGCACCGGCTTGTCGCCGTAGGAGAAGGCGACCCGCTCGAAGCGGATCCCCTCGCGGAAGGGGGGCAGCTCGCGGCTGCCGGAGTCGGGCACGTCGCTCTTCTGGTCCAGGATCTCGAAGATGCGCTCGCCGGCGGCGGCCCCCTGGAGCGCCACCTGCCCCACGCGGCCCAGGGACTTCACCGGGGTGTAGAGCATGAGCACCGCCGCCACGAAGGAGAAGAACTTCCCGGCCTCCAGGCGACCCCCCAGGATCTGGTCTCCCACCCAGTACACCGCCAGCCCCAGCCCCACCGCCGCCATCAGCTCCATGAGCGGCGAGGAGAACCCGCGCACCAGCAGGCTGCGCCGCTGCACCTTGAGCCACTGGTCGTTCTCGGCCTTGAACCGCTCCGACTCCCACGGCTCCATCCCGTAGGCCTGCACCACCCGGATGCCGGAGAGCGCCTCCTGGATCAGCTCCGAGATGCGCCCCAGGGTGGCCTGGGACTGGACCGTCACCTTCTTGAGGCGCTGCCCAAGCCTGACGATGGGCACCAGCGTCACCGGGACGGCCACGAAGGCGATGAGCGAGAGCTTCACGTCGAGCCAGAAGCAGTACCCCAGCATCCAGGCCACGGTGAGGCCGTCGCGCAGGTAGCTGGCCACCGCCACCGACACCGCCGTCTCCACCGACTGCACGTCGTTGCCGA
Source organism: Anaeromyxobacteraceae bacterium (assembly GCA_035762305.1). Classification (GTDB taxonomy): domain Bacteria; phylum Myxococcota; class Myxococcia; order Myxococcales; family Anaeromyxobacteraceae; genus DASTPH01. The sequence continues at coordinate 12,512 of DASTPH010000062.1, forward strand.
GCCGGCTCATGAGGTCGCCGGTGTGGCGGCGCGCGAAGAACGCCGGGGACAGGCCGAGCAGTCGGTCGAAGAGCGCGCGGCGCAGGTCGGCGATGATGCGCTGCGAGGCCATTCCCATGAAGTAGGCCTGGCCGAAGGCCCCGAGCCCCTTCACCAGCGCCACCGCCACGGTCACCACCGGCAGCCAGAGCAGGGCCTGCCGGCGATCCAGCGACGCCAGGTATGCGCCCAGGTCGAGGCCTCGCGGGGCCAGCGCGCCCTGGACGGGGAGGCGGGTGGCCGAACCGGTGAAGAGGAGCTCCATCACCGGCCCCAGGAGGGCGATGTAGGCCACGTTGCCGGCGGCGAACAACGCCATGCAGAAGAGGGCCGCCAGGAAGCGGCCCTTGTATGGCGCGGCGAAGCGCAGCAGGCGCAGGTAAGGACCCACTGGGCGCATCCTACGACGAAGGCAGCCGGCGCGCACGGCCGCGGCGGCGGCATTCTCGCCGGGAGCCGGCTAGATTCCCGGCGCATGGCGGTGCGGACGCTCGACCTGGTGGCCCGACACAAGTCGGAGTACGCCGCCGCCCGCTCGCCGCGCCTGGTCACCGCCGGGCCCGGCCGCTACCTGGCGCTCGCCGGCGCCGGCGAGGCCGGGGGCGAGGCCTTCCGGCGGCAGGCGGCGGCGGTCCTAGCCATGGGCCGGGCGGTGCGCGCCTCCACCCGCGCCCGCGGCAAGGACTTCCGGCTTCCCCCGCTCGAGGTGCTGCGGTGGCGGGAGGCTCCGCCGCGGCGCGCCCCGGGAGAGGGCGCGGGCGATCCCGGCCCGGCACCGGAGCCGCCTCCGGACAATGCGGCCCGCGAGTGGTGGAAGGTGCTGCTCCGTGTCCCCAACTTCGTGAAGGGCCCCGACCTCGCCGCGGCGGCGGGGGCGCTCTCGGGAGGCCCTCTCGAGGACGAGGTGTGCGCGGTGCGGGTGGAGGCGCTCAAGGAGGGGCGCTGCGTGCAGGCGGTGCACGTCGGCCCGCCATCCACCGAGGCAGAGACGGTGGAGCGCATGCGCCGGGCGGCGGCCGACCTGGGGCTCGCCTTCCACGGCAAGCGTCACGAGATCCTGCTCACCCGCTCCGGCCGGGCCAGCCCGGAGCGGAGCCGCACCATCCTGAGGCAGCCGGTCCGGACGGTGAGGTAACCGCCGAGCCGGCCGGAACGGCCGGCGAGGCTGCTTCTGCAGCCGGTGCGCACTCCGGGCGACCCCAGAGGGAAAGTCCGGACCGCAAATGCCAGGCCCCGGCGGGGACCGACGAGCCAGAGGTTCCCAAAAGCCTCGCCGCCCGTTCCGGGCGGCTCGAGCAAGCCCCCGCCCTACGGTGCGTCCGCGGTGAGATCGGCGAGGGACGAGCCCCCGCCCTACCATGCGTCCGCGGTGAGATCGGCGGGGGACAAGCCCCCGCCCTATTCTTCCACACCCTTCACCTTCCCCTCGGCCCGGCGCTTCTCGATGATCTTCTGGGCGATGGGGGGCGGCACCGGGTCGTAATGGGAGGGCTCCATGGTGAACCAGCCCACGCCCTGGGTGAGGGAGCGGAGCTCGGCGTCGTAGGTCATGGCCTCGGCGTGGGGGCAGAGCGCCCGCACCAGCACGCCTCGCGCCGTCGGCTCCATGCCCTGCACCTTGGCGCGGCGGCTGTTCAGGTCGCCCATCACCGCGCCCACGTACTCCTCGGGCACGCGCACGTCGAGCTTCATGATGGGCTCGAGCAGGATGGGACGCGCCTCCAGCACCGCCTTCTTGAAGCCCAGCGACCCCGCCACCTGGAAGGCCATGTCCGAGCTGTCGACGTCGTGGTAGCTGCCGAACACCAGCTTGGCCCTGAAGTCCACCACCGGGTAGCCGGCCAGCGGCCCGGCCGCCATGGCGCCGCGGACCCCCTTCTCCACGGAGGGGATGAACTGGCGGGGGATGACGCCGCCCACGATGGCATCCTCGAACTCGAACCCCGACCCGCGCGGGAGCGGGTACAGCTCCAGGTGGCAGTCGCCGTACTGCCCGTGGCCGCCGGTCTGGCGCTTGTATTTCCCCTGGGCCTTGGAGTTGGCGGTGATGGTCTCGAGGTAGGCCGGCGTGGGGACGCCCAGTGTGATCTCCACGTTGTGCTTGCGCTTGAGGCGCTCGACGGTGACCTCGACGTGGGCCTGCCCCACCCCCTTGATGAGCATCTCCCCGCTCTCGCTGGAACGCACCAGCTCCAGGGAGGGGTCCTCCTCGATGAGCTTCAGCAGGGCCTGGGCGGCCTTGTCGTCGGCCCCCTTGGCCTGGATGGCGTAGGCCACCGGGCGGTTCGGGCTCTTGAGCTCCGGGAGTTGCACCACCGCGTCCTTGTCGCAGAGGGTGTCGCCGGTGCGGGCGTCCTTGAGCTTCATCAGCACCACGAACTCGCCGGGCCCGACCGTGCCCTGCGCCTCCACGTTCTGGGCGCCGTCGGTGCGGTAGAAGCGGGCCACCCGCTCCTCGGTCCGGGTGCGCGGGTTCGTGAGCACCGCGTCCTGCTTCAGGGTGCCGGAGAAGACCCTGACGTAGTCCACCCGGCCCGCGAACTGGTCGATGGTGGTGCGGAACACCTGGCCGGAGAAGGGAGCTCCGGGATCGCCGCGCCGCCCGGCAGGCTTGCCCGACAGCTCCTTGCCGGTCACCGCCCGCGACTCCGGGCCGGGGAGAAGCTGGACCACCAGGTCGAGCAGCTCGCGCACCCCCACTCCCGGCTTGGCGGCGGCGCAGGCCAGCGGGAGGAACTTGAGCGTGGCGGCGCCGGCGGCCAGGCCGCGCGCGATCTCCTCCTCGGTGAGGGCCCCGCCCTCCAGGTACTTACCGAGCAGCTCGTCGTCCGACTCGGCGGCCGCCTCCACCAGCACGGTGCGGGCCGCCTCGGCCTGGGCCTTCATGTCGGCGGGGATCTCGCCCGGCTGGTACTTCGCGAACCCCTTCTCGTAGAGGTGCGCCTTCATGGTGCGCAGGTCCACCAGGCCCTTCAGGGCGGGGCCAGAGCCGATGGGGAGCTGCAGCGGGATGGGCTTCACCTTGAGCGAAGCCTCGAGGTCGGCCAGCACCTGGGCGAAGTCCGCCTGCTCGTGGTCCAGCCGCCCCACCACTCCCAGCGCCGGCCGGCCGGCCTCGGCCAGCACGTCGAAGGGGCGCTCGGCGCGGTTGTGGGCCCCGTCGACCGCCGAGACCGCCAGCACCGCCCCGTCGGTCACCTGGAGGGCCCACTCGGCCTCGGTGATGAAGGCGGCGAAGCCGGGCGTGTCGAGCACGTGGAAGGAGCGCCCGCCCTCCTCGAAGCTCTCCGGGTGGAGGGAGAGCGTGAAGTTCCGCTTCTTCTCCTCGGGCTCGGCGTCGAGGCGCGAGGTGGAGCCCTCGGGGTTGGCCTTCTTGGCGTCGGCCAGGCGCAGGAACGCCTCCACCAGGGCGGTCTTGCCGGCTCCGTCGGCGCCCAGGATGGAGAAGGTCCGGAGGGTGCGGGGGTTCGCCATGGGGTGGGTTTCTCCCGGCTGCGGCGGGGCAGCCAGACGATTGAAGGGCGTGGGGGTGGGATCCATACCACGTGTGCCTCGGTCGGGGGGAGTCGGGTTGCCGCCGGCTCCACGTGCCCGACCGCGACGGCCACTCGCCACGAGCTACACGGTCGCGACCGCACCGAGAGCGGGCTCGCTTTCGGATACCCGTCGCTCGCCCGACCACGAGTGTCCTCGCGTCACGAGGTGTCGGTGGAGGCGTCGCGCCCGTGGATCTCGAGGCTCGATGGCGAGGCGGAGGATCGCGGCAGATGCGCACGCCTCCTCCGGCGAGAATACCGGTTCATCCAGCGGTCGCCGAAGACCTGCCTCGCCGCGAGATGGTTGTGAAAGGCGCACAGGAGCCGCACGCCCTCCACCGACGATGGCCCGTCCCGAGCCCGCGGAACGACGTGGTCGAACTGCACCCGGAGCGTGGAGCCGCAAATGCCGCCGTCCTTCCCGGCGATCGGCCACTGGCAGCGCCCCTGGTCGCGCTTCCAGACATCGCCGCTTCACGTGAGCCGGGATGCGCGCTGGATCGGACGGCCGCGCCTCCTTCCGCGGCTTCGCGACCATTCCCTTGCGCCTGGCGTGCGCCGCCAGGATGAGGTCGAGGCCCGCCTCGAGAATCTCCTCGGCGCCGGCGCCGGGGTGGGAGTGAGAGAGCGCAGAGCGGGCCTCCTCCAGCTTCGCCAGGAAGCGACGCGACACGGTGACGTGGAGCCTGCGCAGGTCGGCGGTCAGCGGCTCGGCGACGTCGCGGCGGCCGTCGGCCGGGGAGAGAGGTGGCATGACCCGGACGGGGCGTTCCAGTTCTACTGGCTGAACTGGCTCCGCTGGCTGAGCCCGCGTCGTGTCGGCCTTGCCGTCCGGTGCCGCGACGCGTACCCTCACCTCCAGCGGAGTCGTCACCTCCCGCAGGGGGATGACCGCGGCCGGGCTCAACTCGACGGCCACCTCGCGCGCCTCGCGCCGCGACCGATGGAAGAACCTGGGGAGGACCTCGGGGAGGTTCTCCCGGGTCGCGACCCTGGCGAGCTCCACCACGCTGCTCAGGCAGAGCCGCCCGTCTCGGAGAGGCTCGACCACCTCGGGGAAGCGCTGGACGAGCCCAGCCGCGACCTTGCGAAAGTGAGCCGCTCCCTTGGAGAGACCGAGCTCGCGGTGAAGGAAGAGGAAGAGGCCGGGGTAGCCGAGGTCCTGCCAGAGCTTCCTGCGATCGAAGTCGGCGAGGGCCAGGAGGAAGTCGGCCATCGCCGCGTGCTCGCGCCCGAGCAGATCGGCGAGCCGGGCGGTGAGGTTGTGGGCGTCTGACCTGATCATTAGTTCAGTATCGCACGCAGCTCCGACATCCAGGAGGGCCCGGAGATCTCCACCGCGATGAACCGTGAAACGCGCTCCCCTGCCCGCCGCTCAACCCCCGTGTCCGCAGTACGGACACGTCTTCAGGCTGCCTGCGACTCGCCAGAAGTCGGCCGACTTCGCGTTCGTGGCGGCCCACCAGAGGACGGACCTCCTGCAGCGGTCGCACCTCATCAACGTACGCAAGGAAACGACCATCAAGAGCCCGAGCAGGAATGGAATGCCCCAGCCCCAAGTGATGTCGGCCGTGATGATGGGCCCGAGCGAGAGGGTTCCGCCGACCAACCATATGGCCCAGAAGGTGACTCGATCCCGCCTGAGTCTCGCCTCACTCGTATACATGTCAGGCGAAGCGGTCTCGCCGCCCGTTCCGGGCGGCTCGACGATCACTTCAGCTCCGGAAACTCCTCCTGCCAGTACTCCTGCGCGGCCCGCTCCCGCTTACTTCCGCCGCTCTGCCTCCAGCTGCACGCGCCGGATCTTCCCGGAGATGGTCTTGGGCAGGTCGGAGAACTGGGATTCACGGGTTCCTCCCGGGTCAGACGAGGGACCGCAGGCGCGGGAAGGCCTCGCCCAGGCCGTCCACCAGGAACTGGGCGGCGATGGCGGCGAGCAAGAGGCCGGCCACCCGCTGCAGGAGGGCCATGCCGGTGCGGCCCAGCACCCGCTCCACCCGCGAGGCACTCCCCAATACCAGATACGTGACGGCGCAGGTCGCGGCGATGGCGCCCAGGACCGGCAGGGCACGCCACAGCTCCTCCTGCCGGGCCCGGGCCATGAGCACCACCACCGTGGCGATGGACCCTGGCCCGGCCAGGAGCGGCGTCGCCAGCGGCACGATGGCCACGTCCTCCTTGGAGGCGCCCTCCTCCACCTCCGGCTCGGTGATGCGCGCGGCCGAGGTGCGGGTGCGAAGCATGTCCACCGCCAGGATCAGCAGCAGCACCCCGCCCGCCAGCCTGAAGGCGGCCATGGTGATGCCCAGGGCCCGGAACAGGAGCGCGCCCACCAGGGCGAAGACGACCAGGATCAGGAAGGCCGCCGCCGAGGCGCGGCGGGCGATCTCGCGCCGCCCCTCCGGCCGCTCCTCGGCGGTCATGGCCAGGAAGAAGGGCACCGCCGCCAGCGGGTCCACCACCACCAGGACCGCCGAGAGCGACACCAGGCTGAAGCTGACGATCTCGCCGAGCATGGCCGCTAGCCGAAACCGGAGAGGCGAATGGACCACACCTTGCGGATGGCCTCCAGCACGATCCGCCGGGACATCTTGGACTGCCCGACTCGCCGGTCCGCGAAGACGATGGGGATCTCGGCCACCCGGAACCCCTTCCGGTAGGCGCGGTAGGTGAGCTCGATCTGGAAGGCGTAGCCCGAGCACTCCACGGAGGGGAGGTCGATGGCCTCGAGCACCTCTCGGTGGAAGCACTTGAAGCCGCCGGTGAGGTCCCGCACCGGGAGGCCCAGGATGAGGCGGGCGTAGAGGCTGCCGCCCCGGGAGATGACCTTGCGCCCCAGGCCCCAGTTGACGGTGCCGCCCCCCGGGACGTTGCGCGACCCGAGCACCAGGTCGGCCTCCTGCGCCTTCTGCAGCATGGCCGGGAGGTACTTCGGGTCGTGGGAGAAGTCCGCGTCCATCTCCAGCACCAGCGCGTAGCCGCGGCCGAGCGCCCAGGCGAAGCCGGCCAGGTAGGCCTTGCCCAGCCCCTCCTTGCCGGCCCGGTGCAGCACCTGCACCCGCGGCTCCCGGGCGGCGATGGCGTCGGCGAGGCGCCCGGTACCGTCCGGGGAGTTGTCGTCGATGACCAGCACGTCGACGTCCGGGGTGGCCGCCAGGATGGCGTCCACCATCGGCCCGACGTTCTCGGCCTCGTCGTAGGTCGGCAGGCACACCAGCGCCGGGCGGGCCGTCGCCCCGCTCACGCCAGCACCCCCACGATCTCCTCGGCCACGCGCCGCGCGGCCCCCGGACCCCCCAGCGAGCCGCGCACCTCGTCGAGCCCCCGGAGCTGCGCCTCGCGGGCGGCCGGATCCGCGAGCAGCCGCTCCACCTCGTCGGCCATGCGCTGCGGGCTCGCCTCGCGCTGCAGCAGCTCCGGCACCAGGCGCCGCCCCGCCAGCACGTTTACCAGGGCGAAGTGGGCCACCCGCACCAGCAGCTTGGCCAGGAGATAGGAGAGCCAGGCCATGCGGTAGACCACCACCATGGGCCGACGCATGAGCGCGGTCTCCAGCGTGGAGGTGCCGCTCTTCACCAGCGCCGCGTCGGCCGCGCCGACCGCCTCCTCGGCGTGCCCCGCCACCAGCGTCACCGGGAGGGCGGCGTGGGAAGCCAGGAAGGGCTCCAGCGACTCCTGGTGCAGGGTGGGCGCCACCGGCACCACGAACTGGGCGTCGGGGTGGCGCTCCCGGATGCGCTCGGCGGCCTCCAGCATGGCCGGGAAGATGCGCTTCACCTCCGGGGCCCGGCTGCCGGGGAGCAGCGCCACGGTGGTGCGCCCGGCCGGGAGCCCCAGCGCCGCCCGGTACGCCGCGGCCGGCCCGGGAAGCGGCCGCTCCGCCAGCGGGTGGCCCACGAAGCGGGCCCGGACGCCGGTCCCCTGGTAGAGGCGCTCCTCGAAGGGGAGGATGCACAGCATGCGGTCGACCAGCCCGGCGATCTGGCGCGCCCGCCCCGGGCGCCAGGCCCAGATCATGGGGGAGACGTAGTACACCACCTTGACGCCCAGTCGCTTGAGCCGCTTGGCCAGCCGCAGGTTGAAATCCGGGCTGTCCACCAGCAGCGCCGCCGCCGGGCGGCGCGCCTCGGCGGCCGCGGCCAGGCCGCGGAGGATGGCCAGGATGCGCGGGAGGCGGGGCAGCACCTCGGCGAACCCCATCACGTTGATCTCCTCGGCGGCGTGGAGCGTCTCCAGGCCGGCCTCGCGCAGGCGCGGCCCGCCCAGGCCGAAGGCCTGCAGCCCCGGCCGAAGGCGCCGGAGCTCGCCGAGCGCCCGGGCGGCGAGCAGGTCGGCGCTCGCCTCGGCGGCGACGATCAGGATCTCCTCGGGCACGGGCGCCGCCTTATAGCACGGCCGGCGCGGGCCGGCCCGGTGTCGGCTGGCCCCGACTTCCATTACAATCGTCGAGTCCCCATCGCCGAGGTACCCGCCGTGACGTGGATTCTCGCCCTCTCCGCCTGCGCCCTCCTGGCCGGTTCGCCCGATCCGCCGGCGGGCCCGGCCGACCCGGTGCTGGAGATCATGCGGGAGGAGCTGGGGCGTCTCTCCCGGGACCTCGGGCGGACCCCGGTGCCGCCCTACTTCGCCTCCTACCAGCTCACCGACAACCGGGCCATCCGCATCGCCGCGTCCTTCGGCGCCCTCGGCGACAGCTACGAGATGGAGGAACGCGTCCTGGACATCGACCTGCGGGTGGGCGACCGCACCCTGGACAACACCCACCCGGTGCGCGGGGAGATGGGCCTCGACGACGCCGGCGGCGTGTCGGCCCGGCGGGTCCCGCTCGAGGGGGACCCGGTCGCCCTGCGCATGGCCCTGTGGCAGGAGACGGAGCGCGCCTACCGGCAGGCGGTGCAGCGCCTGGCCCGAGTGAAGGCCAACGTCCAGGTCAAGGTGGCGGCGGAGGATCGCTCCGCCGACTTCTCCAGGGAGACGCCCGAGACCTGGCTCGAGCCAGTGGCGCCCTTCGAATTCGACCGGCCGGCCTGGGAGGAGAAGCTGCGCCGCTACACCGCGCCCTTCGCCGGCCACGCCCCCATCATCGAGGCCGGCGCACAGGTCATCGCCGAGGTGGAAACGCGGCGCTACGTCGACAGCGACGGCGCCCGCATCCAGACCTCGAGCCCCTTCTACCGCCTGTTGGTGAGCGCCACCGCCAAGGCGGAGGACGGCATGCAGCTTCCCATCCACCAGACCTACATGTCCTTCCGGCCCGAGGGCCTGCCCGACGACGCCACCGTGGCGCGCGACGTGGAGCGCATGGTGCGCACCCTGCTGGCGCTGGTGAAGGCGCCGGTGGCCGAGCCCTACACCGGGCCGGCCATCCTCTCCGGGCGCTCCGCCGCCGTCTTCTTCCACGAGATCTTCGGGCACCGCGTCGAGGGGCAGCGCCAGAAGGGGGAGGAGGAGGCCCAGACCTTCCGCAAGAAGCTCGGCCGCCCGGTGCTGCCCGCCTTCCTCTCGGTGTACTCCGACCCGACGCTGTCCCGGCTGGGCGGGAGCGAGCTGGTGGGCAGCTACCGCTTCGACGACGAGGGGGTGCGGGCCCGCCGGGTGACGGTGGTGAAGGGCGGCGTGCTCAAGGGCTTTCTCATGTCCCGCGCCCCCATCGAGGGGTTCGACCGCTCCAACGGCCACGGGAGGCGGCAGCAGGGGCACCGGGCCGCGGCCAGGCAGTCGAACCTGGTGGTGGAATCGGCCCGGCGCGTCTCCCGCCCCGAGCTGAAGCGCCTGCTCTTGAAGCGGGTCAAGGCGGCGGGCCGCCCCTACGGCCTGCTCTTCGACGACATCGAGGGGGGCTTCACCTTCACGCAGCGCATCCTCCCCAACGCCTTCAACGTCCGGCCCACGGTGGTCTACCGGGTCTACCCCGACGGCCGGGAGGAGCTGGTCCGGGGGGTGGACCTCATCGGCACGCCGCTCATCGCCCTGAGCAAGATCGCCGCCACCGACGACCAGCCGGCGGTCTTCAACGGGCTGTGCGGGGCCGAGTCCGGGTGGGTCCCGGTCTCGGCCACCTCGCCCGGCCTGCTGGTCTCGCAGATCGAGGTGCAGCGCAAGGAGAAGTCGCAGGAGCGGGCCCCGCTCCTGCCGCCGCCGCCGGCCCTGGAGGCGCGATGACCGGCGCCGGGAGCGGAGGGCGGATGGGGCGGGCGGGCCTGGCGGCGGCGCTCTTCTGGCTGGCGCCCCTGCCGGCGCTGGCCGGCGAGGACCTGCCCACCAGGGCCATGGGCGACGAGCTGGCGCGCTCCATGGCGGAGCTGCGCCTCTCGGGCATGGAGAAGCCGTACTTCGTCTCCTACCGCATCGACGATCTGGAGGCGGTCGCGGTGGGCGCCAGCCTGGGAAGCCTCACCATCTCCCGGCCGGCGCGGGTGCGCCTGTTCGCGGTGGAGCTCCGCGTCGGCGACTACGCGCTCGACAACGGCAACTGGTTCTCCACGCGCGGCGGGGGAGGCGCGGCCGGCGTCTCCGGGGCCGGCCAGGCCCCGCTCGACGACAACTACCAGGAGATCCGGCGCCAGCTGTGGCTCGCCACCGACGCCCAGTACAAGTCCGCCCTGGAGGCGCTTTCCGGCAAGCGGGCCGCGCTCGAGGCGCGCCGCGGGCCCGAGCCCCTTCCGGACTTCGGCCGCCAGCCCCCGGTGGTGGTGGCGGAGGCGCCTCCGCCGGCGCCGGCCCCGGCGGCGGAGCTGGAGGGGCTGGCGCGCGAGTTGTCGGCGGCCTTCCGCTCGGCCCCCCACGTCTCCCGCTCCTCGGTGACGATCTCGTCGCGCGCGGTCTTCACGCGGTACGTGAACAGCGAGGGCACCTCCTTCACCCGCGCCAGCCCGGCCCTCGCGCTGCGGGTCGAGGCCGAGACCCAGGCCAAGGACGGCATGCCGGTCTCCGACGCGCTGGCGATCCACGGCCGGTCTGCGGCGGACCTTCCGCCGCGCGCCGCCCTCCTGGCCCGGGTGGCCTGGCTCGCCTCGCACCTCCGAGCCGTGGCCGCGGCGCCCACCCTCGAGCGCTACAACGGACCGGTGCTCTTCGAGGCCCCCGCCGCGGCCGAGATCGTGGCCCAGCAGCTCGCGCCGCGCCTGCTGGCCTTCCGGGAGCCGGTGAGCGACGACCCTCGCCTCGACGTCTTCGTCGGGCAGATGCTGTCGCAACTGGGGCTGGGGGCCTTCGCCGACCGGCTGGGAGCACGCGTCCTGCCCGAGTTCCTCGACGTGACCGACGATCCCCGGCCCAGCGAATACCGCGGAACGCCGCTCCTGGGCGGCCAGGCGGTGGACGACGACGGCGTCGTCCCCCGCGCCACCGCGCTGGTGCAAGGAGGCATGCTCAAGGCCCTGCTCGCCACCCGCGTGCCGGCCCGCGGCGCCCCGCGCAGCACCGGCAGCCGCCGTGGATGGGGCCCGACTCCGAGCAACCTCCTGGTGACCGCCAGCCGATCCGCCGCCGAGGCCGAGCTGCGGAAGGATCTCCTGGCGCGGGCCAGGGCGCGCGGGCTCGACCACGCGCTGGTGGTGCGCCGGGCCGGCGCCGGCGCCGCCTCCACCGCCGCCTCCCGCCTGGCGGCGCAGATGGGGGGTGGCTCCGAAGGAGGGAATACCCTGGCCGAGGTGGTCCGGGTCTTCGCCGACGGCCGCGAGGAGCCGCTCCGCGGGATGGAGATCGCCGAGCTGTCGCCGGCCGCCTTCCGGGACATCGCCGCTGCCGGCGACCGCCCCGCGGTCTGGAGCGGCGAGTTCATGGGGACGCACGCCCGCGGGCTGGGGCCGGGTGGCCACATGGGGTCGGAGCAAGCGGTGGTGTCGTGCGTCGCCCCGGCGCTCCTCTTCGAGGAGCTGACCCTGGTCGGGGCGCGAGGCCCCTTCCCCGCGCCGCCGGTCACGCCGTCGCCGCTGGCGGCTACCCGGTAGGTCAGGCCTGGCCGGCGGCCACGAGGATCCAGCGCAGCGACAGCCCGCCCAGGAGCACCAGCACCGGGGAGACAACCGTGGCCTCGAGGTGCAGGCGCTTCTCCAGGGCCTCGAGCCCCAGCGGCAGCCCGAGGCCGGCGATGACCACCAGTGACCAGAACTCGGCGGTGAAACGGCCGCCCAGGAGCAGCCGGGCGGCGGCCTTCCCGTCCGCGCCGCCGGTGAGGAGCCCCACGAAGAGGAGCGACATGATGATCACCTCCAGGCCGATGGCGAGGAGGTCCCAGCGCAGCACGAAGCGCCGCTCCTCCTGGGTGAGGCCGAACAGCAGCATGAAGGCGGCGCCGGTGGAGAGGCCCGACACCAGGAAGAGCGGCCCGAGCAGCGCCGAGCTCCACAGCGCTCGCGCCCCGAGCGTCGAAAGGAGGATGCCGGTGTAGATGCCGAGGGCCACGCCGGTGCCGAAGCTCGCCCAGGCGAGGCGCGGCAGCCGGGCGCGGGCCCACTCGCGGGCCTTGTGGACGAGCCCGCCCAGGCCGAGCCGCCCCGCCAGCGCCGCCACCTTTTTGGCCTGCGCCTCGTCGAGCCCGCCCAGTGCGAAGAGCAGCGTCACCGGGTAGACCACCACCAGGATCCAGGCGCCCCACGACATGGGCGAGGCCGGCCGGAAGGAGAGGTAGAAGCGCCACACGTGGAGCTTCGCGGCCAGGTCCAGGAAGAGCGCCGCCATGCCCACGGAGACCAGGACCGGGGCGGCGAAGGAGAGCCAGCGCAGGGCCGGGGAGCGCTCCGGGCGCTTGAGCGCCGCGATGGCCCCGAGGATCATGGTTCCGGCGGCCATGCCGCCGAGAAAGAGGTAGACGGGGATTTCCCACCCCCAGATGTGGAGGTGGGGGTCGATCATCAGGCTGTGCCGGGCGACGTCGATCTCGTTCATGCCGATCCTCGGTGTCAGCTGCCGCAGCCGCCGCCGCCCTTGCGCGGCGGGCCGGCCGGGGCGGCCGACGGCGGCGGGGGCGGCGGGGCCGCCTTCATCCCGGTGAGTGCCGACTGCAGCCCGGCGCGCAGGCGGAAGGTCTCCATCTCGGCGGGCGAGGCGCCGGGGGCGGGAGGCGCGGGCGGCTCGAGCGCGAAGGCCTGCCAGCCCTTCCAGCCACCCTGGAGCACGGCCAGGACGCCGCCGTAGGCCAGCGCCTCTTTGGGAACCGGCTGGAGGTCGGCGTCGCCCACCAGCACCAGGTCCCGCGCCGGGTTGGCGTAGGCGAGCCCGAGCTTCCCCAGGTCGGCCGGGGCCAGGCACTCGGACCCGGGGATGCGCTTCTCGGCGCAGGCCTTGGGGTCGCGCAGGTCGATCACCCGCACCTTCCACGGCTCGTCGAGGACGCGCCGGGCCAGCTCGAGCGGGGCGATGACCCGCGGCTGGCGAGCCGCCAGCGTTCCGGTTGGGAGCGCCAGCAGCGCCAGCCCGACGAGGGCGCTCGCCGCGAGGCCGGCGAAGACGAACCGGCCGGGACGGCCCGCGGGCGTGGCCCGGGCGGCCGGATCGGCCCGCGCCGACAGGAGCTTCTCCAGCTTCTCCACCCCGATGAAGCAGCCCACCGCCATGGCGGTGACGGCGATGGCCACCGCCTGCGGCCCGACCTTGTTGGGGAGCTTGAGGAGGTCCCACAGGAAGAGCGCGCCCAGGTCGCCGCTCGAGTGGAAGCGCGCCACCGCGGGGATGGAGAGCAGCTCGGCGTAGGCCACCTGGCCGGCGATCACGCCCAGCACGGTGGCGAGGCCGTCGAGCTTCCCCGAGGCGGCGGCCACCCAGGAGGTACCCGGGCAGTAGCCGGAGACGATGAAGCCCACTCCCAGGAGGAGCCCGCCCACCAGCATGGGCCAGAGGTAGGTCGAGCTGGCGGCCTTCTCGGCGATGGCGCGGAAATCGGCCAGCCCCAGGCCGGAGAGCACCACCAGGCCCAACATGGCGGTGACGATGGCGCCGAACATGACCTTGAAGACCGTCATGTCGTACCCGTAGAACTGCCCCACCAGCTTCTGGGCGCGCCCGAAGCCGGCCCGCTCCAGCGTGAAGCCGAAGCCGAAGCCGATGAGGACGCCCACCACCAGGCCCAGCTCGCGCTGAAGGCCGACCAGCGACTCGAAGGGGAAGAAGCTCATCGCCAGGCCCTCCTCACGAAGTACGCCAGGGCGTAGCCGCCCCCGAACACCGAGAACATGAAGACCCAGGCGCCCGCCGAGAGCAGGGCACCGCCGGTGAGCGCCTGGCCGCTGGTGCAGCCGCGTCCCATGTAGGCGGCCGCGCCCATGAGCGCGCCGCCCCCGAAGGCCATGGCCCAGCGGCCCGGGTTGCCGATGCGCGGCCCCTTGAGCGTCTCCTTCCCGAGTCGGCCGGAGGTGTAGGCCCCCACGAAGCCGCCCAGGAGGACGCCCAGCACCTCGAAGACCAGCCAATTGTCGAGCGGGTGGCCGTCGGCGCGAGTCTTGGCCAGCGCCGGGGTGGTCGCCACGTGGCCGGGCGCCACCGCCTCCATGGCGGTCACGCCCAGGCGCAGCGAGGTGTTGGAGGCGCCGAGCCCCTTGCCCATGACCACGAAGGCGGAGAGGAGCACCAGCCCCAGCACCGCGCCCGCCAGGTAGGGGTTCCAGAACTTGTCGGGGTTCCGTTCCATGCTCGCTCCTAGGAGAGGAAGAACACGCGCGGCTGGTTGCCGCTCTCGGGCTTCAGCACCTTCTGCTTGCGGCTCTCGAGGAGCCGGACCACCGCGCTTCCCGGGTCGGCCATGTCGCCGAAGGTGAGCGAGCGGGTGGGGCAGGTCTCGACACAGGCCGGCTGCTGCGCCCGCTTCACGCGGTGCAGGCAGAAGGTGCACTTGTCCACGTGGCCGGCCGGGTGGACGTAGCGGGCGTCGTAAGGGCAGGCGGCGATGCAGGCCTTGCACCCGGTGCACTTGGCCCGATTCACCAGGACTGCCCCGCCTTCCCCCACGTGCGAGGCGCCGGTGGGACAGGCGGAGACGCAGGAGGGCTCGTGGCAGTGGTTGCAGCGCTCGGAGCGGATCTCCATCCGCAGGTCGGGGAAGACGCCGCCCACCTCGGTGGCGATCCAGTCGCGGAAGCCGCCGCTGGGGAGGTCGTTCTCGGTCTTGCAGGCGATGACGCAGGCGTTGCAGCCCACGCAGCGGCGGGTGTCCACCGCCATGGCGTAGCGCGTCTTCATGCGTGCCTCTCGGCGGGCTCGATCCGGACGAAGTTCACGTTCATGCCGGTGCCGCCCATGATGGGGTCGACCTTGTAGCGGGTGACGAGGGCGCTGTCGGAGGCGCCCCGGCCGTAGGCGCGGCGGAGCCTCTTCGCCTCCTGGCCGAAGCCGTGGACCAGGTAGACGCAGTCGCCGCGGATGCGCTCGGTGACCTTGGCGCGCACCGGGCCGGCCCTGACGCCGTCCTGGTTCACCAGCATCACCAGGTCGCCGTTCCTCAGCGGGGTGGGGAGGGCGCGGGCGGCGGCGGCGTTCACCCACACCTCGTTCTCCGGGTAGGGCTCGGAGAGCAGCCGGTTGTTGGTGGTGCGCCCGAAGGTGTGGGTGGGGGCCCGGCCCATGAGCAGCCGGAAGGTCCCGGGCGGCCCCTCCTCGGGCGGGTAGTAGACCGGAAGGGGGTCGAAGCCCAGCCTGGCCAGGGCGGCCGAGTGCAACTCGATCTTCTTCGAGTCGGTGGCGACCTGCACCGGCAGGCCCTCCTCCTCGCAGGTGGCGACCGGCTTGCCCAGCACCACCCCAGCGGTGCGGGCCTTCTCCACGTCGAAGCCGCCGGCGCGGAGCCGCGCGTCCACGTACTCGCGGGCGTCCTTCCAAGGGAAGTACTCGCCCAGGCCGACCCGGCTGGCCAGCTCCTTGGCGATCCACCAGCCCGGCTTGGAGTCGTACATGGGCGGCACCACCTCCTGCCGCAGCGCCAGGAACGGTCGCTTGTAGGCGGGGTTGGCGATGTCGTCGTCGCGCTCGAGGTAGGTGGCCTCCGGCAGGACCACGTCGCTCCACCCGGCGATCTCGGCCGGGAGGACGTCCACGGCGACGATGAGGTCCAGGTGCTGGATGGCCTTCACCGTCTCCTGGCGCGCCGGCAGCGCCTGCAAGAGGTTGCAGCCGTAGACGATCCAGGCCTTGAGGTCGTAGAGGGCGCTGCCGGGAACCGAGGCGTCGCAGAGCCCGGAGGCCAGCACCTCGCTCGAAACCGGGTAGCCGCCGGACTTGGGGCGGTCGGCCACCGCTGCCGCCTTGCGGTGGGGGATCTCTTTGTTCGGATAGGGAGGCACGGCCATCTTGGCGTGGCTCACGTAGCCGCCGCGCCGGCCCCAGGTGCCGAGCAGCGCCGCCAGGATGGCCATGGCGCGGGCCCGCTGGGTGTCGTCGCCGTACCAGGTGGTGTGGCGGCCGGGGTGGACCAGCGAGGCCGGCCGGGCCGAGGCGATGAAGCGGGCGCTCTCGCGGATGAGCTCGGGGCGGATGCCGGTGTGGGGCCAGGCCCACTCCGGCGTCTTGTCGGCCACGTGGGCCTTGAGCTCCTCGAAGCCGGTGGCGTACGTCGTCAGATACTCGGCGTCGTAGCGCTTCTCCTCGACGATCACGTTCATCCAGGCCAGGAGCAGCGCGATGTCGGACCCGGGCTTCACCGGCAGCCAGTAGCGGGCCTTGCCGGCGGCCACGCTGAAGCGCGGGTCCACCACCACCAGCTCGGCCCCCTTCCCCAGGGCCTCGGCCAGCTCCTGCACCTGGGTGTTGTGCATGTTCTCGCCCAGGTGCGAGCCGATGAGGGTGATGACCCGGGCGTTGGCGATGTCGATGGGCTCGGGCGAGCCGAGCGGCGTGCCATAGGTGAGCAGGTAGCCGGCCTCGCGTGGGCCGCGGCATTGGGCGTAGGAGGGAGCGCCCACGTTGGGGGATCCCCAGGCCTTCATGAAGTGCTTGAACCAGCTCCCGCCCGAGCCGTGGGTGAAGAGCGCCACCGCCTCGGGGCCGTGCTTGCGCTTCACCTCCAGGAGTCCCTCGCCCACCCTGTTCAGGGCGGCGTCCCAGGAGACCTCCTCGAAGACGTCCTCGCCCCGCTTCTGCCTTCGCACCAAGGGGCGCTTGAGCCGGTCCGGGTCGTAGAGCAGGCCGGTGCCGCCGGCGCCCCGCGGGCAGAGCATGCCCCGCGAGAGGGGGTGGTCCGTGTTGCCGGTGAGCTTGGTGACCCGGCCGTCCTTCACGTGGGCGTCCACCCCGCAGCCCCAGAAGCACAGCTCGCAGTAGGTTGACACCACCCGGTCGCCCTCGGTGCCGGGATCGGGGATCGGGTTTCCGTCCAGGCCCCACCAGCGGGTGGTGAGCCCGGAGGCCACGGCGGCGCCCCCCACGGCAGCGCCACCGATCTGGATGAACTGCCTGCGGGAGAGCGAGCTCATGTCCACCTCGATTGAAGGGAGGGGCGTGCCGCCCCTCCCCGCCGGCAAAGCCGTCGGGGCCCCTCCCCTGCTACGCGGGGCCCCGGCGCGCTTCGGCAACGCCTCGCGCGCCGCCCCGCGAAGAGGGGTTCCACTCCTCCCCCACCTACGGTGGGGCCACCACCCTGACGACGGTTGATGCTCATGATCACCGGATGGCGCAGCGGTCCATGCAGGCCACCAGCGTCTTGAGATTGGGCTCGAGGAGCCGGTACCAGGCGAAGCCGTCGGCGCGCCGCGGCTCGACCAGCCCGTGCATTCGCAGGATGCGCAGCTGCTGGGAGACGATGGCCTGGCTGGCGCCGAGCCGCTCCGCCAGGGCGTTCACGTGCTCCTCCCCCTGGCACAGCGCAGCCACCAGGCGCAGCCGGAGCGGGTGGGCCACCGCCTTGAGCACGTTGGCGCAGTGCTCGGCGCGGGCGGCGTCGTCGGGGATCCGGGTCTTCAGGGCGTGAAGTGACATAGTGTTATCGCTATATCACGACTCCACTAGCAACTTCCGCGCCGCGGGGAGCCGCGCCGTGCTGGCGCCACGTTGGGCCCTCGCCGTCGCGCGGCGGGCTCGCAACTCTTGCGTCGAGGCGGCGCCGAGGCGGGAGATTTTCGCCGCAGAATTTCGGGTCGCCGCCTTGACCTGAACGGCCGTTCCGGTTAGCCCTTGCGGAGGTCCTGCCGCCGGAGGAGCGCCGTGCGCCCGAGGCCCATCGCCAACCCGCCGAACCCCTGGGAGAGCGCTTCGGTGGAGTGGCTCGGCGAGCCTCCCCTGGCTCGGCTGGAGGTGTTCGAGGACGCGACCCGCGAGATCCTCTCCCGCAACGACTCCCCGGACGTGCCCTTCACCTGGAGCGTCAACCCCTACCGCGGCTGCGCCCACGGATGCGCCTACTGCTACGCCCGCCCCACCCACGAGTACCTGGGCTTCGGCGCCGGCACCGACTTCGAGACCCGCATCGCCGTGAAGCTCCGCGCTCCCGAATTGCTCCGGGCCGCCTTCGAGCGCCCCGTCTGGCGCGGCGAGCCGGTGGCCTTCTCCGGCGTCACCGATCCCTACCAGCCCCTGGAGGCCGCCTACCGGCTCACCCGCGCCTGCCTGGCGGTGTGCGCCGAGTACCGGAACCCGGTCGGCGTCATCACCAAGGCGCCGCTGGTCGAGCGCGACCTCGACCTGCTCGCCGAGCTCCACCGAACGGCCAGCGTGCGCGTCACCATCTCCCTCCCCTTCGTCGACCCGGTCCGGGCCCGTGCGCTCGAGCCCTGGGCGGCCTCGCCGGCGCGCCGCCTGGTGGCCGTGGAGCGCCTGGCCCGAGCCGGGATCCCGGTGGGGGTGAACGTGGCGCCGGTCATCCCGGGGCTCAACGACGAGGAGATCCCCCGCGTGCTGGCCGCCGCCGCCGCGGCCGGCGCGCGCCGCGCCGGATGGCTCCTGCTGCGGCTGCCCGGCTCGACCCGCGCCGTCTTCGCGGAGCGGCTGCGGGCGGCGCTGCCGGAGCGCGCCGAGCGCATCCTCCACGGCATCCGCGAGACGCGCGACGGGCGCCTCTACGACGCCCGCTTCGGCTGGCGCGGGCGCGGCGAGGGGACGCGCGCCGAGGCCATCGCATCGCTCTTCGATCTCAGCGCCCGGAGGCTCGGTTTCGAGTCCGGCGAGTGCGGCGCCGAGCCCGCCACCACCTTCCGGCGTCCGGGGGGTAGGCAGATTGACCTGCCCCTATCGGGCCGTCCTGGACCGTGACCCTCGATCCTGGGAAGGCGCACCCTTCCTGGGCGAGTGACAATTCTCCCGGATGGGGGATACAGGTGAGGCGTGAACGGCCGAGTCGCCGATTCCGCCGGTGGCGGCGCTGGTTTCGGGCAGCCCCAGGGGGGCGAGGTCCTCCCGGGGCGGCGCCTCACCCCCCTGCGGATCGCCGCCCTCTACGCGATCGTCGGGGCCATCTGGATCGTCTTCTCCGACCGGGTCCTGGCCGCGCTGGTCCAGGACGCGACGTTGCAGCTCAGGCTCCAGACCGTCAAGGGCTGGTTCTTCGTGCTCACCACGGCGGGCCTGCTCTACCTCCTGGTGACGCGCCTGGTGGCGGAGCTGCGCCAGCGCGACGAGCGCATCCGGGCCACCGTCGAGAGCATGCCGGACGCGGTGCTAGTGGTTGACGCCGAGGGGCAGGTGGTGGAGGTGAACCGCGCCGCGGTGCAGCTGCTCGGGGCCACCGGCGAGGCGCAGCTGCTCGGGCCCATGACCGCCCTGGCGGAGCGCTTCAAGCTGCGCCGCTCCGACGGGTCGCCCTTCCATCCCGGCGACTTCGCCTCGATGCGCGCCCTCCGGGGCGAGACCCTGCGGGGCTACGAGGCGATGATCCGCCGCCCGGACGGGCGGGATGTCTACGTGGGCGTGACCGCCTCGCCGGTGCAGCGCCGCGCCGGGGAGCGGCCGCGACTGGCGGTGGCGGTGGTGCGGGACATGAGCGAGCTGCGGCGCTTCGAGGAGATGCGCGAGGAGTTCCTCGCCACCGCCGCCCACGAGTTCAAGACGCCGCTGGCCGTCATCAAGGCCCAGGCCCAGCTGCTGCAGCGCCGAGGCGAGGCCGACCCGCAAGGGCTCCAGGTCCTGAACCGCCAGGTGGAGCGCCTCTCGCGCCTCACCCACCAGCTCCTGGAGCTGTCCCGGCTGCGCCTGGGCGGCCCGGAGCTGCGGCGCGAGACCTACGACCTCGGCGAGCAGGTGGCGGACGTGCTGGAGCGGCTCCAGGCGCTGGCGGCCGGTCACCGGCTCAGCCTGTCCAGCCGCGAGCCGGCGCCGGTGTACGCCGACCGCGAGCGCATCGAGCAGGTGCTGGTGAACCTGGTGGACAACGCCGTCAAGTTCTCGCCCGGCGGCTGCGACGTCGAGGCCAGCGTGGCCCGGCTGGGAAGCGAGGTGCAGGTCTCGGTGCGCGATCAGGGCGTCGGCATCCCGCACGACAAGCAGTCGCGCGTCTTCGAGCGCTACTACCGGGCCCACGCCGGGACTCCCGAGGACTACGGCGGGATCGGCGTCGGGCTGGACATGAGCCGGGAGATCGTGAGCCGGCACGGCGGCCGCATGTGGTTCGAGAGCGAGCCAGGCACCGGCTCCATCTTCTGCTTCACCCTGCCGCTGGCCGAGGGCGCCGCCCATGCCTGATCGCGGCCGGCCAGTGCTGGTGGTGGAGGACGATCCGGACCTGCTGGCCCTGGAGCAGACCATCCTGGCCGACGCCGGCTACCGGGTGGCTTCGGCCGCCGACGGCCAGGAGGCCCTGGAGCAGGTGGAGCGGGAGATGCCGGCCCTCATCCTGCTCGACATGCGGATGCCTCGCATGAACGGCTGGGAGTTCGCCCGCGAGTTCCGGGCCCGCCACGGCGACGCCTGCCCCATCGCGGTCATCACCGCCGCCGAGAACGCCCGGCTGCGCGCCCAGGAGATCCAGGCCGACGCCTGGCTGGAGAAGCCCTTCGAGCTGGAGGAGGTGCTCGAGCTCGTGGCGCTCTACCTCGGCCCACCCGCCCCGCCGCCGACCTCGCCGGCTCCGCCGGGACCCTGAACCCCCGGGGCCGTCCGCGGCTCGAATGGCGCAGGGAGCGCGCGCCGGCCGTCGCTGCTTATGTAATGACCGCGCCCCCGAGCGCGTCATCACGTCATGGATCCGGCACCTTCGAGAGCCCCCACCCGGAATCCGCCCATTCCCCCGCAGCCCCGCGACCCGGTGTGTGGAATGGAGGTGGACCCGGCGAGCCCGCCCGGCGGGGTGGTCACCCGCAACCGCTTCCAGTACGCGTTCTGCTCCGATCGATGCCGGGAGCGGTTCCTGGCCGAGCCGGAGCGCTTTCTGGCCGTGGATCCGGTCTGCGGCATGGAGGTCAACCCCAGGGCCCCCCGCGGCGGGAGCCTCGAGTGGCGGGGCCGGACCTTCTTCTTCTGCAGCATGAAGTGCCTGGCCAGGTTCCGGGCCGAGCCCGAGAGGTTCCTGGCCGGCGGGCCCGCCGGGATGCCCCGCCAGGAGCCGCCCCAGGCCCCGCCCGGCGCCGAGGTGGTGTGGGTCTGCCCCATGGACCCGGAGGTGCGGGAAAAGGAGCCGGTTCCCTGCCCGATCTGCGGCATGGCGCTCGAGCCCTTGGTGGTGGGGGGCATGCCCTCGGCCGAGGAGCCGGAGAACCCCGAGCTCGGGAGCATGAGCCGCCGCTTCTGGTGGGGCCTGGCCCCGGCGCTGCTGGTGCTGGGCATCGGCATGAGCGACCTCTGGCCGGGCATGCCGCTCCAGCACGCGGTCCCGGCGCGCTGGCTGGCCCTCCTCCAGCTCGCCCTCTCGGCGCCGGTGGTGCTGTGGGGCGGATGGCCCTTCCTCGAGCGGGCCTGGGTCTCCATCCGCACCTGGCGCCTCAACATGTTCACCCTCATCGGGCTCGGCACCGGCGCCGCCTGGATCTTCAGCGCAGTGGCGGCACTACTGCCGCCCGAGGCCTTCCCGGCCGCCTTCCGCGGCCACGGCGGGGCGGTCCCGGTCTACTTCGAGTCGGCGGCGGTGATCGTGGAGCTGGTGCTGCTCGGGCAGGTGCTGGAGCTCCGGGCGCGCCACCGGGTCTCCGGCGCCCTGCGGGCGCTGCTCGGCCTGGCGCCCCGCACGGCGCGGCGGCTCTCGGGGACCGGCGGCGAGGAGGACGTCCCGCTCTCCGACGTCCAGCCCGGCGACCGGTTGCGGGTGCGCCCGGGCGAGAAGGTCCCGGTCGACGGGGTGGTCGTCTCCGGCGCCTCCTCGGTGGACGAGTCGATGATCACCGGGGAACCCATTCCGCTGGAGAAGCGCGAGGGCGACCGGGTCACCGGCGGCACCGTGAACGGGAGCGGCTCGTTCGTGATGCGGGCCGAGCGGGTGGGGAAGGACACGCTGCTGGCCCAGATCGTGCGCATGGTGGGCGAGGCGCAGCGCAGCCGAGCCCCCATCCAGCGCCTGGCCGACTCGGTGTCGGCCTGGTTCGTGCCGGCGGTGGTGGCGGTGGCGGCCGCCGCCTTCCTGGCCTGGGGCCTCCTCGGCCCGGAGCCGCGCCTGGCCCACGCGCTGGTGTCGGCGGTGTCGGTGCTCATCATCGCCTGCCCGTGCGCGCTGGGCCTCGCCACCCCCATGTCGATCATGGTCGGCACCGGGCGCGGCGCCACCGCCGGCGTGCTGGTGAAGAACGCCGAGGCGCTCGAAGTTCTAGAGAAGGTGCAGGTGCTCCTGCTCGACAAGACCGGCACCCTCACCCTGGGAAAGCCGCGCCTGGGGCAAGCGCTCTCCCTGGCTCCCGCCGGCGAGAACGAGATGCTGCGGCTCGCCGCTGGCCTGGAGCGCGGCAGCGAGCACCCGCTGGCGGCGGCGGTGCTGGCCGGCGCCCGCGAGCGCGGCCTCGCCGTGCCGGAGCACGCGGACTTCCGCTCCGTCGCCGGCAAGGGCGTGCTGGGCACGGTCGAGGGGCGGGCCGTGGTCCTCGGCAACTCGGCGTTGTTCGGGGAGTTGGGGATCGACCCGGGCCCGCTCGCCGCCGAAGCCGAGCGCGTCCGCGCCGCCGGCGGCACCGCCTTGCTGGTGGCGGTGGACGGGAAGGCCGCCGGGCTCCTGGAGGTGAAGGATCCGGTGAAGCCTGGGGCCCGCGAGGCGGTGGCGGCGCTGCGACGGGAGGGCGTCCACGCGGTGATGGTCACCGGCGACCACGCCACCACCGCCGGGGCCGTGGCGCGCGAGGTGGGGGTGGAGGAGGTCGTGGCCGGGGTGCTCCCCGCCGGCAAGGCCGAGGTAGTGGCCGCCTGGCGGCGGAAGGGGCTCCGGGTGGCCTTCGCCGGCGACGGCGTCAACGACGCGCCGGCGCTGGCCGCCGCCGACGTCGGCATCGCCATGGGGACCGGCACCGACGTGGCCATGGAGAGCGCCGGGCTCACGCTGGTGAAGGGCGACCTGGAGGCGCTGGTGCGGGCGCGCCGCCTCTCGCGGGCGGTGATGCGCAACATCCGCCAGAACCTCTTCTGGGCCTTCGCCTACAACGCGGTGCTGGTCCCGGTGGCGGCCGGCGTCCTCTATCCGTGGCTGGGGCTCCTGCTGTCGCCCATGATCGCCAGCGCCGCCATGAGCGTCTCGTCGGTGACCGTCATCGGCAACGCGCTTCGGCTCCGGCGGGCGCGGCTGGGGTGACCCGCGCCTCACGGCGCCCGCCGGTCTCCGGGATCCCCGGCGGCCCGGTCTCGCCTCCGGGCGCTGTTCTCGCTCGCGACCGCGGAGCGGCCGTCGCACGGCGACGAGGAACGCGCGGCGGCTCGCAAACGTCGGTCGCGCAGCCTGAGGACCTCCTCGGCACATTGGCGCTCCACGACGGTTGCTCGCCGCCGGCCGCGGGCCCCGGGTCGCGCGTATCGCGATCGCCGCAGCTCGCTGCGAAGGCGCCCTCCAGCGAGACCGGGCCGCCGCGGACGTCGACGAGGCTCGCGGGAATCGGCTTCCGCGATCAACGGGAGACGAAGAGGATCCAAGGCGTCCCGACCAGCATGAAGACCAGGAAGCAGAAGGCCGTGGTGAGGACGCCCAGCCGATACAGCTCGCCCTGTCGCAGGTAGGCGCTGCCGACGAAGATGACGTTCTGGCTTCCTCCCTGGGGCGTGATGGTCGAGAAGTAGCTGCTCGCGAAGAGCAGCGCGAAAGCCATGAGCGGCAGCGGGACGCCGGACCGGACGCCGACGTCCAGGAACACCCCGAACAGGGCCAGGACCTGCGCCGACTGGCTCACGAACAGGTAGTGGAGGAGCACGTAGATGGCGACCAGGGCGACGTAGGCGACCGGCCAGGAGAGGCCGGCGAGTCGGGTGGCGAGGCGCTCGCCGAGGTAGCCCATGAAGCCGAGCTCGTTGAGCTGGCCGCTCAGCGCGAAGAGGACGGCCAGCCAGAGGAAGGTCGAGAGGGTGTCTCCCTCGCGAGCGAGGTCATCGAGGGTGAGGACGCTCGTGGCCAAGAGGGCGCCGAGGCCGGCGAAGGCCACGCTGGTCGTGTCGAGCCTCAGCGTCCCCGCCAGGACCCAGCCCGCGACCATGAGCCCGAAGGCCGCCGCCACCACCTTCTCGTCGCGAGAGAGCGGCCCCATGGAGCGCAGCGCCTCGCGGGCCGCCGCGGGCGCCTCCGGCGTGGTTTTCAGATCCGGCGGGAACAGCCGGTACAGCACCAGCGGGAGCAGGAGGATGGTCGAGAGCGCCGGGACCGACGCGGCAGCGAGCCACGAGCCGAAGCCGATGGCGAGGCCCAGTCGCTGCGCCACCTCCACGCCGATGGGGTTGGCCGAGGTCGCCGTCAGCCAGAGCGCGGACGAGACGGAGAGGCTCGTCATGCCGCAGAACATGAGGAAGCCGCCCAGCCGCCGCCTCGCCGGGTCGTCGGGCTTCGAGCCGGCCCCCTCTGCCAGTGAGAGCACGATGGGGTAGAGCACGCCCCCCCGCGCCGTGTTGCTGGGAAAGGCCGGGGCGATGAGCGCGTCGGTGACGAAGATGCTGTAGGCGAGCCCCAGGGTGGACCGGCCGAACAGGCTCACCACCCGGAGGCTGATGCGCCGCCCCAGCCCCGACTTGACGACGCTGCGGGCCACCAGGAATGCGACCACCACCAGGAGCACGCTTCCGTTGCTGAATCCGCCGAAGGCCTTGGCCGGCGCGACCGTGCGCGTGATCACCGCCGCCGCCACGGCCAGCATCGCGGAGGTGAGGAGCGGGAACGAGCCCAGGATGACCGAGAAGATGGCCGACGCGAAGATGGCGAAGAGGTGCCACGCCTGGGGCGTGAGCCCCTCCGGAACCGGGGCGAGCCAGATCCCGAGCGCCAGGGCGAAGGGAAGCGCGCGCCGCAGGAGCGTTCGCCGAGGGCGCGCCGGAGCGCTCATCGGGGCTCGCCTCCCGTGGCCGGCGCGGTGGCCCCTCCGGCGCGGGCCCTTCCCTTGAGGCCGACGGCCCGCCCCTGGATGAGCCCCTCCTCGGCCTCGATCAGGTACTGCCACCAGAACTCGTACTCGCCGGTCGCGCCGGCGTAGCGGCCGGTCCCGCCGACGATCGTGCCTTTGACGTGACGCCCCTCGGCCACCGGCCCGCCCGCGAGCTCGCTGAAGATCTGGTCCCCGCGATCGTCGGTCCAGACGCAGCGCCCCACGCCGCCCATCAGGCTGTCGGAGAACACGATGGCCTGCGCACGGAAGCCCACGCCCAGCCCCCGCTCCCCCGTGAGCAGCACCGATCCCGCCAGGCTGGCCACGGACGCCTGGCGATCCGGGCCGAGGCGAAGGGTGTGGCGCTCACCGACGGCCGACCAGGTTCCTTCGAAGGAGCGCCATTCGCCCGGGGCCAGCCTGGCATCGGTGGAGCTGCGGGGCGTGCACGACGCCGTGCAAAGGGCGAGCAGCGCCGGGACGAGCAGCCGAAACCCGGGCATCCGCGCGGCGAGCCGGCGGCGGGGCCCTCCCGGTTCCCTCATGGTGGTGCTCGCTGGCCAGGGCGGGGGCTCGTCCCCCGCCGACTCGAGCCGCCCGGAACGGGCGGCGAGGCTTTGGGAAACCTCGGGCTCGTCGGGTTCTCCTGCCCAGTTGGACGCGGTGTGCACACCGGCTGCAGAAGCAGCCTCGCCACCCTTCGGGTGGCTCGGCAGTACGTAGGGCGGGGGCTCGTCCCCCGCCGGCGGCGCAGCCGCCGGATCCACGCGCGCGGCCACGGCCATCAGTACTGGTCGAAGTAGCTCTGGACCGCCGCCGCGTCCTTGGTCTTGGTGAGGACCTGCTGCAGCAGCACGCGGGCCTTCTGCGGATTGAGCTCCTGCGCCGCCACGAAGCCGAGCTTGTCGTCGTCGAGCTCGACGTTCCGGGCCACCGCGCCCGAGTTGGTGCGGGAGCTCCGGACCACCACCACGCCCTTCTTCGCCGCCGCCGCCAGCGCGTCGACGAGGGCCTTGGTCGCGTTTCCGTCGCCGACGCCGGCGAGGACGATCCCCTTTGCGCCGGCGGCCAGCACCGCGTTGGCGGCCTCGGGGCCCACGTTGGCGTAGGCGTAGACCACGTCCACGCGCGGGAGCTGGTCGGGGATGTTGCCGGCGAAGGCGCTCCCGACCGTGTGCTTCCAGGCCGGCTTGGAGAACCAGCGCGCCTTGCCGAACAGCACCAGGCCGGCTGCGCCGCGGTTGGGCGAGTGGAAGGTGTCGAGCGAGGTGGTGTTGGTCTTGGTCGTCTCCCGGGCGAAGTGGACCAGGTCGTTCAGCACCACCAGCGTGCCCCGGCCGCGCGCGTCCTTGTCGATCGCGACCGCCACGGCGTTGTACAGGTTCATGGGTCCATCGGCGCTGACGGCCGTCGCCGGACGCATGGAGCCGACCAGGACCACGGGCTTGTCGCTCTTGGTCACCAGGTTCAGGAAGTAGCCGGTCTCCTCCATGGTGTCGGTCCCGTGGGTGATGACCACGCCCTCCACCGCGGGATTGGCGAGGACCTCGTTCACCCGCCGCGCCAGCTTGATCCACACCGCGTCGCTCATGTCCTGGCTGCCGATGCTGGCGATCTGCTCGCCGCTGACGTCGGCGAGGTCGCCCAGGCCCGGCACCGCCTTGATGAGCGTCTCCACCGAGAAGGCGCCGGCCTTGTAGCCGACCTCGCCGGGCTTGGGCTGCTGGCCGGCGATGGTCCCGCCGGTCGCCAGGATGACCACCTTGGGCTTGGCGATCGCCGCCGCCGGCAGGGCCAGGGCGGCCGCCAGGGTCAGCGCCGACATCGCGCGCGTCCATCGACTCGTCGTCTGCATGATCCCTCCTCCTTGAGAGCCGGGAAGCTCGCTCACGCCTTCCCGCGCTTGTCCGCGTCCGATTCCTCGAACCACACCTTCTCGTGCTTCATGGCCTCGGCGCCGGCGATGCCGGGCTTCGTCATCTCGAACGGGTCGAGGATGGCGTCGAGCTGCTTCTCGGTCAGCACCTGGTCCCGGAGGATGAGCTCGCGGACCGGCTTCCCGCTGAGGTTGGCCTCCCGAGCGATGGCCGCCGCCCTTTCGTAGCCGACGTGCGGGTTGATGGCGGTGATGACGCCGACGCTGTTGTCCACGTAGGCCTTCATCCGCTCGGCGTTGGCGGTGATCCCCTCGACGCAGTAGACCCGGAACACGCGGAAGGCGTTGGTCATGACGCTGATGGACTGGAGCAGGTTGAACGCCAGCACCGGCTCCATGACGTTCAGCTCGAACTGGCCCGCCTCGGAGGCCAGGCAGACCGTGGTGTCGTTCCCGATCACCTGGAACGCGACCTGGTTCACGACCTCCGCCATCACCGGGTTCACCTTGCCCGGCATGATCGACGAGCCGGGCTGGCGGGCCGGCAGGTTGATCTCGCCGAGGCCACACCGCGGACCGGACGCCATGAGGCGCAGGTCGTTGGCGATCTTGGAGAGGTTCATCATGCAGACCTTGAGCGCCGCGGACACCTCCGTGTAGGCGTCGGTGTTCTGGGTCCCGTCGACCAGGTCCGGCGCGCTCACGATGGGCCAGCCGCTGAACTCGGCGAGGTACTTCACGACCGCCTGGATGTAGGCCGGGTCGGCGTTGAGGCCGGTGCCGACCGCGGTGGCCCCCATGTTCACCTCGACCAGCGTCTTCCCGGTGTTCCGGATCCGCTCGATGTCGCGGCCGATGACGCGCCGATAGGCGCCGAACTCCTGGCCGAGGCGGACCGGCACCGCGTCCTGGATGTGGGTGCGGCCCATCTTGATGAGCCCCTCGAACTCCCTCTCCTTCTTGGCGAAGGCCTGGTGCAGGAGCCTCAGCTCCTCCACCAGCTTCTTGCCGAGGTCGAGGGTGGCGATGTGGATGCCGGTGGGGAACGCGTCGTTCGTCGACTGCGCCATGTTCACGTGGGAGTTGGGGCTGACGACGTCGTACCTCCCCTTGGGGTGCCCCAGGATCTCCAGCGCGCGGTTGGCGATGACCTCGTTGGCGTTCATGTTGATCGAGGTCCCGGCCCCGCCCTGGATCGGGTCCACGATGAACCAGGGGTTCAGCTTGCCGGCGATGACGTCGTCGGCCGCCTTGGCGATGGCGTCGCCGATGGCGGCCTCCAGGTGCCCGGTGTCCCGGTTCGCCAGGGCGGCGGCCTTCTTCACGATGCCCATGGCCCGGATGAGCGCCGGGTGGATGGGGAGACCGGTGATGGGGAAGTTCTCGGACCCGCGGAGGGTCTGCACGCCGTAGTAGGCGTCGATGGGCACCTCGCGATCGCCGAGGAAGTCGTGCTCCGTGCGGAACTTCGCCTCTGCCATGACGTCCTCCTGGCCGGGGTCTCGGCCCGGTTCTTCCTACTGCAAAATGAGCCGCTGCAGCACCAGGCCCACCAGCACGGCCACGAAAGTGGCGGAGAGGCCCGGCAGCATGAAGCTGTGGTTCAAGAGGTACTTCCCGATGCGGGTCGTGCCGGTCCGGTCGAAGTTCATGGCGGCGACGACGGTCGGGTAGTTGGGGATGAAGAAGTAGCCGTTCACGGCCGGGAACGCGCCCACCAGCTGGCTCCCGGGCAGGCCGATGGAGAGCCCCACCGGCATGAGCGTCCTCACCGTCGCGGCCTGGCTGTAGAGCAGGATGGACATGGCGAAGAGCGCCAGGACGAAGATCCAGGGCGCCCTCTGGACCATCCCCTCCAGCGGCCCCTGGATGGCGGCGGCGTTCGCCTGGAAGAAGGTGTCGCCCATCCAGGCGATGCCGAAGATGGCGATGACCGCCTGCATCCCGGCCCGGAACACGCTCCCCTTCGCCACCTCCTCCACGCTCGCCTTGCAGAGGAGCGCCATCAGCGCGGCCGCGGTGAGCATCACCATCTCGATGGCGTCGGCCATCCCCATCTGCACGGTCTTGCCGCCGAGCGCGTAGGTGGGGCGGAGCGCCGGGAAGGAGCCGAAGAAGACGATGGCGACGGCGGCGACGAGGAAGAGGACGACCGAGAGCTTGGCCTGGACCGTGGCCGCAGGACGGGCCTGGCCCTTGTGGACCTTCAGCTCACCGGCCGCCAGGCGGCGCCGGTACTCGGGGTCGTCCTTCAGCTCCTTGCCCATGCGGCTGGCCACCAGCGCGCCCACCAGCACGCCGGCGATGGTGGCCGGGATGCACACCGCCATGAGGCCGCCCAGCGTGATGGCGGAGCCGGCGGAGAGGAGCCCGACCAGCGCCACGGTCGCGGCCGAGATGGGGCTCGCGGTGATGGCCTGCTGGGAGGCGATCACCGAGATGGACAGCGGGCGCTCCGGGCGGACCCCGGCCTCGAGCGAGACCTCGGAGATGACCGGCAGGATGGCGTAGGCGACGTGACCGGTCCCGGCGAAGAGCGTGAAGGCGTAGGCGACCAGGGGCGCCACGAAGGTGATGGCGGGGGGGTGGCGGCGCAGCGCCCGCTCGGCCAGGTCCACGAGGTAGTCCATCCCCCCCGCGGCCTGCAGCGCGCCCGCGGCGGTGATCACCGCCGCGATCATCAGCATCACCTCGATGGGGGGGCTGGCGGGCCGGTCGCCGAACAGGAACGCCAGCAGGGCCACGCCCATGCCGCCCATCATCCCCAGCCCGAGGCCGCCGAGCCGGGCTCCCACCACGATCATTGCGAGCACGACGACGAGCTCGACCCAGATCATGCTCCCCCCTTCCGGGAAGCTACGCACGGACTGTACGCCCCTCGCCGGGGGCCGACGAGCCAATTCGGCAGCCCGCCTGGGGTATGCCCGGCGGTTCGGAGCCTGCGTCCAGAAGAAATCGAGATCTGGTCGCCGAGGAGCCAGGAGCTCGCCGTCTGGCGCGGCGACACCGTCGTTCAGCTCCCTTTTCAGGCCACGACGCACCGACCCCCCGTGCTATCCTGCGCCGCCATCACCGGGGGAGGTCCCATGTCTGCCAAGGTCTCGACGTTCACCTCCGCGGCCGCCTGCGCGCTCCTGCTGGCCGCCACCTCCTGCTCCAAGAAGGAGGAGCCCAAGGCCCCGGCGATCCCGGAGGTGAGCGTCTCCGAAGTGATCCAGCGCGACGTGCCCATCGGCGGGGAGCTGACCGGCACCCTTCGCGGCTTCGAGGACGTGGAGATCCGCGCCCGCGTCGAGGGCTATCTCAAGTCCATGGACTACAAGGAGGGGTCCGAGGTCAAGAAGGGGCAGCTGCTCTTCACCATCGACGACCAGCCCTATCGGGCCAAGCTGGCCGAGGCCAAGGGCGAGCTGGCCCGCGCCCAGGCGTCCTTCTCCAAGGCCGACCTGGACGTGAAGCGCTTCAGGCCCCTGGCCGCCGAGCGGGCCATCAGCCAGGCCGAGCTCGACAACGCCCTGGCGGCGCAGCGCGCCACCCAGGCGCAGGTGGAGGCCGCCAAGGCCAACGCGGAGCAGGCGTCGCTGAACCTCGGCTACACGCGGATCGCGGCTCCGGTGGACGGGCTCGCCGGCAGGGCCGAGCGCAAGGTGGGCGATTTGGTCGGGAAGGGGGAGCCCACGCTCCTCACCACCATCTCCTCCATCGATCCCATCCGCGTCTCGGTCAACATCCCGGAGGCGCTCTACCTGCGTTACGCGGACCGGGTCCCGGGCGCCGCCGACGGAGGCCCCGCCGCGAAGCCACCTCCGCCGAAGCCGGGCGAGGAGCAAGGGCCGCAACTGGTCCTGGCCGACGGCTCGGTCTACCCGGAGCGCGGAAAGATCGTCCTCGTGGACCGGGCCGTGGACCCCACCACCGGGACCCTCCGGGTGGACCTCGCCTTTGCCAACCCGAAGAAGACGCTGCGGCCCGGCCTGTACGGCAAGGTCCGCTACCGGGACGAGCTGCGCAGCGGCGCGTTGCTCGTCCCCCAGCGCGCCGTCCAGGAGCTACAGGGGCAGTACACGGTGGTGGTGGTGAACGCCGAGGGCAAGGCCGAGACACGCAAGGTGAAGCCAGGCCCCCGGGCCGGCAGCCTGTGGATCCTGGACGAGGGCGTGAAGCCCGGCGAGAAGGTGATCGTGGAGGGCGTCCAGAAGGTCCGCGACGGCGTGCCGGTGAAGGCGACGGTGGTCCCCGCCGAGCCGCCGGCGGCGGCACAGCCCGCGCCCCCCGGCGCGGCGACCGGCCCGGCCGGCGCGCCCGCCGGTGCGCCAGCGCCCACCGCGGGGCAGCCTGGCGGCCCGGCCGTTCCGGAAGGGAAGCCCCCGGCCCCCGCTCCGGCCCAGCCCGCCCAGGGGAAGTGAGCCATGGGCAACTTCTTCATCCGTCGCCCCATCGTGGCGATGGTGATCTCCATCGTCACGGTGATCGTGGGCGGCGTGGCCCTGACGCGCCTCCCGGTGGCGCAGTACCCGGAGATCACCCCGCCGCTCATCCAGGTCACCACCACCTACGTGGGCGCCAACGCCCTCGACGTGGAGCAGACGGTGGCCACCCCCATCGAGCAGCAGGTGAACGGGGTGGAGCGGTCCATCTACATGAAGTCCACCAACGCCAACGACGGCACGCTGAAGCTGGAGGTGTCGTTCGAGGTGGGGTCGGACCTCGACATCAACAACGTCCTCACCCAGAACCGGGTCTCGCAGGCGACGCCGTCCTTGCCGGTGGACGTCAAGAACTACGGCGTGAGCGTGAAGAAGTCGCTCTCCTTCCCGCTGCTGCTCGTCACCCTCACCTCCCCCTCGGGCGCCTACGACTCGAACTTCCTGTCGAACTACGCTCTCATCAACATCAACGACCAGCTGGCCCGCATCCCCGGCGTGGGGCAGGTGACCCTCTTCGGCGGCTCCGACTACGCCATGCGCATCTGGGTGCGTCCGGATCGGCTCAAGGCGCTGGGGCTCACGGTCATCGACCTCGTCAACGCCGTGAAGTCGCAGAACATCCTGCAGCCGGCCGGACAGATCGGCGGCCCGCCCGCGCCCAAGGGGACCGAGTTCACCTACATGGTGAAGACCCGGGGGCGCCTCCCCACGCCCGAGGAGTTCGGCCAGGTGATCGTCCGGGCCAACCCCGACGGCTCCGTGGTCCGGCTCGCCGACGTGGCCCGCACCGAGTTGGGCTCGGTCCTCTACAACGCGGTGGGGCGCCTCAACGGGAAGTCCGCCGCCGTCGTCGCCATCTACCAGATCCCGGGCTCGAACGCCCTGGAGGTGAAGAAGGCGGTCCAGGCCACGATGGGGGAGGTGTCCAAGCGCTTTCCGCCCGGGATGCAGCAGGAGATGACCCTCGACACCACCGCCTCCATCAGCGCCGGCATCGAGGAGATCGTCCACACCCTCTTCGAGGCGGTGCTGCTGGTCATCCTGGTGGTCTTCGTCTTCCTGCAGAACTGGCGGGCCACCCTCATCCCGCTGCTCACCGTTCCGGTGTCGCTCATCGGCACCTTCATGGTCTTCCCCCTGCTGGGCTTCTCGGTGAACACCCTCTCGCTGCTGGGGCTGGTGCTGGCCATCGGCATCGTGGTGGACGACGCCATCGTGGTGGTCGAGGCGGTGATGCACCACATCGAGCACGGCATGACGCCCAAGGAGGCCACCGCCCAGGCCATGAAGGAGGTCTCCGGGCCGGTGGTGGCCATCGGCCTGGTGCTCTCGGCGGTGTTCGTGCCGGTGGCCTTCATCAGCGGCATCACCGGCCGCCTCTACCAGCAGTTCGCCATCACCATCGCCATCTCGGTGGTCTTCTCGGTGGTGAACGCCCTCACCCTCTCCCCGGCGCTGGCCTCGATGCTCCTCAAGGCGCCGGGGGGCAAGAAGTCGCTGCTCAAGCCCTTCTACGACTGGTTCAACAAGGTCTTCGGGCGCTTCACCGACGGCTACCTGTCCTTCACCGGGGTCCTGGTCCGCAAGGCCTTCCGCAGCTCCATCCTGGTGGCGGTGTTCGCGGTCCTGGCGGGTCTGCTGGCCGCCAGGATCCCCACCGGCTTCGTGCCGGACGAGGACAACGGCTACTTCTTCGCCAACGTCCAGCTCCCCGACGCCGCCTCCCTGGAGCGCACCGACGCGGTGTCGAAGCGGGTGGAGGACATCATCGGCAAGGCCCCCGGCGTCCAGTACGTCACCACCATCACCGGCTACTCGATGGTCACCGGGGCCTACGCGTCGAACACCGCCTTCCTCTTCGTGTCCTTGAAGCCGTGGGAGGAGCGCAAGGCCAAGTCCGAGCACGCCTTCGAGATCATCCGGGCCCTGAACGCCCAGCTCCGCGCCGCGGTCCCGGAGGCGCTGGCGGTCACTTTCGGCCCCCCGCCCATCACCGGCCTGGGCTCGGGCTCGGGCTTCACCATCATGCTCCAGGATCGGAGCGGCGGGACCCCCGAGTTCCTGGCCGAGAACGCCCAGAAGTTCCTGGCCGCCGCCCGCAAGCGGCCGGAGATCGGCGTGGCCAACACCTTCTTCCGGGCCTCGGTGCCGCAGATCTACGCCGACGTGGACCGGGACAAGGTCACCAAGCTGGGCATCCCCATCACCGACGTGAACACCACGCTGGGCGCGCTCCTGGGCGGCACCTACGTGAACGACTTCAACCGCTTCGGCCGGACCTACAAGGTCTACCTGCA
Organism: Anaeromyxobacteraceae bacterium; assembly: GCA_035762305.1. Taxonomy (GTDB): domain Bacteria; phylum Myxococcota; class Myxococcia; order Myxococcales; family Anaeromyxobacteraceae; genus DASTPH01. The sequence continues at coordinate 46,067 of DASTPH010000062.1, forward strand.
GGCCGAGCCCGAGTACCGCGGCGACGTCCGGAGCCTGGGGCTGTTCTCGGTCCGCACCGCCAGGGGGGAGACTGTCCCGGTCGACACCATCGTCGCCACCAAGAACTCCTCCGGTCCGGAGTTCACCAACCGCTTCAACCTCTACCGTACCGCCGAGGTCACCGGCCAGCCCGCTCCCGGCTACAGCTCCTCACAGGCCCTGGCGGCGTTGGAGGAGACGGCCAAACAGGTCCTGCCGCCGGAGATGGGCTACGAGTGGTCCAACGTCTCCTACCAGGAGAAGAAGGCGGAGGGCACCGCCGGCGTGGTCTTCGCCTTCGCCATCATCCTGGTGTTCCTGGTGCTGTCCGCCCAGTACGAGAGCTGGTCGCTCCCGCTCAGCGTCATGCTGGGCACGCCCTTCGCCGCCTTCGGCGCCTTCCTGGGCCTGTGGCTGGCGCGGATGGCGAGCCCGTCCTACGTCACCAACGTCTTCGCCCAGATCGGCCTGGTGATGCTGGTGGGCCTGGCCGCCAAGAACGCCATCCTCATCGTCGAGTTCGCCAAGGAGTCCCACGAGAAGGGCGGCAAGGACTTCGTGGCGGCGGCCATGGAGGCGGCCAAGCTGCGCCTCCGGCCCATCCTCATGACCGCCTTCGCCTTCATCCTCGGGGTGGTACCCCTGGTGCGGGCGGCCGGCGCCGGCGCCGAGGCCCGCAAGGTGATGGGCATGTCGGTGTTCGCCGGCATGCTGGTGGCGACCATCCTGGGCGTGATCCTGGTGCCGGTGCTGTTCGTCGCCGTGGAGCGCCTCTTCGGCGGGAAGAAGAAGGAGGCGGCGCCCGCCGCGGTGCCCGCCCACGGAGGAGGCCACAAGTGACCCGCGCCCTCGCGCTGTCGGTCCTCGCCTTCTCGGCCTGCGCGGTGGGGCCGAAGTACCAGCGCCCCGAGGTCGAGGTGCCCAGGGAGCACCGCTTCGCCACCGTCAAGGAAGCCGCCTCCATCGCCGACCTCCCCTGGTGGGAGTTCTTCAAGGACCCGGCCCTGCAGGGTCTGGTCCGGGAGGCGCTGGAGCGGAACCAGGACCTGGCGCTGGCGGTAGCCCGCGTCGAGGAGTTCCGCGCCCTCTCCGGTGTGGCCAAGGCCGACTTCTATCCCCAGATCGCGGCGCAGGCGTCGGGCGCCTACGGCCAGCCCTTCTCCAAGCAGATCGTGCCCGGCTCCTCGGAGACCGGACGCTTCACCCTCGGCGCCTCGGTCTTCTGGGAGATCGACCTCTGGGGCCGGGTGCGCAACCAGAGCGCCGCCGCCCTGGCCGACCTGCTCGCCACCGAGGAGGGGCGGCGCGCGGTGGTGCTCTCGCTGGTCTCGGGCGTGGCCCAGGCCTACGTGGAGCTGCGCGAGCTGGACCTGGAGCTGGAGGTGGCCCGGGCCAATACCGAGACCCGCCAGGGCACGCTGGACCTCTTCGAGAAGCGGGCCCGCGGCGGCATCGCCTCCGACCTGGAAGTGAACCAGGCCCGGGCCGACCTGGCCTTCACCTCGGCGGCCATCCCGCTCACCGAGCGGCTCATCGCCCTGAAGGAGAACGAGATCGCCGTGCTCCTGGGCCGGTCGCCCGGCCCGGTGGCCCGGGGCGCGACCCTCGACGACGCCCCGGTGGCCCCCGAGCTGCCCGCCGGCGTGCCGGCCTCGCTGCTGGAGCGGCGCCCTGATCTTGTGTCCGCCGAGCAGGTCGTGGTCGGCGCCAACGCGCGCGTGGGCGTGGCGGTGGCGAACAAGCTGCCGCAGCTCTCCCTGACTGGCTTCATCGGCCTCGACGCCCGCAACGTCCCGGACACCTTTACCCCCGACGCTCTCCTCTGGAACGTGGGCGCGGGGCTCCTGGCCCCCATCTTCCAGGGCGGCCGGCTCACCTCCGAGGAGGAGGCGGCCCGGGCCCGCCTGGAGCAGGCCGCCGCCGCCTGGCGCAAGGTGGTCCAGGTGGCCTACCGCGAGGTGTCCGATGCTGCCGTGAGCGTCGTGAAGCTCAAGGCGGCCCGCCTGGAGCAGGAGAAGCAGGTGAAGGCCACCCGGGAGTCGACCCGGCTGGCGCTGCTGCGCTACCAGGGAGGCGTCTCCAGCTACCTCGAGGTGCTGGACGCCCAGCGGCAGCAGTTCGACGCCGAGCTGCAGCTGACGCGGACCCGCGGCACCGAGCTCGCCTCGGTGGTCCAGCTCTACCGCGCCCTGGGCGGCGGGTGGCAGGAGAAGCCGGCCGGGGCGGCGGCTCCGGCCGCGAAGCCATAGGCCGGCGGGCCCCGGACCGCCCCGCGACCGCGGCCCGCCCCGGCCCCCCGGCCCGACCGAGAGTAATTCGGGGGGCCCCGACCGGGGGGCCCCGACCGAGAGTAATTTCAGGCGCACCGTCCGAGCGGCGGACGCTCCGGCCTGGCGGGCGTCGCGCAACCCCGCGTACGGCTTCGGCTTCGAGCCTGGCACGCCGCCTGCCCTCGCGGCAGCCCCATGACGGCTCCGCGACAGGTCCTGCCCGGAACCACCT
>DASTPH010000063.1:0-2479 GCA_035762305.1 Anaeromyxobacteraceae bacterium
GCGGTGGCGCCGCGCGACTACCTCGCCCGCGTGGGGCGGGCGGCGCTGCGCCACGGCTTCGCAGTGGTCTCCGACGAGTGCTACGCCGACGTCTACTTCGGCGAGCCGCCGCCCTCCATGCTGGAGGTGCAGGTGGAGAACGTCCTCGCCGTCCACTCCTGCTCCAAGCGCAGCGGCCTCACCGGCTACCGCACCGGATTCGTGGCCGGCGACCCCGACCTGGTGGCGCAGCTCCGCAGGCTGCGCGCCCACCCCGGGGTGGCCTCGCCGGACTTCGTCACCGCCGCGGCGGTGGCGGCCTGGAACGACGACGCCCACGCCGCCGAGCGGCGCCTGGGCTTCAGCCGCAAGCGCGAGCTGCTGCTGGGCTTCCTCTCCCGCCACGGCCTCTCCTGCCAGCACTCCGAGGCCACCCTCTACCTGTGGGTACGGGTGCCGGCCCGCCACACCTCGGCTTCCTACGCGCTGGCGCTCCTGGAGGAGGGGATCGTGGTATCTCCGGGGACGGCCTTCGGCGCCGGCGAGGGCTACGTGCGGGTGTCCTTGGTGCCGAGCGAGGCCGAGTGCCGCGAGGCGGTGGAGCGGTGGGCGAGGGTGACATGAGCAACGTCGGGGAGCTTTCGGCGCGGGTGTCGGCGGCCTGGGCGGACCGGGAGAAGCTGAAGGAGCCGGTCCACCGGGCGGCGGTGCTGCAGGCGGTGCACGGGCTCGACCGCGGCGAGCTGCGGGTAGCCGAGAAGGTGGACGGCGAGTGGACGGTGCACGCCTGGCTCATGCAGGCCGTGAACCTCTACTTCGCGGTGGCGGGGATGGAGGCCCACGACTACGGGCCGTTCCAGAGCCGCGACAAGATCCCGCTGAAGCGCGATCTGGAGCGGGCCGGGGTGCGGCTGGTGCCGGGCGGCGTGGTGCGCTACGGCGCCTACGTGGCCCCCGGGGCGGTGGTGATGCCCGGCTTCGTGAACATCGGGGCCCGGGTAGGGGCGGGCACCATGGTGGACACCTGGGCCACCGTCGGTTCCTGCGCCCAGGTCGGCCAGAACGTGCACCTGGCCGGCGGGGTGGGCATCGGCGGGGTGCTGGAGCCGCCCGGGGCCCGGCCCAACATTATCGAGGACGACTGCTTCGTGGGGAGCCGCTGCATCCTGGTGGAGGGCGTGCTGGTGGAGGAGGGGAGCGTCCTCGGCGCCAACGTGGTCATCACCGCCTCGACGCCCATCATCGACGTGACCGGGCCCGAGGCGGTGGTCCACAAGCAACGGGTGCCGCCGCGCTCGGTGGTCATCCCCGGCACGCGGCCCAAGCAGTACCCGGCCGGCAGCTACCAGATCCCCTGCGCCCTGATCGTGGGGCGCCGCAGCGCCGCCACCGACAAGAAGGTGTCGCTCAACGACGCCCTGCGCGAGTTCGAGGTGCAGGGGTGAGCTCCCTGGCCGAGGCGCTGGCGGAGCGGACCATGGCCCTGTGCGCCATCCCCTCGCCCATCGGCGAGGAGCGCGCCCTGTGCGACGAGGTGGAGCGCTGGGCCCGGACGCGCTTCGCCGGGGTGAGACGGGTCAAGAACTCGCTCGCGGTGGCGGTGGACGGACCCGGCGCGGAAGGGGGACGGCCGGTGGTGGCCCTGTGCGGCCACCTCGACACCGTGCCCATCCACCGCGACGACCAGGGCAAGGCGCCCGCCCGGGCCGGACCGAAGATCGTGGCCCCGGGCTCCTCGGACATGAAGAGCGGGGTGGCGGTGGCCATGGAGCTCGGCGAGCGGCTGCCGCGCGCCGAGCGCTTCGCCGACCTGCTCCTGGTCCTCTACTCGCGCGAGGAGGGGCCCTACCTCGAGAACGAGCTCGGCGACCTCCTGCGCGAGGCCCCCGAGCTGTCCCGGGCGGCGCTGGCGGTGTGCCTCGAGCCCACCGACAACCGGCTCATGCTGGGGTGCATGGGCTCGATCCACGCCACCCTGCGCTTCGAGGGGCGCTCGGCCCACTCGGCCCGCCCCTGGCAGGGCGAGAACGCGGTGCACAAGGCGGGCAACCTCCTGGCGCACCTGGCCCGCACCGAGCCGCACGAGGTCACGAGCGGCGGGCTCCTCTACCGCGAGGTGGTCTCGGTGACCCGCATCGAAGGAGGGCGGGCCCGAAACGTCCTGCCCGACGTCTGCACGCTGAACGTGAACCTCCGCTTCGCCCCCGAGAGGCAGATCGAGCAGGCGAGCGAGGAGCTCACCGCTCTCGGGCGGCGCTTCGGCGCCGAGGTGGCGCTCACCGACCTCTCCCCGGCCTGCCCGGCCTACACCGGCCACGCGCTGGTAGAGCGCCTCAAGGCCCGCACCAAGGCCGCCGTCGAGCCCAAGCAGGCCTGGACCGACGTGGCCCGCCTGGCGCAGGCCGGCATCCCGGCGGTGAACCTCGGCCCAGGGGCCACCGATCAGGCTCACCAGCAGGGCGAGTGGGTCGAGGTCGACGCCATCGAGAAGGGCTACCGG
>DASTPH010000064.1:0-5710 GCA_035762305.1 Anaeromyxobacteraceae bacterium
CGGCGGCGCGGCACGCGGGTGGGGGTCCGGGGGAGGCGGCGCTCCGCCTCCCCCGGTAGGGCTCTGCGGGGAGGGCCCGGGCCTTGCCCTCACTTGCAAGGCCCGGGGCCTTCCCCGCAAAGTGCGACGGAGCAGAAGTCCATCGGACCCCTTGGGCACCGAGGCGGGACTTCTGCGGAGGAGCACGAGGCCATGGTGCGCGACCCGGGATCGCCTCTGGCATGACTGGGACCCTCGGCGAGAGCTCGGCGCGGCTGCGGGAGATGCTCCACGAGCGGCGCGGCGTGTTCTTCGTGCTGGACCCGCGCGGCGTGGTGCTGCACGCCGAGGGCCCGGGGCTGGAGCCACTGGGGCGCGATCCCGGGCTGGGGCGCTCGGCCCTCGACCTCTACGCCGACGCCCCCTGGCTGGTGGACCTGGTCCGGCGCGCCCTGGAGGGCCAGGCCGCCAGCGGCGCGGGGCCGGTGCGGGGACGCATCGCCGAGATGAGCGTGGCCCCGGTCCGCGACGCCGAGGGGCGCCTGCTGGCGGCGGTGGGGTTCGCCGCCGACGTCACCCAGGAACGAGCCGAGCGGGCGGCGCTGCGGACCGAGCGCGACCTCTCGGCGGCGGTCCTCGACACCGCAGGGGCGCTGGTGGTGGTCCTCGACCGCGAGGGGCGGGTGGTGCGCTTCAACCGGGCCTGCGAGCGCACCACCGGCTGGGGCTTCGAGGAGATGCGCGGGAGGCCCATCTGGGACCTGCTGCTCCTCCCCGAGGAGCGCGAGCCGGTGCGGCGCGTCTTCGCCGAGCTGGCGGACGGACGGTTTCCCAGCACCTTCGAGAACTACTGGCTGGCCCGCGACGGCTCGCGGCGCCTCATCGCCTGGTCCAACACCGCCCTGCTCGGCGAGGGCGACCGGGTGGAGTACGTCATCGGCACCGGGATCGACGTCACCGAGGCGCGCCGCGCCGAGGCGGAGCTCAAGCGTCAGGCGGCGCGGCTGGCGGCCCTGGCCGACGCCTCCCGGGCCTTCGCCAGCGGCCTCGACCACCGCAGCGTGCTGGAGACGGTGGTGAAGCTCCTCGCCGAGCTGGTGGGCGACTGCTGCCTGCTGCGGACCATCTCCGAGGACGGGCTGCTGCTGGAGACGGTGTCCTTCTGGCACCGCGATCCGCGCCGCGGCGCGCTGATCCGGGCCGCCCACCTGGCCGCTCCCCAGCGGGTCGACGAGGGCGTGACCGCGCAGGTCCTTGCCACCGGCCAGTCGCTGCTCATCCCGGAACTCACCCCCGAGCGCATCCGCGCCGAGATGAAGCCGGAGTACTGGCACTATCTCGATTCGGTGAGGAGCGTGCTCATCGCGCCGCTCACCGCCCGCGGCCGCACCTTCGGGCACGTCACCATGCTGCGCGACGCGCCCGGCCCGCCCTACACCCACGAGGACCGGACCTTCCTCGAGGACCTGGCGGTACGCGCCGCCGAGTCCGTCGAGAACGCCCGCCTCTACGCCACCGCCCAGGCGGCGGTGGCGGCCCGCGACGAGTTCCTCTCCATCGCCTCCCACGAGCTGCGCACCCCGCTGGCCGCGCTGAAGCTGGCCCTGCAGAACTTGCGGCGCATGCTGGGCGCGACGGCCGGCGCCGCGGCCCGCCGGAGCCTGGAGGCCGGCGAGCGCCAGACCGGGCGGCTGGAGACGCTGGTGGCGGCGCTGCTCGACGTCTCCCGCATCCAGGCGGGGCGGCTCGACCTCTCCCTGGAGACGGTGGACCTGTCGGCGCTGGTGCACGAGACGGTGGCCCAGTTCGAGGAGCAGCTGGCCCTCTGCGGCTGCAAGGTCACCGTGCGCGCGCCCGCCCCGGTGGAGGGGCGCTGGGACCGGCTGCGCCTGGGCCAGGTGGTGGTGAACCTGCTCTCCAACGCCATGAAGTACGGCGAGGGCCAGCCCATCGAGCTCGAGGTGGAGGGTGACGGCCGGCAGGCGCGCCTCTCGGTGAGCGATCACGGAATCGGCCTCCCCCCGGAGGCCCAGCGCCGCATCTTCCAGCGCTTCGTGCGGGCGGTCTCCTCCCGCAACTACGGCGGCCTGGGGCTCGGACTCTACATCGCCCGGCGCCTGGCCGAGGCCCACGGCGGGACGCTGGGCGTGCACAGCCAGCCAGGCGAGGGCTCGACCTTCACGCTGGAGCTCCCGGTGGCCGGCCCGCCGCCGGCCGCTCCGCCGCCGACCCCGACGCCGGGGTGAGTCACGGCCCCAGGAACTCGCGGGCCGGGAAGAGGAGCACCTCCTCGATCGATCCGGCGCCGGTGAGGACCATGAGCAGGCGGTCGAACCCGACCGCCACCCCGCCCGCGTCGGGCATGCGCGGAAGCGCCTCCAGGAAGCGCTCGTCCAGGGGCGGGACGGGACGGCCCAGCCGGCGCCGCTCCGCCCGCTCGGCCTCGAGCCGGCGCCGCTGCTCGGCGGCGTCGTTGAGCTCCGAGAAGCCGTTGGCGAGCTCGAGCCCGCCGAGGTACAGCTCGAAGCGCTCGGCATGGCGCCCGCCGGGCCCGAGCCGAGCCAGCGCCGCCATGGAAGGCGGCCAGTCGACGAGGTACATCGGCCGCGGGAAGCCGAGCCCGGGCTCCACCGCCTGGAGGAAGACCCGGAAGAAGGCGTCGCCGAACCCCTCCCCTTCCGGCCCGCCGTCCAGGCCGCGGGCTCGGGCCGCCGCGCGAAGTCGGGCTCCGTCCTCCCGGCAGGCGTCGAGGTCGATGCCGGCGCGCGTCCGGAACGCCTCGGCCACGGTGAGGCGCTCGAAAGGCGGCGCCACCTCCACCTCCCGGCCGCGGCAGCAGAGGCGCGTCCCCCCGGTGAGCGCCCGAGCCGCCTCGGCCACCAGCGCCTCCAGGTCCTCCATGATGCCGCGGTAGTCGGTCCCGGCCCGGTAGAACTCCAGCATCGTGAACTCCGGGTTGTGGGTGGCCGAGACCTCGCCGTTGCGGAAGACGCGGGCGAGCTGGAAGACGCGCCCGAACCCGCCGGCCAGGAGCCGCTTCATGGCGTACTCGGGGCTGGTGTGCAGCCACAGAGGGCGTGGCGCCCCGCCGCCCTCCGGCGCGAAGGAGGCCTCGAAGGCGGCGAGGTGCGGCTCCGTGCCGGGCGCCGGGACCAGGCACGGCGTCTCCACCTCCTCGTATCCGCGCGATCCCAGGAACGCGCGCACCGCGACGGCGAGTCGGACCCGGGCCCGGGCGGCGGCGGCCTTGGGGTGGGGCATGGAGCGGGCCAGTCTACGCGGGCGACCGTGGTTCGGAAACCGGGCGCGGGCGGCGACCGGAGCCCGCCGCTCCGGGCGGCACCGGCCACGAGGGTCAGGCCGGATCTCGCGGTACCATGGCCGCCGTGCCGCCCCGAGCCGCCCTGTGCGCCCTCTGCCTCGCTGCCTGCACCCACACCGTCAGGCCTTCCGAGCCGGGAGCCGGCGCCGCTTCCGCCGCCGGCGCCGCCGCGTCCGCCGCCGGCCCTGCCGCCGCCGGCCCGGGCTCCACCCCGCCCGCCGGCCCGGGCGCCACCCCACCCGCCGGCCCGGCCGGGCTGGGGCCAGACCCGGCGCCGCCGGCCCCCGCCGCCGATCCACTGCCGGCGATCCGCGCCGACGTTTCGGCTGCCCTGCGCGAGCAGGCGGAGGCCCTGTGGCGGGCCTGGACTACTGGCACCCCGGGGGACCCCGGCCTGGCCTGGCACGGACGGGAGAAGCTGCTCGAGACGGAGACGCTGGCGCGGGTGGCCGCCGCCAGGGAGCGCGCGCGGGGCGACGAGCGGCGCGCCCTCTCCCACCTGTGGGGCTTCCTGTGCGGCGAGCGCCTGGCGCGGGCCGCCGCGGGGCCGGCCGAGGCCCTGGCCGCCGCGGAGAGCGAGGCCAGCTTCGAATGGCAGGGACGCCGCCTGCCGCTCTCGGACCTCCCGGACCTGCTCGCCGCCGAGCCGGACGCCGCCCGCCGCGCCGCCCTCGAGAAAGCGCACGCCGCCGGAGCCGCCCGCCTGGCCTCCCTCGCCGACGCCTGGGCGCGGGCGCTCGAGGCCGAGGCCCGGCGCGCCGGGGCGAGGGACCTCCTCTCGCTGGCGGCCGAGCTGCGGGAGGAGCCGGTCGAGGCCCTGTCAGCGCTCGCCGAGTCGACGCTCGCCGCCACCGACCCGGCCTGGCGGGCCCTGTCGGCGGAGCTGGCGCGCCGCGAGCTGGGAGCGCTGCCCGGCGGGCTGCGGGAACGGGACCTGCCGCGGCTGGCGCGCCTGGCCCACCAGAGCCGATCCTTCCCGGCGGCGCGGCTCCGCGACGACGGCGCAGCCGCCTTCCGGGGCCTGGGGATCGACCTCGCCGCCCTGCCTGGCTTCGAGATCGACGACGCCCCGCGGCCGGGGAAGCACCCGCGCCCCCTCATGCTGCCGGTGGAGGTCCCCGGCGCCGTCCGGCTCTCGATCCGCCCCGCCGGAGGGGCGGCCGAGGCGCGCGCCTTCCTCCGCGAGCTGGGAGCGGGCGTGGCCCTGGCCCACGCGCGGAGCCCGTTCATGGAGTTTCGCCGGCTGGGCCCGGCGTCCTGGAGCGGCGCCTGGGGCCGGCTCTTCGCTGGACTCACCAGCCACCCGGACTGGCTGGCGGAGCGCGTGGGCCCCGGAAACCACGGCCTGTCGCGCGAGGTGCGCGCCGCCTGGCTGGGGCGGCTGCGCGAGGCGCGGCTGGCGGCGGCCCGGCTGGGCGCCGAGCTGGAGGCCGCGCGCTCTCCCGGGCAGGACGGCGCGATCCGGAACGCCTGGCTGGCGCGCGCCCTGGCTGGCCCCCCCGAGTCGGCGGGGGCGCGGGCCCTGCCGCGCGACCCACTGCTCCACTCCGCCGAGACCCTCCGCGCCGAGCTCCTGGCGGCGCAGGCCGAGACCTTCCTGGGCCGGCGCGCCGGCGGCCCCTTCTGGCGCTCGGGGGAGAACGGCGAATGGCTGCGCCGCGCCTGGGCCGATGGCACGCGCCCCACGCCGGCGGAGTTGGCGCAGGCCATGGGCTACGAGGCCCTCGACGCCTCGGCGATGGCGGCGCTTGCCCGCGCCCGGATCGACGCGGCGAGCCCGTGACGCGGGGCCCCGGGGCCCCGACCGCGGGGCCCCGACCGAGAGTAGACGCGCTAAGGGCCCCGACCGAGAGTAAGGGCCCGAGGGCCCCGACCGGAGGGCCCCGACCGAGAGTAAGGGCCCGAGGGCCCCGACCGAGAGTAATTCCCGACTGCGCTTCGCCGACCGAGAGTAATTCCAGACGCACCGTCCGAGCGGCGGACGCTCCGGCCTGGCGGGCGTCGCGCAACCCCGCGTACGGCTTCGGCTTCGAGTCTGGCACGCCGCCTGCCCTCGCGGCAGCCCCATGACGGCTCCGCGACAGGTCCTGCCCGGAACCACCTATCTCGTCACGCGCCGCTGCTCCGAGCGTCGCTTCTTCCTGCGGCCCTCATCGATCACCAACGACATCTTTCTGTTCGTGCTCGCCGTCGCCGCGCAGCGCCACCGCGTGCAGGTTCATGCGTTCTGCGTCCTGTCGAACCATTACCACCTGCTCGTCACCGACTCCGACGCCAGGCTCCCCGCCTTCATGCAGTACCTCGACTCCCTGGTCGCCCGCGCGACCAACGCCTCGCTGGGACGATGGGAAGGGTTCTGGTCCTCCGAGGCGTCCTACAGCGCCGTCGCGCACGGGGCGACGAGCGACA
>DASTPH010000065.1:0-2734 GCA_035762305.1 Anaeromyxobacteraceae bacterium
GGCTTGGCGCCCTGGGTTCCGGCCTTCGTTTTGGAGGCGGTTCCCACCGGCGTAGGAGGGGACCTCAGCTGCCCCGCCTGCTGAGCCCACCAGCGGCCGGCGTCGCGGACTCGAGCCACAGGGTGATCGCATCGACCGCCATGCGCCTCGCTTCGGCGAGCGTGTCGCCCTCGGTGAGGCAGCCAGGAAGCTCGGGAACCCTCACCCAGTAGCCGCCGGCTTTCCGGTCGGGCGTAAGGACCGCGCGGTAGGTCCGACCCCCGATGCGCAGCCTGATCCAACGACGGCCGCCGGGGCTCCGCGGCCCAGGTGCCCTACGCCTGTTCTCATGGGCCACTCGCGAACCTCCACGTACCGAAGTCTCTTCTCACCTGCCACGCCGTCGCAAAGGAGCCGTAGGTGCGCCTGGCCACCTCCGCTGCCGAAAGGGTCGGCTCCCGCTCCAGCGTTGCCCACATGTCGGCGCGGTAGGTCGGGCCGATGACGAGGCGCCAGCGGTAGGCACGGTGTCGCCTGGCGAGCTCGGCGGGGGTCAGCACGTCGGCGGGCCGGTCCCGCAGGACGTTGGCCGGGGTGCGCAACCTCGATCCGGCGAAGCGCTCGTCCTCGCCACGCCTCGCGATTTGGACGGCAGTCCCCGCGGTCAGCAGATCGACCCGTGCTCCGCGGTAGGCTCGCCCCAGCCGGGCGAAGCGGTAGTCGGACGCGCGCCAGCGCGCGAGCGCGCTCCAGAAGGCGCGGACTCGCTTCGACTCCTGTAGCCCGATGAGCCGCGTCAGCCGGTCCGCGTTCACGTTGCCGAAGTGCACCCCGAACCAGGTGACGAGCAACGCGAGCACGCGGAGATCGCCCCGCTCCATGCCCTCGATCGAGGCGAACAGCAGGGTGTCCTCGATGTTCGGATCACGGGAGCCCTCACCGCCGATGAGCCCAGGATCTCCGCCGGCAGCTTTGGTCCGGGGTGAGCATTGCGGTAGTACTCCAACACCTCAGGGCCGTTTCCTGGGTCACCACCAGGGACTCGGCGAGGCGCTGGCGTTCCCGCAAAGACCCGGAACGGGTCCTCGCCTCCAACCGGATGCGCGGCACGGGGCGCGCCCCCACGGCGGCGCGTGAGTTTGCCCGTCCGAACGAATGGCTTATGATGTCCGTACGGAGGACCGTCATGCAGAAGAAGCTCACCCGCACGGGTAACAGCCTGGCACTCGTCCTCGACAAGGGCTTGCTGGACCAGACCGGCATCGACGCGGACACGGCGTTGGAGGTTTCGACGAACGGCGAGGTGATCGTGATCTCCCCCGTGCGCAGCGCGAGGCGAACGGCGAAGCTGAAGCGCGTCATGGAGAAGGCGCACGCGAGGTACGCCGGGGTGTTCAAGAGGCTCGCCGAGTGAAGGAGCCCGAGCCCGCGTTCCTGACACTGGACGAGGTCCTCGCGCTGCACGCGGACCAGATCCAACGATACGGTGGGTCGGCGGGCGTGCGGGACCTGGGGCTCCTCGAGTCGGCCATCGCGGCGCCGCGTGCCACGTTCGGCGGCGGACTCCTCCATGCGACGCTCCCGGAGATGGCGGCGGCCTACCTGTTCCACCTCGTCCGGAATCATCCGTTCGTGGACGGCAACAAGCGAGCGGGTCTGGCGGCGGCGATCGCGTTCCTCGGACTGAACGACCTCTGGCTCGACGTAGACGAGGACGAGCTCGTCGACCGCGTCCTAGGCGTTGCGGAGGGCCGCATCGGAAAAGCCGAGGTGGCGGTCCTTCTTCAGAAGCACGTCGTCGACGCAGACGAGGGGCACCGGTGAAGCGCCACGCACAGGAGGCCGAGGAGACCACCGCGCCGCGATGGATGTCTCGGTCACACGAGCGTCGCGACGATCCGCGCGGCGCTCTCCTGGCACGGCCCTCCGCAAGCGGGCGAGGTCGCCACAAGCGCGCGACCTCGTTCCTGGAACCCTTCAGCGCACGGAAGTTACCGGTGATGCCCTCGCAGGCGAACGACCTCGCCGCCCCTTGCCCCCTCGCTCGCCTGGTCCTGGTCCAGCCGGACCACCGCAGCCAGCACGTGCTCGCACAGAAGCTCCACGGCGATCTCCGTGTCACGCTCCACCGACGTACGGCCGTCGGTCCACCCCAGCTCGACGGCGCCGTCGTCGGGCCGCTCCCCGAGCAGGCTGTAGCGGGCCCGGAGCAGGTCGGAGCCCGCTTCGTCGAAGCCCACGCTCCGCACGGTGGTGGCGCTCTCGACGCCGTTTCGATCCACCAGCGTGAGCGCCGCGCAGCTCGCCCCGAGCGCCCGGGCGGCGCGCTTCACGGCGGCCCAAACCTCCTCCAGCGAGGCGGCGCGCCGCAGGCCCTCGCCCACCTCCCGGACCGCGGCTCGCATCTCCAGATTCCGGCGGCGGTCGAGGAAGAGCTGGCGCCCGAGCCCGATCTTGATGTAGCCCACCCACGCCAAGAGACCAAGGGCCACCAGTCCCAGACCCACAAGCACCAGCACCGTCTGCCCAGCGGTGGCCCGTGTGAGCACCACCGCGGTCGCGCCGAGAAGCGCGCAAATGCCGTAGAGGCACCGTCTGCCGGTGCGAGAAGCCCAGCGCCATGAGGCGGTGGTGGAAGTGGCCGCGGTCGGAATGGAAGATGGGCTGGCCCCGCACCGCCCGGCGGGCGATGGAGAGGAGCGTGTCGCCGATGGGGAGGCCGAGCGCCACGATGGGCACCAGCATGGCCACCGCG
>DASTPH010000066.1:0-22164 GCA_035762305.1 Anaeromyxobacteraceae bacterium
TGGGGGTCACCGAGGCCGACCTCTCGCCGCGGCGGTTCGCCACACCCGATTGGCCGCCGGCCAGGTGAGTCGAGACGGCTCGACGCCCGGCCGCGGGGTAGTTTCTCAGCTGCGACCGAGGGTCACCGGCTGCTCGATTGCTATGGTTGGTAGGGCGGGCCCTTGTTGCCCGCCGGCGGCAGCGCCGCCGGATCCGGGCGTTGCACGGCCATCACACGGCCATCAGGATCGGTCCCAGAATGTCGGACCCGCGTGCTACACAGACGTTCAGTATGGGCGAGGCCCTGGACACGAGCGCGCTGCTCGCCGGCTCTCCCGGCGACGGCGATGCGGCGCTCGCATCGCGGTTGGAGTCGCTGACGGAGGAGATCCGCAACTTCCGCCCCCGCCAGCCGCACCACTTCCCCAACCTCCTCGGCGGCGAGGCCTCGATCCCCTTCGAGCGCATCTTCGCGTCGCTGGCCCGCGGGCGAGAGGCCCTCGATCTCGCCATCGGCGAGGGCCTGTGCGCCCTGGACGACCGCGACCAGCTCATGGACCTCGGCTACTCCAAGATGGAGGACTACGCCCGAGAGGAGCTGGGGCTGAAGTCGACCACCGCCCGGGACAAGGCAAAGCTGGCCCGGGAGCTCAAGAGCCGTCCCCTCTTGCGCGAGGCGGTCCGGCTAGGGCACCTCTCGCCGCGGCACGCGCGCGAGCTCTTTCCGGTGGCCCGCGGCGAGGCCGAGAAGGCGTGGGTCGCGCGGGCGGGGAGCTTGTCGGTGCGCGAGCTGCACCGGATCGTGAAGCGGGCCCTGGAGGGCGGCGACGTCGCAGGCGACGAGGCGCCTGGGACCGGCGACGCCGCGGGTGTCGAGGCGGGAGCGGCCGGCGAGTCGGGGGCGGCGAGCGCGGCGCCGCCGGCGTCCGACGAAGACGAGCGCTGGACGGTCGTCTCCATCGACATCCCGCCGGGGCTCGAGGTCCTGGTGGACGAGGGCATGCGGCTCGCCGAGGAGACCCTGTGGCGGGGCGCGCCCCGGTGGCGGCAAGTGGAAGCGGTGTCCGACGAGGTCCTGGGGTGGCACGCCGCCCTGCTGCGGGAGGGGGAGCTCTGCGCGCCGGTCGAGCCGGTGGAGGGTGCCATTCCGCCGGAAGATCTGGAGAAGGCGCTGGAGATCGAGTCCAACACCTGGGACTGGCTGGAGTCGGTGGAGCCGGTGGCCGCGCCGGAGCTTCCCCAGATGGAGCCCAGGGCGCTCGACGCCCGGCTGAAGGCCCTCGTCGCCAGGCGGGAGGGCTGGGACGAGAACTTCGGCATGCTGGCGCGGCTGTTCGCGCGCAAGCACCTCGCCACCGAGCTGGGGTTCGCCAATCTGGGGCATTACGCCAGGGAGCGGCTGGGGATGAGCCGGCGGGCGCTGGAGCAGCGGGTCTGGCTGGAGAAGCGGATGGAGGCCTTGCCGCAGCTGCGCCACGCCTTGGCCCAGGGGGAGATCTCCTACGAGAAGGCCCGGCTCCTGGCCGCGGTGGCGGACTTCGACTCGGTGAACGAGTGGATCCGGCGGGCCGAGGGGATGACCTGCGTCGAGCTGGAGCAGGCCGTCGAGGCGACCGAGGATGCGCAGGTGTGCGCGCGGGGAAAGTTCGTGGTCCGGATGCCGGTGAGGGTGGCGCGGCTCCTGGAAGCGGCGCTGCGGGTGATGGCCGAGGCCTCGAACGGGTCGCCCGGGCGGGGAGAGTGCCTGGCGCTGTCGATGGCGCACTTCTGGACGGTCTGGAAACCGCCGCCTGGGCGCCGCGCCACGCCGTCGCAGCGGATCCGGGATCGGAACGGAGGGCGGTGCACCGTCCCCGGCTGCAGCCGGGCCTCGGCCCAGGGCCACCACGTCGTCTTCCGTTCCCACGGGGGCGGGAACGGGAGTGAGAACACCACGGGCCTGTGCGCCCCCCACCACCTGCGCGGCATCCACGGCGGGCGGCTCCGCGTCTCCGGCGCCGCCCCCGATCACCTCGTCTGGGAGCTGGCGGACGGCAGGCCGTTCACCGCCGGACGGCGTCCAGCGCGGCACAGCGGCGGGGCGCCGGCTTCATCGCGATTGGCCCACGATCAGCCCGGCCCGCTCTCCAGCTCCCAGTAGAAGCGCTTGTTGTCTTTCCCCTTGTTGTCGAACTTGCCGATGCGCGCCCGCCCGATCTCGCCGGTGGAGTGCACGTGGGTCCCACCGCACGCCTGGGCGTCGAAGCCCCGGATCTCGACGATCCGCACCTTGCCCTCCACCACCGGGGGAAGGACGTTCAGAGTCCGGATGAGCTCTGGCCGCCGCCGGAACTCGTCCTCGCCGATGACCGAGGAGGTGACGGCCAGGCCGCGCCCGACCACGTCGTTGACCCGCGCCTCGAAGTCCGGGATTTGCTCCCGCGAGAAGCCTCCCAGCTTGAAGTCGATCCGGGATCGCTCCGGGCCGATCTGCACGCCGGTGATGACCCCGCCGAAGGCCAGGCGTGCCACCGCGTTCACCACGTGCATGAGCCCGTGGTGGCGCATCAGGGAATAGCGATACGGCCAGTCGACGGCGCCGCGTACCGCCTCCCCGACCTTGGGATCGACCCCTAACTGGTGCCAGACCACCCCCGCCTCGTCGGCGCGGACCTCGGCGACCGCCACCGCACCGCCCGCCAGGACCAGGTGCCCGCGGTCGCAGGGCTGGCCGCCTCCGCCCGGGTAGAAGGCCGTCCGCGAGAGGGCGCACCAGCCGCCCGAGCTCTCGAGCACCCGGGCTTCGAACTCGCGCAGGTACGGGTCCTGGAGGTAGAGCGCGTCGGTCATGGCAAGCGGCTCGCGGCTCGCACCGCGAGCCCTGGCGAATCTGTCACGGCGGCGCCCGTCCGGCAATGGGGCCCAGACGGTGCGGCGCTGCGGCGCTCCGTGATACCAACGCGCCATGGCTCGCGAGCAGGACGCGGGTACCGGCGGCGCAGCCGGAGGCGGTGGTCGGCCCTCCGCCGCCCCAGCCCTGGCGGTAGTGGGCGCGGCGGCGCTCTTCGGCACCACCGGCACGGCGCAGGCCCTGGGGCCGCCGGGCACAACCCCGCTGGGAGTGGGGGCGGTGCGCCTGGCCGTAGGCGCCCTTGCGCTCGCGGGGGTGGTCCTGGCGCGGCGCGGGCCGGGCGCGCCCTGGCGACGCCATGCGCCCGCCCTGGCGCTCGGCGGCCTGGCCGTGGCCGCCTACCACGTGGCGTGGTTCGCGGGACTCAGGCGCACCGGGGTGGCGCTGGGCACCATCGTCGGCATCGGCAGCGGCCCGGTCTTCGCCGGCCTGATTCACCTGGCGCTGGGCCGCCACGGCGTCTCCCGGCCCTGGCTCGCCGGGACCGCCCTCACCGTGATCGGCGTCGCCCTGCTGGCCGTTCACGGCGGGCGCGGAGCGCCGCCCGACCCGGTGGGGCTCCTCCTCATGGCCTCGGCCGGCCTCTCCTACGCGGTCTACGCCCAGGCCGCCAAGCACGCCATCGACGGAGGGCTCGACGAGCGCCGGGCCATGGCCGGCATCTTCGCGGTGGGCGCCATCGCCCTGGCGCCGCTGCTCGTCCTGGAGCCGCTCGGATGGCTCGCCACCGCGCGCGGGGCCGCCATGGCCCTGCACCTCGGCGCCCTCACCATCGGCCTCGCCTACTCGCTGTACGGCTGGGGCCTGCGTCGCCTGCCGGTCCCCACGGTGGTGACGCTCACCCTCGCCGAGCCTCTCACGGCGGCGTTCCTCGGGGTGGCATTGCTCGGCGAGCGGCTCGGCCCGCTCGGTTGGCTCGGCGCCGCGGTTCTGGCTGCGGGCCTTTTGGTGGCCGGCCGGGGCGAGGCGCCCGAGGCGGCCCCGGTTCCGCCGACGTCCTGATCTCGGTAACCGATTCCCGGCGAGCCTTGTCGACGTCCGCGGCGGCCCCGGCTCGCTGGAGGGCGCCTTCGCAGCGAGCCGCGGCCGTCCCGATACGCGCGACCCGGGCCCGCGGCCGGCGGCGAGCAACCGTCGTGGAGCGCCAACGCGCCGAGGAGCCCAGGGGCTGCGCGACCGACGTTTGCGAGCCGCCGCGCGTTCCTCGTCGCCGCGCGGCCGCCGCTCCGGGGTCGCGAGCGAGACCAGCGCCCGGAGGCGAGACCGGGCCGCCGGGGATCCCGGGCACGGCGGCCGCTGTGAGGCGCGAGGCGCCGCTACCGCCGGGCCGTGTCGCCCTCCGCCGCGGGCGCCCGGCTTGAGCGCCGGTTTAGCCAAGCGGCGGCCAGGGGCATCGCCAGGCCGGCCATCACCATGCCCGTCGCCAGGAGCTGCACCGCGGTGAGCCGCTCGCCGAAGGCCAGCGCCCCGGAGAGGATCCCGACCACCGGCACCAGCAGCGTGAAGCGCGCCACCTGGGCCGCCGGGTAGGACCTGAGCAGCCGGTTCCAGAGCCCGTAGCCGCCGAGCGTCGCCCCGAAGGCCAGGTAGGCCGCCGCCGCCCAGGAACCGAGGTCCATGGCGCGAAGGCTCGAGGCGATGGCGCCGGGACCCTCGACCGCCCAGGCCAGGGCGAAGAACGGCACCGGGGGGATGAGCCCCGCCCAGACCACGAAGTGGAGCCCGTTCACCGGCCCGTGGCGCGCCAGCGACCGGCTAGCCAGGGTGCCGATGGCCCAGGCCAGCGCAGCGCACAGCGTGAGGAGGAAGCCGGCCAGCGGGACCTCGGTCCCCAGCTCGGCGCCCATCCAGGCGAGGCCCGCCCCGGCCAGCGCCATGCCGGCGAGCTGGACCCGCCCCGGCCGCTCCCGCAGCACCGCGCCCGCGAGCAGCACCGTGAAGAAGACCTGCGACTGGAGCACCAGCGAGGCCAGCCCCGACGGCATGCCGACCTTGATGGCCCAGAACAGGAGCGAGAACTGGCCCAGGAAGGTGGCGCCGGCGAAGGCCAGGGAGAGCCGGAGCGGGACCCGGGGCCGCGGAAGGAAGAGGATCGCCGGGAAGGCGGTGAGGACGAAGCGCAGGCCGCCCAGCACGAAGGGCGACACCCCCCGCAGGCCCGCCTTGATGACCACGAAGTTCACGCCCCACAGGACCACCATCAGCAGGGCCAGGGCGACGTCGCGCGGGCGCACGGCCGCCTGTCTTTCACACCCCCAGGAACAGCCGCCGCCCGAAGTTGAGCGCCAGGTCGGCGTCGAAGATCTTCTGCGCCGCCCCGTCGATGTCGTAGGGCACCCGGTGGTACTCCACGGCGCGAAGCTGGTCGTCGTAGACCACGAAGCAGGCCCGGTTGTCGTAGTCGCGGGGCTGCCCCACCGAACCGACCGAGATGATGTACTTGTGGCCGCGGCGGAGCCCGAAGCGCTTGGCGCCCACGTCGTGCACATCGCCGGCGGCGTGGACCGCGAAGGCCTTGCACAGGTGGGAGTGCCCGATGAAGGTCACCTCCGCCAGCTCCTCGTAGTGCGGCACCAGCTCGCGGGCCTGCTCGGTGGCGAAGACGTAGTCGTAGTTCTCGGGGACGATGGGCGACCCGTGGCTGAAGGCCACGTCGCCGATGCGGTGCGTGTAGGGCAGGGTCTTGAGCCAGGCGAGGTGGTCCGGCTCGAGCCGGGCCGCGGTCCAGTCGAGGGCGTGGCGGGCCGCGTCGTAGTAGAAGCTGTAGTCCATCCGCCCGGACACGGCGGCGTCGTGGTTACCGAGGAGCGTCACCTCGGCCACCTTCCGCACGGCGGCGCAGCACTCGTTGACGCTGGCGCCGTAGCCGACCACGTCGCCCAGGCAGATGACCCGGTCCACCCCCACCGCCTCCAGGGTCTGCAAGACCTCGCCGAGCGCCTCGGCGTTGGAGTGGACGTCGCTGATGATGCCGATGCGCATCGCGGTCTAGGTCCGGGAGCGATCGCCCCCCAGGCGGCTGGTGATGTCGTCTCCCCGGGGCCAGCCGCGCTGGCGCCCAGGCACTCGCGGATGACGCCGCCGCTCCGTCCCCATCCGGCTCGATCCCAGACCTCGAGTGAGACCGCGCGGCAGAGGGTAGCCGCCGGGGCCGGACGGGTCAACTTCGCGTGCCGTCGAGGATGTCGAGCTCGAGTTCATCGAAGTGCGTGAGCTGGCGGAACTCGGCGTAGCGGGCGCGGATCTCCTCCTGGGTCAGAGTGCGGAGCCGGTCCAGGCTGAACTGCTCAACCGCGAAGCTGGCCAGCACCCCGCCCACCACCATGGCGCGGCGCATGACGGCGTGGTCGTGGCCGCGGGAGCGGGCCAGGTACCCCATGAAGCCCCCGGCGAAGCTGTCCCCGGCGCCGGTGGGGTCGAAGACCGCCGGCAGCGGGTAGGCGCTGGCGGCGAAGACCTCCTGCCCCGAGAAGTAGAGCGCTCCGTACTCGCCGCGCTTGACCACCACCGCCCGCGGGCCCAGGCGCAGGATGGCCCGGGCGGCCTTCACCACGTTGGCCTCGCCCGCCAGCTCGCGCGCCTCGGCGTCGTTCACCATGAGCATGTCCACCCGCCGCAGGGTCTCGAGCAGGCTCTGCCGCTTGGTCTCGATCCAGTAGTTCATGGTGTCGCAGGCCACGAAGCGCGGCCCGCGCACCTGATCCAGCACCTGGCGCTGCAGGTCGGGGTCGATGTTGCCGAGGAAGACGTGGCGCGAGCCGCGCCATGCGGCCGGCAAGGCCGGGCGGAAGTCGGCGAACACGTTGAGCTGGGTGTCGAGGGTGTGGGCCTGGTTCAGGTCGAAGTCGTAGCGCCCCTTCCAGCGGAAGGTGCGACCGGAGCGGCGCTCCAGACCCGCCAGGTCCACCTGGCGCGACTCGAGAAAGCGCAGGTGCTCCTCGGGGAAGTCCTGGCCCACCACCGCCACCAGGCGCACCGGCCCGAAGAAGCTGGCGCACACCGAGAAGTAGGTCCCGGAGCCGCCCAGGACCTCATCGCGGTGGCCGAAGGGGGTCTCCACCGAGTCGAGGGCCACCGAGCCCACCACGAGCAACGGCATGCGCCGGGTCGTGTAGCGCACCCGGGCGGGGCGGTCAACGGCGGGCTTGTCCCGCCGCCGCGGGTCACGCCCCGGGGGCCGCCGCCGCGCGGCCGGCGGTCCCCGTTCCAGCGACCCCTTCCGCAGCCAGCTGGCCGCAGGCGGCGGAGATGTCGCGGCCGCGGTTCTTGCGGACCACGGCGGTGACCCGGCGGTCGAGGAGGATGGCCTGGAAGGCCGCCACCCGCTCCGCCGAGGGCGCGGCGAAGGCGAGCCGCGGGCTGGGGTTCCAGGGGATGAGGTTCACCTTGGCCGGGATGCCGCGCACCAGGCGCGCCAGGCGCGCCGCGTCGTCGTCGGAGTCGTTCACGCCCGCGAGCAGCACGTACTCGAAGGTGATGCGCCGCCCCCGCTTCATGGGAAAGGCGCGGCAGGCCGCGAGCAGGTCGCGAAGGGGCCAGCGCCGGTTCACCGGCATGAGCCGGTCCCGAACCTCGTCGGTGGTGGCGTTGAGGGAGACGGCCAGCTTCACCTCGGTCTCCTCCCCCAGGCGCCGCATCTGCGGCACCAGCCCCGAGGTGGAGACGGTGACGTGTCGGTGGGAGAAGTTCGGCCCGTCCTCGGAGAGCAGGATGTCGAGCGCCGCCTTCACCGCCTGGTAGTTGTGCAGGGGCTCTCCCATCCCCATGAACACCAGATTCGTGAGCGGGCGCGGCGGCGTCCCCTCCCCCAGCTCGCAGAGGCGGCGGTTGGCCCGCGCCACCTGGTCCACGATCTCGCCGCCGCGGAGATGGCGCTGCAGCCCCATGGTGGCGGTGAGGCAGAAGGTGCAGCCCAGGGCGCAGCCGGCCTGCGACGACACGCACAGCGTCTTGCGGCCGGGCTCCGGCATGTAGACCGACTCGACGAGCCTCCCGTCGCCGGTGCGCCAGGTCCACTTGATGGTCCCGTCGCGCGACCGCTGCTCGGCCGCCATCTCCAGCGCCACCAGCCAGGCGGCCTCCGCGAGCCGCCGGCGCAGCGCTGCCGGCAGGTCGGTCATCTCCGCGAGCGAGGCCGCCCCCTTCTGGTGGAGCCAGCGGTGAACCTGACGGGCCCGGTAGGGCTTCTGGCCCAGCTGCCGCAGGAGCGCCTCGAGCTCGGGCAGGGGCAACGAGCGCAGCTCGGGGCGCGTGTCGGCGGGGCCCATGGCTCCCGGATCTAGCGCGCGGCGCGCTCGGGCGCCGGGAGCGGCCGGGCCGGCGATGCCGCCTTGCGGGCGATCTCCACCCGGGTCACCCGGCGCTCGTCGCCGGCGCGCACGGTCAGGGTCAGGCCATCCCAGTCGACGGCGGCTCCGACCGGCGGCACGCGCCCGGCGGTGGCGATGACGAAGCCCCCCAGCGTCTCGTAGTCGCCGTCGTCGGGGAAGCGGACCAGGCCTGGCGACCCCTCGCCGCCCTGGCCGCTCAGGTACTCCTCCAGGTCGCGCAGCGGGACGGTGGCGTCGGCGAGGTACAGGCCGTCGCCCAGGGCCTTCACCGGCGCGGACTCGGCGTCGGCCTCGTCCTGGATCTCGCCCACGATCTCCTCGAGCACGTCCTCCAGGGTGACGAGCCCGCTCGTGCCGCCGAACTCGTCCACCACCACCGCCATGTGGGTCTTGCGGCGCTGCATCTCCTTGAGCAGGCGCGAGATCTTCATCTGCTCCGGGACGAAGTAGGGAGGCTTCAGGGACTTGTCCAGCGGGATGGCGGGCAACGGCCCGTTCTTCAGCTCCTGCACGATGTCGCGGACCAGCAGGATGCCGACCACGTTGTCGACCGTGCCATGGTAGACCGGCATCCGGCTGTAGGGGTTCTCGGTCACGACCCGCAGCACCTCCTCCGGCGGCGCCTCTCGGTCGAGGGCCACCATGCGGGTGCGGGGGACCATGATCTCCTTCACCACCCGGTCGGCGAACTCGAGGACGCTGTTGAGCAGCTCCTCCTTCACCTCGTCGAGCACGCCCTCCCGGGTCCCCACCTCGATGAGGTACTCGATCTCCGCTCCGGTGACGACCGGGGCCGGAGCGGACTTCACCCCCACCGCCCGCAGCAAGGCGTTCACGGCCCGGGTGGCGGCGGTGCTCACCGGCCACAGGAGCCAGTAGAGCGGGTAGACCAGGGGGATGGAGGTGAGGGAGACCTGAACAGGGTAGCGCTTCGAGAGCGTCTTGGGGAGGATCTCGCCGAAGAAGAGCACCACGGCGGTGGCGAGCGCCGTGGCCACCGCCAGCGTGGTGGCCGGGTTCGTTCCCTCGGACCCGGCCACGGTCGAGGCCACGTCGCCGGCGATGGCCCCGGCGGCGATGTTCACGAGCGTGTTGCCCACCAGGACCGTGGAGAGCACGCGCTCGGGATGCTCCAGCCAAAGGCGCAGCAGACGCGCCCGCCGGCCGCCGGTTTCCACCAGGTGCCGCGCGCGCGCGTCGCCGAGGGCGGTCAGCGCCGTCTCGGTGCCGGAGAAGAACGACGAAGCCAGCACCAGCCCAACGCCGACGAGCCACTGCCATGTCGCGACCGCACCCAAGGGATGGCGCTCCTCCGAACGAGAAAGCCCGTCCCCCCATGGGACGGGCTTTCCCATTGTAGCCAAACCCTGACCCGGTCGTGGTCCCCTGCCGGGAGGCAGCGAAAACGACCAGGATGACGGCTGCTTGCGGTTCTTCAGCCGAGGCTACTTGCCCCTCTTCCAGCCAAAGGGGTGGAGGTCCACCTCGCGGAAGAAATAGGCCACCTCGGTCCGGGCGGTCTCGGGTGCGTCGGAGCCGTGGACGGTGTTCCGCTCGATGTCCGTGCCGAATTCCTTGCGGATGGTCCCCTCAGCCGCCTTCTTGGGGTCGGTCGCGCCCATGACCTCCCGGTTGCGGGCGATGGCGTCCTCCCCCTCGAGGACCATGAGCACCACCGGCCCGCTGGTCATGTAGGCCACCAGGCTCCTGAAGAACGGGCGCTCCCGGTGGACCGCGTAGAAGCCCTCCGCCTCCTTCTGCGACAGGTGGACCATGCGCATGGCCACCGGCTTCAGGCCCGAGGTCTCGAAGCGCGAGATGATCCGGCCGATGTAGCCCTTCTCGACGCCGTCGGGCTTGATGATGGACAGGGTCCGTTCGATCGGCACGTGGTCTCCTCGGTGGTCTCACGGCTTGCGGGCCGCCCGCCGGGCCTGGATCCGCTTCCGCGGGGCGGCTCGCCCCGCGCTCTCCAGCTCATCGGCCGCCGGCCGCCTCGGGGCGCGACCGCGGGGGCGAGCCCGCCGTGCCAGGGCCTCCTGCATGGCCTGCCCGACCAGGTGGGGTCCGTCGCACACCACCACCCCGGCCTGGCGCATGGCCTCCATCTTGGCCTCGGCGGTGTCGCCCCCGCCGGAGATCACCGCGCCGGCGTGCCCCATGCGCTTCCCCGGGGGGGCGGTGCGGCCGGCGATGAAGCCCACCACCGGCTTGGACATGTTGTCGCGGATCCAGTCCGCGGCCCGGTTCTCCGCCTGGCCCCCGATCTCGCCGATCATGATCACGCCGTCGGTGTCCGGGTCGGTCTCGAACTGCTGCAGGCAGTCGATGAAGTCGGTACCGTTCACCGGGTCGCCCCCGATCCCCACCGCGGTGGACTGCCCCAGCCCGAGGGCGGTGAGCTGCAGCACCGCCTCGTAGGTGAGCGTGCCGGACCGCGACACCACGCCGACGCGGCCGGGCCGGTGGATGTGGCCGGGCATGATGCCGATCTTGCACTCCCCGGGGGTGATGACGCCGGGGCAGTTCGGGCCGATGAGCCGGGTCCCGGGGACGTCGGCCAGGTAGCGCTTCACCTTGACCATGTCCAGGACCGGGATGCCCTCGGTGATGGCCACCACCAGCTGCACCCCGGCGTCGGCCGACTCCACGATGGAGTCGGCGGCGAAAGGGGGCGGCACGAAGATGGCCGAGGCGTTGGCTCCGGTCTCGCGGACCGCCTGCTCCACCGTGTTGAAGATGGGGACCGCCTCGCGGAAGCGGGTGCCGCCGCGCCCGGGCGTGACGCCCGCCACCACGTTGGTGCCGTAGTCCATCATCTGCTCGGTGTGGAAGCTGCCGGCCGAGCCGGTGATCCCCTGCACCAGCACCCGGGTCTTCTCGTCGACGAAAATGCTCACGCCCGACCTCCCTGCCCGGAGGCGGCCCGCGCTGCGGCCACCGCCTTGCGGGCGGCGTCGCCGAGGTCGTCGGCGGAGGTGATCGCCAGGCCGCTGCCGGCCAGGATCTGCTTGCCCAGCTCGACGTTGGTGCCCTGCAGGCGAACCACCAACGGGATGGAGAA
The DNA here is from genome assembly GCA_035762305.1 of Anaeromyxobacteraceae bacterium. Lineage (GTDB taxonomy): Bacteria > Myxococcota > Myxococcia > Myxococcales > Anaeromyxobacteraceae > DASTPH01. The sequence goes on from DASTPH010000066.1 coordinate 11,265, forward strand.
GCCGAGCTGGCGCCCCGCGGCCACGATGCCGTTGGCGATGATGTCGCACTTCATGATGCCGCCGAAGATGTTGACCAGCACCGCCCGCACGTTGGGGTCCTGCAGGATGATGGTGAAGGCAGCGGCCACCTTGGCTTCGTCGGCCCCGCCGCCCACGTCGAGGAAGTTGGCGGGCCGGCCGCCCGAGAGCTGGATGACGTCCATGGTGGCCATGGCCAGGCCGGCGCCGTTCACCATGCAGCCGATGTTGCCGTCGAGGGCGATGTAGGAGAGGTCGTACTCCTTGGCCGCCGTCTCCTTGGGATCCTCCTCGCCCGGATCGCGCATGGCCGCCACATCGGAGTGGCGGTAGAGGGCGTTGTCATCGAAGTTGATCTTGGCGTCGAGCGCCAGCACCCCCCCCTGCGCCGTCACCACCAGCGGGTTCACCTCGGCCAGCGAGGCGTCGGTGGCCAGGTAGGCCTGGTAGAGATTGGACGCCAGGCGGGAGAAGGCGCTCACAGCCTCGCCCTGCAGCGCCAGCGCGAAGGCCAGCTGGCGCGCCTGGAAGGGCATGAAGCCGGTGAGCGGGTCGACCGCCACTTTCACGATCCGCTCCGGGTGGGTGCGGGCCACCTCCTCGATGTCCACCCCGCCCTCCGACGAGGCCATCACCGTGACCCGCCCGGTGTTCCGGTCCAGGGTCATGCCCAGGTACAGCTCGCGGGCGATGCTGCAGCCCTCCTCCACGTAGACCTTGCGGACCTCTTGCCCCTCCGGGCCGGTCTGCGGCGTGCGCAGCATCATCCCCAGCATGGCCTCGGCGTGGAGCCTGGCCTCCTCCGGGGAACGGGCGAGCTTGATCCCGCCCCCCTTGCCGCGCCCGCCGGCGTGGATCTGGGCCTTCACGGCGCAGACCCCGCCGCCGAGCTGGCGAGCGGCGCCCTCGGCCTCGAGCGGGGTCACCGCCAGGTAGCCCCGCGGGACGGCCACCCCGTACTTCCGGAGGATCTCCTTGGCCTGGTATTCGTGGATCTTCACGGTGTCTTCCGATGGCTAGAGCTTGGTCTCGGCCACCGACTTCTTCACGGACTCCACCGACTTGGCCAGCATGCCCTTCTCGGCGTCGTTCAGGTCGATCTCGACGATGCGCTCGACGCCGCGGGCGCCGATGACCACCGGCACGCCCACGAAGAGCCCGGAGACGCCGTACTGGCCCTCGAGCAGGGCGGAGCACGCCAGCACGCGCTTCTGGTCGCGCAGGTAGCTCTCGGCCATGAGCACGGCGCTCGCGGCCGGGGCGTAGAAGGCCGAGCCGGTGCCGAGCAGGGCCACGATCTCGCCGCCGCCCTTGCGGGTGCGCTCGACGATGGCGTCGAGCTTGGCCTGCTCCATGAACTTGGTGAGCGGGATGCCGTTGATGGAGCTGTAGCGCAGCAGCGGCACCATGTCGTCGCCGTGGCCGCCAAGCACCATGGCGCAGACGTCCTGGGGGGCCACGCCGGCGGCGTCGCCCACGAAGTACTGGAAGCGGGCGGTGTCGAGCACGCCCGCCATGCCGACCACCCGGTTCTTGGGGAACCCGGTGACCTTGTACATCGCGTACACCATCGAATCGAGCGGGTTGGTGACCACGATGACGAATGAGTTGGGGGCGTACTGCTTGATGCCCTGCGCCACCTTGGTGATGGCCTCCAGGTTCACCTTGAGCAGGTCGTCGCGGCTCATGCCCGGCTTGCGGGGCACGCCGGCGGTGACGATGCAGACGTCGGCGTCCTTGATGATCGAGTAGTCGGTGGTGCCGCCCCCGACGACGTTGACGTCGAACTTGAGGACTCCGCGGTTCTGCTGCAGGTCGAGGGCCTTGCCCTTGGCGACGCCCTCCATGATGTCCACCATCACGACGTCGCCGAGGTTGCGCTGGCCGCACAGCAGGGCCATGGTGCCGCCGATCTGGCCGGCGCCGATGAGAGCGATCTTCTTGCGGGACATGTGTGACCTCCTGAAACTCGTGTGGCGAGGGGCTACATGTGCCCGATGATCTCGTCGCCGAACTGGGAGCACTTCACCTCGACCACGTCCGCCACCCCCTCCTGCTTCATGAGGCGGGCGAAGTCGTAGGTGACCCGGTGGGCGCCGATGGCGCCGTCCATGCCCTTGACGACCAGGTCGGCCGCCTCGTTCCAGCCGAGGTGGCGGAACATCATCTCGCCGGAGAGGATCACCGAGCCCGGGTTCACCTTGTCCTGGTTGGCGTACTTGGGGGCGGTGCCGTGGGTGGCCTCGAAGATGGCGTGGCCGGAGACGTAGTTGATGTTGCCGCCGGGGGCGATGCCGATGCCGCCCACCTGAGCCGCCAGGGCGTCGGACAGGTAGTCGCCGTTCAGGTTGAGGGTGGCCACCACGTCGAACTCGTCGGGGCGGGTGAGCACCTGCTGCAGGGTGATGTCGGCGATGGCGTCCTTGACGAGGAGCTTGCCCTGCTGCAGCGCCGACTTCTGCTCGGCGTTGGCGGCGTCCTCGCCCTTCTGGGCCTTGGTCTTCTCCCACTGCTCCCAGGTGTAGACCCGGTCGCCGAACTCGCGCTCGGCCGTGGCGTAGCCCCAGTTGCGGAACGCGCCCTCGGTGAACTTCATGATGTTGCCCTTGTGCACGAAGGTGACGCTCTTGCGCTTGAGGCGAAGGGCGTACTCGATGGCGGCGCGCACCAACCGCTCCGTGCCCTCGCGCGACACGGGCTTGATGCCGATGCCCGCCGACCCCGGGAAGCGGATCTTCTTGAACTCCTTGGGGAATTCCTTCTCGAGGAAGGACAGGATCTTCTTCGCCTGCTCGGAGCCGGACTCGTACTCGATGCCGGCGTAGATGTCCTCGGTGTTCTCGCGGAAGATCACCATGTTGACCTTCTGCGGGTTCTTGACCGGCGAGGGAACGCCCTTGAACCAGCGCACCGGCCGCAGGCACACGTAGAGGTCCAGCATCTGGCGCAGCGCCACGTTCAGGGAGCGGATACCGCCGCCGATGGGCGTGGTGAGGGGGCCCTTGATGCCGACCAGGTACTCCTTGAAGGCGCCCACCGTCTCGTCGGGGAGCCAGTTGTTGAACTTGGTGAAGGCCTTCTCGCCAGCGTAGACCTCGGCCCAGGCGATCTTCTTCTGGCCCCGGTAGGCCTTCTCCACGGCGGCGTCCATCACCCTGACGCTGGCGCGCCAGATGTCGCGGCCGGTGCCATCGCCCTCGATGAAGGGAATGATGGGGCGGTCGGGAACGTTGAGCTTCCCTCCGGTCAGGCTGATCTTCTGACCGTCCTTGGGGATTGCGGGCTTGGCGTCGGCCATTTCTGCAAACTCTCCGGCTTGGGGTTCTCGGGGAATGGCGGGTGAGGCGAGCGGCGCTTTCTACCAAGCCCCTCCCGGGCTGTAAAGGAGAAAATGGCCCGTTTTCGGGCACTTTTCTGCCCTGGATCAAGCAGGGGTCGGGCGCCAGATCCTCAACGTGGTGTGGGTCCCGTGAACGAGCCCGAGCCCGCGCCCGAGCCCGAGGAGACCGGGCTCGGGCTGGGGCTCGGACTCGGGCTCGGGGCTCATGCCAACTGGGCCACGCTATGAGCCGGCGGGCGAGGTCGTCACGCCGATGGGTGGAGGTCGCGAGCCACCGCCCGGAGCACGCCCGCGGCCTCCTCCTCCACGTTGCGCCCGTGCGAGACCACCAGCCGCGCCAGGCCCGGCAGGGCGGCCAGCCGGAGGAGATGGGCTGCCAGGAGGCGCCGGTCGGACACCGAAAGCAGCCGGGCCACCGGCGTCACCCTCGGCCGTCCCGTCGAGCCGAGGAGGCGCCAGGCCAGCCCCTGCACCCCGGGCAGGTGCGGCAGGTTCATCACCGTGTCGCCGAAGAGGAGGCTCGTCCGCTCGCCGCTGCGCACCACCAGGGCGGCCTCGCCGAAGCGCGAGCCCTGGAGCGGCTCGGCCCGGACGTCCGGGTCGGGCGGGAGGTCGTCCCAGTGGCCGTCCACCGGGACCATCGCCGCCACGCGAGCGTGCGCCTCCCGAGGGCAATGGACGCGCAGGCGCGGGTAGCGGGCCCGGAAGGCGTGGAGGTCGAGGCGGTGCAGGCCGTTCGGGACGAAGAGCAGCGCCGGGCGGCCGAAGGCCTCGATGCGGCGCATCGAGCCCTCGTCGAGCGGAATGGCGTTGTGGAACAGGAGCCCGCCGTCGGCGCGGCGCACGATGGACATGCGGCGCCGCACCGGCCCGCGGGGCAGGTCGGCCTCGACGGCCCACAGGTTCGTCTCCAGCTCGACGATGGGATCGTGGCGGAGCACGGTCCAGGGCCGGGGCGCCATGCGGGGTCCTGCCTCCGGGGCGGGGCCGCCGCAAGCGCCGGGTGGGGCTCGGAGCTCGGGCGGTGCCGCGCCGGGGGCGGTGAAGGTACCCCGCGCAGGAACGGCCGCCCGTCCCGGCCCCACGGCCCGCCTGGGGCGGTCGGCGCGGTCCGCGCCGGCCGAGCCTGCGAGGCCGTCCCCGGCGCTGTAGACTCCGGGGATGGCCACCCGCAAGCGCCCCGTCACCAAGAGCGGACGTCCCCGCAAGCGCAAGGGAGTGAAGCTCCAGCCCACCTCGCTCGGCCCCGGCGACCTCCGCCTGGCCGAGCCACCGCCGGAGCTCCAGGAGCTGGCCAAGGCCGTGGAGGCCGATGGCGGCGCGGTGCTCGCCACCTACCGCGAGCCGCTCGGCGGGCACGCCCTCCTCTTCTGTGCCCTCCCCATGGACAAGGTGGAGCGCACCCCGTTCCAGCGCGACGTCTCCGACGCCCACGTGCGCAAGCTGACCCTGGCCATGGACAAGACCCGCCGCTACCTCGACCCCATCATCGCGGTGCGGGAAGGGGACCGCTACCTCACCCCCAACGGCGGACACCGCCTCACCGCGCTGCAGGAGCTCGGGGCCAAGGCGGTGCTGGCGCTGGTGGTGCCGGAGAAGGAGGTCGCCTACCACATCCTGGCGCTCAACATCGAGAAGGCCCACAACCTCCGCGAGCGGGCGCTGGAGGTGCTGCGCATGGTGCGGGACCTCGCCGGGAAGACCGACCTCTCGGAGCCGGAGCTGGCGCTGGAGCTGGAGGAGCCGTCGCTGGTCACGCTGGGCTTCGCCTACGAGCAGCGGCCGCGCCTCTCCGGCGGCGCCTACCATCCCATCCTGCGCAAGGTGGACGCCTGGCAGGACGAGAAGCTCGCCAAGGCGGCCGCCGAGCGGGAGCGGCGCGCCGGGGTGCTGCTGGCCTTCGACGACGCGGTGAGCGGCGCGGTGGAGCGGCTCAAGGCGCGTGGCTTCGAGTCCCCCTACCTCAAGGCCTTCGTGGTGGCGCGTGTGAACCCGCTGCGCTTCATGAAGGGGGCGGCCCCGCCCTTCGACGACCTCTTCGCCCAGATGACGAAGCGCGCCGCCGGAATGGACCCCGGCAAGGTGAAGAGCGAGGATCTGGCCCGCAGCGGCGGCGCCCCGGAGGCCGAGGGATAGCCTCAGGCCGGGAGGCGGGGAGGCTCACATGGCGAAGCGCATCGGCATCCTCACAGGCGGGGGCGACGTGCCGGGCCTGAACTCGGTCATCAAGAGCGTCACCTGGCGAGGCATCGAGAACGGCCTCACCGTGCTCGGCATCCGCCGGGGCTGGGAGGGGCTCACCCACGTGAACCTCGACGACCCGGCGAGCCGGGCCCGCTACCTCCAGCCGCTCACCCGCGACAGCACCCGCACCATCGACCGCACCGGGGGCACGGTCCTCCACACCAGCCGGGTCAGCCCCTCGCGGGTGAGGGACCTGCCGCCCCACCTCGCCGGGCGCGACTTCCCGGTGAAGCGGGTGGAGCGGACCGGCGCCGCCGTCGAGTACCACGACCTGGGCGGACAGGTGCTGCGCAATCTCGAGGCGCTGGAGCTGGATCAGCTGGTGGTCATCGGAGGCGACGGCACCTTGGCCTTCGCCTCCGAGCTCGCGCGCAGCGGCTTCGGGGTGGTGGCCATCCCCAAGACCATGGACAACGACGTGCGCGGCACCGAGTACTGCGTGGGCTTCTCCACCGCCATCACCCGGGCCATGGCCGCCATCGAGCGGCAGCGAACCACGGTGGGCTCGCACGAGCGCGTGGGCGTCTTCCGCGTCTTCGGCCGCGACTCCGGCTTCACCGCCCTCTACACCGGCCTCGTCACGTCCAATCGCTGCGTCATCCCGGAGTACCCGGTGGACCTGGACCGGCTCATCGCCCTGCTCCTGGAGGAGAAGCGTCAGAACCCCAGCAACTACGTGCTGGTGGTGCTCTCCGAGGGAGCCCGCTGGCACGGCTACGCCCCGGCCGAGTACGGGCCGCCCGACGAGCACGGCCGCCGCAAGAAGGTGAACGTGGGCGAGGCCTTCTCCGACGAGATCAGGCGCCGCACCGGCGAGGAGACCATCGTCTCCGACCTCACCTACGACCTGCGCTCCGGCGAGCCGGACTTCCTCGACAAGCTGGTGGCCCAGACCTACGGCACCATGGCCCTGGATGCGCTGCTCGAGGGGCGGCGCGGCCTCATGTCGGCCATGGTGAACGGCTGCTACCAGCTGGTGCCCATCCCCGACCCCTCCCTCGGGCCGCGCACCGTGGACGTGGAGCGCATGTACAACACCGAGCGCTACCGACCGCTCTACGGCGACAAGCGGGGGCTGCCGGTGTTCCTGACCCGGTGGTGAGCGCCTAGGCCCGCCGGTGGTGCTTCCCGCCCCCCGAGAGCACCAGCCGCTTCTCCAGCTCGTGCCCCACGTGCGCCAGCGCCTCGGCGTCGATCTCCCGCTCGCAGGCGGGGAACAGCTCCCGCTCCTCCCAGCGCACGTGGCGCTCCAGGAGCTCGGCGAAGCCGGAGAGGGCGGCCCGCATCTCCGGCGGCTTGGCGGTGCGGGCGGCGTCGAGGAGCCGGGTCAGCTCGGCGTGCTCCTGGCGGAGCCGGCGCGCGTCGGCCTCGGAGAGGTACCTGGCGAGGCAGTCCTCCTCGGCCCGGGTGTGGTTCCTGAGGACGGAGTCCTCGTAGCGCCGGGCCAGGGAGAGGAGACCGGCCAGGTCCTTGGGGGCCCCCGCGGCCTCGGCGTGCCCCGCCAGGCTCTTCTTGATCTGGAAGGCCAGGAGCAGCGCCTGCTGGTGCTCGCTGGAGAGGGGCTTCAGCTCCCGGCTGCGCTTCAGGGCCACGGATCGACTGTGTCGCAGCGAGCCGGCGATGGCAAGCGCCACGGCGGAGCCCCTCCTTCCGGCCCTTCATTGGTAACGGCGCCCTGGCTCGAGACCCGCCGCCGGTTCCTCCTTGACGCCCTGCGTCGGAACGACTAACACTCCGTCGGTCCTCGACTGATTCTCGAGTCAACAGGAGCACAGGCCATGGCTGGAAACGGCATTCCCCCCGGGCGCCGGGCGGCCATCGTGGCTGGCCTCCGCACCCCGTTCCTCAAGTCGGGCGGCGACTTCAGGGACCTGTCGGCGGTGGAGCTGGGCGCCCTCTTGGTGAACGAGCTGGTGGCGCGCAGCGGCATCCCGCCCTCCGCGTTCGACGCCGTCATCTTCGGCCAGGTGGTGCCCTCGACCCTGGTCTCGCTCATCGGCCGCGAGGTGGCGCTTCGCAGCCAGCTGCCCCGCAGCGTGCAGGCCTACACGGTGGCGCGGGCCTGCGCCACCTCCATCCAGGCGGCCACCGACGCCGCCGACCAGATCGCCCTCGGGCACGCCGACGTGGTCGTCGCCGGCGGCGCCGAGTCCCTCTCCGACGCCCCCATCTTCGCCTCGCGCCCGCTGGCCCAGGCGCTGGTCGGCGCCTCGCGGGCCCGGTCGCTCACCGACAAGGTGAAGGCCTTCGCCGGGCTGGGCCTGCGGGACCTGTCCCCGGTGCCGCCGGCGCTGACCGAGCCCACCACCGGCCTCACCATGGGGCAGAGCGCGGAGAAGATGGCGCAGGAGAACGGCATCTCCCGCGCCGCCCAGGACGAGCTGGCCTTCGAGAGCCACCGCCGCGCCGCCGACGCCTGGGCGGCGGGCAAGCTCGAGGCCGAGGTGATGCACGTGCCGGTGCCGCCCCGGTTCGACCGGGTGGCGGCCAAGGACAACATCGTGCGCGCCGACGCCACCCTGGACGCCCTGGCCAGGCTGCCCCCGGTCTTCGACCGCACCTGGGGCACCATCACCGCCGGAAACGCCTCGCCCATCACCGACGGGGCGGCGGCGGTGATCCTGGTCGCCGAGGAGAAGGCCAAGGCTCTGGGTCTCAGGCCCCTCGCGTACCTGCGCTCCTACGCCTACGCCGCCCTGGACCCGCGCGACCAGCTCCTGCAGGGGCCGGCCTACGCCGCGCCCGTGGCCCTCGACCGGGCCGGGCTGCGCCTCGCCGACATGGACCTCGTCGACATGCACGAGGCCTTCGCGGCCCAGGTGCTCTCGAACCTCCAGGCCTTCGGCTCGAGGAAGTTCGCGAAGGAGAAGCTGGGTCGAGACGAGCCGCTCGGCGAGGTGGACCGGGAGCGGCTCAACGTGAACGGCGGCTCCATCGCCCTGGGCCACCCCTTCGCCGCCACCGGCGCCCGCATGCTGCACCAGGCGGCCCGCGAGATGTCGCGCCGCAAGGCGGCCCACGCGCTCCTCACCCTCTGCGCCGCCGGGGCGCTCGGGGCGGCGGTGGTGCTCGACGGACCGGAGGGCTGACATGATGCCCGCACCTGCGACCGAGGCCGAGCCCAGAAACTTCCGGGTGGAGGTGGGGGAGGGGATCGCCACCGTCCTCGTCGACGTCCCGGGGGAGCCGGTGAACACCCTCTTCGCCGAGTTGGGCGAGGAGTTCGAGCGCATCCTCACCGGGCTCGGGAAGGATCCCTCGGTGAAGGCGGTGGTGCTCGGGAGCGGCAAGAAGGACGGCTTCGTGGCCGGCGCCCGGATCGAGATGCTGCAGGGGGTGCGGAGCGCCGCCGACGCCGAGAGGCTGGCCCGCGACGGGCAGGCCGGCTTCGACCGGCTGGAGCGCTTCCCCAAGCCGGTGGTGGCCGCCATCCACGGGGCCTGCCTGGGCGGCGGCCTGGAGTGGGCCATGGCCTGCCACTACCGGATCTGCACGGACGACCCGCGCACACAGCTCGGCCAGCCCGAGGTGCAGCTCGGCCTCATCCCCGGCGCCGGCGGCACCCAGCGGCTGCCGCGCCTGGTGGGCATCGCCACCGCCCTGGACCTCATCCTCACCGGCAAGAGCGTCCGCCCGAGGAAGGCCCTGGCCATCGGGCTGGTGGACGAGGTGGTGCCCGCCCCCATCCTGCTCCAGGCAGCCCGCAAGCGGGCCGCCGATCTCGCCGGCGGCGCCCTCGAGCGCCGGCGGCCGGCCGGGATCCTGCGGCTCGGCACGAAGGGCCTGGCCGGGGTGCAGCGGCTGGCGCTGGAGGAGAACCCCCTCGGACGCGAGGTCCTCTTCCGGCAAGCCCGGCGCAAGCTCCTCGAGAAGACCCAGGGGCGCTATCCGGCGCCGGAGAAGGCCCTGGAGGCGGTGAAGCACGGCTACGACAAGGGCTTCCCGGCCGGCCTGGAGCGCGAGGCCAGGCTCTTCGGCGAGCTGGCGGTGTCGGCGGTCGCCCGCCGGCTCATGGAGATCTTCTTCGCCCAGACCGCACTCAAGAAGGACAACGGGACCCCCGACCCCGCCGCGAAGCCGCGGCCGGTGGCCTCGGTGGGCGTCCTCGGCGGCGGGCTCATGGGCTCGGGCATCGCCTCCGTCACCGTGAACGCCGGCATCCCGGTGCGGGTGCGGGAGAAGGACGACGAGGGGGTGGGGCGGGCCTTCGCCGGGGTGCGGCAGGTGCTCGACGAGCGGGTCCGGAAGAAGCAGATCGACCGGCTGGAGCGCGGCCACACCATGCGCCTCCTCACCGCCGGGACCGGCTGGGAGGGCCTGGAGCGGGCGGATGTGGTCATCGAGGCGGTCTTCGAGGACCTCTCCCTGAAGCAGGAGATGGTGAAGGCAGTCGAGGCGGTGAACCCGAGGGGGATCTTCGCCTCCAACACCTCCTCCATCCCCATCGCCCGGATCGCCGAGGCGTCCAGGCGGCCCGAGGCGGTCTTGGGGATGCACTACTTCTCGCCGGTCCACAAGATGCCGCTCCTGGAGGTGATCGTCACCGAGAGGACGGCGCACGAGGTCACCGCCACCGCGGTGGCGCTCGGCAAGAAGCAGGGCAAGACCGTCATCGTGGTGCGCGACGGCCCCGGCTTCTACACCAGCCGCATCCTGGCGCCGTACATGAACGAGGCGGCGCAGCTCCTGGTGGAGGGGGCGGACATCGAGGTGATCGACCGCGCCCTGACGGACTTCGGGTTCCCGGTCGGACCCATCATGCTCCTCGACGAGGTGGGCATCGACGTGGCCGCCAAGGTGGCCAAGGTCATGCACCAGGCCTTCGGCGACCGCATGGGCGCGCCCGAGGCGCTCGCCAAGGTGGTGGAGGCCGGCCGGCTCGGCCGCAAGAGCCGGAAGGGCTTCTACACCTACGACGGCAAGCAGAAGCGGGTGGACCCCGCCGTCTACCGGCTCCTCCCCGGCGGCCGCGCCCGCAAGGCCTTCGACCGCGCCGAGATCGCGGAGCGCGTTTCATTGCAGATGGTGAACGAGGCCATCCGCTGCCTGGGCGAGGGCATCGTGCGCAGCGCCCGCGACGGCGACGTCGGCGCCATCTTCGGCCTCGGCTTCCCGCCCTTCCTGGGCGGCCCCTTCCGCTGGGCCGACGCCATGGGGACGCGGGCGCTCCTCGAGAAGATCCAGCGCCTGGAGTCGATCTTCGGCCCCCGCTTCCAGCCGGCGCCGCTGCTCGTCGAGCACGGCCAGGCCGGCCGGCCGTTCCACGGCTGAGGCCGCGCGGTCCCCGATCCGCACCG
>DASTPH010000067.1:0-7286 GCA_035762305.1 Anaeromyxobacteraceae bacterium
ACCTTCAGGCGCTCCGCGACCTGCTCGGGAGAGAGCCACGGCTCTACGCACCTTGAGAGCCGCGCCACCGGCGCGCCAAACGGCGTCGCTCCGTATGTGACCGGTGCTTCCGTATGCGATCCGGGCCTGGCCGCGTCTCCAACGGATTCCACGGGATGACTCGCCATCGTACCCGGTGCCACGCCATGTGAATCCGCCGGGAGCGGTTCGGGACCAAGGGGTCGCAGGTTCAAATCCTGTCTCCCCGACCAGCTTCCGGCCCCGCGATTCCTCTGGAGTCGCGGGGCCTCTTCCTTGGTCGGGTTGTTGCCGTTCGCAGTCGGCACGCGAGATGCGCTACTCTCACGGAATGTCTACCGATGGGACGGGTCGCTCGGGTTTGGAGTAGGCGGATTCCTCTGTCGCCTCTCGCCGGTCGCCTGGCTCGTGAGGCTGGGGTGAAGCTCGTCGGCACCCGCGAGCGGGCGGCTTGAAACAGATGTCCATGGTACCCAAAGCGTCGCGCGGCCGATCAGTATCCCGCTTCTTCCTGCTCCTGTTCGGCCTGTGCGTCCCCGTGTGGGTGCTCGGGGCCATCTTCGACGTCCAGCTCTTCCCTGGCTTCAAGCTCTTCCAGGCGGGGCTCGCGATGCCGATGATCGCGGCACTCATCCTCACTACCCGCGAGCAGGGGAGGGCCGGGGTCGTCGCCCTTCTGAGGAGGACCATCGACGTCGGCCGCATCAAGCCCAGAATCTGGTTCCTTCCGATCCTGCTCGTCTATCCCAGCCTCGGGCTCATCAACTATTGCGTCCTGCGGCTGGCTGGCACCGAGATTCCCCGGCCCACGTTTTCCCTGGTCGGATTCCTCGGCTACTGCACCGTCTTCTTCATGACCTTCGCGGAGGAGCTGGGCCTCACGGGCTACGCCATCGACCCGTTGCAGGAGCGCCACAGCGCGCTGGTGACGGGGCTCGTCCTTGGCCTCGCGTGGGCGGGATACCACGTCCCCGGTTTCGTCATCAGCGGCTACTACACGGCGGGGTGGATCGCCTGGCACGCCATCTACACGGTGGCTACCCGCGTCTTGTTCGTCTGGATCTACAACAACTCGGGCAAGAGCCTGTTCTCGATGGCGCTGTGCCACTGGACCTTCGGTTTGTTTTGGAGCCTCTGGCCGCAGGACAATCTGCAGAAGGCGGTTCCCTTCTACAGACCGCAAATCACTGCGGCGGCCGCCGTCGTCTATATCCTCGTCGTGGTCTATCTTTGGGGCCCGAAGACATTGGCGCGCTTCCGGTTCAGGCCCGCCTGAGCACGCTCCCAACGTGAGGTCGAAGACCTTGCCGGGCTCGATCTGCCGCTTCCAGACGCGGTTGATGAGATCGGGCAGGTGCGGCTCATCGCGATGATGCGTGCGGCGCCCATCTGCTTGGCGGAGAGGACCGCGAGGAGGCCGACCGCGCCGTCGCCGACCACCACGGCCGTCACGCCCGGCTCATGACGGTATCAGGGGTCGCCGGGCTGGCAACCCTCTCTCACTTGTGGTCCCATTGAACTTGTCACGGCGTTCTCCGGGAGGAACGCTTGGGAGGGAACGAGAGCCAGGGCGGATCGACGGGTCCCGCCGAGGGAGTGCCCCTCGGCGCGCTCTCGGCGCTGCTTCGGGAGATCGCCGCCGGACCCACCCCGCCGGCAGGTGGCTGGGCCTCCGCGCTCCGGCCCGGTGCGGTGTTCGGGAAGTTCGAGCTCGTCCGGCAGCTGGGGCGCGGCGGCTTCGGCGAGGTCTGGGAGGCCAGGGACCGGGAGCTCGGCCGGAGCGTCGCCTTCAAAGCCGTCCGGGCCGGGGCCAGGGCGGGACTGCGCGAGGAGAGGCTGCTGCGCGAGGCCGAGGCCGCGGCGAGGCTCGGCCACCCCAACCTCGTCACCCTCTTCGAGCTTGGCAAGTCCGACCACGGCCCCTACCTCATCCTGGAGCTGCTGCAGGGCCAGACACTGGAGGAGCGGCTGTCCCAAGGGAGGCTCTCCTTGCGGGAGGTGGTGCGCATCGCCGCCGAGATTTCCAAGGGCGTCGCCCACGCGCACTCCCAGGGCGTGGTCCACCGGGACCTCAAGCCCGGAAACGTCTTCCTGTGCGAGGACGGGCAGGTGAAGGTGTTGGACTTCGGGCTGGCGCACGCGTTCGGGCAGAGGAGGCAGGAGGGAGGGACTCCGGCGTACATGGCGCCGGAGCAGTGGGAGGGGGCGCCGGAGGACGAGCGGACGGACGTCTTTGCGCTGGGGGTGATGCTGTACCGGCTCCTGTCGGGCGAGATGCCCTTCCCGGAGGACGGGGGAAGGTCGGTCCAGGGTCCGCGGAAGGCACCCCTGCTGGAGGTCGGGGAGCTTCCCGCGATCGGAGAGCTCGTCGCCCGGATGCTGGCCAAGCGCCCGGCGGAGCGGCCGAGGGACGGAGCCGAGGTTGCCGCTTCCCTCCGCGCCCTGCACGACGAGCTGGAGCGGACGCCGACAGGAGGGACCACCCGCGTCAGGACGCGCCGATCTCTCCTGGGGCGCAGCCGCGTCATCGTCGCCGCTGCCCTCCTTGCAGTCGCGGGCCCCGTCGTCTGGCGCCTGTGGCCGCGCGCGCCGGCGCCGGGCGTCGGATCCGACGCCCGTATCGTCGTCGCGGTCGCCGACACCGCAAACGAGACCGGCGAGCGCGAGCTCGATGCCCTCTCCGGACTCCTGGTCGCGGCCCTGGAGCAGTCTCCTGGGCTGTCGGTGGTGCCGCGAGGCCGTCTCTTCGACCTGGCCCGCCAAGCCGGCCACCGCGACCTCGGGCGCATCGACGAAATCGCCGGGCGCGAGGCGGGGCGCCGGGCGGGCGTGCGAGCCCTGCTGGTGACGAGCGTCCACCGGCTGGGCTCGACGTACGCCATGCAGCTGCGGGCGCTCGACCCGGCAAATGACCGGGATCTGTTCAGCGACAAAGGGTCGGTGCCCAGCAAGGAGGCCATCTACGACCTCGTGGACCGGCTGGCGGATCGGACGCGTGCCGAGCTACTTCCCGGAGAAGTTCGAGCGCGCCCCGCTCCGTCAACGCGCGCCGTCACCAGCAGCCTGGAGGCTTACGAGCAGTACTTCCGGGGCCGCGAGTTGGCGGAGAAGGGCGACGTCGAGGCTGCCGCGGCTGCCTACCGCAGATCCCTGGAGAAGGACCCGCGGTTCGCCCTCGCGCACCGCGATCTTTCCATCGCGGTCAAGGCGCTCGGGGCGACCGATGTGGAGCGCAGGAAGCATGCGGAGGCGGCCCTGGCGGGAGCCGACACCCTTCCCGAGCGCGAGCGACTCCTCACCCAGGCCTGGCACGCGCAGACCTTCTGGAGGTTTGAAGAGTCCCGGCGGCTCCACCGGACCTACGTCGACCGCTTCGGGGACGACAAGCGCACCCTGGTGCGCGTGGGCGGGATCCTTTGCTACCTTCAGTGGGACGCCGAGTACGGCCAGAAGGCGGCCGAGAAGGCCCTCCTCCTGGATCCGCTCCACGCGCCCGCCCGGGAGCTGTTGGTGGACGCCCTGGTCGAAGCGGAGCGCCCGGACGAGGCGCTCGCGGAAGCGCGGCGCTGGATGAGGGAGCTCCCATCGCCGCAGGCAACCGCCGCGCTCGTCTACGTCCTCCGCTCGCGCGGCGACCTGGACGCGGCGCTCCGCGCGATCGCGGCGGGGGAGGGGCTGCCGGGCCTGTCGGCCGTCGACAGGGCCCGTCTGCGCCAGCAGCGGGCGTACGTCCACCTCTACCGCGACGACCTCGAGGCGGCGAGGAGGGAGGTGGAGGCTCGCGTGGTCCCGGTGGCCGCGCACGAATGGGGCGCCTTCTCCTTCCCGGCGGAGCTGGCGTACTACCGCGGCCGGCCGCGCGAGGCGGAGAGGCTGCTCGAGGCCCCGGGCGCCTTCGAGCAATGGGCGTTGTACGTCCGCTTCGAGCTGCTCGCCGCCGGCGGTCCGGGCCTGGCCCTCCGCGCCGCGGCGCGCGCCGTGCGGCAGCACGCCGAGACCGCAGACATGCTGGTGGCCGTCGTGCTCGCGCTTGCTGGCGAGCATGAGCTCGCAGCCGAGGTGGCCAGTTCGCCAAACGCGGCGGCCGATCCCAGCATCCGCCGTCTCGTCGAGGCATTGCGGCGGCGGGGGAGTGATCTCGCGGCGGCCCGGGGCGAGCTCGACGAGATCCGGCGCACGGCCCGGCCGTACTTCGTGCGCCAGGCGGCCACCTACGCCCTGGGGGAGGCGTGCTACGCCGCGGGAGACGACCGGTGCGCCATCGAGATGCTTCGCGCCTTCGGCGGGATGTACCGGCACCACTGGCGATTGGTCTCCCGCGCCTGGGCCTACCCCCGGAGCCTGCTGCTCGTCGCGCGATCGCAAGAGCGCCTCGGCGACGCGACCGGCGCGCTGGCGACCGTGGAGCACCTCCTCGGGATGTGGAGGCACGCGGAGCCCGACTTCGCTCCGCTCGCTGAGGCCCGTTCCCTGCGTGCGCGGCTCGCGGCCGCCGGGAAGCGCACGTCAAGGCCGGCGCCTGCCGCGAGATCGCCCACGTCCGAGGCGTCGCGGGAGTGAACAGCGACGGCCGGACGGTCGCCGACGCGACCTCAATCCTTGCAGGGCGGTCCGAGGTTCTGCTCTCTTCCTGGTTCACTTCGACGCCGTCATTCCCGAGCGGAATCGACGGACCTGACGACGCGAGCGGCGCGCACCAACTCTCGCAAGACGACCGAGGCGGTCACGCCTCGCCGCTTCGCCAACACCTGCAGCTTCGACATCTCCTGGTCGTCGAGGCGCACGCGGTACACGTGCGTGCGGGGACGACGGGTCGCCTGGGGCTTGTAGACGACCTCTTCCCATTATCCGGGTGCCAGAGCGTGCTCTCCTTGCGCTCCTCGACGGCGCGAGCTCCTGCTGACGGCGCACTGCGCACTCCACGGCAGCTTGGATCAGATTCGCCGAATAGCAGCGACAGGAGCCCCGCCCGGGAATCGAACCCGGCAGGTCGGCGGGTAGAAGCCGCCCCCGGCCTCCAACTCGCGGGGCACGATGGCGGAGCGCTCCGGAGTCGAACCGGCGTCACTTGCGCGGCGAGCGGCTTAGCAGGCCGCCGTCGGGACCTCCCCGACCACGCGCTCCTCTATGTGGCGGAGCAGCCGAGAGTCGAACTCGCACCGCTTGCGCGATGACCGGTCTTCCAGGCCAGCGCCGGGACCACCCCGGCCGTCTGCTCCAGGTGGCGGAGGATGGCGGACTCGAACCGCGGCCGCTGCGCGACCGCCCGCTTTCGAGGCGGGCCACGGGACCCCCACGTTGTGCATCCTCCACAGATGGATGCCCCGGGTCTCAGGCCGAGGCGCCCTGGGGCCTACCTTCGTGCCGCTCTTGATCGTCGGTTGATGGCCGGCCGGCACGAAGCTGCTGGCGGAGAGTGGAGGCCTCGAACCCCAGGCCCCGAAGGACCCCGACCGCTTTCAAGGCGGCGCCGGCGCTCCGGGCCGGTTCACCCTCCGTTGTTGCTGTCGAGCTCGTCCTGCCAGTAGTGGTAGCTCGCGAAGAACTGCCGCCAGCTCGGCGGCGCGTTGTTGTCGAACAGGAACGTGAGCCGCAGCGTGTCGGGAAGGCTCTTCGGCTTCACGGGCTGCGCGCGGAGGTGCATCCCGGCCTGCTCCGGCGTGCGGCCGCCCTTCCTCTGATTGCACGGCGTGCACGCGATGACGACGTTCTCCCAGATCGTCTGCCCGCCCTGGCTCCTGGGCGTGACGTGATCGTACGTCGCCTCGGCGCGCGGCACGCGCGAGCTGCAATACTGGCAGCAGCCCTTGTCCCTCGCGTACGCGTTCTCGCGCGAGAACTTCACCGCGCGCTTGCGGTCCCGGATCTTCCGCAGGAAGCGGATGACCGAGGGGACCTTGAACTCGAGGGTGACGGACCGCACGACGCGGTTCTCGTACTCCTCGATGATCTCGACCTTGCCTTCCCAGAGCAAGGTCACCGCACGTTGCCACACCACGCGCGCGACAGGCACGTAGGCGTGGGACAGCACGAGCGTGTCCATCACGCGCTCCTTTCGTTGGGACGTACTGCGTTGGTGCGCGAGGAGGAGTCGAACCCACAGAAGTCCCGAGGCTTGAGCTCGGCGCGTCTAACCGGTTCCGCTACTCGCGCATGCTGTGGCCGCCGAGGGAGTCGAACCCTCACGCTCCGAGGGCACCGGTTCCTAAGACCGGCGCGTCTGCCTGTTCCGCCAGGCGGCCGAGGTGGTGGTCCAGGCCGGAGTCGAACGGGCACGAGCTTTCGCCCGCTCGCCTCTGAAGCGAGTGCGTCTACCGAGGATTCCGCCACTGGACCGAGGAGTGGGTCGGGCGGGATTCGAACCCGCACGATCTCGCGACCGCCAGCCTCTCAAGCTGGTGCGTCTACCGAAGGTTCCGCCACCGACCCGTGAAAACGATGCGCGCCCTGGGGATCGAACCCAGCGAACTCGCGGTGTGGGCGCGAGGGGTTCACCAGCTCCGCTCGACGCGCGCAGTTGCGGGAGAGGGACTCGAACCCTCGAGGGCTTGCGCCCGGCGGGTTATGAGCCCGCTGTCATGGCCGCTAGACGATCCCGCAGTGAAGTATTGCTCCGCCGCGGAGTCGAACCGCGTTGCGTCGCTTAGGAGGCGTCGCCCCGGATCCGCCGGGCAGAGCTGGCGACCTGCCGAGGAGTCGAACCTCGTGCTGCGAGCTTCGGAGGCTCGCGCCCAGATCCGCTGGGCAGGCCAGATGGCACCCCGTGAAGGAGTCGAACCTCCGTCACCCGGGTTCGTAGCCCAGGCACCGGCTCCGCCGGACGGGGCGTGAAGGTGGAGTAAGCCCGTGCCCTGCTCGCTGAGGCGGAGCAGGGTGTATGAGAACGCCGCCTCGCGAAGCGACCCGCGAGGTTCCCGAGCTCGGTCGCTCAGAGCAGCGCGCTCGCGGCTAGGCCGAGAACGCCAAGTCGCCAGGGCGAGCGGGACGGTGCGGAAGGCGCGCTGCCGGGGCGGCGCGTGGACGAATACCAGACGCAAGCGTCATCCGACGCGCCGAACCCAAGAGGCGGCACGCGTTGCGGGAACGGAAGTGGGAACACCCCCTTCAGGGGACCCCGTTTGCCCTAACCCGTCTCGCCTTTCCCCGCGCGCAGGGATCGCCTTGAATGACTGTCGGTCGCAGTGGCCCGGAGCGCCCTCGTCGGGCTACGCGGGCGGGAGGGAAGAGCATGCGCGCGTCTTCCATTCGTATCGGAGCTATGCCCAGGA
>DASTPH010000068.1:0-8610 GCA_035762305.1 Anaeromyxobacteraceae bacterium
GCCTCCCCTTTCGCCCCGTCCGGCGCCGGGATAGGCTCGCCGCGCTCGGCTGTTCGCTATCTAGGAGGTCCACGTGAGAAGGGTGCTCGCGCTCGCCGCCGCTTGTCTCCTGGGCGCCGCCAGCGCCGACGAGGGCCAGAAACCTGCCCCGGGCGAGCCCGGCGCGACCGCCGGAAAAGGCGCCGCGGCTGGGAAGGCGGTCGAACCGGGCAAGGCGGCTCAGGCCGGAAAACCGGCCGGCGCCGGCAAGAAGGACGGCGGCGACAAGGCCAAGGCCGAGAAGCAGCCGCCGGCGCCCAAGGCCGAGGGGACCCAGGAGAAGCAGAAGCCCTGCGAGCCCGTCAAACCCTGCCCCATCGATTGACCGCGGTCGGGAGCGCCAACGCCATGGCCGCCCGGATCGCGAAAGGCCCGCCTGCCGCGCCGGCGCCAGCCCGGGGCCCGCTCCAGGTCGCGCTGGCCGCGGCGCTCGTCGGGCTCGTGCTCTCGGGGATGCTGGTCCGGCTGCACGGGCAGGCCCACGCCGGCATCGCGAGCTTCTGCGACCTGTCGGAGACGGTGAGCTGCGACAAGGTGGCGCTGAGCCGCTTCTCGGTGGCGCTCGGGCTGCCGGTGGCCGCCTGGGGGGTATTGGGCTACGGGCTCTCCGCGGCGCTCTCGGCCGCGGGGCTCCGCCGCCGCCGGCCCTCCCCGACCTGGCCTTCGGGGCTCCTCTTCGCCATCGGCGGCACCGCCGCGGCGGCCTCGGTCGCGCTGGCGCTCGTGAGCAAGTTCGCCATCGGCGCCTGGTGCCTTCTCTGCACCGCCTCCTGGGGAGCGTCCCTGCTGCTCTTCGCCGCCGCCTGGCGCGCCTGCCGCGGCCCGGGGCCGGCGGCGGCCCTGCGCGCGGACCTCGCCACCCTTCGCGCCGCCCCCGGGCGGACCGCGGCGCTCCTCCTGGCGTGCCTGGCCGCCATGGCCCTGGCCGCGGCGGCATGGCCCCGATACTGGAAGGCGAAGCCGGCTGCGGTGCGGGCCGCGCCGGCGGCCGCGCCCGGGAGCGGTCCGGCGGAGGTCGTCGAGTACAGCGACTACCAGTGCCCCATGTGCGCCCGCGCCCACGACGAGACCAAGGCCTTCCTGGCCGGGCGCCCCGACGTCAAGCTGGTGAAGCGCCACTTCCCGCTGGACCCCACCTGCAACCCGCTCGTGAAGAGGGTCATCCACGAGTCCGCCTGCGCCCTGGCTCGCGCCGCCATCTGCGCCGAGGCCCAGGGGCGCTTCGCGGAGATGGACGACGCGCTCTTCGCCAACCAGGAGCGGGGCGAGCCGCCCGAGGCCATCGCCGCCCGCCTCGGGCTCGACGCGGTTCGCTTCCGGGCCTGCCTGGCCTCCCCGGAGACGGATCGCCGGATCGCCGCCGACATCGCCGCAGCCGCGCGCGACGGCGTCAGGGCCACGCCGACGTTCGTGGTCGGCGGAGCGGCCGTGGCCGGCCGGCTCCCGGCCGAGCTGTTGCCGCCGCCCCGGCGCTGATCGCGGTAACCGCTTCCCGCTGAGCCTCTGCGACGCCTCGCCGGAAGGCGCCTCCACAGCGAGCCGCGGCCCGCTGCGGTGCGCGCGACCCCAGGCCCGTGGTCGCGGCGAGCAATCGTCGTGGAGCGCCGACGTGCCGAGGAGGTCTTAAGGCTGCGCGACCGACGTTTGCGAGCTGCCGTGCGTGCATCGTCGCCGCGCGGCAGCCGCTCCGGGGCCGCGAGCGAGGACAACGCCGGAGGCGAGACCGGGCCGCCGAGGATCTCGGAGACGGGCGGGGCGCTGTGAGGCGACGGCGCGAATGGCGCCGTCGTGCCTCTGCCCACGTTCGGTGGGGCCCCTCCCCGACGACCATGCGGGGTCGCGCCGGTCCCGGCCAGGCGCGCGTGCGCCGCGAGGTCCTGGCCGCTACCATCCCGGGATGGCTTACACCCTCCACATCGGCGAGAAGAACTACTCCTCCTGGTCGGCACGCCCCTGGATCCTGATGCGCCAGGCGGGGATTCCTTTCACCGAGCACCTGGTGTCCCTCCTGGAGAACGCAGACAAGGCGGCCCGGATGGCGAGGCTGCCGGCGGGGCGGGTCCCGGTTCTGGAGGACGACGGGTTCCTGGTCTGGGACTCGCTCGCCATCGTCGAGTACCTGGCCGAGCGCCATCCCGGGGTCTGGCCCTCCGACGCCAAGGCGCGCGCCTGGGGCCGGTCGATCTGCGCCGAGATGCACGGGGGCTTCCAGGCGCTGCGCCAGGGCATGTCGGTGGACGTGCGGGGCCGCCGGCCGCACCGCAAGCGAAGCCCGGCCATGCTGGCCGACATCGCCCGCATCGAGGCCATCTGGACCGAGACCCGCCGCCGCTTCGGCCAGGGCGGGCCGCTCCTCCTCGGCGCCTTCAGCGCCGCCGACGCCTACTACGCGCCGGTGGCCTTCCGCTTCCAGACCTACGGCGTGGAGCCAGCCGGGGAGGCCGGCGCCTACTGGCGGACCCTGCTGGCGCTTCCGGCGGTGCGCGAGTGGGAGGCCGGCGGGCGCGGCGACGCCACGCTCCACGACCACGACCTCGACGTGCTGTACCCCGAGGATCGGGTCTGAAGTAAGACCGTCCCGTGCTGGAGTTCCAGGTCAGCCCAGACGCCGCCGGCCAGCGGCTCGACAAGTTCGTGCGGCGCGTCCTCAAGGAGGTGCCGCTCAGCCACGTCTACAAGATGCTCCGGACCCGCAAGGTCCGGGTGAACGGCTCGCGCGGGCGGGCCGATCAGGTCCTGGCCGAAGGGGACCGGGTGGTCATCCGCGGCGACCAGGAGCGCCTTCTCTCGCGGCGCGAGCCCGCCGCCGGGCGCGGGCCCGCGGTCACCTTCCGGGTGCTCCACGAGGACGCGCACCTCCTGGCGGTGGACAAGCCGGCCGGGCTGCCGGCGCACCCCGGCACCGGCATCCGCGGCCCCACCCTGGTGGAGGAGGCGCGCGCCCACCTCAAGGTCCCGGCCGACCTGCCGCCCTCCGAGTTCCGCCCCAGCCCGGCCCACCGGCTGGACCGCGACACCTCCGGGGTGGTGCTGGTGGCGAAGACCCGCAAGGCCATGGCGCGGCTCACGGAAACATTCACCGAGGGAGAAGGGGTCCACAAGACCTACCTCTGCGTGGCCAAGGGCAAGATGCCGCGCCCGGAGGGGGTCATCGACATCCCCCTCTCGGAGCACGAGCAGACCGCGGCCTCCAGGCAGCGGCGCGGCGTGAACCTGCAGGAGGCGCTGACGCGCTACCGGGTGCTGGGCGCCATCAAGGAGGCCTCGCTCCTCGAGCTGCGCCTCGAGACCGGCCGCACCCATCAGATCCGCCGCCACCTCCAGGCGGTGGGCCACCCGGTGGCGGGGGACCGGCGCTACGGCGACTTCCCCTTCAACCGCTTGGCCAGGGCGCGCTGGGGGCTGTCGCGCATGTTCCTCCACGCCTGGAGGCTCCGGCTCCCGCACCCGGCCGGTGGCCCGGCGCTCCGCCTCGAGGCGCCGCTCCCGCCCGAGCTCGCCGAGGCGCTGCAGCGGATGAACCTCCCCGCCCCTCCCGCCGGACGGGATTGATCGGGCCCGGGAGGGATCTTAGTGTTGCCACCATGGATTTCGATCGGCTGTCAAGAAGGCAGGCCGCCCCGGCCGGGTGTCAGGCGGCATGAGCGAACCCACCCCCGAGGGCCCGAGCCCGCCGGCCGCGCCCGGCCCGGAAAGCCGCCCGCCCGAGCGAGTGGTGCTCCAGGGTCTGCCGCCCCGCCAGTCGCCGGGACGGCGCCTGGCGCGCTGGGCGCTCTTCGCCGCCATCGGGCTCCTGAACGCCGGGCTCCTGGGCGGCCTGGCGCTCTACGCCTGGTTCTCCCGCGGCCTGCCCTCGGTGCCCACCCTGGCCGAGTACCGCCCCCCCATCATCACCGAGATGGTGAGCGCCGACGGCCAGATCGCCGGCGAGTTCTTCGTGGAGCGCCGCAAGGTGGTGCCCACCCAGCGCATCCCCAAGCCGCTGGTGCAGGCCTTCATCGCCTCCGAAGACAAGAACTTCTTCGATCACCGCGGCGTGGACTGGCTGGGCACGGTGCGGGCGGCGGTGAACACCTATCTCCTGCGAAGGAAGATCCAGGGCGGCTCGACCATCACCCAGCAGACGGCCAAGGCGCTGCTCATCTCCAGCGAGGGCTTCCAGCAGGGCACCCGCAAGAGCCTCACCCGCAAGCTGCGGGAGGCCATCCTGGCCTCGCGCCTGGAACGGGCCTTCAGCAAGGAGGAGATCCTCTTCCTCTACCTGAACGGCGTGTACCTGGGGCACCACAGCTACGGGGTGCAGTCGGCGGCGGAGAACTACTACCGAAAGAACGTGGAGGACCTGACCCTGCCGGAGGCGGCGCTCCTGGCCGGGCTGCCCCAGGCCCCGTCCCGCTACTCGCCCTTCGCCCATCCCGAGCAGGCCAAGGCCCGCCGCCGTTACGTGCTGCGGCGCATGCGCGAGGAGGGGATGATCTCCGAGGAGCAGCGCCGCGCCGCCGAGGAGGCGGAGGTGAAGGTCCACCGGGTGGACGACATCTTCCGCGAGACCGCCCCCTTCTACGTGGAGCAGGTGCGCCGCCAGGTCGTGGATCGCTACGGCAACGAGCGCATGCTCCACGACGGGCTCAGGGTCGAGATGGCCATGGACCTGGAGGCCCAGCGGGCGGCGCAGGGCGCCATGCTGCCCGGCCTCATGGAGGTCGACCACCGCCAGGGCTGGCTCGGGCCGGTGAAGCGGGTGGCGGGGGCGGAGCGGGACGAGCTCCTGGCGCGGCTCTCGCAGGCCTGGCCCCGGGGCTCGCTCAAATCCGGCGACTACGCGGTGGGCATCGTCGACTCGGTGAACGACGCCGAGGGGCGGGCGCTGGTGCGGGCGGGGGAGGAGGAGGGCATTCTCCCCATCGCCGGCATGCGCTGGGCCCGCAAGCCCAACTCGGAGGCCTATTACCCGGACGCCCTCATCTCCCGGGTCTCCACCGCCCTCAAGCCCGGGGACGTCGTCCTGGTGCGGCGGGTGGAGCGCAAGGAGCTCCTGGAACGCGAGGCGACGTTCCGCGATCCCAAGCCCAAGCTCATCCCCGAGTCGGGGCTCCTGTTCTCGCTGGAGCAGGAGCCCAAGCTGCAGGGGGCGCTGGTGTCGATCGACCCGTGGAGCGGCTACGTCAAGGCCATGGTGGGCGGGTACGACTTCGACGCCTCCGAGTTCAACCGGGCCTTCCAGGCCTGCCGCCAGCCCGGCAGCGCCTTCAAGCCCATCGTCTACACGGCCGCCTTCGAGAAGCTGGGCTTCACCCCTGCCACCCTGCTCCTCGACGCGCCGCTGGTCTACCGGGACGACGAGAGCGCCTGGAAGCCGCAGAACTTCGGCGAGTCGTTCAAGGGCGAGGTGACCCTGCGGGACGCGTTGGTCCACTCCATGAACATCCCGGCGGTTCGCACCGCCGAGGCGCTGGTGAACAAGTTCGGGATCGGCATCCTGGCCGAGTGGGCCAGGACGCTCGGGCTCACCACGACGGTGAAGCCCGAGCTGGGCAGCGCCATCGGCAGCTCCTGCACCACGCTCTGGGACCTCACCGGCGTCTATGCCCTCATCGACCGGTACGGCGAGAAGCGCCCCGCCACTTTCCTGAAGCGGGTGCTGGACCGGACCGGCCAAGTGCTGGAGGACCACGTCGACTGGCACGACCCGTGGGTGCCGCTGCGGGAGCGCCTGGCGGCGGCCCTCGCCGAGGTCTCGGTCGAGCGCCAGCGGGTCATGGACGAGAAGAGCGCCTACCTGGCGGTCCACCTCATGAAGGAGGTGGCCACCGCCGGCACCGGTGCCCAGGCGGCCCGGCTCGGCAAGCCGGCCGCCGGCAAGACCGGCACCACCAACGATTCCTTCGACACCTGGTTCCTGGGCTTCACGCGCCACCTGGTCACCGGGGTGTGGCTGGGCTACGACCTGAACGAGTCGCCGCTGGGCCGCTACGAAACCGGCGGCCGGGCGGCCCTGCCCATCTGGCTCAGCTACATGCAGCGGGCCCTGCACGAGCGGCGTGAGCCCGACTTCCCCATTCCGGGGGGACTGGTCATGGTCCGCATCGACCCGCAGACCGGGAAGGCCATGGCGCCCTTCGATCGCAAGGGCGTGGTCGAGCCCTTCGTCGAGGGGACGGAGCCGGTGCTGGAGGCGCCCGACAAGGCGCGGCTCCAGGTCCAGGATCTCTTCGCGCAGTAGCCGGACGGGAAGCGCGTCGCCGCGGTCCACGTTTCTTGACCCCCATCGGGGTGGGACGTAGCCTCGTCGCGGCGCCCATGTTCGCGTGGCTCGAGCAACTCGGCCTCAAGCGGTCGATCTACCTCACCTTCTCGTTCTCGGTGGTGGCGGTGACGGTGGTCACCATGGTGATCCTCAACCGCATCGTGCGCGAATCGCTCGAGTCGGCGTTGCGCCGCCGCGGCGAGAGTCAGATGCGCGTGCTGGAGATGGACCTGGCCCTGGCGTCGAGCGACACCGGGCTGACCCAGGAGCAGATCGACCACGCCTTCGACCCCGAGGACGGCGCCTACGCCATCGCGGTGCGGGGCGACGGGGCGGTGCTGGCGCGTCGCCTGGCGCCGGCCCTGGCCGCGCAGGCCGAGGCCATCGTGGCCGACCACGCCCGGCGCGGCTTCCCGCCCTTCCACCAGGGCGACGGCCTCTTCGCCTTCAGCGCCGTGGTGCGGCATCTCGAGGAGTCGAAGGGGGGCCATCCGCAGGCGGGGCGGCCTCAGGGGCGCGTGCTGCTCGGCCTCTCCACCGCCGGCCTCGACCGCCAGCTCAACCAGGCGCGGCTGGCCCTGGCCATCACCCTGGCCGCGGCGGCGGCCTTCTTCGCCGGCCTGGGGTGGGCGCTCTCCTCGCGCCTGCTCTTCAGCCCCGTGGGCGAGATGCGCGCGGTGGCCCGGCGCCTGTCCGAGAGCGACCTCTCGGCGCGCGCCGGCAAGCACGCCGAGGACGAGCTGGGGAGCCTCGCCGAGTCGCTGAACCGCATCGGCGAGAACCTGACGGTGACCCTGGCCCGCGTGAAGGGGGTGACCGACGCCCTGGGACGGGTCATCGAGCGCATCAAGAAGACCGGCACGGTGGTGGCCTCCGGCGTGGGCACGGTCTCGGCGCGGGTCATCGACACCAGCTTCTCCATGGAGCAGATGATCGCGGGCCTGCGAGGCATCGCCAACAACGTGGAGGTGCTGGCCCAGAGCGCCGAGGAGTCATCCTCCTCCATCCTGGAGATGGCCGCCACCAACGACGAGGTGGCCGAGAACATCCAGGGGCTCGCCGCCAGCGTGGAGGAGACCACCGCCGCCATCGAGCAGATGACCTATTCCATCAAGGAGGTGGCCAAGAACGTGGAGGAGCTGTCGGCCACCAGCGAGGAGACCAGCTCCTCCATGAACGAGATGGACGTCTCCATCTCGCAGGTGGAGATGAACGCCAACGAGACCGCCAAGCTCTCCGAGCAGGCCACTCGCGACGCCGAGATGGGGACCGAGGCCCTGGGCCGCACCCTCAACGGCATCGACAAGATCAAGGCCTCCTCGCGCGAGGCCGCAGCCGTCATCGAGGCCTTGGGGCGCAAGATCGGGACCGTGGGCTCGATCCTCGGCGTCATCGACGATGTGGCGGAGCAGACCAACCTGCTGGCCCTGAACGCCGCCATCCTGGCCGCCCAGTCCGGCGAGCACGGCAAGGGGTTCGCGGTGGTGGCCGACGAGATCAAGGACCTGGCCGAGCGCACCGGGGCCTCCACCAAGGAGATCTCCGAGCTGGTCCGCTCGGTGCAGGAGGAGTCCAAGAACGCGGTGCACGCCATGGAGCGGGGCGTGAAGGCGGTGGAGGAGGGGGTGAAGCTGGGGCAGGAGGCCGAGGGGGCGCTGCGCAAGATCCAGGACTCGTCGCGCAAGTCGACCCAGATGGTGAACGCCATCGCCCGGGCCACGGTGGAGCAGGCCCGCGGGTCGAAGCAGGTGACCATGGCCATCAGCCGCATCGCCGAGACGGTGCAGCAGATCGCCGCCGCCACCGCCGAGCAGGCTCGCGGTTCCGAGCAGATCATGAAGAGCGCCGAGAAGATGAAGATCATCACCAAGCACGTGGAACGCTCCAGCCAGGAGCAGGCGCGCGGCTCCAAGCAGGTCACCAAGTCCATCGAGTCCATCAGCGAGATGGTGAACCACATCAACCGCGCCCAGAAGGACCAGACCAGGGGCTCGGAGCAGGTGATGAGCGCGGTGGTCCAGATCAAGCAGGTGGCCGAGGCCCAGACCACCTCGGTGCGCGAGCTCGAGTCGGCCATCTCGGACCTGGTGAGCCAGGCCCAGGTCCTGGGCGGCGAGGTCAAACGCTTCAAGCTCTAGGAGCCGCGGCCTCGGGGCCTCGGAACAGCAGGCTTCAGGCCTCGGGCCTCACGGCGGCAACCGATCTCCGGGATCCCCCCGGCGGCATGCCGACCGCGTTGGAGTTGCGTCGCCCGGCGGCCCGGTCTCGCCCTCGGCGGCTGGTCCTCGCTCGCGTCCGCGGTCCTCGGGCCGCGCGGCGACGAC
>DASTPH010000069.1:0-43667 GCA_035762305.1 Anaeromyxobacteraceae bacterium
GAGAACACGGGCTTTCCCCTCACCGGCCGGCACGCCCGCGCCTCCTGCAAGGCCTGCCACCCGGTCACGCTCCAGGAGGCCACCGGCCGCGAGTGCGCCGCCTGCCACCGCGACCCGCACGGCGGGATCAGCGGGCGCCGCTGCGGCGCCTGTCACGACGCCGAGAGCTGGCGCCCCACCTTCGACGCCGACGCCCACCGGCGCACCAACTTCCCGCTTCAGGGGCGGCACGCCCTCATTCCCTGCGAGGAGTGCCACGGCGACCGGCGCGACCGGGCCTTCGCGCGTCCGACGGTGGAGTGCGTCGGCTGCCACCAGGAGGATTTCGCGCGCGCCGCCGGGGCCCCGCTCGACCACTCGGCCGCGGGCTTCTCCACCTCCTGCCGCGACTGCCACACCTGGTGGAGGTTCTCCCCGTCGTACTACCCGCCCCACGAGGCCTGCTTCGCCATCGCCAGCGGCCCCCACGGCGGTATCAAGTGCCTCTCCTGCCACACCAGCTCCCCCGTCACCCCTGGCGCGACCGCCTGCAGCACCGGCACGGCCGCCTGCATGCGGTGTCACGACTGCGCCAGCCACCCGGCCGTTCCCGGCTTCCAGTGCACGAACTTGAAGTGCTACGAGTGCCACCGCTTCGCCCCGAGCGGCGCGCTCCGGCTCCGGAAGGTGAGGCGGTGACGCCGGGCGCCGCTGCCGTGCTGCTCGCGCTGGCCGCCTCCGCGGCCGAGCGCGGCCGCGTCGTCTCGGTCACCGCCACGCACGCCTACATCGACGCCGGGACCGAGGAGGGGCTGGCACCGGGGGCGGAGCTCGAGCTCTCGCGGAACGGCAAGCGGGTCGGGACCTGCCGCGTCGAGGAGGCGTCGGATCACCACGCCGCCTGCGCCGGCTCCGGCCTTCGGCCCGGCGACACCTTCGTCCTCCCGGCGCGGAAGGCGGCCCAGGTGAAGGAGCTCCCCCCCATCCCGTCCCCGGACGAGCAGTCGCGCCGGCTGGCGGCCGTCCAGGCCGCCCCGGCGGCGGCCCTGGTGGAGTTCCGCCCCGCGGTGGGCGCCGGCGCGGAGGCCCGGCCGTCCTCCGAGGCCGCGCTCGGCTACGCCTTCTGGTCGAGCAACGTCACGAGCGCGGACCAGCAGGTGCGCCTGGACGTCCTGATCCGCGACGTGGAGGTGGCGCGCAACCTGCGGCTCTCGGTGGACCTGCGCGCCCTGGAGTGGATCTCGCGGACCTCGACCACCTTCCTCCCCGGGCCGAGCACCCAGCTCCTGGTCTGGCAGGCGGAGCTGGACTGGCGGGATCCGGCCAGGCCCTGGTGGGCCGGGGTGGGGCGGATCCGGCCCTGGTACGCCCCGGGAGCGTCGGTCTTCGACGGGGCGCAGGTCGGGCGCCGCCTCGGGCGGGGCGAGATCGGGGTCTTCGGCGGCCTGGTCCCGGATCCGTGGACCACCGAGCCCACGGTGGACCGCTACCAGGGAGGGGGCTACTGGTCCCTGGAGGCGCCCATCGGCGCGGCTCGCCTGCACCACGAGGGTCGCCTGGGCTTCGTCCACACGCCCGAGCTCGGGAGCCGCGGCGAGCTCTCGGCCACGGCCGGCCTGTGGTTCTCGCGAGCGCTCGACCTCTCTGCCGAGGTCCAGCTCGGGATGGGCGACGTCCACGCGCCCGGCTACCTCGACGTCGCCCGGGTGGCCTTCTTCGGGCGACCCTTCGACGTCTTCTCGTACGACGGGGGCTTCAGCTACACGGGCCTGTCAACGCCCGAAACCTCGATCGTGCGCGCGACCTTCCCGGGGCCCTCGAGGCGCGGCGACCTGACGGCGAGGTTCGACGTCTCGCGCTTCGTGACCGTCGCCGCCACCGGAGGCGTGGTCCAGGACCTCACCAGCGGGCTCCGCCACGGCTGGGTCGGGCCGGAGGTGTCCTTCCCGCGCTTCTTCACGCCGCGCCTGGCCCTGTCGCTGGGCTGGCTCGCCGACCTGGGATGGCTCGAGGGTCAGAATGCCTACCTTCAGGTCACGGCCTGGCCGGGCGACGTCTTCCGGCTCATGGGGCGCCTCACCTGGTACCAGGACGATCGCCCGGGGCTTCCGAGCACGGCGGGACAGGAGGTCGGGCTGTACCTCTCCGGTTCCGCCCAGCTCGCGCGCTGGCTGGCGTTCCGGCTCTCCCTGATGGCGAGGGGCGGGCTCGACTTCAGCGCCTTCGACACCTACGGCTTCACCGGCCTCGCCTCCCTCGCCGGAAGCTGGTGATGTATCGGGGCGTGTCTCGGCGATGTCCTGGCGCGTTGCACGGGCGCGTCGTGCCGTATCGCACACTGGCGGACCACGGAGCCTGACCCCAGTAGGCCTTGATACCTACACGGTCGGCTGAGTATTGATTTCGTTCGTTCCGGACTGAGAGGTACCCCATGACCAGGATCACGAGAGTCCTCGTCCTGGCCGCGGCTGCTGTCGGGTGTGGAGGCAGCGACCTCCCCTCGAACTGGGTCACGGTCCCGAACCGGCAGAGCCACGAGGCCCACTTCCCCATCGCCACCGGCGCCCACGCCACGGCCGACTGCAACGCCTGCCACGGCAGCTACGACACCTTCAAGCGGTTCGACTGCACCACCTCTGCCTGTCACGTCGGGATCGACCAGCGGCACCTGGGGATGGCCGGCTTCGCGACAGACGGGCCGACCTGCCTGGGCTGTCACCCCAAGGGCGGGCTGGGGCTCCCGGCGAACCACGACACCGCCTTCTTCCCGAGGGGCAGCGGCACGAAGCACGACACCGTGGCCTGCACGCAGTGCCACACGAACCTCGCAACTCCCAGGGACCCCACGGCCTTCGCCTGCTACACCTGCCACAGCACGCAGCCCGCCGGCTGGACCCACCCCGACCCGGTGGGCACGGTCGCCATCCTGACCATCCACGCCAGCCAGAACTCGAGCACGCGCATCGACGTGACCGACCCCACCACCTGCCTGCGCTGCCACGCCGACTCGCAGGTGAACGCGGTCGCGAGCCACCCCGGCGGCGGCGGTGGGTTCGGCAGGTCGGCGCACGATGGAGCCGGGTGCCTGACCTGCCACCAGGCCATGCGAACGGACAAGACCTTCGGGGCGAACTTCTCGGTGACGGGAGCCATCGGGTCCGGGACCGGCTGCGGCACCTGCCACGCCACCCAGCCCAACTGATTCGTGTCGGGCCGCGTGGGTCCTGCGGCGCTGTCGCTAGGGCCGGCATGGCCCCGACCCACGACTGGTAGGGCTTTCCCGGGCGCTCGACCACGGAATCCCGTCGGCGGGGGACGAGCCCCGCCCTACCGTCCCAGGCGCGCGGACACGACGCCGCTACGGCCTCCCCCGGACCTCCTCGTGCACGGCGCTGCCGAGCTCGGCGCCCTCCTCGCTCCAGGAGGTCCAGCGGCCGCACTGGATGTCGCGGCAGAAGCGCCCCTCGGCTCGCTTGCGGCCGTTGGGCCAGTAGCTGGCGAAGCGGCCGTGGAGGCGGCCTCGGTCGAACACGGCCTCCTCCGAAAGGGCCCCGTTCTCGAACCAGACCGTCCACGGCCCCTGCTTCTCGCCGTCGCGGTACTCGCCCTGCCGGGCCCGCCGGCCGCCGCGGTGGTACTCCACGAAGGGACCGTCGAGGACGCCGTCTCGCCAGCTGGCCTCGGCGCGAAGGTCCCCGGTGTCGTACCAGGCCCGCGACGGACCGTGTCGGCGCGGCTTGCCGGCGACGTCGGGGCGCTCGCACCAGACCTCCGATCCCCCCGGCGGCGGCTCGCCGGCGCGGGTGGTCCCGGGCGGGCAGGCGGGCGCCTCTCCCTGCGCGGAGAGGAGGACGCCGGCGGCGAGTGCCAGGGCCCTCACGCGGTTGCAGCATAGCAGGGCACCCCGAGCCCGCGAGTGGGAGAAAGCCGCGCCCCCGCACCTCCGGGGAACGCACGGCCTCCGAGCTCCCTCTCCCCGCCGGGGAGAGGGCATCCTGGCTCCCGCGCGCGCTGCGGAGGGTGAGGGGCTGCGTCTCGCGACCTATCGCGGCTCCGAGTGGGCGAGGAGCCAGTCGCGGATGCGAGGGAAGACCTCCTCCGTCGCGCGCCGCCCGAGGAGCAGGTCGGTGTGCGAGTAGTCGGCGGAGAGCCCGGCCCCGCGCCCGGCCAGGAAGAGCTCCCTGGGGCCGCCCCAGCGCTCGTACCCGGCGCGGGCCGCGGCCGGCGACGCCAGGCGGTCCAGCGGTGCGCCGACGAAGAGGGCCGGCTGGCGGCAGCTGGCGAGGCCGGCGCGGTAGTCGAGCGCGCCGTCCGCCGAGCGGAAGGCCTGCTCCCTCACCCAGTCCCGGAGCTGCGCGTAGACCCCGGGCGGCACGTCCTCGATGCCGTTGGCCATGAGGCGCCGGTAGGCGGGGCGGTCCACGTTGTCCCGGGCCACGATCCCCTCCACCAGCGGCAGGGGCAGGGCGCCTGCCAGGGGAGCGGTCATGGCGGCCAGGAAGCGGTTCCACCGCCCGCCCGCGGGGAGCAGCAGGTGGACCGCGCCCCGGAAGGCCGGCATGAGCACCGGCCCGGCGATGGCCACCAGGCCAGCCATGCGCCCACCGTGGACCTCGCAGGCGGCCATCCCCAGGAGCGCCCCCAGGCTGTGGCCGACCCACAGCACCCGCTCCTGGCCGGTGGCGCCCCGCACCGCGTCGAGCGCCGCCGGCACGTCCTCCGAAAGGTAGGTGTCGAAGCTCCAGCGCCCCGCTCGCAGCGGCCCGCGCCGCGACCCGCCGTGGCCGCGCAGGTCGACGGCGAAGCAGTCGAAGCCGGCGCCGGCGAGGAAGGCGGACAGCGAGCGGTCCGGAAGGCCCGGATCCAGCATCCAGCGGTTGGCGGAGAGGCCGTGGCAGAGGAGCACCGGCGGCCGCCGGGCCGGCCCGCGCGGGAGGCGCCGCCCCAGCGCCAGCTCCCAGCCGTCGCCGGTGCGGGCGGCGAGGCGGGCGTCCTCGCGAGCGGGCGCGCCCAGGCGCCAGGTCCAGAAGGCGTGGTGCCCGAGGGCGAGCAGCGCCGCGCCGGCCAGGGCGAGGAGGACGATCCAGGGAGCGCTCATGGCCGCGGCAATCTACCGCGATCGCGCCGACCCGGGGCCGCTGGCCCGCGCGTTGCACCCTGCCTGGCGTGGCTCGCGACGAACTGGCCGGCCCAAGGGCCGGGAGGCGGAGCCGCGTTCGAGGTCGAAGCCGGAGCCGGGAGGTCGTTGAACGATTATCGAGCAGGGGCGAGCATGGTCGTCGGGCAGGCGGCTCCGGTCGGGTCCGGACGCCATCCGAAGCTTGACCGCTTGCGGCATGGAAGCGTAGCGTCGAAAACCGTCCGTCACACACCATCGAGGTGCGCCGTGAAGAAGGTCGAGGCCATCATCAAGCCTTTCAAGCTGGACGAGGTGAAGCAGGCACTCTCCGAGGTCGGCATCGCCGGCCTGACCGCCACCGAGGTGAAAGGCTTCGGTCGCCAGAAGGGGCACACCGAGCTCTACCGAGGCGCGGAGTACGTGGTCGACTTCCTCCCCAAGGTGAAGGTGGAGGTGGTGGTGTCCGACGCCATGGTGGGCAAGGTCGTGGAGGTGATCGAACGCGCCGCCAAGACCGGACGCATCGGCGACGGCAAGATCTTCGTGGTCCCGGTGGAGGAGGTGATCCGCATCCGCACCGGCGAGCGTGGGGAAGAGGCCCTCTAGGCGCCAGGCCCGCGTGGCGACGCGCCGGCCTCCGGGGCCGTGACCCGACCTCCCAAGGCTCCGCCCCTTCCGGCGGCCATCGCCCGCGGGGCGCTCGACTCGCTGGGCGACGCGGTGGTGGTGGTGGGCGCAGACGGAGGGGTGCTGCACCTGAACCCCGCCGCCGAGGAGATCTTCGAGCGCAGCCGGGACCGGGCCATCGGCCTCCCGGTTCGGGCGCTCCCCGGGGGGGCCGCGCTCGCCTCGCTGGCGGAGCGGGCGCGCCAGTCGCAGGAGTCGGCCAGCATCGACCTCCCCGGCCCGCAGGACCCGTCGGCGCCGCTCTCGGTGGAGGCCAACCCGCTCTTCGAGGGAACGGCCTGCGTAGGGGCGGTGCTGACGCTCCGCCTGCCGAGGTCCCGCGAGCACGCCCTGGACTTCGAGGCGCTGGCGGCGGGACTGGCCCACGAGATCAAGAACCCGCTGGCCGGCCTGCAGGGATCGGCCGAGCTCCTGGCGCGCGAGGCCGAGGGCTCCTCCCGCGCCTACGCCCTGGTCATCGCTCGCGAGGCGAAGCGGGTGGACGGCCTGGTGCGGGAGCTGCTCGACCTGGCCCGGCCAGCGGCCCTGCAGACCGGTCCCGTGAACGTCCACTCGGTGCTGGGCGACGTGCTCCTCCTGGCGCGAGGCCTGCCCGGCGGCGAGAAGGTCGCCTACACCCAGCGCTTCGACCCCTCGCTGCCGCCGGTGCTCGGCGACGGCGAGAAGCTCACCCAGGTGCTCCTCAACCTGGTCCGCAACGCCATCGACGCCGTCCGGGAGTCGGGCGACCCCGAGGTGGTCTTCGAGACGGCGGTGGCGCCGCTCCGGCTGCGCGCCGCCAGCGGCCGCACCCGCCCGCTGGCGCGGGTCTCGGTGCTGGACAACGGTCCGGGGATCGCCGAGGCCATGCTGCCGCGGCTCTTCACCCCCTTCGCCACCTCCAAGCCGCACGGCACCGGGCTCGGCCTGGCGGTGTCGCGCCGCATCGTGGAGGCCCACGGCGGCCGCATCGAGGTGAAGAACCGGCCCGGCCGCGGCGCCGAGGCGAGCCTGTTCCTCCCGCTGTCCGTGGAGTGATGGCCTCGCCGCGGGGTGACCCCCTCGGGGGGTGCCCGGGTACTGTGCACCGGCGCCGGGGATCCGGGCACAATGCCTGCATGGATCAGCCTCCCGTGCGCAAGGTCCTCATCGTCGACGACGAGCCGTCGGTCCGCTTCGTGCTCGCTCGTACCTGCGAGCGCGCCGGCGTCCCCTTCACCGAGGCCGGCAGCGCCGAGGCGGCGCGCGAGGAGCTGGCCCGCCACGGGACGGCCCGACCGGGCGGCATCGGGCTCCTCCTGCTCGACGTGCGCCTCCCCGGCGACGACGGCTTCAAGCTCCTGGGCGAGCTCTCCGGCAGGGCGGACGCGCCCTTCGTGGTGGTGATGACCGCCGAGGACACCATGCGCTCGGCGGTGGAGGCCATGAAGCGCGGCGCCGCCGACTACCTGGCCAAGCCCTTCGACCTCAACCGGGTGGAGCGCATCGTCAGGGACCTGGCCATCGGACCGGGGGACGAGCCGGAGCCCGAGCGGGAGGTGCGCGGCGACGGCGAGGCCAGACGCCGCGAGGTGTCGCTTCCGGAGATCATCGGCCGCTCGCCGGCCATGGTGGACGTGTTCAAGGAGATCGGGCGGGTGGCCCGGACCGAGATGACGGTGCTGCTCAGCGGGGAGAGCGGCACCGGCAAGGAGCTGGTGGCGCGGGCCATCCACGGCAACTCGGCGCGGGCGCGCGGCCCCTTCGTCACCGTCAACATGGCCGCCATCCCGCGCGACCTCATGGAGAGCGAGCTCTACGGCCACGAGCGCGGCGCCTTCACCGGCGCGGCCGAGCGGCGTCCGGGCAAGTTCGAGCTCGGGGGCGGCGGGACCCTGTTCCTGGACGAGATCGGCGAGATGCCGGTCGAGCTGCAGGCCAAGCTCCTGCGCGTCCTGCAGGAGCGCGAGGTCGACCGGGTGGGCGGGTCGAGGCCGCTGCCGGTGGACGTGCGCATCGTGGCCGCCACCAACGCCGACCTCCACCGGGCGGTGGAGGAGGGGCGCTTCCGGCGCGACCTCTACTACCGGCTGGCGGTGGTCCCCATCCGGCTGCCGCCGCTGCGCGAACGCGAGCACGACGTGGTGCTCCTGGCCCGGCACTTCGTGGGGAAGTACGGCCAGCAGATCCGGGGCCGCCCCTTCACGCTGGCGCGCGACACCGAGCCGCTGCTCCTGGCCCACGGCTGGCCCGGCAACGTGCGCGAGCTGCAGAACGTCATCCAGCGAGCGTTGCTGCAGCTCCCCGGCACGCGCCTCGCCGCCAGGGACCTCGCCCCGCTGCTCCCCAGCACGGCGGCGGTGGAGCGGGGCCTGGGCGGGGTGGTGGAGTCGTTCCTCGACGCCCCGGCGCCGGCGGAGGGACGCTACAGCGCCGCCCTGCATGCGGTGGAGGCCCCCCTCATCGCCGGGGCCATGGCCCGCACCAAGGGGAACCAGCTCCGGGCCGCCGAGCTTTTGGGCATGAACCGCAACACCCTGCGCGAGCGGATGCGGGCGCTGGGGATGAAGCCCAGGTAGGGCGGGGGCTTGTCCCCCGCCGACTCGAGCCGCCCGGAACGGGCGGCGAGGCACCTGGGAAGCTTCGGCTCGTTGGGTTCTCCAGCCGAGTTGGACGTGGAGTGCACACCGACTGCAGAAGCAGCCTCGCCACCCTTCGGGTGGCTCGGCAGAGGCCGGGGGCGGACCCGTCCTCGTGGGTCCGCCCCCGGGAGCCCGCCGGATCATCGCGGGAGGGCGTTGTGCGTGGTCCGGCGAGCTTTTCCGTCAGCGATCCCCCTCGATCTCCACCTGCTCCGCGGCCAGGGTGGTCCCGGAGAGGGCGCTCGCGTCGCGGCCGCGAGCCTTCACCACCGTACGGCCCTCGACCACGGCGGCGAAGAAGGCGGCCTGAGTCATGGCCAGGTCGGACGCGTCGCGGAACTCGGCGCCGGCGGTGGTCACGGTGAGGCCCAGGATGACGAGCGAGCCGGCGGCGGCGTTCTTGGTCGTCACCGGCCCCTGGAGGAAGAGCTTGCCGTCGCCGGTCCGCTCGACGCGGGTGGCGACCACGCTCGAGCCGTCGCGGGAGCGGTAGCCGCGCACCTGAACCGGGCCGGCGCCGATGGTGCCGAGGTCCTGCGGGCTCCCCGAGAAGTCCTTCCATTCGGTGAAGGCGTCGGTCAGCACCGCGAGGCCCAGCACCGTGAAGCTGCCGGTGCGGGGATCGGCGGCGTCGGGGATGACGACGCCGCTGGAGGCGCCCTGCAGCCGCAGGTTGGCGCGGAAGGAGACCTTGTCGGCGTGCAGCACCGGCGGGGTCTGCGAGTCGAGGTGCCCTTCGGCCTCGACCTTGACGCCGGGGAGGAGGTCCTGCGGGACGCCGTTCTCCCAGCGGGTGCCGGCGCCGGTGACCACCGCCTGGCCGTTCACCATGAAGCTCGACGAATCGCCGCTGGTGACGATCCCCTCCACCTCGACCTCGTCGTTCGCGCCGCCGAGCCGGGCGTCCTCGAGCTCGATGGCGGAAGCGGTGATGGCGCCGCTCAACGGTGCGGCCAGGGAGCGAACCTCGACGAAGGAGCCGTTGGCGAGCCCCGCCGGGGCGGCGACGCCGGCGGCCAGGGTCACCATGAGCCCGGTAGACGCGTCCGGGGTCACCCGGAGGACGAAGGCGACCGGCGGTCCCATGGCCAGGCCGGAGACGAAGCCCTTCACCTCGAAGTCCGCGGAGCTCCCGGCGAGCTTGTCCACGCGGCTGGCGCGGACGCGCCCCCCCGAGGTGGCCACGCCGCTCACGCGGATGCGGTCCCCGTTGGCGATGGAGCCGAGCCGGCTCAGGTTGTCCTCGAACTCGGTGGCGTGCTCGACCTCGATCTCCTGCTCGCCGATCCGGATCACGTTGCCGGCGACGTCGTCGACCCGGCCGCGGACCTGATCCTCGAACTCGACCTCGGTGGCCTGGCCGTTCACGCCGTCGTCGTGCCCCTTCACCTTGACGACCATCCCGACCTTCAGGTCGGCCTCGGCCCCGGGCTGGTTCTCGATCTTCACGGAGGCGCCGGCGGTGGAGAAGCGGACCCCGTTCACGGTGATGCTTCCGAGGGCGGTGATGGCTCCCTTGGACGTGCTGACCGCCCCCGGGGTGTTCCCGGTAGCGGGTTCGCTCCCGCCGCAGGCGGCGAGCCAGAGCGATGCGAGAAACCCGATGCGTACGGCAGCGCTGCGCATCATTATGTCCCCTCTTTCGTTGTGCCTTCCTGCGGGGACAGACACGGGACCCGATTGACGCGGGACAAGAAAACGTTTTCAGCCTCCGATGATGCGTACCCTGGGATACCCGGGCGGAATCCCGCGAGTTGGGGGCGAATCCCAACCGGGCGGAATCAGGGTCAGGGCTCGGGGGCACGCCGACGCGGGTGGCGCGCGACGGGGCGGGGGGGCCCGCGCTCGGCGTCAGCGGCCCGACACCAGCGTCGGGCTAAAGAGGTTGGCGGTGGACCCGTCGCCCACCTGGCCTCGGGCGTTGGCGCCCCAGCAGAACAGGCTGCCGTCGGCGGCGACGGCGCAGGCGTGGTCGTCGCCGGCGGCGATGGCGCTGGCGGCCTGGCCGATCTGGACGTCGGACTTGGTGATGGTGGGGCCTGGCGCCCCGAGCTGCCCGCTGGCGTTAGAACCGACGCACTTGATGCCGTTCACGTCGCCCTTGTTGCCACAGGTGTGCGCGCGTCCGCCAGCGGCTGCGATCGGCTTCAGCGACTGTATGTCGGCTGCGACGTCCGGCGTCG
The DNA here is from genome assembly GCA_035762305.1 of Anaeromyxobacteraceae bacterium. GTDB lineage: Bacteria > Myxococcota > Myxococcia > Myxococcales > Anaeromyxobacteraceae > DASTPH01. The sequence goes on from DASTPH010000069.1 coordinate 10,569, forward strand.
AGAAGGCGCCACCCACCGTCCCCCTGCCCAGCTGACCGTCGGTGTTCTCACCCCAGCACCAGAGGTACTGGTTGGTCGTCGAGTCGATGGCGCAGGCGTGATGGGCGCCAGCCGCGAGAGTGGTCACCGCGGGGAGGTTGACCGCGGCCACCGGGCTCGGCTGGTCCGCCGCCGGCAGCGGCGTGGCCCCGTTCCCGAGCTGGCCCCAGTCGTTGGCGCCCCAGCAGGCGACGCCGCCGGGTGTGAGCGCGCAGGCGTGCGCGCGTCCGGACACCAGCACCGAGGCGCCGGTGAGGGTCGGGGTAGAGGGTGGCCTCAGCACGGAAGACCCGCTGGGCACGGTCGCGAAGCCGAGCTGGCCCCGGTCGTTGGCCCCCCAGCAGAAGACGCTCCCGGAGGCGAAGGCGCAGGTGTGCCGCTCGCCGGGTGCGAGGGCGGTTATACCGGCGAGGTTCACCGTCTGCGGGTAGTCGTACTCGATGAGGCTCGTGGTCACGCCGAGCCGCCCGTCCACGGTCGTCCCCTCGCCGTTGGCGCCCCAGCAGTAAAGAGCCCCCGACTTGACGGCGCAGGTGTGCTTCGCGCCGGCGGCGACCAGCATCACCCCCGAGTTCATGTTGGCCACGCTGGCGGGCACGAGGCGGTCCGCCGTGTCGCCCGTGCCGAGCTGCCCCCGGTCGTTGGCGCCCCAGCACTTGAGCTGTCCCGAGGTAGCCGGCAGCTGAGCCACGATGGCGCAGGTGTGGGCGGCCCCGGCCGCGACGGCGATGGCCCGGCAGCACCCGGCGTCGCAGCGGAGCCAACCCGGATCGCACTGGTAGCCGCAGGTGCCGCCCGCCTGGCAGAGCGGCACTGCGTTCGCCACCGAGAACCCGGCAGTGCAGTCGGTGCAGGCGAGCCCATCGCCGCAGCTGGTAGCGCTCACCGGCTCGCAGACCGCGCCGGCTCCCTTGTCGCAGGAGTGCTGCCCGGACTGGTCGCAGGTCGCGACGAAGCTCCCGCCGTCGTGGTCCACCAGGGTATCCCCGCAGCCGGCGAGGACCGCGGCGGCGAGCAGCATCTGGACGCGGGCGCGCACGGTGCCTCCTAGAATCCGTACAGCTGCAGGATGATCCCGGCCGACCAGGCCGGGCGGAACACGCTGTCGCCGTTGAGCTTGAAGGCCTGGGCGCCCACGGTGGCGTCGAGGCCGAGCCGGACCGGGCCGAGCGGGTAGGTGGCCATGACGGCGGCGCCGCCCCAGCCCACGCCGGAGGCGAAGGACTGTCGGTCGGGGAGGCGCTGGGTGGCGTAGCCCCATCCCAGCTCCGGCCCGGCCTCCAAGAGGAAGCGCGAGGCGGTGAGCGGGAAGAGCACCGAGGCGGCCCCGGCGAAGTAGAGGAAGTCGTAGCGGAGCCACTGGTCGGTGACCGACTTCCCCATGGTGTCGAAGCGGACCCGGAGCCCCACCGGCCCGAGCTCCTGCCGCAGGCCGATGCGCGCGAAGGGAGCGACCCCGAAGCCGGGCAGGTCCATGGAGGCCACGCCGGCGCCGGCGTAGAGCACGCCCGGCATGGGGCCGCCCTTGGCCCGGGCCATCTCGTAACGGGTGGGGACGAGCGGGGGCAGGTCCTGGGACTCGCCGCGGGCGAGCGTCAGGCTTGCGGTGGCCCGCCCCTCCGGCGCCCGCCGCTCTACCGCGTAACGGCCGGCCGGCAGCGCCAGCGAGAGGCGCCCCGCCTGGCCAGGCACCTCGGCCAAGAGCCCCTTCGGGCCTTTGAGCACGTAGAGGGTCCCCGGGTCGGGTGGGAGCGCGAGGCGCGCCTCGGCCCGCCGCAGGTCGGCCAGTACCACGTCGCCGCGCCCCGACATCTTGAACTCGTAGGTGGGGTGCTGCGGCCCGGCGCGGGTGCCGGCGGTGCCGGAGACGGTCTGGGACGAGGTGTAGCGGAAGGCCTCGGCCAGCGTCACCAGGCCGTCGCCGTCGGCGTCTCCGGCGCCGCGCAGCGCCACCTCCAGGTGGTGGGTGAAGAAGCTGCCGCCCAGCGCCGCCGACTCCTGGGCCGCCTCGCCCACGGCCGTGGACGCGACGAAGGCGGTGCCGCGCACGCTGTCCTCAGACGGGAGGGCGAAGTCGAGCGCCGGCGCCGCGGTGGCCCCTTTCACTCCCTTCACCTGGGTGAGGCCGCCCGACTCGCAGGCGTCCACGATGACGACCTTGGCCTCGGCGGAGGAGCGGCCCACCAGCGTGCGCAGCTCCTCCCAGCCGATCACCTCGGACCCGAGCTCCAGGCCCTCGGCGCCGGCGTGGCCGGAGTAGTAGACGACCAGCAGCGCCTTCTCGCCGCTGGAGCGGGCCAGCGCCATCTTGCCCTCGGCGGCGGCCAGCGCCTCGCGGAGCTCTCGCGCCCCGCCGCCCTGGAGGAGCGTCACCCGGTCCTCGGCGAAGTCGCCCAGCTCCACCAGCGTGCGCCGGAAGCCCCGGGCATCCTTCTCGGCGAAGAAGAGCGGCTGCCGCGCCGCGCTGCCCCGATCGTTCCCCAGCACCACCGCGAAGCGGGCCGCCCCGGCGGCGGCCGTCGGCGCGAGGAGCAGGGCGGCGAGGACGGCGCGGGCCGTGGTCACGGGCGCTTCTCGAGGAGGAGCGTGGCCTGGGCGGCGCTGCGGGGCAAGCCGGGGAGCACCTTTCCGGCCCGCACCGCCTCGGCCCCGCCGCCGGCGGCCTCCTGCACCGCCCGCGCAAGCCGCGAGAAGGGCAGGGCCTCGCGGGCGCACACCGCGAAGAGCCGCTCCGGGCCGGGGCGGCCGTCGAGGAGCGCTCCGCCGGGAAGGGCGCCGCCCTGCCGAACCTCGGCGCCGCCGTCGCCATCGGCCGGGAAGAGTCGCGAGACCTGTCCGCCGCCGTCCACCGAGACGATCCACAGGCGGCAGGGGACGGGCGGCTGGACGCGGAAGCGGAGCGCCCCGGCGGCCGGAACCTCGCCCCCGTCTGCCACCGCCTGGGCGCCGGTCGGGCCGGCCAGCCAGGCCGTGAAGGGGAAGCCCTTCAGGCCGACGTAGTCGGGCGACGGGCCCCAGAGCAGGGCCAGCGCCGCGGCCGCCGCCACCGGCGCCAGCCACAGCCCGAGGCGCCAGCGCCGGCCCCCGGCAGCTCGCTCGGCGGCGTCCTCCACGGCCTCCACACTGGCGGGGTAGACGAAGCGACGGAAGTCCTCGCCCTCGGCCTCCATGCGCGCCACCTGTTGCCGGCAGTCCGGGCAGGTCGGGAGGTGCGCCGCCAGCGGCGAGCGCGCGGGGTCCTGGAGGTGGCGCTCCAGGGCCAGGTCGGACGGACAGCGCGGGCTCATGGCTCGCTCCTCGCCAGGAATTTCCGGGCGTTGCCGAGGAAGCGCCCGAGCTTGCGGGTGACGGTGCGCCGGGAGATCCCCAGCGCCTCGGCCACCTCCTCGCGCTCCATGCCGTCGACGAAGACCCCGACGGCGACGGCCTGGGTGATCTCGTCGAAGCGCGAGAGCACCCGCTGGGCCAGCTGCCGTTCGGGGTAGAGGTCGGCCGGAGCGCCGTCCGAGACCTCCAGGGCCGGCTCGAGCGTCTCCTCGCCGCGGCGGGCGGCGTCGCGCCGGAGATTCAGGCAGTGGTTGGTGGCCACCCGGTAGATCCAGGGCAAGGCCGTCTCCCGGTCCGAGAGCCGCTTCATGTCCCGCACCAGCTTCACGAACACCTCCTGCGTGGCGTCGCGTGCCGCCTCCCGGTTCCCGAGCAGGCGGAGGCATCGCCGGTACACGGCCGGGCCGTGCTCCCGGTAGAGCCGGGCCGCCTGCTCGCGAGCGTCCGACAACCTCCGCGCCTCCTGCCCGTGTCCACACCCGTCGCGGTCGCGACGAGACAGCGAAGTGTGTTAACCGCCCCGGCGACCCGCTGCCCGGCGGGCGGGCACCGCCTGCCTGGAAAACGAGCAAGCGTCCCGCGCCCTTGCCCGAAGTGGCCAGATCGGGGCGTTCCCCGGTGGCACGTGCCGTGCTACCCCGACCGCCCGGAACCTCCTCGCCCGCACAGGCAAAGGAAAGAACGAGATGGCCAACACCACCCCGAAGCAGGTCCTCGATCTCATCAAGGAGAAGAAGGTGGAGTTCGTGGACCTCAAGTTCAACGACTTCCTCGGTATCTGGCAGCACTTCACCACCCCAATCGACGAGCTCACGGAGGGGGTCTTCGAGGAGGGGCTGGGATTCGACGGCTCCTCCATCCGCGGCTGGCAGGCGATCCACGCCTCCGACATGCTGGTGGTCCCCGACCCCAACACGGCCGTGATCGATCCCTTCATGGCCCACACGACGCTGTCGCTCATCTGCAACGTGGTCGACCCCATCACCAAGGAGCCTTACTCGCGCGACCCGCGCAACATCGCCATCAAGGCGGAGAAGTACTTGAAGTCCACCGGCATCGGCGACACCGCCTACTACGGTCCCGAGCCCGAGTTCTTCATCTTCGACGAGGTCCGCTACGACGCGGGCGTGAACCACGCCTTCTACAAGATCGACTCGGTGGAAGGCCAGTGGAACACCGGCCGCGAAGAGGCCGGCGGCAACCTCGGCTACAAGCCCCGCTACAAGGAGGGCTACTTCCCGGTGGCCCCCACCGACAGCCAGCAGGACATCCGCTCCGAGATGTGCGCGGTGATGGAGCAGGTCGGCATCTACGTGGAGAAGCAGCACCACGAGGTGGCCACCGCCGGCCAGGCCGAGATCGACATGCGCTTCGACTCGCTGGTGAACATGGCCGACAAGCTCATGTGGTACAAGTACATCCTCAAGAACGTCGCCCGGCGCCACGGCAAGACCGTGACCCTCATGCCCAAGCCGCTCTACGGCGACAACGGCTCGGGCATGCACACCCACCAGTCGATCTGGAAGGGCGGCAAGCCGCTGTTCGCCGGAGACGGCTACGCAGGCCTCTCCGAGCTGGCGCTGCACTACGTGGGCGGCATCCTGAGGCACGCCCCGGCGCTGGCGGCCTTCTGCTGCCCCACCACCAACAGCTACAAGCGGCTGGTGCCGGGCTTCGAGGCGCCGATCAACCTCGCCTACTCGGCCCGGAACCGCTCGGCGGCCATCCGCATCCCCATGTACTCGCCGAGCCCCAAGGCCAAGCGCATCGAGTTCCGGTCGCCGGATCCGGCCTGCAACGGCTACATCTCCTTCGCCGCCATGCTCATGGCCGGCCTGGACGGCATCGAGAACAAGACCAACCCCGGGCAGCCGCTCGACAAGGACATCTACGGGATGACCCCCGAGGAGCTGAAGGACATTCCCAAGATGCCGGGCTCGCTCGAGGAGGCGCTGAACCACCTGCGGCGCGACCACGCCTTCCTGCTCAAGGGCGACGTCTTCACCGAGGACGTCATCGAGACCTGGATCTCCTACAAGATGGACAAGGAGGTGACCCCGGTGCGGATGCGCCCCAGCCCGCTCGAGTTCGCCCTGTACTTCGACGTCTGATCGACCGCGGGCGCGGGGGCGCCATCTCCCCGCGTTCCAGCACGGCCGCCCCGCTGGTTCGGGGGCGGCCGTGCTCTCTTCGCTCGAGGCCGCTCCCGCGCGGGTCGCTCCACCCCCAAGTGGTCCGACGGCGGCGGAAAAGGGCGACGCGCGTTACTCCCACGGCACGCTCGCCTCGAGACCAGGAGGTCCCATGCGCCTCGCCGCCTTCGCCGTCCTGCTCCTCCCCGCCGCGGCCCTCGCAGCGGATCCGGCCGCTGCAAAGGCAGTCCTCAAGAACGCCAAGGGCGCGCCCGTGGGCACGGCCCAGCTCAAGGCCGACGGCGATGGCGTCGTGATCGCCCTCCACCTGAACGACCTGGCGCCGGGCGTGCACGCCTTCCACGTGCACGCCGTCGGAAAGTGCGAGGCGCCCGACTTCCAGAGCGCGGGCCCGCACTTCAACCCGACCGGGAAGAAGCATGGCGCGAAGAACCCGGAGGGACCCCACCTGGGCGACCTGCCCAACGTCCAGGTGAGCGCCGACGGCAAGGGCGAGGCCAAGGCGCTGGTGAAGGGCGCCAGCCTCGCCGCCGGGCCGAACTCCCTCTTCGGACCGCAGGGCGCGGCGCTGGTAGTCCACGAGAAGGCGGACGACGAGATGACGGACCCGGCCGGCAACGCCGGCCCGCGGATCGCCTGCGGGGTCATCGAGCGATCGTAGGACGGCTGGCGCACGCCCCTCACGCCGCGCGGAAGGCGAGGGACGCGTGAGCCCTCTCCCCTCCGGGGTCCTCCCTGAGCACTGGTCGCACCTCGGTGCCGTTCCGGTGACCATCCCGAGACCCGCAGCGGATGTGATGCAGGCATCGTTTCTCGGCAACGAGGGGGACGGCGGCAGCGCGCGGGCAGTCGCTGGACCGGCGGCTGCGGTTACGCTTGCAGTGCATCCCGGTTGGGTTCACTGCGCGAAATTCGACGAAACCCCTTGACATCGAAAATGCCGGATCTCGCCGGCGTGGATCGGGTCGCTCCGGAAGGCCGCTCCTGGCCCACGGAGCGCCGCCTTGAGCGCGCTGGAGGATCGCCCGAGGGGTGGCGGCGCCCCCTCGACGGACGCGCCTCAACGGGCCTCCCAAGGGCCTCCATACGAGGGCCCGGATTCCCGTGTTACCAAGGGTCATCACGGAGGCCTCATGACCGCGAAGACCCCTTCCTCCCTCGACTCCCGCACCCTGGCTCGGCGGCTGGGCGAGCTCGCCGGCGACGAACGCCAGATCCAGGTCGACTTCCTCCTCCACCTCGACGAGTTCGATCGGAGGCGGGCGTATCTGGAGCTGGGCTACGGCTCCCTGTGGACCTTCTGCCTCGAGGCCCTCCACCTCCGGGAGGGCCCGGCCGGCCGGCGCATCGCCGCCATGAAGGTGCTGCGCCGCTTTCCCAGGCTCGCCGAGGCCCTCCGGGACGGGAGGCTGTGCCTGACCACCCTGGCCTTGCTGGGCCAGGTGCTGACCGAGGAGAACGCCGAAGAGCTGGTCGCCCGGGCGGCCTTTCGGACCACCGCCGAGGTGGACCACCTGGTGGCGTCGCTGAAGCCGCGGCCCGCGCCCAGGGAGGGGCTCCGGAGGCTCCCCGAGCCGGTCGAGGCTACCGCTCCCTCTCCGTCCGAGAGCTCTCCGGAGCTGCGGGATGCGGAGAGGGAGCCGTCACACCAACGGCTGCAAGGCGCGGCGCCTCTCGCCCTGGAGGAGGCGCCTCGCCCCCACCCAGCCGAGATGCGCGCCGTCTCGCAGGACCTGTGGTCCCTGCGGGTGACCATCGACGGCGCCTGCAAGGACGATCTCGAAACCCTGGCCATGATGCTCAGCCACAAGTTCCCCAGAAAGGACCTGGCCGCCGTCCTGCACGAGGCCATCCGCTGCGGGATCGAGAAGCACGGCAAGCGCCAGGGGGCGGTGAAGCCGGCCCGGAAGACGCCGGAGGCCACGCCTACGAAGGACCCGGCCGGCATCCCCGCCGAGCTGCGACGGCAGGTGTGGGAGCGGGACGGCGGCTGCTGCGCCTGGGTCGGTCCGGACGACCGGCGCTGCGGCAGCCGCTGGCAGCTGCAGGTCGATCACGTGGATCCGGTTGGCCGGGGAGGAAGGGCGACGATCGACCGCCTCCGACTTCTCTGCAAGTCACATAATCTCCTCTACGCCGAGCAGGTCTACGGGCGGGAGCACATGCGGAAGTACCGGAAGGGTAGGTTTACTGATCTTGCAGGTAGTGGCGGCGCGGTGCCGATGGCCCGGGAGGCGATGGCGGCGGGATGAGAGCGAGCACGCTTCGCCCGCGCGGAACCGGCCCGACTGGCCGGCTTCGCCGCCCTCTCCTTCGTTGCCCAGGCCCGCCGCCGCGAGCGGCCCCGCAGCGCCCTGGGCTGCCGCTGAACAGAGCAGTACCCGTGCCGACGGATGAGCCGGAAGATGTGACGATGCTCAGGGGTCCTCCGGGGAGAGGGCCACAACCGACGCCCCGTGTGCCGCGGGGGGTGAGGGGAGGCACTCGGGCATTCGCCGGAGGGTGAGGGGCGCGCGGCGCGGCGCCGTCTGTTTGCCGCCGGACCGGCCGCGCCGTAGGCTGCGCTCGGCCATGAACGAGCCGCCGGATCGCGCCGGACCCACTCCCCCGAGCCGTCTGCGCCGCCTCCTCGACGACCTGGGCGGCGGCTTGCCGTCGGCCTACTGGTGGCTCTGGACGGGCCTCCTGGTCAACCGGGTGGGCGGCTTCATCGTCGCCTACCTGGCCCTGTACCTCACCGAGCGGCGCGGCCTCTCGCCCTCGGAGGCCGGCCTGGTGGTGGCGCTCTACGGAGGCGGCGCCGCCCTGGCCGGGCCGGTGGCGGGCGTCCTCACCGACCGGGTGGGGCGCCGGCCCACCATGCTGCTCTCCCTCTCGCTGGGCGGATCGTGCGCCGTGGCCCTGGGCCTCGCCAGGCATTCCCTGGCCGTCGCCGCGCTGGTCTTCGCCACCGGCTTCGTAGGCGAGATGTACCGCCCGCCGGTGCAGGCGGCGGTGGCCGACCTGGTTCCGCCCGAGGACCGCCCGCGCGCCTACGGCCTCCTCTACTGGGCGGTGAACCTGGGCTTCTCGCTGGGCTTCACCCTGGGAGGCCTGCTCGCCACCGTGAGCTGGGTCGCGGTCTTCGCCGTCGACGGCCTCACCACCCTCGCCTTCGCCGCCATCGTCTGGAGTCGCGTGCCGGAGACGCGCCCCGCCGGGGCGCCCGTCGAGGGGGCGGGCGCGGCGCTGGCCGGGGCGGCCCGGCCGCTGCGGGATCGGGTCTACGCCCCGTTCCTGGCCCTGAACTTCCTGGTGGCGCTGGTCTTCTTCCAGTTCCAGCTGGTGCTGCCCCTCGACATGCGGGCCCACGGCCTCGGGCCGGCGGCCTTCGGGGTCCTCCTGTCGCTGAACGGCATCGTCATCGTGCTGGTCCAGCCGGCGGCGAGCCGCGTGCTGGCGCGTTTCGACCGATCGCGGATGATGGCGGCGGCGGCGCTGCTCATCGGCGCCGGCTTCGGCCTGCACGGCCTCCTGCACACGGCGCCGGCCTACGCCCTCGGCATCCTGGTCTGGACGCTGGGCGAGATCGCCAACCATCCGGTGGCGAGCGCCCTGGCCGCCGATCTGGCGCCGGCGCCGCTGCGCGGGCGCTACCAGGGAGCCTTCTCGCTCTCCTGGGCGCTGGCGTTCTTCGCCGCGCCGGCGCTGGGCGGGGCGGTGCTGTCCCGGCGCGGGGCGGCGACGGTCTGGGCCGGCTCCTTCGTCCTCATGCTCCTGGTGGCTGCCGGGCAGCTGTGGCTGGGCCCGTCCCGGCGGCGGCGGCTCGAGGAGCTGGCGGTCCAGGTCCGCTGAACAGCGCCCGCCGGTTTCCGGGATCCCCGGCGGCCCGGTCTCGCCTCCGGGCGCTGTCCTCGCTCGCGACCCCGGAGCGGCGGCCGCGCGGCGACGAGGAACGCGCGGCAGCTCGCAAACGTCGGTCGCGCAGCCTGAGGACCTCCTCGGCGCATTGGCGCTCCACGACGGTTGCTCGCCGCGACCACGGGCCCCGGGTCGCGCGCATCGGGGCGGCCGGGGCTCGCTCCGGAGGCGCCCTCCGGCGAGACCAGGCCGCCGCGGACATCACCGAGGCTCGCGGGAAGCGGTTGCGCGATGAGGGAGCTTCAGATCACCTGGATCCGCGCCGGCGCCCGTGCGACCGGGCCACGATCCGCACGTCAACGTGCTTTCCACTCGCTGAACTCATGCCTCGGGCGGTAGCGGGCCGGCTCCGGGCGGGTCCGCGCCGGCGGCGGGTGGGGGCCCAGCGGAGGGCTCCGCTGGCGACGTCGCCGGGCCGCCGGCGAGCAGCGGCCGGGCCGCCCCTCGGCCGCCGAGCCACCAGACCAGCCCGGCGGCCGCCACCGCCAGCCCCACCTCGCCCGCGGTGAGCCCCAGGGCGGCCGGCTCGCCCCACACCCAGTAAGCGCCGAGCGCGAAGAGGACCGTGGGCGGGACCCCGAGCGCGCAGGCGGCGGCGAGCCCGCCCGGGACCCGGAACGGGCGCTCGAGGTCCGGCTCGCGAATCCGCAGCGCCGCCAGGGCTGCGAACTCCAGGACCAGCGAAGCGCCGTAGATGAGGACGTCGATCTCGATGAGGCGTCGCAGGCCCATGCCGACGCAGGTCGCGCAGAGCAGCGCGCCAGTGGCGAGCGAGATCACCGGGGCGCCGGTGCGGGCGCTGCGGCGCGCGAAGGCGGCGGGGAGCCAGCCCTCCTCGGCCAGCGCCACCGGGAGCCGGGACCAGGAGAGCAGGATGGCGTTGAACATGCCCACCACCGTGACCGCCCCGCCCGCCACCACCAGGCCCGCCAGCGGCGCGCCTCCGAAGCGCCGCGCCACCTCCACCCAGGTTCCCGTCTCCCAGCCCTGGGGCGGGAACCCGACGACGGCGGCGGCCAGCACCGGGAGGAGGTAGCAGGCGGCCACCAGCAGGACGCCGAGCAGCATGGCGCGCGGGTAGCTGCGGCCCGGGTCCTCCACCTCGCCGGCGAAGGTGGAGGCGTTGTCCCATCCCATGTAGTTCCAGATGCAGACCATGATCCCGGCCACCCAGGCCGACCCGTCGGCCGCGGGCGCCGGCGCCGCCAGCGAGGCGGCGAGCCGCTCCCAGCCGCCGGCGGGGAGCGCGGCGGCGGCCACGGCCACCATGACCGCGAAGGGAAGGAGCACCAGCGCCCCCACCCACTCGGAGCCGATGCCCACGGCGCGGATGCCCGCCAGGTTCCAGAGCAGGCAGAGGGCGATCATCGCCAGCGCCGCCGCCCAGCCTGGGCTCCCGACCTCCACCCGGGCCAGGCCCGGCAGAAGCTGGCCCAGGTAGGCCACCAGCATGGCCGGGTAGATGGCCAGGTCGACGACGGTGACGGCCAGGGAGAGCCAGGCCTCCTGCAGCCCCCAGAACGGTCCCAGGCCGCGGCGCACCCACACGTAGTAGCCGCCAGTTCGGGGCAGAGCCGACGAGAGCTCGCCCACCAGAAGCGCCACCGGCAGGCTCCAAGCGAGCGGGGTGGCCAGGAGGAGGCCCAGGGTGGCGGCGTAACCGTGGCCGGCCACGATCTCCTCCAGGCCGTAGGGCCCGCCGGAGACGATGAAGAAGGTGGCGGCGGCCAGCGGCAGCGTGGTGAGGCGGCGTGGCTGGCCCTGGAAACGCATGGCCCCTCCGCTCACTCTCCCAGGTACGCCCGGCGGACCTCGGGCGAGGCCAGGAGCTCCCGTCCGGTGCCCTGCATCACCACCTGGCCGGTCTCGAGCACGTAGGCCCGGTGGGCGATCTGCAGCGCCTGGTGGGCGTTCTGCTCGACGAGGAGCAGCGAGACGCCGTCCCGGTTGATCTCGCGGAGCACCTGGAAGATCCGCTCCACCACCTGGGGAGCGAGACCCAGCGACGGCTCGTCGAGGAGCAGGAGCCGGGGGCGGCTCATGAGGGCCCGCGCCACCGCCAGCATCTGCTGCTCGCCGCCGGAGAGCGTGCCCGAGACCTGGCCGCGCCGCTCCCGGAGGATGGGGAAGAGGGCGTAGGCCCGCTCCAGGTCTCGGGCCAGGCCCTCCCGGTCGCGCCGCAGGTAGCCGCCCAAGTGGAGGTTCTCCTGGACGGTCAGGTTGAGGAAGATGCCCCGCCCCTCGGGCGCGTGGGCCATGCCCCTGGCCACCAGCTGGTTCGAGGCGAGCCGGCCCACCTCTTCCCCCCGGAAGCGCACCGAGCCGGAGGTGGCCCGGATCATGCGCGAGACGGCCCGGAGGGTGGTGCTCTTGCCGGCCCCGTTGGCCCCGATGAGGGCCACCACCTGCCCCTCGGGCACGTCGAGGGAGACGCCGCGGAGGGCCGGGACCACCCCGTAGTGAACCGAGAGCCCGCGCACCTCCAGCACGTTCACCAGCGACGGCTGGGGAGGCGGCGCCTCGGGCGGCGCCAGCGCGCGCGCCGGCGCGGTCACGGCTCCTCCGCAGGCGACCGCGCCATGTGCCGCTCCTCGAGGTAGGCGTCGCCCAGGTAGGCCTCGACGACCCTGGGGTCGCGCCGCACCGCCTCCGGCGTGCCCCGGGCGATGACGACGCCGTGGTCCAGCACCAGCATGCGCTCGGAGACGCCCATGGCCACCTTCATGTCGTGCTCGATGAGCAGCACCGCCAGCCGGAACTCGTCGCGGACCCGCCGGATGAGATGCATCAGCGCCGCCTTCTCCGCGGCGCTGGTGCCGGCCGCCGGCTCGTCGAGGCAGAGCACCCGGGGGCCGGTGGCGAGGGCGCGCGCGATCTCCAGCCGCCGCTGCTCGCCGTAGGGGAGGTTGCGCGAGAGCTCCCACCGCCGGTGCCACAGGCCCATCACCTCGAGGAAGCGCTCGGCCCGCTCGGCGATGCGCCTCTCCTCGGTGAGGTGGCGGCGGGTGAGCAGCCAGGCTCCGAGGAAACCGCTGCGGGCCCCGGCGTGGCAGGCGATGCGCACGTTGTCCAGCGCCGAGAGGTCCTTGAAGAGGCGAACGTTCTGAAACGTGCGGGCCACGCCGCGAGCGCAGATCTGGTGCGGGCGCAGGCCGTCGACGCGCTCGCCGGCCACCCGCACCTCGCCGGCGGTGGGCGAGTGGACGCCGGTGATGGCGTTGAAGGCGGTGGTCTTCCCGGCTCCGTTCGGACCGATGAGCCCCACCAGCTCGCCGGGGCGCATTTCGAGCTCGAACCCGGACAGGGCCCTGAGGCCGCCGAAGCGGACCTCGACCCCGCGGGCCTCGAGCACCGGGGCGCTCACGTCGCGCTCCCCCCGACGCGCCGCCGCAGCGGCGGCAGGAGGTCCCAGAGCTCACGGCTGCCGAGGAGCCCGGTGGGCCGGACGAGCATCAGCACCACCAGCAAGAGCGAGAAGGTCACCATGCGGTACTGCTCCGCGGCGCGCAGCGCCTCCGGCGCCGCGGTGAGCACCAGGGCGGCCACCACCGAGCCGGTGATGGACCCCATCCCGCCCAGCACCACCATGGCCACCACCTCGAAGGACTTCACGAAGGTGAACATGCGCGGCGTGCACAGCAGGATCTGGTGGACCAGGAGCCCCCCGGCCAGGCCGGCGAAGGCAGCCGAGATGACGAAGGCCCGAACCTTGTAGCCCACCGTGTCCACGCCCATGGCCTCGGCGGCCACCTCGTCCTCGCGGATGGCGAGGAGCGCCCGCCCCTGGGTCGAGATCTGGAGCCGCCGCGCCATGACCACGGCGGCGACGGCCGAGAGCCCGACCCACAGGAGGGTGGTGTGCGGCGGCAGGCCCGAGATGCCGGTGGCCTGACCGAGGAAGCGGGCGTTCTCGATGACCACCCGGATGATCTCGCCGAAGCCCAGGGTGACGATGGCCAGGTAGTCGCCGCGCAGCCGGAGCGAGGGGATGCCCACCAGGAGGCCGGCCAGGGCGGCGAGCGCCATCCCGCACGCGAGCGCCAGCGCGAAGATGGCTGCGTCGGAGACCCGAGGCCCAAGCCCCAGGATCTGGACCTCGCGCAGGGCCACCGTGATGGTCGCGGCCGTGTAGGCCCCCACCGCCATGAAGCCGGCGTGGCCGATGGAGAACTGCCCGGTGAAGCCGTTCACCACGTTGAGCGACACCGCCAGGATGACGTTCACCAGCACCCCGACCAGGAAGATGGTCCAGGCCTGGTCCAGGCCGCGTTGCAGGAGCCACAGCAACGGGGCCGCCAGCAGGAAGGGCTGGAGCGAGCGCAGCGCGGTGCGGAGCCCCGCCACTAGTGCTCCTCCGCAGAAGTCCCGAACCGGTGCCCGACTGCCCCGAAGGACTTCTGCTCCGTCGCACTTTGCGGGGAAGGCCCCGGGCCTTGCAGGCAGGGGCAAGGCCCGGGCCCTCCCCGCAGAGCCCTACCGGAGGAGGCGGAGCGCCGCCTCCCCCGGACCCCCACCCGCGTGCCGCGCCGCAAGGGAACCGGCGTATGACATGTGCGGCGCGGCACTAGACCTTCTCCGCGGTCACCCGCCCCAGGAGCCCCTCGGGCTTCACAAGCAGCACCAGGATGAGGATTCCGAAGGCGATGGCGTCCCGGAACGAGGAGACCGTGTAGCCGGCCACTAGCTCCTCGGCCAGCCCCAGCGCCAGGCCGCCCAGCATGGCGCCCGGCACGTTACCGATCCCGCCGAAGACCGCGGCCACGAAGGCCTTGAGCCCCGGCATGAGCCCCATGATGGGGTCGATGCGCGGCCGCGAGCCCGCCACCAGCAGCGCCGCCGCCGCCGCCAGCACCGAGCCGAGCACGAAGGTCCAGGCGATGATGCGGTTCACCGGGATGCCCATCAGGCCGGCCACCTGGGCGTCGAAGGAGACCGCCCGCATGGCGGTGCCGAACCGGGTCCGGTAGACCACGAACTGAAGCCCGAGCATGAAAGCGAAGGCCACCCCCAGCGAGATCACGTCGTAGTTGGAGAGGTGGACGCCCAGCGGGGTCCACTCCACCCTGGCGAAGGGCTCCGGGAAGAAGCGCGGGGTGGGGCCGGGCGGAAAGTCGAAGGGCAGGAAGCTCCAACGCGGCAGCTGGAAGCCGTACTCCAGGAGGAAGGAGACGCCGATGGCGGTGATGAGGGCGGCCAGTCGCGAGCGGCCTCGCAGAGGGCGGTAGGCGAGGCGCTCGATGGCGGCGCCGAGCAGGCCGCAGATGGCCATGGCCCCGGCGAAGACCAGGAAGGCCTTCATCACCGAGGGGGCGTCGCGCACGCCCAGGGCCGCGGCCAGGTAGTAGCCGGCGAAGGCGCCCACCATGTAGACGTCGCCGTGGGCGAAGTTGATGAGCTTCAGCACCCCGTAGACCATGGTGTAGCCGAGGGCGATGAGCGCGTAGATCGTCCCCAGCGAGATCCCGTTGACGAGGTGCTGCAGCAGCTCCGTCACCCGCGATCCCTTACCACGTCGGGCCTCGCCACGTCGGACCCCCGGCGGGGGACGAGCCCGACGAGCCCGCGCAACGGTCGGGCGCGCCCCCGGCAGGGGGAGGCGCCCCGCCTACGGGCTCACGGCGGTGACGTAGATCGCCTTGCCCCCCTCGATCCGCTGCACCACCGCCGACTTCACCGCGTCGTGGTCGGCGTCGATGCTGATGACGCCGGTGACGCCGGGGAAGTCCTTGGTCTGCTCCAGCGCCTCCTTGATGGCGGGGCCGGAGAGGTCCTTGGCCCGCGCCATGGCGTCGAGCGCCACCTGGGCGGCGTCGTGGCCCAGGGCCGCCAGGCCGTCGGGCACGTCGCCGTACTTCTCCCGGTAGCGCTTCACGAACTCCTGGATGCGCGGGCTCGGATCGTCGGAGGCGTAGTGGTTGGAGAAGTAGCAGCCGTCGAGGGCCTTGCCGCCGATCTCGTAGAGCTTGGCGGAGTCCCAGCCGTCGCCGCCCAGGAAGGGCACCTTGATGCCCAGCTCGCGAGCCTGGCGGACGATGAGGGCCACGTCGGTGTAGTAGCCCGGCAGGTAGACCGCCTCGGGGTTCTTGCCCCGGATGGCGGTGAGCTGCGCCTTGAAGTCCTGATCCCCCTTGCTGTAGCTCTGGTCGTCGACGACCGAGCCGCCCAGCTCCTTGAACCGGGAGAGGAAGAAGTCGGCCAACCCCACCGAGTAGTCGGTGCCCACGTCGCGCAGGATGGCCACCCTGGAGATCTTGAGGCTCTCCCGCGCGAACCGGGCCATGACCATGCCCTGGAAGGAGTCCACGAAGCAGACGCGGAAGACGTACGGCCTGAGCTTCCCCTGGTCCCTGGTGACGCGCGGGTTCGTCGCCGACGACGAGATCATGGGCGTCCGGTTGGCGTCGGCGATGGGCGCCATGGCCAGCGACGGCCCGGTGGCCGCCTCCCCGAGAAGGAGTGTCACCTTGTCGTTGACGATGAGGCGAGTCGCCGCCACCGCCGCCTCCTCGGGCTTGCCCTGGTCGTCGTAGGTCTTGAGATCCACCTGCCTGCCCTTGATCCCGCCCCTGGCGTTGGCGGCCTCGAGCGCCAGCCGGGTGCCCTTGTCGGTCGAGTCGCCGAAGGTGGCCTCGGACCCGGTCATGGAGGCGACGTGGCCCAGCAGGATCCGGTCGCGCACCGCCACCTGGGGCGCGCCGGCGGGCGCGAGCGCTTCCTCCCCCTTCTTTGGGCAGCCGGTGAGCGCCAGGGAGGCGGCCAGCATGGCCAGGGGACGGAGCACGCGCACGTCGAGCTCACATAGCACGGGGGTCATGGGCCCGCCACACTCGACGCGATCGCTACTTCACGGGACGTGTGAGGGGCCGCCCCATCCACGCGCGGCCGCGCGGGGCGCCTCCGGGGTGTGCGGTTGTGGCTCACCCGGATCGTCCGATATGGTGCCCGGGCATGTCGCGCCCCAAGGTGCTCCTGGTCGACGACAACGTCGAGCTCCTGCAGCTCCTGGCGCGCCTCTTCGAGGCCGACGGATGGACGCCGGTCACTGCCAGCAAGGGACGGCAGGCCGTCGACCTGGTCGGCCTGGAGCGCCCCCAGGTGGCGGTGGTGGACGTGCTCCTCCCCGACATGATGGGATTCGACGTGGCGGCGGCGCTGCGGCAGGCCAAGGTCCCCTTCGTCTTCATGACCGGGGTCTTCAAGGGCGGCCGCGCTGCCTCCGAGGCCCGCGCCCAGCACGGGGCGGCCGCCTACTTCGAGAAGCCCTTCGAGGCCAGGAAGCTCCTGGAGACGCTGCGCGCCCTGGTGCCGTCCGCGACCGCGCCGCGGGCGGCGCCCCGGCCCCACCCTCCGGCGGAGACGCACGACTTCGACGTCGAGGTCGCGGTGGAGGGAGACGAGCCGCTGGAGAGCATGGAGCTCACCGGCCGGGTGGTGGTCACCGAGGGCGGCAAGGTGGCGGCGCTCCAGGGCGAGAACATCACCGCCGCGCCGGTGGCCGCCCCGGCCCGGCCGGCGCCGTCGCCGCAGCGACAGGCGCCGCCCCGCCCCACGCCCGAGGCCCGCCCGCACCGGCCCGCGCCCGACCTGGCACAGACCGAGGGCGATCTCAGAGAGCGCTTCCCCGACCTCGTCACCGCCTTCCACCTGGCGCAGCAGACCGGCGAGCTCACCGTGCTCAAGGGCAAAGTGAAGAAGACCGTCTACTTCGAGCGGGGCCGCCCCTGCTTCGCCATCTCCAACCTGGTGGCGGACCGGTTCGGCCCCTTCCTGGTGCGGGTGGCCAAGATCACGCCCACCCAGCTGGAGCTGGTCAAGGCGGCCGCCGACAGCACCGGCCGGCGCACCGGCGACGTGCTGGTGGAGATGGGGCTGCTCAAGGAGGGCGAGCGGCTGTACTTCGTGGCCCAGCAGGTGAAGGCCATCATCTACTCGATCTTCGGCTGGCAGGAGGGGCAGTATCGGCTGCACTTCACCGACCGGGCGGCCCGGGAGGCCGTGAAGCTCGACCTGAACCCAGCCAACCTCATCGTCCGCGGCGTGAAGAAGCTGTACAAGCCGGAGCGCCTCCGCGCCCTGCTCTCGCCCGAGGAGCGGCTCATCCCCTCCCAGGACCCGCCCTACGACCTGCACGAGGTGCAGCTCGACCGGTGGGAGGCGGAGCTGCTGCCCCAGGTGGACGGCACCCGCACGGTGGCCGAGCTCATCGCCCTCTCCCGCCGGCCGGAGCACATGGTCTACGCGTTCCTCTACGCCATGGTGGCACTGAAGCTGCTGGAGCGGCGCTGAGCAGTCAGGCGGTGGTGGGGTCGCCCCCGGCCCGGAGCGGCGGCACCCGCGCCGCCAGCGCCAGGTGCTCGGGGGTCCGCAGCGCCCTACGGACGGTCCGGGGGTCGGGCGGTGGCCCGGCCCAGCGCAGCAGGCCCGCCACCCGGCGGCGCGCCTCGGCGAGCCGCTCCCGGCTCACCTCCCCGCGCTCCATCGCGCGCCGGAGCAGGTCCACCGCCCGGGCCTGCACCTCGTGGTGGTGGCAGACGAGCAGCGCGTCCACCCCCGCGGCCACCGAGGCGGGCACCGCCTCCTCCAGCGGGAAGTGCTCCGCCACCGCCTTCATCTCCAGGTCGTCGGAGACGGCGCAGCCCTCGAAGCCGCACCAGTCGCGAAGGAGGCGCATCACCGGGGGGGAGAGGGTGGCCGGCCGCCGCGCGTCCAGGGCCTCGAAGACCACGTGGGCGGTCATGACCGAGGCCACGCCGGCCCGGGCCAGCGCCCGGAAGGGAACGAGCTCCACCGCCTGGAGGCGCGAGAGGGAATGGCCGAGCCGCGGCAGGTCGCGGTGCGAGTCCTGGAGGGTGTCGCCGTGCCCGGGGAAGTGCTTGGCGCAGGCGGCCACCCCCTGCGACTGGATCCCGGACGCCAGCGCCGCCCCCAGCCGGCCCACCGCTTCCGGGTCCCGGGAGAGGCTCCGGTCGCCGATGACCGGGTTCCTGGGGTTGGTATCCACGTCGACCACCGGGGCGTAGTCCTGGTCGATGCCGGCGGCCCGGAGCTCGCGGCCGAGGAGCGCTCCCACCTCGCGGGCCAGCGCCTCGTCGCCGGCGGCGCCGACGGCCCGCATGGGCGGGAGCTCGGTGAAGCCCTGCGGGGCGCGCAGCCGCGCCACCCTTCCCCCTTCCTGGTCGATCGAGACCAGGAGCGGCCGGCCGGCCACCCGCTTCAGGGCCGCCGACAGCTCGGCCACCTGCTCCGCCGACTCGACGTTGCGCCCGAAGAGAACCACCCCGTAGGCGCCTCGGCGCACCAGCTCCAGCACCTCCGGCGTGGCAGAGGTGCCGTGGAAGCCGACGCAGAAGAGGCCGGCGCAGTCGGAGTCGAGGGTGGGCACCCCGCCATCCTAGGCGAGGAGCCAGCCTTCCGCGAGGAACGCCGCCACCGCCACCGCCAGCAGGATCGACCACAGCGGGACGGAGCGCCCCTCGCCGCCGGAGGGTCCCTCGCCCTGCACCCGGGCCAGCGCCTCCCCGCCGAGCCAGGCAGTGACCTCCTTGGGGTCGAGGCGGGTGGTGTCCGACTCGCGCGGATCGGCCAGCACCGCAAAGGCGAGCCGCGGCTCGAGGTGGGCTCCGCGGGCGTCCTCCACCTTCACCTGCCACGGCCCGGGCCGGTCCGGCGTCACCGTCGCCGGGCCGGGGGCGGCGCCCGGGCGCGGCGGCGGCAGGAGACGCTCGCGCCCCTGAGGGTCCACCAGGGCCAGGATGCGCTGCCCCTCCAGCGGCGCCACCGTCCGCGAGGCCCACACCACCGAGGGCGCCTCCCGCCGCTCCTCGAGGCCTCCGGCGAGCCAGGCGGCGATGCGCTGGACAGCGGGGAGGAAGCTGGTGCGGATGGTCCAGTCCGACCACTCCCGGTCCAGGGTGGAGGTGTAGAGCATGACCCGGCCCTCGCCCCGGCGCGCCTCCACCAGCGCCGGCGCCCCGTCGTCGTAGCGGACGAGCACCCGCTCCCGGCCCGCCCCGCCGGCGCGCTCTCCGGGCTTGAGCAGCATGTAGCGCCACGTCCGCACCGACAGCAGCCCCTCGCGCCCCGGCCCGGTGAAGACCGACAGGGCCGGATGGTCCCAGTCGATCTCGGCGAAGCGCGCCGCCCGCTCGGCGGCGCCCGGGGCGCCGCGCTGGGCGGCGGTCTTGACGAGGTGCAGCGGCGCCGGGAGGAGCTTCGAGAGCTCGGCGTCGTAGCGATCGGGGTCCACCTCCTCGCCCAGGGCCAGGAAGAGCCCGCCGCCCTTCTCCACGAAGGCGGCGAGCTCGGAGGCCTTCGCCCCCAGGGTGCGGACGTTCAGGAGGAAGATCACGTCGAAGTCGGCGAAGCGCACCCGGGGAAGCCCCTCCGCGTCCACCACCGTGGGGCGCACCGACGAGGAGGCCGAGGCCAGGGCGGCCTCGACGAAGAAGGCCTCGTCGCGCTGCCGGACCGGCGAGGGCGAGCCGTTCACCACCAGCGCTCGCACCTCGCGGGGCACGGTGAGGGTGAGCCAGGCCTCGTCGTCCACCGTCAGGGCGTCGCCCGGCAGGGCCACCCCCACCGCGGTGGGACCGCCCGCCGCGAAGGCGTGCGAGAGCACCTTCCGCGCCGCGCCGGCGGCGGGGATCTCGGCGAAGGCCCTGAGCGGCAGGCGCGACTCCGCCCCCAGCCCCACGTGGAGCGAGAGCGGCACGTCCTCGGCCGGGTCGCCGCCCCCGAAGCGGGCCAGGGTGGCGGTGATCCGCCAGCCGCGCGGGCCGACCGCCGGGTCGGGCTCGGCGGCGAGCCCGGTCACCGCCAGGTTCGGCAGCGCCGCGCCGCGGGCCGCGTCGAGCAGGGTCACCGAGGGACGGACGGCGCCGGCCGGCGTGCGCACCATGGGAGCCGGGGCGTCGAGCCGCCACGCCGTGGCGGCGAGGTCGGTGGCCACGGCGATGCGGCGCCCCAGCGCCGCACCCGCGGCCGGCTCCGAGAGGGCCCGGGCCGCGGCGGCCAGGCAGGCGCTGAGGTCGGTGTGTCCGAACCCCGGCTCCGCCTCGCGCAGGAGGCGCCGCAGCGCCGCCCGGTCGAAGCCCGGGGGAGGCGCCGCCGGCGGCGCCGGACCGCCGCAGACCAGCGCGGTGGCCGGCTCCTCGCTCCCCAGGCCGGACAGCACCTCCAGGAGGTCGGCGCGGGCGCGCTCGAAGAGGGGGCGGCCGCCGAGCTGGTAGCGCATCGAGGCCGAGGCGTCGAGGACCAGGGCCACCGCCGCGGGGCCGGCGGTCACGGCGGCGGCGGCCTCCGGGGCCACCGCCCGCGGGCGCGCCAGGGCCAGCGCCGCCGCGGCCACCAGGGCGGTCCGGGCGACGAAGAGCAGGATGCGCCGCAGCTTGAGCCGCCGCTCGGTCTCGCGCCGCGCCCGGAGCACGAACTCCAGGGCCGGGAAGGGCAGCGGCTTCGGCCGACGGCGGAAGAAGAGGTGGATGGCGAGCGGCAGGAGCGCCAGCAAGAGGCCCCACAGCAGCGCCGGGTGAGCGAAGTGGAGGCTCACGCGGCGCTCCGCTCCCGCTTCTCCAGAAACGGGAGCAGCACCTCGTCGAGGGCTTGGTCGGTGCGCGCCAGCACGTAATCGATGTCGGCCTCGGCACACTCGCGGCGCACCCGCTCGAGCCAGGCGGAGACGAGCTCCAGGTACCCCCTGCGGACGTCGCGGGGATGGGCCTCCACCTGCCGCCCGTCCTCCATGGAGAGGAACAGGGTGGGGTCGTCGAAGGGAAACTCGATCTCGGCCGGGTCGAGGACGTGGAAGACGGTGACCTCGTGCTTGCGGCGGCGCAACTGCGAGAGGGAGCGGAGCACCTGCTCGTCGGGGTCGAGGAGGTCGGAGAACACCACCACGCTGGCGCGGCGCGCCGCCCGCTCGACCAGCCAGTCGGCGGCGGCGGCGAGGCGGGTCTCGCCGCCGGGCTCGAGGGCCGCCAGGGCGTCGAGCACCGCGCCCAGGTGGGCTGCGGCGGCCCGGGGCGGCACGGAGCGGCGCACCGCCCGGTCCACCGCCAGGAGCCCGGCCGCGTCCTGCTGCCGCACCATGAGCCAGGCGATGGTCCCGGAGAGGCAGCTCGCGTACTCGAGCTTCGAGAGGCGCCCCTCCTTCCCGCGCCACCCCATGGACCCGGAGGCGTCCACCACCAGCCAGGCCCTCAAATTCGTCTCGTGCTCGAAGCGCTTCACGTAGAGGCGGTCGGTCTTGCCCCAGGCCTTCCAATCGATGCGACGGATCTCGTCGCCCGGCGCGTATTCCTTGTGCTCGGCGAACTCCACCGACTGGCCGTGGCGGGGGCTCTGGTGCAGCCCGGAGAGCAGCCCCTCGGCGACGTGGCGCACCCGGAGCTTGAGGCCCTGGAGCGCGGCCAGCACCTCGGGGGCGAGTAGGGACGTGCCAGGGGCGGTCACGGGCGGGAGACCCTCGCCCCCGGGGAAATTGCCAAAGCCTCGCCGCCCGTTCCGGGCGGCTCGAGTCGGCGGGGGGCGGGCCCCCGCCCCACCGAAGCCGTCCGGGGCTCGACGCGGGTGGTCCTCGCCATCACGGCCTCACCCGATCCAGGAGCTGGTCCACGATCCGCTCGCTCGAGACTCCCTCGCTCTCGGCGCGGAAGTTGGTGAGCACCCGGTGCACCAGCACCGGCCTCGCCAGCGCCCGCACGTCCTCCACCGAGGCCGCCACCCGGCCGTGCAGCACCGCCCGGGCCTTGGCCCCCAGCACCAGGTACTGGGAGGCGCGCGGCCCGGCGCCCCAGGCCACGTGCTCCCGCACGAAGTCCGGCGCCCCGGGCTCGCGCGGTCGGGAGAGGCGCGCCAGCTCCACGGCGTGCCGGACCACGTGGTCGGCGGCCGGCACGCGCATCACCAGATCCTGAAGCTCGCGGATCTCCCGCGGCGAGAGGATCTTCTCCAGCACCGGCCGCACCGCGCCGGTGGTGGAGCGGACGATCTCCACCTCCTCCTCGGCCGAGGGGTAGTGCACGTTCACGTAGAACATGAAGCGGTCGAGCTGGGCCTCGGGGAGGGGATAGGTGCCCTCCTGCTCGATGGGGTTCTGGGTGGCGAACACCAGGAAGGGCAGCTCCAGCGGCCAGGTCTGCCCGCCGGCGGTGACCCGGTACTCCTGCATGGCCTGGAGCAGCGCCGCCTGGGTCTTGGGCGGGGTGCGGTTCACCTCGTCGGCCAGGAGGAGGTTCGCGAAGACGGGCCCCTTCACGAAGCGGAAGGCGCGCCGCCCGGTGGCATGGTCCTCCTCCAGCACGTCGGTGCCGGTGATGTCGGAGGGCATGAGGTCGGGGGTGAACTGGATGCGATTGAAGGTGAGGTTCAGCACCTCGGCCACGGTGGAGATGAGCAGGGTCTTGGCCAGCCCGGGCACGCCCACGAACAGGCAGTGGCCGCGGGCGAAGAGGGCGATGAGCAGGTGCTCCACCACCTCCTTCTGTCCCACGATGCGCTTCTCGATCTCGCCCAGCAGGCGGCGCCGGGCCTGGGCCAGCCGCTCCACGGCGGCGAGGTCGGCCTCGGGGGCCGGGGCGGTCTCACGGGCGGGTTCGGACATGGGGTCGGGGGTTCCTTTCGGGCTGTGGCAGGGCCTGCGAGGCGGGGACGAGCCCGCCCTATCGTTCGTCGCCGCCCGCGAGGAGACCGGCGAAGCGCTGCTCGCGCTCGGCCAGGGCCTTCTCGCCCAACGCCTCGTAGGCGCGGGCCAGGCCGGCGTGGATCTCGGGGTCGAAGGGGTCGGTGCGGTTGGCGAGAAGGAAGGCGTCGCGGGCCGCCTGCCAGCTCTGCTTCTTCGCGTAGAGGCGCCCCATGTTCACGTGCAGCGCGGCGTAGCCCGGGTGGAGCCGGACCGCCTCGCCGAGCACCGCCGCCGCCTCCCCCTCGCGCCCGCTCATGAGCGAGGCCAGGGCGAACTTGGAGGCCAGCGCCGCCGAGCGCCCTCCCACCCGGCTCACCGCCTTGGCGTACTCCTGGCGCGCCGCCTCCCAGCGCCCGCGCTCGCGGAAGATCTCCCCCAGCCGGGCGAAGCCCCGGGCGCGATCGTCGGGAATGTCGGCCCACTCCGAGTGGCTGCCGCCGTGCTTGGGGTCGCCCTTGAAGCGCAGCACCTTGAGCTCGCGGTCGCCGCCCTCCGGCAACGGCCGGGTGGCCATCCAGCGCCGCCACTCGGCGAGGAAAGCATCGAAGGGGAGCGAGAGCGCCCGGGACACCGCCTGGTCCGCCGGCCGCCCCTCGGCCACGTTGTCCAGCACCTTGACGAGGGCTCCCGGCCCGCCGCGGCGCTCGATCCACTCCACCGCCGCCAGCACCTCGGCGAAAGCCAGGGCGGCGTCCTCCTGCGAGGGGAGCTTGGCCATGGAGGGGTGCATCTGGGCGAAGGTGATGAGCCGGCCCTGGCGGGCGGCGTCGCGGAGGAGCGCCGCCGAATAGGGCGACATGGACTCGCCGCCCCGGCCCCTCCAGAGGGTCTCTGCCCACTTGGCGATCCCCTCGTGCAGCCAGATGGGGGTCTGGTTGCGCGTGTGGCGCGTCACCACGTAGTGGACGTACTCGTGGGCCGCGGTGTCGAGCCAGTCGTAGCCGCGCAGCAGCGCCTTGGGAGAAGTCACCATCAGCTTGTTGAACTTGCAGATGGCGATGGTGCCGGAGGTCTTGATCTCCTCCTCGCTGAGGGTGGAGAGCCTGGCCAGGTCGCGGGTGCTGGGCACGATCTCCACCGCCACCTTGCCGGCCGGCACCCGGCCGAAGGCCCGCTCCAGCGCCGCCCGCTCCGCCTCCAGCATCTCCTGGAGGTACGGCACCAGCACCTCGTCCTTCCCCTTGGGGTGGAAGACCACGACGTGGCGCCCCTCGGCGCGCTGGTAGCCCCGGGTGACCTCGCGGGCCTTGCGGGCGAGCTCGAGCCAGTCGCCGGGCGTACCCGGGCTCGAGGCGTCGGAGGCTTCCAGCAGCCGGACCGCCTCGTCGTAGCGCTGCTCGTGCAGGCGCAGCACCCCCGCCGCCATGGCCACCGCCGGGTCGCCGGGGTGGGCTTCCAGCAGCGGCTCCACCAGGGCCCGCGCCTGGTCCATCTCCTCGTCCACCAGGTGGCGCATGGCCACGGCCACCTGCCGGTAGCGCTGCGGCGCGTCCTCGGCCTGCGGGGCCGGGGCGGCGAGGGCCGGCGCCAGGGCCACCAGGGCCGCCAGACGGAGCGCCCGGCCGGTCATCGCACCAGCTCCTCGTAGTAGCGCTTCACCTCGGCCTGGTAGGCCTCGGGGGCGCCCTGCTTCATGGCCTCGAGCAGGTCGCGGCGGAACTCCTCCGGGGCCCGGTGTGCCTCGGCGCCGGGGATCTCCACCTTCTCGCGCGAGGGATCGCCCATCGACCCCTCCTCGCCGCCGCCGCCCAGGTCGACGGCGGCGAACGGGAAGGGGAAGCCCCCGCCGCCACGGCCGCCGCGGCGGGCCATTTCCTCCAGCCCCTTCCTGAAGCGCGAGAGCGCGTCCAGGGCCTGGCGCTGCTGCGAGTGGCCGCGCTGGGGGTTCTTGCGGCCGAGCTCCTCGGCCGCCTGCTGCATGTGGCCGCGCGACTCGCCCACCAGCTGGGGGGCCTGGGGCGGGAAGATGGGGGCCTCCTTCATCAATTGCTGGAGCCGCTGCTGCATGGCCCCCGCCTGCCGCTCCAGCTCGGCCTGGCGGCGCGACTGTCGATCCAGGCGCGCCTGCTCGCCGGGGCC
Source organism: Anaeromyxobacteraceae bacterium (assembly GCA_035762305.1). Taxonomy (GTDB): domain Bacteria; phylum Myxococcota; class Myxococcia; order Myxococcales; family Anaeromyxobacteraceae; genus DASTPH01. The sequence goes on from DASTPH010000069.1 coordinate 35,748, forward strand.
GAGCACGGCGCGGGGGTCGGGGAAGAGGCGCTCCAGCTCCTGGCGCACCTGGCGCGCCGGCGGCAGCGCCGCCTCCGCCTTCTGGGCCGCCTCGCGCGCCCTCTCCGGCTCGCGGCCCATCGGGTAGCGCTCGGCGGTGAGGGCGTCCTCCTCGAGCTCGATGGCCAGCCGCTGCATGGGGGGGAGCGCCCGCCGCACCGATTCCAGGGCGGCGTCGAAGTCGCGCATGGCCAGGGCCTTCTCCAGATCCTGGAGGCGGTCGCGCGACGTGCCGAAGGCCTCTTCCGACCTCATGCCGACGCCCTTGCCGGCCTCGCGCACCCGCTCGCGCGCCTCGCGGGCCAGCTCGGCCATGTGCCGGGCCCGGTCCTCGGCGGCCTGGATGCGCTCGGCGATGCGCCGCCGGTACTCGGCCTTCACCCGCTCGGTCTCGGCTGCCAGCTGCTCCTGCTCGGCCTGCACCGCCTCCAGCTGGCGCTTCAGCTCCATCATCTCCTTGGCCAGGGCGGCGTTCTGCTTCCCCGGCTGGCCGGCGGTGCGCTCCAGCGAGGCCAGCATCTCCTGCATCAGGCTGCCCATGGCGTCGAGCTCCCGGAGGGCGGCCTCCAGATCGCCCTTCTGGAGCATCTCGGCCACCCGGTCGAGCCCGCCCATGAGGTCCTTGGAGCGGGACATCTCGGCCAGAGCCTCGGCGTTCATGTGCTCGTCGTCGATCCCCTTGGCCAGCTCGGCCATGCGGGCCAGCATCTCCTGCATGCGCGCCTTGAGCCGCGCCACCTCGGCCAGCAGCTCCTTGCGGGCCTGGTCGCTCGGAGCCTGGCGATACTTCTCGAGCAGCGAGGCCAGGTCGCGCCGGCGCTGGGCCAGGTCGCGCGCCATCCGCACCAGGTCCTCGGCCTTGCGCTGGTCGAAGAGCTTCTCGAGGTAGAGGACGTCCTTCTCCAGCTCGGCGTCCATCTCGGCGTCGAGGTCGTCCACCCAGCGCTGGAGCCGGAGGTCGTCGGCCCGCCCCATCCGCAGGAGGCGCCCCAGGTTCAGGCGGGCGGTGGCCGTCCGCTCCGCCACGGCGCGGACGCCGCCCGAGACGTTCGCCAGGGCGGCGGCCAGCTCTGCCGGCGCCGAGCGGTCCCGCCGCAGCTCGGCGGCCGCCGCGCGCAGCCGGTCGGCCAGGGTCCGGCCGCGGAGGTCGAAGGACTCGCCCACCGACAGCGACTCCAAGTTGGACTTCTCGCCGCGCGGCAGCCGCTCCAGCCGGTCGCCCAGGAGCCGCACCATCTCCTCCCACAGCGCCTGCGCCTTCTGCAGCGCCGCCCGGCGGTGCTCGGCCTCGCTGTAGATCTTCACGGCGTGGGTGGTGGAGGCGGCGCGCTTCGGTCCGGAGACGGCGTCGCCGTCGCGCACCTCCAGCCAGTAGAGCAGCTTCTCCCCCTCGGCGAGCCGCAGCGGCGCCAGGTCGACCTCCAGGGAGCCGCTTTCGCGGCGGGTGGCGTCGAAGGACCGCACCACCCGGCGCTTCTCCTCTGCGGCGGGGACCTTGAGCACCAGGGTCAGGTCCTGGAGGCCGACGTCGTCGGAGGCAATCCAGTCCACTCGGACCCGGTCGCGGGCGTCCACCTCCACCTCCTGGGCCGGGGCGGTGATGCGCACCTCGGGGAAGGCGTCCGGCTCGGCCGCCACCGGGATGGGCGGCCCGAGCGCCAGCACCTTCGAGCCCCGGGTGAAGCGGAAGCGGTAGCTGCCCGAGTCCTTCACCACGAAGCCGCCGGAGAGGTCGCGCCCGTTCGCGACCGAGAGCGCCAGAACTTGCGGGCCCTCCCGAGCGGGCGCAGCCTGGCCGGCGGGGTCCGGCTCGCCGCCCGCCCGCGCCGCGGGCGCCGTCCGCGCCCCGGTCTCGAGCAGGATCTGGGCCTCGACGACCGGTCGATCCGAGCGCGTCTCGAGGCGTACCTCGGTGCCGGAAGGGGCGGCCACCTCGCCGCCGGTGCCGGAGAGCTTCTTCTCGGGCCGGCCCATGTAGGCCGGGTAGCGATAGGTGATCTGCACGTCGCCGGTGATGGGCTCGGCGCGCGGCGGCCCGGCCCGGGCCGGCTCGCCGGCGAGCACGCGCCCGTAGGCGCCGGCCAGGGTCGCGCCGCCAGCGACCAGGGCCACGAGGTGGAGGAGCGAGACTCCGCCCAGGGCCAGGCCGGCCCGGCGAGCGGGGCGGGCCGGGATGGCCCGGCGCAGGTCCACGCCCCGGGCGCGCTCGGCGGTGCGGACGGCGTGCGCGTCGAGGAGAGCCACGCTGAAGCGGCCGGTGCGCTGCACCTCGCCGCGGTCGCGCTCGAGCTCCACCGCCGAGAGCAGGTCCGAGCGCAGCGACTCGTCCTCGGCCGCGAGGGCTCGCGCCGCCCCGGGCTCGCCCAGGCCGGAGCGGAGCACCGAGAGGACGGTCCATCCTGCCGCGGCCCCGACCGCGCACACGGCGAGCGAGAGGGCGATGGGGCGTACCCAGGGGCCCGCCCCCAGGGAGAGCGCCGCAGCCCCGAGGAGCAGGAAGAGGAGCGCCGCCGACGCTCCGTAGCCGAGAAAGGCGGCGGCGGCGATCCAGCCCCGACGCCGCCTGGCCCCGGCGAGGGCGCGCGCGATCTCCGAGTAGGCTACGGCCATCCGGTCCCCATGAAAACCGCCCTGGTGGCGCGGCATTCCGCCGACCGGCAGGAGTCTAACGCGGCAGTCGCCCGAAAACCCTGGGAGATCGCCTTCGGGCAGGGCGCTGAGGTCCCGGTGGGGGGCTGTGGTAATACTCCCCAGCGAGGTGAATTTCCCGCGGCGCGCCGCGTCTCCCCGATGGAACTGGACGATCAGGCGCTGGTCACCAGGGCGAAGGCCGGCGACGCCGACGCCTTCCGGGCGCTCGTCGTCCGGTACCAGAGGAAGGTGTACGCCGTGGCGCTGGGCATCGTGCGGGATCCCGACCTGGCTTGGGACGTGGCCCAGGAGGCCTTGGTGCGGGTGCACCAGCACCTCGCCGACTTCAAGGGCGAGAGCGCCTTCTCCACCTGGGTGTTCCGCATCGCCACCCACCTCGCCATCGACTCGGTGCGCCGGGAGCGGACGAGCGCCAAGGACGACCTGGAGGAGGCCGACGAGGCGGCGCTGGCCGAGGGCGGCGAGGGGATCCTGGCCACGGCGCTGGGGACGAACCCCCAGGAGACGGCGCTCAGGCACGAGCTCATGGACAAGATCGGCCAGGCGCTGGACCGGCTGCCGGAGAAGCACCGCACCATCCTGGTGCTGCGCGAGGTGGAGGGGCTCTCCTACGAGGCGCTGGCGGAGCGGCTCCAGATCAACAAGGGAACGGTGATGAGCCGCCTCTTCCACGCGCGGCGCAAGATGCAGGCGCTGCTCCGGCGCTACGCCGGGCTCGAGGGCAGGCACGGCGAGGGCGAGGTGGAGACATGAAGGACTGCGCCCGCTACGCCCCCATGCTCGGGGCCCGGGAAGGAGAGCTGGACGCCGCCGAGCGGGCCGGGCTCACGGGGCACCTCGCCGGCTGCGCCGCCTGCCAGGCGCGGCTGGCCGACCTCTCGGCGCTCCGGGGAATGGTGGGGGAGGCGCTCGGGCGCGAGGCGTCGCGGCGGGACTTCACGGACTTCGCCGACCAGGTGATGGCGCGGGTGGAGCGGCGGCGGGCGGGGGCCATCCGGTCCTTCTTCCGGCGACACCGCGTCCTGGCGGTGGGGACGGCCCTCGCGCCCACGCTGGCCGCGGCGGCGCTCGTCGTGTACCTTCAGCTGCGGGGAGGGGGAGGGCCGGGCATCGAGGTAGTCTCGGAGGACTACGCGCCGATGGTGATCGACACCGACGAGGGGCCGCTCATCCTGCTCGGCGACAGGGACGACTCGGAGGGGACGTGAGGCGACGAACGATCCGGCTCGGCGCCGTGGCGGCGGCCATCGCCCTGGCCATCCCGGTGGAAGCCGCCCCGGGCATCCCCATGCGCATCCGGGTCATCAAGGGCTCGCGCCAGGGGCCGGCGGCGGTCGACCCGCGCCTGGCGGACCTGCAGCCCCAGCTCTCCCGCCTGGCCTACGCGCGCTGGGAAGAGGCCGGCGAGCAGCAGGTCGACATGGACTTCAAGAAGCCGGTGGCGGTGGCGCTCCCCGGCGGCGAGCGGCTGGAGGTGGAGCTCCTCGAGTCGCGCCGGGACACGGTCACCATCGAGGTGCGGGTGCCGGCCCATCGGTCCATCTCGCGGCTCACCCTCTCCAAGGACAAGCGGCTGGTCCAGCAGGTGACGCCCGAGAAGGGCGGCGAGGCCTTCTTCGTCACCGTGCGGCCGTGGCCGTGATCAGGCTACGGGCTACGGGCTGCGGGCTACGGCAGGCCGCGATCGGGCTACAGGCGCCTGGCTGCGGGCTACGGCAGGGAACGTCGTGAGCAGGGATCACCGGAACCTGAAGGTCTTCGGGCTCGCGGACGAGCTCGTGGCTGAAGTGTATCGGTGCACGCGGGATTTCCCGGCCGACGAGCGCTTCGGACTTCAGGCCCAGATCCGTCGCGGGGCCGTGTCGTTGCCCGCAGACATCTCCTGGGCAAGCGCCTCGCACTCGGCGGCGGCGAAGAGGGCGTGCATCTCCCGCTCGAAACCCTCGAGATCGGTCACCGGCCCTGCCGGCGCCGCTGAGCGAGGAAGTCCTGCAACCGCTCCATCGCGCTGCTCGCGCTGGGCAACGGGATCGCTGCGTGCGAAGCTGGCATCGGGGCATCCCTCCAGGTTGGTCCTCTGGGCAAGAGAACTCTACCCGTGAAGGCTTGCCCCGCTCCTTCCTACCCCGGGCTCGCCCCGCTCGGTTCAAAGCAACACCAGGGTCGTCCCAGCTCCTCTACTCTGGCAGTGGAGCAGCGAACCCATTCACGTAGCATCTCACGGGCATGTCGTTCGCCAGCGCCGCGAGGCACTTGTTGCAGTTGTTGCACAGCGCTGCCTGCACCTTCCGTTCATGAAAGTTCTTTACAAGGAATGGCTCGCGGATTAGCGGTCTGCATAGTGAAACGAATTCAGTGTCTCTCCGAGTGACCACATCTTCCATCGCACGCAGAGTTCTCCAGCCGCCGACGGGGAAGACAATCATGCCGCCCGCTACACGTCGGATCATCTTCGCGGCTTCAAGGTTGTAGCCTTCAGACGTCAGCTTGAACTTGTCTGCGTATGACAGCAGCGTTGATTCCACGGCCGGCCGTTGTGCCTCCGGGAACCTCGGCAGAAGCTCCTTCACGGGGATCTCACCCCTGCACATGTTCCAGGGCGCAGTCTGCGAGGTGCCGCAACTCACCTCCAAGGCGTCTACGCCCAGGCCGGCCAGGCTGCCCGCATAGCGCACCGCCAGGGGCGGCGTGATGCCCTCCCGGGACGTGAAGTCGCAACTGTTGAGCTTCACCATGAGCGCCATGTCGGACGGCAGAGCCCTTCTTGTCTCCGTGACGATCTCCTTCAGCAGCCTGAAGCAGTTCTCCTCAGGCCCTCCCCAGGCGTCCGTCCGGCGGTTGAAGTAGGGGGACAGGAACTCATTCACGAGATAGCCGTGCGCAGCATGAATCTGAACGCCATCTGCGCCTGCCTCCGCGGCCCGCGCCGCTGCCGCCACGAAGGCACGTATCACCTCGACGATGGCGTCTTCACTCAACTGCCCGGGGCCTGATGGGCCAGCGCCAGTCGGTCCCTGAAGGCCCGCATGCCCGAGCTGGAAAACGATCTTGGCGCCTTGTTCGTGGACCGCACCGGCGAGTTCCCTCAAGCCCTGGATCATCTCATCACGGTGGATCCCGACCTGCTTCAGGCGCGTGCGGCCTTCAGGGTGAACGGACATGTGGGTAGAGATGATGAGGCCGATTTCGCCCCTGGCCACGAGTCGGTTCCTCCTGAGAACGGCATCCGTGACGAGGCCGCCGTCCGTGGCGGCCCCGTCTTCACAGGCCGAGAAGACGAAGCGGTTCCGCACGCGCAGGGGTCCAATGTCGTGTGGAGTGAAGAGGATCGACATAGTGAGAAGCTGCCACAGCGGGGCAGTGAAGTCAGCTACCTCCGGCTGAACTGGAGACGACCCCGAAACCTCGGGACACTCTGTCTCCGGTCACGAACTCCGCCCCCACGAACTCCGCGCCGATCGTGTCAGTGGCGGATCCACACCCCACCGATGAGGGTTCCTCGTGGCCGAGGACTTCGAGAGCATTGAGCTACGATACGACCAGCTCGTCCGCGGCCTGCAAAAGCTCATCAACGCGCTCTCCGGGCGCGGGTCGAAACCCGCAGCCTAATTTACAGAGACGCGTGACCGTACCCCGCAGGCTACAGGCCGTAGCCTGTAGCCCGATCAGGCCTTCGGCAGCTCCGTCGCCGCCAGCCGCAGGGTCTTCACCGCCTTCTCGAAGGTGGCGAGATCCAGCTCGAAGTAGTAGCGCTGCGGCGCCTGGTAGGCGGCGATCCACAACGCCTTCTGCCCGGTGAGGCCGTAGACCACCGCCCGGCGCTTGAGGCCGTCCTCGTCCTTGAAGGTGACGACCAGCTTGAAGCCGCGGGCGCCGGAGAGCGTAGCGGGCGAGCTCTCCACCACCTTCACCCCGGTGATGCCCTCCCCCGAGCTCAGCTCGCCGGAGAGGAGGTCGGCGATCTCCGACGGCTCCATGCCGGCCCGCGGCGCCCGCTTGGAGTTCTTGAGCGGCTTGCCCAGCTCGTGGCGGGCCACCTGGATGCGCTGCAGGTTGAGCCCGTCTCGTGTGATGAGCAGGCTCTCGTCCACGTTGACGCGCATCCAGCCCTCGGGGAGCTGGATGCGGAACTGGTCGTCCGACGACTGGAAGTCCTTCTCGGCCTGCACCCAGGGGGCCGAGGGCATGCAGCCGGCGAGGAGCGCGGCGGCGGCGAGTGCGAAGGGTCTCATGGCGGTCCTCAGTGCCCGCAGCGGGCCAGGTAGTCCTTGACGTGGCCGCGGTCGGCCGCGGCCGGCTCCAGCTCCAGATACCGCGAGAAGGCGGGGCGGGCCCCCTTGCGGTCCCCCTTCTTGAAGAGGGCCAGGCCCAGGCCACGCCAGGCCGGCGCGAGCCTCGGGTCGAGGGCCAGGGCGCGGCGGTAGTGGGCCACCGCCTCGTCCAGGTCGCCCTGCTCGTCGCGCTGGCGCGCCGCCTCGCCCAGCACGGCGTGGGCCGGGGCGTACCTCGGGTCCACCGCCAGCACCCGCTGGGCGTCGCGGCGTGCGGCGTCGCGGCGGCCGGCGGCCAGGTCGAGCCGGCCATTGGCGATGACGGCCTTCAAGGTCTTGTGGCGGAAGACGTCGGCGTTCCGGACCCCGCCGGTCCGGCCGCGGTAGGGGCCGGCCAGCAGGTCCTGGGTGCTCTCCAGGCGCTCCTCCAGGCGCGGGTGGCTCGCGAAGAAGAAGCTCTCGTCGTCCTCCTCCTTCTCCTCCTTGGTCCACTCCAGGAGGTGCTGGAAGAGCTTGGGCGCGTCGGCGAGCTCGTAGCCCGCGGCCGCCACCAGCTCCATCCCCACCCGGTCGGCCTCGCGCTCCAGGTCGCGGCCGTGGCCGCTCACCGCGGCGCCGGCCGCCAGGGCCCCGAGCGGCGTGGCCAGGCCCAGGGTGGCCACGTTGATCCCGGCCAAGGCCGCGCCCCAGTTGCTGGCGCTGGCCAGCTCCCGCGCGGCGTGGCGATGGGTGGCATGGGTCATCTCGTGGCCGAGGAGCGTCGCCAGCTCGGCCTCGCTGTCCATGCGGGCCAGGATCCCGGTGTGGAGGTAGACGGCACCGTTGGGGAGGGCGAAGGCGTTGGGGCGGAAGTTCCTCAGGACCTTGATGCGGAAGGGCACGGCCTTCCAGGCGGCCGGCGACTGGATCTTCCTCGCCACCGACATGAGGTAGGCCTCGAGCGCCGGATCCTCCAGGA
>DASTPH010000070.1:0-4442 GCA_035762305.1 Anaeromyxobacteraceae bacterium
CACCTCGGCCGCAAGGTTCTCTTCGCCCTGTCGCGCCCCAACTTCCTCGGGCGCGTCCGCGACCGGCTGGCCAACCTGGGCCGGGTAGGCGGCGCGGAGCAGGACCTAGCGGCGGCCCTCGGCGCGGACCGTCCCCTCGACGTCGCCTTCCACAAAGTCGGCCACCACCGCTCGCACCTCGCCAGCGCCTTCTACGTCTCCCCCTTCGAGGAGGCGGCGGTCGTCTCGCTCGACGGCTTCGGCGACTTCGTCTCGGGGATGCGGGCCGTCGGCCGCGACCGCGACCTCCAGATCCTGGACGAGGTCGGCTTCCCGCACTCGCTCGGTCTCTTCTACACCGCCGTCACCCAGTACCTCGGCTTCCACAAGTTCGGCGAGGAGTGGAAGATGATGGGGCTCGCCCCCTACGGGAAGCCGCTCCACGTGGAGAAGCTGCGCCGCCTCGTCCGCCCCACGCCGGGCGGCGGCTACGCTCTCGACCAGTCGTTCTTCCTGCACACGTCCGAGGGCGTCGACATGTCCTGGAGGGAGGGAAGCCCGCACCTGGGGCGCGTCTACTCGGACAAGCTCGTGGGGTTGCTCGGCCCGGCGCGCGACCCCGAGGACCCGGACTTCTACGGCCGCTGGGCCGATGTCGCGGCCAGCGCCCAGGCGGTCTACGAGGAGATCTTCTTCCACGTAGTGAACGACCTGCACGCCCGGACGAAGTTGCCGCGCCTGGCCCTCGCCGGCGGCTGCGCCCTGAACTCGGTGGCGAACGGTAAGATCTACGAGCGCACGCCGTTCAAGGAAGTCTTCGTGCAGCCGGCCGCCGGCGACGACGGCACCGCGGTGGGCGCGGCCTTCTTCGTGGAGCACGCCGTCCTGCGCCGCCCCCGCGGCTACGTGATGGACCACGCTTACACCGGGCCGGCCTATGACGATCGAGCCGTTGAGGCGGCCATCGAGACGGCTCGCGAGTCGGGCTGGGACGGTGCAGTCGAGGTGCGGCGCCTCGACGAAGGCGACCTCTACCGCGAGGTCGCGGGCGCGGTTGCCGCGGGCCGGGTGGTGGGTTGGTTCCAGGGGGCGATGGAGTTCGGGCCGCGGGCCCTAGGGAACCGCTCCATCGTGGCCGACCCGCGGCGGGGCGACATGAAGGACATCCTGAACACCCGCATCAAGCACCGCGAGACCTACCGGCCCTTCGCGCCGAGCGTCCTCGAGGAGCGGGCCGGCGAGTGGTTCGAACGGAGTGAGCCCTCGCCCTTCATGCTCATGGTCTACCAGGTGCGCCCCGACCGCCGGGAGCGGGTGCCGGCCGTCACCCACGCCGACGGCTCGGGCCGCCTCCAGACCGTGAGCCGCCGCACCAACCCCCGCTACCACGCCCTGATCAGCGAGTTCGAGCGGCAGACCGGCGTGGGGCTGGTCCTGAACACGAGCTTCAACGAGCACGAGCCCATCGTGGCGAGCCCGCGGGACGCCATCGCCTGCTGCTTGAAGACGCGGATGGACGTGCTGGCCCTCGGGAACTGGGTGCTGGCTAGGCGGTGAGCCCCAAGAGAGGCACGCTTGGTTTGACCGGTGGGCGGACTCACCCGTATAGGTCGGGCATGGGGCGCAAGCTCAAGACGAGCGTCCGGCTCGATCGCGAGGACGCGGAGGCGCTCGCCCGTGCGAGGAAGGACGGCCTGTCCGCCTCCGAGCTAGTCCGTCAGGGCCTACGCGTGGTCGCGGCTCGCTACTACCGCGACCGCTGCCCGCCCTCGACGCGGCTCTTCGTCTCCACGGATGTGAAGCTGGGCGGCGAGGAAGAGCTGTTCCGGGACTTGAAGCGGTGAACGGCGGTCGCCGATACCAATCCGGTCCGGCCGCCACCATGAAGGTCCTCCTCCTCAACCAGTTCTTCCACCCCGACCTCTCCGCCACCGCGCAGATGCTCACCGACCTGGCGGAGGACCTGGCCGCTTCGGGCCTCACGGTGACGGCCCTGGCGACGCGTGGGAGCTACCTCGGGGGCGGGGCGCTGCCGGCCAGGGACGAGCACCGCGGCGTCGCCATCCGGCGGCTCTGGGCCACGTCGCTCGGCAAGCGCACGCTCGTCCACCGTGCACTGGACTACGCCAGCTTCTACGCCTCGGCAGCCCTAGCCCTCGCGACCATGCCACGCCAGGACGTGGTTCTGGCGCTCACGACGCCGCCGCTCATCGCCGCCGCCGGGATGGTGGCCCGCGCCCTGCGCGGGAGCCGGCTCGTCTACTGGGTGCAGGACCTCTACCCCGAGGTGGCGGTGGCCTTCGGCGTCATGCGGCCCCGCTCCCCGGGGGCCCGCCTAATGGCAGCCGTTTCCCGCGCGGTGCTCTCGCGCGCCGACGCGGTGGTGGCCCTGGGGGAGGCCATGCGCGAGCGCTGCGTCGCCGCAGGCGCCCGTCCGGACCATACCGCCGTCATCCCTAACTGGGCGGACGGCGCTTCGGTGCGGCCGATCCCCCACCACGAGAATCCGCTCCGCGCGGAGCTGGCTCAGGGGGCGCGCTGCCTGGTGATGTACTCGGGCAACATCGGTCGTGGCCACGACGTCGCCACGCTGGTCGAGGCAGCCCGCCGGCTGCGCCATCGCGCCGACATCGCCTTCCTCTTCCAGGGGGAGGGCGCGCGTCGGGCCGCCGCCGAGCGCGTCGCCGCCGAGCTGCCCAACCTGCGCCTCGGGCCATACCAGCCCCGCGAGCGCCTCGCCGCCTCGCTCTCCGCGGGCGACCTGCACCTCGTCTCGCTCGATCCGCCGCTCGGAGGCCTCCTCGAGCCCTCCCAGCTCTACGGCCTCATGGCCGCCGGCCGGCCGGCGCTCTTCGTGGGCCCGGCCGAGAGCGAGGTGGCGCGCACCGTGGAGCGGGAAGGATGCGGCGCCGCCTTCCGGAACGGCGACGCCGAGGGGCTCGCCGCCGCCGTCGCGGCCCTCGCCGACGACCCGGGCCGCCGCGAGGAAATGGGCCGCCGCGCCCGCGAGGCGCTGCTCGCCCGCTACGACCGTCGCGTCGCCACCGCGCGCTTTCGCGACCTGGTCAGTTCGTTGTGAGGGGACAGGGCGCGTGGGATAATCCGCGCCCTCGATGCGCACCGCGGCGGCCGCCTTCTTCCTGTCGGTGCTGGTGGGAGCTGTCCTCACACCCGTCGTCTGCGGGCTGGCCCGCCGCCTCGAGCTCCTGGACCACGCCCTAAGCTCGCGCAAGGTGCACGGGCGCCCGGTGCCGCGCCTCGGCGGCATCGCCATTGTCACCGCCTTCTTCGTCCCCATCCTTGGGCTCTTCTTCACCGACTCCGCGGTGGGCGAGCTGTTCTACTCCGACGGCCGCCGCGCCTTCGGCCTCATCGCCGGGGGCACTGCCATCGGCCTCCTGGGCGTCTACGACGATCTGCGCGGCTCGGGAGCCCGCACCAAGTTCGCCGTCCAGTTTGCGGTGGCGCTCGCCATGTACGGCCTGGGCTTCCGCGTCGAGCAGATCGCGAGCCCCTTCGGCCCGCACGTCTCGCTGGGCTGGCTGAGCCTGCCGTTCACGGTGCTGTGGATCGTGGGCGTGGTGAACGCCATGAACCTCATCGACGGCCTGGACGGGCTCGCCGGCGGGGTGGCCTTCATCGCGGTGGCGAGCACCTTCCTCGTGGCCTTCGATCGCGGTCAGCCGCTCATGATCCTCTTCACGGCGGCGCTGGGCGGGTCGGTGCTGGGGTTCCTCTTCTACAACTTCAACCCGGCGTCGATCTTCATGGGCGACACCGGCAGCATGTTCCTCGGCTTCGTACTGGCGGTGAGCGCCATCCAGGCCAACCAGAAGGGCTCGACGGCGGTGGCCATGCTGGTGCCCATCGTGGCGCTGGGCCTCCCCATCGGCGACACCCTCCTCTCCATCACCCGTCGGGCGGTGCGGGGCCAGCCCATCTTCCACTCCGACCGGGGCCACTTCCACCACCGCCTCATGGCGCTGGGTTTCACGCACCGCCAGACGGTGCTGGTGCTCTACGGCCTGTGCACCGTGCTCGGCGCCACCGCCGTGCTGCTCACCCGGGCCAGCGCCGGGCAGACGCTGCTGGTGCTGCTGGCGTGGGTCGGCTACCTCAAGGTGGGGCTGGCCCGGCAGCTCTTCCTCGACCGGCGGCGGAATCTGGAGATGCGCGGCGCGCTGCGGGAGGTGGGCGAGGTCATGCGGCACGCCGGCTCGCTGGACGAGATCTGGGCCGGCGTGAAGCGCGCCGCCCGGGCCCTGGGGGCGAGGGGCGTGGCGCTGACCATGGTGGAGCGGCGCGGTGGCGAGAGCGCCACCAGGGCCTGGAGCGTGGGCTTCGACGAGGCCGGCTCGGACCTCTTGCGCGTCCGCTACAGCCTGCTCGGCGAGCGGCCCGACGACGGCGCCATCGAGCTCGGGTGGGGCGACGGCCGGAGCCGCGTGGAGCGCGACACCGAG
>DASTPH010000071.1:0-4251 GCA_035762305.1 Anaeromyxobacteraceae bacterium
CCGGCCACCAACCAGTGCGACGACTACCGTCAGAGCAACACCGCCAAGCTCGGCGGAGTGGACCACGGCAGCCCGGCCATCGTGGGGCCCAGCCGCTACGTGACCGGGCCGCCCTGGGACACGCGGCCGGTGGTGGCCTACGTGGGGTCCCGCGACGGCATGCTCCACGCCATCTACGTCTCCGGCGGGGGCAACAGCTGGACCGCCGACGGGATGACGCTCGGCAACCGGCAGGCGGGCGAGGAGCTGTGGGCCTTCATCCCGCCGGGGCAGATCTGCGGCGCCGGCGGCTCGGGCGGCCTCTTCAGCAACGACGCCAAGGTGGACGCGTCGGTGAACGTCATCGACGTGTTCGGGGACTTCCCCCACGACCAGAACAACGACGGCGTCATCGACTGGACCCCCAACTTCGACCCGAACGTCGACGAGCGCCCCACCGGCATCAAGACCTGGCGCACCGTGTTGCTTGGAGCCGTTGGCGAGGGCGGATCCGAGCTCTTCGCCCTGGACGTGACCAACCCGCTGAAGCCCATCCTCCTCTGGCACGTCTCCGGCCACACCGAGCGCGACGATCGCTGGGACGCGGACGGCAACGGGAGCTTCGCCGACGCCGGCGACCACCTGAACCCGAACGATCCGAAGACCTACGCCTTGAAGTGGATCGACTCTGCCGGCCCGAGCGGCCTCTCGGCCCAGAACGGCGTCACGGTGGTCTCGCCGTCGTCTCCGGCGCCGCCGAACTCGCAGGCCGGACGCTTCGACTACCGCAACCTGTACCGCACCTTCGGGACCGCGGTGGGGAAGCTCTGGGAGGGGAACGCCTTCCGCTACGTGGCCTACGTGGCCACCAACACCGCCGACTTCATGGACCCCGACACGCCCCTGGGCTACAAGGGCATCGAGGTCTTCGCCATCGACCTCGTCACCGGCCAGAAGATCTGGCAGTGGCAGCGGCGCTACGCGCGCGCCACCTCCGAGGCCGTGGTGGTCGCCGACAACGCCATCCCCGGCCGGCCGGCGCTGGCCGACGTGGACGTCGACGGCTCGGTGGACCGCATCTACGCGGGCGACATCGAGGGGCACGTGTGGGAGCTGGAGGCCCACCGGGGCGGCAACATGAACTACCTGGAATCGGCCGACTCCCTGCCCGCCCCCAACCAGAAGTTCTACTCCTTCCCGCTCTTCGGGACCCCGCGCATGACGGCCACCGGCGCGCCCGCCGACTCGCTGGACCTGGTGACGCTCGCCGACGGCACCCTGGCCCAGCAACCGCTGACGAGCCCCACCGGCATGGGCCGGTTCACGCAGGTGCCCTCGACGCCGGCCAGCCTGGCGACCCACATCCCCTACCACCTCTCCATCCTGCAGGGCACCATGGGCGTGGACTGGGACGTGGCCAACTTCGAGTCAGGCAACCTGTTCGTCATGCCGACCTACTGGGAGCTGCCGTCGCGGCGCGGCTACTGGTACACCACCGGCCCCCAGGCCGGGCTGACGGTCGGCACGGACCCCGACCCGCGCGCCTTCGGGGTCCTGAAATCGGAGGCGGTCTGGACCGTCCCCCTCCAGCTCGGGGAGCGCATCTTCGGCATGCCGCGGGTGGTGAACAACCAGATCGTCTTCACCACCGCCAAGGGGCCCTTCACCGGCGACATCAGCGAGTCCTTCTTGGACGTCGGCAACCTCTACATCGTCAAGCCTTCCGCCACCACCACCGAGAGCATCGGCACCAAGTCCTTCGGCGGCGTGCTGGTCTTCCAGGACAAGCTGGTGATGAGCACCGCCACCGGCATCAAGGCCAAGGCCGAGCCCGCCGACATGCAAGGGGGCGGGCCGTCCCAGCGCCCCTTCAACCGCTCCACGCCGGTCATCTTCAAGACCTGGGAGCCGCCCATCGGCACGCAGAGGGCCCAGTGAGGCGAGGAGGCGCCATGCGACGGAAGGGAGAGCGCGGCACCACCCTCATCGAGGTCATGATCGCCGGGGTGGTGCTGCTGGTAGCCCTGCTCGGTTTCGCCGGCATGGCGACCACCTCGGCGGCCTCCACCGGGGTGGCCCATCGCCGCGGAACCGCGGTCTACGCGCAGGCGGGGCTCATCGACCGGTACCTCGTGTCGACACGGAGTACCTACGCCAACTTCACCACCACCGTCCCCGCCGGGACCTGGGTGATCGACAACTGCTACGACGTGAACGCGCGGGTGGTGGCCAGCAACCCCACGTACTCCACCACCTTCGCCTGCCCCACCGGCACCACCTTCTACCGGACGTGGATCTGGCTCGAGGGAACGGGCCCGTGGGTGCTGCACGTGTACGCCGAGCGCGTCGACCGGGCCTGCCTGGTCGCCAACCGCTACGCCGACATCGGGTGCGTCGCGGCCGACGTGTACCTGTCGGACTAGGAGGCGGGATGCGGACCAGGACCCAACGCGGCTTCACACTCATGGAGGTGGTCACCGCGCTGGCCATCAGCATGCTGCTCACGGTGCTGGTGATCCAGGCGCTGGTGGGGCTGGCCAAGGACCGCACCGGCCGCGAGTACGTGATCGAGGCCCAGGGCAGCGCCCGCCTGGGCCTGGCGGCGCTGGAGCAGGACGTGCGGACCGCCTCGCTCGGCAGCGGGAGCGGCACCATCTGGATCAACGCCAGCGGCACGCGCACCGCCGTGCCAGCCATCCAGATCTACGACGACGTCCCCGGGGCCACCCTCGTCACCGACCCCGCCCGGAACGGCCTGGCCTTCGGCCCCAAGCCCGGCACCGACGTGCTGCTCGTGGTGCAGGCGGCGCGACTCCGGCCGAACGAGCCACGGGTGGGCGCCCGGGGCGACCAGTTCAACTCGACCAACGGGATCGTGGTGGGCGACCCGACGCCAGCCTTATTGAGCGAAGTGTTCAGCTCCGGCGATGCCATCCTCTTCGGCGACTACGGGGACGCCGCCTGGGACCGAGTGACCAACGTCAACGACTCCGCCAAGACACTGAGCCTCGCCAGCGCGGTGGACCTGTTCCCGCGGAAGGGGGTGCAGCTGCCCACCGGCCCGGTGCAGCCCGGGAAGCTCGCCTCCGGGTCGATGGTGCGCAGAGCGCAGGCGCGCCTCTACTACGTGAACGTCAACGACGAGCTGGTGCGTCTGACCCTGGCGTCGCCGGTGGCCCCCGCCAACAACGGGGCAGCCATCCTCGGGCGCGAGGTGCTGGGCACCGGCTTCGAGAACATGCAGATCGACTGCCAGATGGAAACCGGGACCGGGCTCGGGCCATGCGCCGCGCCGGCGGCCGACCCCAGCGCCACCGTCGCCTTCGGCGCCAGCGCCTCTCGCATCACCGCCGGGAACGCCGCCACCCTTCGCACCGTCTCCATCGGGGTGGTGGTGCGTTCCAGCAAACCCTTGCGTGAGCAGCAGGGGGACCCGGCCATCCCCGACCCGGTCGCCACTCGGACGCTCCAGGCCGCGGGACCGGGCGTCGACGCGGCGGCGGCCTACGCCCGGCGCGCCTACCAGGTCCAGATCGGCGTCCGGAACACCAGCCTGGGGGTGCTGTGATGACGTCCGTCTCTTCCCGGACTGCCCAGCGCGGCTCGATGCTCATGCTGGCCATGTTCTTCGTGCTGGTGCTGGCGGTGGTGGGCATGCTGGTCCTCCAGCACGCCGGGCGGGACCGGATCGCCTCGGCGCAGATGGTTTCCAAGGAGCGGGCCTTCGCCTGCGCCGAGGCCGGCCTGCAGTACGGGCGCCGCTTCTTCGGGTTGAACTACGAGGCCTCGCACGGCTGGAACGACTACCTAAACGGAACACTCCCCGGCTACACCTACGACCCGAGCAATGACCTGACGGGCGCCTACAAGCTCCTGTCAACCCGGCCCAATCGGGCTCGGGGCGCCAGCGACGGGACCAACTACGAGGCCGGGACCCTCTACGACGGCAACCCGACCTTCTGGGTGAGCATCCGTGACGACGACGACGAGGCGCCCGCGGGGCAGGGGAACAACCCGGCCCTGGACAACAACGAGGCGGTGGTCCTCCGGTCCGAGTGCACGGCCTTCTTCTACGTGGAGGGCGAGGAGCGGACGGCGGCGCTGGAGACGCTCCTGGTGCACGTCCAGAATGCCTCCGGCTACGGCAACGCCCAGGTGACCAGCAACTCCCCGGACGTCCTCGGCCAGATGGGGAACCAATAGGTCACCCCGAGCCCCACGAACTGTAGGGCGGGGGCTCGTCCCCCGCCAGGGCTCGACGCGGATGGCGCC
>DASTPH010000072.1:0-36534 GCA_035762305.1 Anaeromyxobacteraceae bacterium
CCTGCCTACTGCGGCGAAGCATTCCTGCCTGCGGGCGGCGGCCTCGTCGCTGCGCTCCTCGAAATACCGTACAGGTATTCCTGCGGTGCTCGCTCCTCGGGCGCCGCCCTCGCCGACGGACTGCTTCGCCTCGCTACGGCCGGGGGTTACGGGATGCACTCTAGCGCGGGGCGGCATGCGTGACGTCCGGGGAGAAGCGCACCGCCGAGAGGCGGACCGCGCCCAGGACCAGGAGGAGCATGGCCAGCGCCGCCACCTCGGTGGCGGCGAGCGCGTGCTTGTAGAGGCCGATCATCACCTCGCGTACCAGGAACACCAGGGCTGCGTCGATGACGAAGGTGATGCGGATGCGGTGCGAGTCGGCGTACTCCAGGATGCTGCGCAGGAGCTCGATGACCACGAACATGGAGAGCACGTCGGTGACCATCACGTCGAAGCCGGCGGCGATGGTGGGGCTCTTCCAGACCGCCCACATGCCGAGGAACAGCTTGGCCACGCCCATCATCAGCGCCACCACCACCAGCGGCACCAGGAGCTTCATCACCAGGTCCAGTGCCTTGCGGAAGAGCCTCACGGCGAAGTCGCCGCCGATGGGGACCACCGCAACCGGGTCCGGACGGGCTGGCTCCTTGGGGTGCGGGCGGTCCATCATCACCTCGGTAGGGAGGAATTCGCGCCGACGAGGCCGAATTCCCGGCGCGCTGCGAGCGGCGGCGCGGTGCGCCGGCAGGCTCGGAGCGAGCGAGCTACCTAGGAGCCGCTCCCGGCGGTGTCAAGGCGACGGTCCGGGCTGGGCCCCATCCGGAGAGCGGCGCTGCCGCCCACCGCGGAGCACACCGGGCGCACGGCGCCATGGCTTGGGTGGGCCCGGCCCCCTCTGCTAGTGTAGGCGCCGGGAGGGGCGGCCGGAGGACCTCGGATGGCGGAGGACGGCGACCAGTCGGCCCGCGTGAAGGGCGCACTCCTCGGGGCCCGCCTCACCTTCGTGCGCGAGCGCGGCGGCGAGAAGGCGCTGGAGCAGGTGCTCTCCAGTCTTCCGGCGCCCGACCGGGAGATCCTCAAGGGCTGGATCCTCCCCATCAGCTGGTATCCGCTGGAGCTGGCGCTCCGGCTCGACGACGCCATCGCCCGCGTGCTCTCGCCGGGCGATCGGAGAAGGATCTTCCTCGAGATGGGGCGCCAGTCGGCGCAGGCGAACCTCACCGGCGCGCAGGCGCCCTTCGTGAAGGCCGGCGATCCGCACTTCTTCCTGGCCAACGTGCCGAGGATGTATGCCACTCATCACTCGCGCGGGCGCCGCACCTACGAGCGCACCGGCGAAACCTCGGGCGTGATCCGCACCTTCGACGCCGAGCGGGTGAGCCGGGACGACTGTCTCACGGTGGTGGGCTGGCTGGAGCGGGCGCTGCAGCTTTCGGGCGCCGCCGAGCCGCGGGTGGCCGAGGTCCAGTGCCGCTCGGCGGGCGCGCCCCATTGCGAGTACCGCTGCGAGTGGCGCTAGCGGCGCTCGGCAGGCAGGAGGTGCAGCCGCTCTCCCTTCTCGTCGGTCACCACGCCCGCTCGGGCCTTCTCCTCCTGAGCCGGGCTACGCGTTCCCACCGCGAAGGAGCGCACTGCCGTCATGTGCCGGCCGCCGAACGTGCCCTCGACCGACACCACCAGGTGCGACTGTCCCTCGCCGGGGACGAAGGTCGCATCCACGGCCGCCCGCTCGCCGCGCCGGTAGCTCCTGCGCTCCACCGGAACGGGCGCGCTCGTCACCCGGAGGCCGTCCAGGCCGGAGACGCGCACCGTGACGTCGGCGGCATCGGCGCCGAAGGTGAAGGCGAGGCGGGCCGCGCCCGGCTGGAGCGCGGCCTCGACCTCCACCGGCGCCGTCGGCTTGCCGATGGCTCCCGCGGGGACGGCGACCGGCGCAGAGGCCGCGGCCGGACCAGGCGGAGTGGGACCGGGGGCGCAGGCGACGAGCCCGGCGAGGAGGACGGTCGCAACGAAGCGGGCGATCATGACTAGCTCCCTGTCAGGGGCTGGTGACCGTCACGGGGACGGAGTAGGCCCCGCCCGCCGTCTCGTACCCGGTCACCACCACCAGGTAGGTGGCGCCGGCGGTGGTGGGGAGCGACGTGGTCTCGACGCCCTCGAAGGGGGGACCGGGGGTATCGACCTTGCGGAGCCGCTGGCCGCCGCTCCAGACCTCTAGCGACACGTCCACTAGGGTGGTTCCGGCCGTGATGGTCACCTGCGCGCCGTTCCCGGTGAAGCGCAGGAAGCGGGTCTGCTGCAGGTCGTTGTAGGAGTAGGGGGCGTTGAGGGTCACCGAAACCTGACCTCCGTTCACGGTGATCGGGTTGTAGACCGGAAGGTTCCCGACGCCGGGGGCGTTCACGGTTTCGCCGGTGCCGAAGGCGTCGGTGGCGCCGATGGAGACGTTGCGGCCGGAGAGCCTGGCGTCGATGGCGGTCGCGGCCGCGGGCTGCGTCGTCTTCAGGGCGTCCACGAAGGAGAAGAGGGTGGTGAAGGCCGGCGTGGCCTTCTGCGGGCCCACCAGGACGCCGTGGATGGGGCCCAGGCCGAGCGAGAGGCCTTCGTCGTCCGAGGCCGGGGAGTCGAAGACGTCGTAGAGGAAGTGGGCCACCGACATCTCCGAGTACCAGCCCGGTGCCGAATCGTAGTCCGTGTCGGTCTCGAGGTGGAAGCGGATGCCGGTGGCGGTCTGGCTGGCGCCCATGGTGTCGGCGTACAGATCGTCCGGGTAGAGGACCATGGCGCCGAGGGCGTTGCCCCATCCCTCGCTGAAGGCCAGCCGCGGGTCCTTCTGCTCGCCGAGGGAGTGCGAGCCGCCCTGCGAGTCGGCGCGCGAGAGCCGGTCCTCGAAGTAGTGCCCCCACTCGTGGATCACCACGTGGGTGTCGTACTCGTCGGTGTCCACGTTGGCCTGGCCCAGGAGCGTGAGCTCCCCGGTCGACGGGTCGTAGAAGGTTCCCAGCGAGTTGTTCGGGCTCCAGTTGGCCTTGAGCTCCGGGAAGACCGTCCCCGGCGCCACCGCCAGGAAGGCCTTCGCCGCCGAGTACATGGAATCCAGGATGGCGAAGGGCGCCGCCGCCCGCGGCGCGCCGTACGAGCTCCCGGTCCAGCCGCTCGGGGCGTTCAGGTCGAGGGTGGAGGTGGTGGAGGCGTTCACGGCGCCGGAATCGAGGGCGTAGAGCGCGTTCCCGTTGAAGTTGTCCTGCACCCGCATGGGCGGGGCGAGGGTCTGGGCCTTCACCCGCAGCGACACGGCCGGAGTACCGGTCCAGGTGATCGAGTAGGCGCCGGCGTCGCTGGTGGTGCCGCTCCCAAGCGCCGAGCCGGCCACCACCTCCACCACCGCGCCCCGCACCGGCTTTGGGACGGTGTGGGCGTAGTCGAGGCCAAGGTTGACCGTGGGCGGGACCGAGTCGTAGGTCACCGTTCCGGAGAGGGTGAAGGTCCCGGGGGGCGGGGGCGGCGGCGACTCCTTCGAGCCGCCGCAGGCGGCGAGGACGGCGGCGAGGGCGGCTGGCCAGACGGTGCGCACCGGCATCTCCTTCCGGTCAGTGCTTGAGCTGCCCCTGGTGGCCGCCTTCGTCCTCGAAGCCGTGGGCCAGGAGGAAGTGGTAGCGGGCCTCCTGCTCATCGCCCCCCACCACCTCGAAGAGGAACTGGCCGGGCTCGGCGCTCTCGGCGTCGGGGGTGGCCTGCACGAAGAGCACGTCCCGCACGTCGAGGACCATCTCCCCCACCAGGTTCTTGCCCCACACCAGCTGCACGGTGGGGTTGCGCTCCGGGTCCTCCTCTAGGTGCCAGTGGTAGGCCTCCTGGTCGAAGAGCCAGACCTCGGCCGACCCGGCCCGCAGGATGCAGTTCACGTGCTGCTTGAGCCAGCGCCAGAACTTGTCGAAGGTGAGGGTCGCGCCGGCCTGGACCGAGACGCTCATGGGCGGACTATAGCCGGATCCACGCCCGGTGGCCTCGGCTCAGCGGGAAAGGCGCGGCAGGATGACCTGGAGGGAGGCCCGGTACCGGTAGTTCACGTCCCGGTGGCCGTCCTCGAACTCCTGGTGGATGACCTCCACCCCTCCGGCCTCGAGCGACTCGGCCACCATGCGCGTCCCCCAGCGCAGGTGGAACTCGTCCCGGGTGCCGCAGTCCAGGAACACGGTGGCCAGGCGCCGGAAGGCGGCGAGATTCGCGGGGACGAAGCGGGCCGGGTCGTGCTCGAGCCAGCGGGCCCACACCTCCGGGCGCAGCCGGGCGGTGCGGGGCTCGAAGGGCAGCTCCAGCCCCAGCGGCTGGCCAGGCCGGGGCGAGTAATGCGCCGCCATGGCGATGGCGTTCAGGGTGGGGTGGTCCTCGGGGCGGAGCTTGGTCTCGGCGGCGCGGCGCCTGGCGTCGGCGAGCCAGGCGGCGGGGTCGGTGCCGAGCAGCGAGGCGGCGGCGCGCGGGAAGTCCGGGAGGTAGCAGTACTCGAAGCCGGCGTCGCCGGCGTGCGAGGCCAGGTGGCCGAAGACGTCGGGTCGGTCGCGCCCCATGGCCAGCGCCCCGTAGCCGCCCGAGCTCTTGCCCAGCAGCGCCCGGGCCCCGGGCCCGCGAACGGTGCGGTAGCGGCCGTCCACGAGGTCCACCACCTCCCGGCAGAGGTAGGTCTGGTAGTCGCCCACCGCCGGGGCGTCGATCCACTGGGTGCCGCCGAGCGAGGTCCAGCCGTCCGGGAAGACGCCCAGGGCCGGCGGGACCGACCCATCGGCCACCAGGGCGTCCAGCCGCTCCGGCACGGTGGGGGCGAAGGCCTGGACGTTTCGCCACCCCTCTCCGCTCCCGGTGAACCCGTGAAGGAAGTAGGCCGCCGGGTACCGGCCGGTCCCGCCGTCGTAGCCGGGGGGGAGGTACACCAGCAACGGCCGCCGCGGCGGATCCCCCAGGGGGTTGCCCAGGAGGGACGGGGCGTCGATTTCCACCGTCTCCAGCCGCCCGCGCATGGCATGCTCATGCTACCAGACGCCCCGGGGGGCACCCGCGATGCCTGAGTACGCCTACTACTGCCGAGACTGCAAGAAGCCCTTCACCGCCATCCAGAGCATGGCCCAGCACGATCGGAGGGTGGCGCCCTGCCCGAAGTGCAAGCAACGAAAGCCGGTGGAGAAACGGCTGGCGGCGGCCTTCGTGGTGACGGCTCGGAAGTCCTGAAGGCCCCGGCGCCGCTGGCGCCCCACCCGTTGCCGAGATGGAGCGACCCGGCGAGCGCCCCG
Source organism: Anaeromyxobacteraceae bacterium (assembly GCA_035762305.1). Lineage (GTDB taxonomy): Bacteria > Myxococcota > Myxococcia > Myxococcales > Anaeromyxobacteraceae > DASTPH01. The sequence continues at coordinate 5,268 of DASTPH010000072.1, forward strand.
GGCGGGGTGGAAGACTGCGACCCAGGCAGGTACCTATGAAGTGGCTGGAAGGGCGCCCGGTCCGGGGCTAGTCAACCCTGCGTGTCAGGGAACGCGGAGAAGGGCCCGGCGACGCTGCAGCGCCCCGGCGACCCCTGCGCCATCGTGATCTTCGGGGTGCGAGGGGACCTCACCCGCCGCAAGCTCCTCCCCGCCCTCTACAACCTCCGCTGCAACGGGCTGCTCCCGCGCGAGTTCGCCATCCTCGGGGCGGGGCGCCGCGAGACCGACGACGCCGGCCTGCGCGAGGAGCTGGGCCAGGCCATGCGGACCTTCGCCACCAGGCCGGTGGCCGAGGAGGTGTGGGCCGACTTCCGGGATCGGCTCCACTACGTGCGCGGCGACATCGAGGATTCCGCCACCTACCGCCGGATCGCCGACCGGCTCGCCGAGCTGGAGCGGGAGCACCGCACCGGCGGCAACGTCCTCTTCTACCTGGCGACCCCCCCGGGCGAGTTCGCCGCGGTGGCGCGAGGTCTGGGGACCGCGGGTCTGATGCAGGAGCCGAACGGCACCTGGCGGCGAGTGGTGGTGGAGAAGCCCTTCGGCCGGGACCTCGACTCGGCCAGGAGCCTGAACGAGGTCCTGCTCCGGGCCATGCGCGAGGATCAGATCTTCCGCATCGACCACTACCTGGGCAAGGAGACGGTGCAGAACATCCTGGTCTTCCGCTTCGCCAACGGCATCTTCGAGCCCATCTGGAACCGGCGCTACATCGACCACCTGCAGCTCACGGTGGCGGAGGACATCGGCGTCGAGGGGCGCGGCGCCTTCTACGAGCAGACGGGCGCCCTGCGCGACGTGGTCCAGAACCACATGTTCCAGCTCCTGGCGCTGGTGGCCATGGAGCCGCCGAGCTCGCTGGCGGCCGAGGCGGTTCGCAACGAGAAGGTGAAGGTGCTGGAGGCCATCCGCCCCATGCAGCCGGAGGAGATCCTCCAGTCCACCGTCCGCGGCCAGTACGGCGAGGGCTTCGCAGGGGGGAAGAAGGTGCCCGCCTACCGCGCCGAGCCGGGGGTGGCCCAGAGCTCCAAGGTCGAGACCTACGCGGCGCTCCGCCTCCAGGTCGAGAACTGGCGCTGGGCGGGAGTGCCCTTCTACCTGCGCTCGGGCAAGCGCCTGGCGGCGCGCGACACCCAGATCAGCATCCAGTTCCGGCGACCGCCGCTGCTCCTGTTCCGGGAGGCCGGGGTGGAGCACATCGACCCGAACCGGCTCGACCTCCGGATCCAGCCCGACGAGTCCATCGCCATCCAGATGAAGGCCAAGATCCCCGGCCCGGCCATCGAGCTGCGGAACGTGAGCCTGGCCTTCAGCTACCGCGACTTCGGCGAGCAGCCGGCGGCCACCGGGTACGAGCGGCTCCTCCACGACTGCATGATCGGCGACGCCAGCCTCTTCCACCGCTCGGACACGGTCGAGGCTGCCTGGAAGGTGGCGAGCCCCATCCTCGACCTGTGGGAGAGCTTGCCCGCCCGCGACTTCCCCAACTACTCCGCCGGGACCTGGGGGCCGGCGGCCGGAGACGACCTGGCGGCTCGGGACGGCCGGCGCTGGGTGAACCCGGGCTAGAGCGTCCGCGCCGCGCCCGGCTGGCCCGGGCGCCGGCGCCGCGCTAGATCCCGCGCCTCACATCCCCCGGAGGAACCATGACGCTCGCCCCGCTCCTCTCGCTGGCGCTCCTCGCCCCCGCCCTGGCTCCACCCCCGGCCACGCCCAGGCGGCCTGTGTCCCAGACCTACCACGGGGTGGCGGTGAGCGAGGACTACCGCTGGCTGGAGAACGGCGCCGACCCCGAGGTTCAGGCCTGGTCGAAGGCGCAGGACGCGCGCGCCCGGGCCTGGCTCTCGGCGCTGCCGGGGGCCGAAGGCGTCCGCGCCCGGGTGCGAGAGCTGGTCACCGCCGGCGGCTTTCGCTACTCCGGGCTGGCCCGGCACGGGGAGACCCTCTTCGCCCTGAAGTTCCAACCGCCCAGGCAGCAGCGCTTCCTGGTGACGCTCGCCAGCCTCGACGCCTCGAGCGAGAGGCCCCTCGTCGATCCCAACGCCATCGACCCCTCCGGCCGGACCGCCATCGACTTCTTCGTGCCCTCGCCGGACGGCAAGCTGGTGGCGGTGTCGCTCTCCCGGGACGGCACCGAGGACGGGACGCTCCACGTCTACCAGGTGGCCACCGGCAAGGAGCTCCCCGACGCCATCCCCCGCGTCAACGGCGGGACCGCCGGCGGGAGCGCCGCCTGGAACGCCGACTCGAGCGGCCTCTTCTACACCCGCTACCCGCGGGAGGGAGAGCGGCCGGCGCAGGACCTGCCCTTCTACCAGCAGGTGTGGTTCCACCGGCTGGGGACGCCGCCGGACGAGGACGTCCTCGAGCTGGGGAAGGAGTTCCCCGACCCGCGCATCGCCGAGAGCCGCCTTGCCTCGTCCGACGACGGGCGCTGGACCCTCTGCTCGGTGCAGAAGGGGGACGGCGGCGACTTCGTCCACTTCCTGCGGGCCCCGAGCGGCGCCTGGACGCGCTTCGCCGACTACGGGGACGAGGTGAAGGCGGCGCGCTTCGGCCGGGACGGCAATCTCTACCTGCTCTCCCGCAAGGGGGCCCCCCGGGGCCGGGTGCTGCGGATGCCGCTCGAGAGCCCCTCGCTGGAGAAGGCGGCGGCGGTGGCGGAGGCCTCGCCCGAGGGGAGCATCGAGTCGGTGGAGGCCACCCGCGGCGCCCTCTACGTCGAGGAGCTGGCGGGCGGCCCGTCCCGGGTGCGGGTGCTGGGGCTCGACGGGACGGAGCGGAAGCCGCTCCCGATCCCGCCGGTGTCGTCGGTGCGCGGGCTCACCCGCCTGGGCGAGGGGGAGGTCGTCCTTCTCTCCGAGTCCTACCTCACGCCGGCCACCTGGTACCGCCTCGACGAGGCGAGCGGGACCCTCTCGCCCCTCCCGCTCTCGCCGCCGCCGTCGGTGGACTTCTCCGACGTGGAGGTGCGTCGCGAGCTCGCGGTCTCCAAGGACGGGACCAAGGTCCCCATGACCATCCTCCTGCGCAAGGGCACGCGCCTCGACGGGCAGAACCCCACCATCCTCTACGGATACGGGGGGTACGGCGTGAGCCAGACACCGGCCTTCGTCCCGTCGCGCAAGCTGTGGCTGGAGCGGGGCGGCGTCTACGCCGTCGCCGCCATCCGCGGCGGGGGGGAGAACGGCGAGGCCTGGCACCAGGCCGGGATGCTCGCGCGCAAGCAGAACACCTTCGACGACTTCGCCGCCTGCGCCCGCCACCTAGTGGCCCGGAAGTACACCAGCCCCACTCACCTCGGCCTCTTGGGCGGGTCGAACGGGGGCCTGCTCATGGGCGCGATGATCACGCAGTACCCCGAGCTCATGCGGGCGGTGGCGGCGCTGGTCGGGGTCTTCGACATGCTGCGGGTGGAGCTGCACCCCAACGGCGCCTTCAACGTGACCGAGTACGGCACGGTTCAGGATCCGTCCCAGTTCCGGGCCCTGTACGCCTACTCCCCCTACCACCGGGTGAAGGACCGGACCCGCTACCCGGCGGTGCTCCTCACCGCCGGCAACCGCGACCCGCGAGTGGACGCCTGGCACGCTCGCAAGATGGCGGCCCGGCTCCAGGCCGCTTCCGCCTCGGGGCGCCCGGTGCTGCTCCGGGTGAGCGAGAGCGGCCACGGCATGGGGAGCGCCCTCGACGAGCGCATCGCCGAGACCGCCGACCTCTACGCCTTCTTCCTCCACGAGCTCTCCGTTCCCCGCAAGGCGCTGGCCGGGGGCCGGTGAGCGTGCCGGGGAGGCCACGCCCGGCGGGCCCGGTGGCGGCACTGGCCGCCTCGGCGCTCCTGGCGGCGTCGGCGGGCTGCCGCGACTGGAAGGCCAGGGTCGACCCGGCCCGTGCCCGGGCCGAGCCGGTGCAGGAGCCGCTCGAGGGAGCGCGCCCCATCGAGTACGAGAAGAAGGGCTTCCGGGTCCGGCTCGTCCCGCGCGCCACCTACCAGGTGACCGGGTACGCGGTCGAGAAGAGTACCAAGCTGCTCGACGAGTGGGACTTCGTCGTCCCCATGGACCTGGCCCTGGCCTGGGGTCCGGTGGCGACCCCGGAGGTGCTCTCGCGGCTCGACTTCCACCTCTCGCGCCGGTACGTGAGCTACCGGTGGCGGGGCTCGCCCCCGCTCGCCGCGGGCGCCATCGCCGCCCACGTCGCCAACAACCACCTCATCCCCGCGAGCGAGGAGGTGGAGCGGGCCCTCGACGAGGTGCGGGTGGGCGACGTGGTGACGCTAGCCGGGAAACTGGTGGACGTCGCCGTCCGCGACGCGCAGGGGAGGGTGCGCTTCGAGAGCCGCACCAGCCTTCTCAGGACCGACGTCGGATCGGGTGCCTGCGAGCAGATCTGGGTGGAGGCGGTGGCGGTGGACCGGCCCGACTGACTGCGTTCTCCGCTGCCGGGATTCCCGCCGCGCTGGCGACTCGGTCCACGGCGGCCCGGCCTCGCCTCCGGCCGCTGTACTCGCTCACGACCTTCGGGCCCCCGCCGCGCGGCGACGGGCTGCACGCGGCGGCTCGCAAACGGCGGTCGCGCATCCCGCGGATTACGCCGGACGTTGGCGCTCCTCGCCGGTTGCTCGCCGCAAGCGCGGCAGCCGGGTCGCGCGCATCCCGGTCGCCTCGGTTCGCTGCGTAGGCGGCCTCCGGCGAGACCGGGCCGCCTTTGTCCACGAGTCGATCCCAGCTCCGACGGCCCCGATCCCGAGCAGGCTCACGGGCTAGCCGGCGAAACCGTCGTGATAACCGGGGTCCTCGACCGCCAGCGCCTGGGGCGTGGCCGCGAGCGGCGCGTGGCAGTCGAGCATCACCGCCAGCTCGTCGGTCCACTTTGTGCCGAGGCTCCCCTCGTAGGCTCCGGGGTGCGGGCCGTGCGGGACTCCGGCCGGGTGGTGGGAGAGGCTCCCCGGGCCGACGCCGCGCCGGGAGGTGAACTCGCCCCGCGCGTAGTAGATGACCTCGTCCACGTCCACCGAGGCGTGCGGGTAGGGGCAGGGGATGGCCTCGGGATGCCAGTCGAGCGGGCGCGGCACGAAGCTGCAGACCAGCGCCCCGCGGGCCGCGAAGGTGCCGTGCCAGATGGGCGGCAGGTGCACCAGGGCCACCTTGGCCTGGAAGGCGAGGATGGGCACCGCGAAGGGCCACACCGAGCCGTCCCAGCCCACCACGTCGAGCGGCGGCGTCTCCGAGAGCAGGCCGTGGAAGGCCCGGCCGCGCTTCACCAGCACCTCCCGGATTCCCTCGTCGAGCGGACCCTGGAACTCGGGGCGGCGGAAGTCGCGGTGGGAGAAGGGAGCGTCCATGCGGAGCTGGCCCGATTCGTTGCGCCACTGCCTGGGCAGGGACAGCCCGCCCAGGCACTCCACGTGGAACCAGCGCTGCGCGCCCGGGTCGGGCAGGAAGCGGTGCAGGAGCCCGCGCGGCACGCCCAGGTAGTCGCCGGCGCCGAAGCGCAGGTCGCCCAGGGCAGTGCGCAGGACCCCTCCGCCCTGGTGCACGAAGTAGAGGTCGTCGCCGTCGCCGTTCTGGAAGTAGACCGGGTCGGGCTCGCCGGGATGGCACAGCGAGAGCACCACGTCCTGGTTGAAGAGGAGCGGGGTGCGCGCCTCCACCGCCGGGCCGGCGGCGGGCGCGAGCGCCTGGGTGCGGTAATGGCGCCGCCGCAGCGACCTGGCCGCCGCCGCTTCGGGGAGGGGGAAGCCGTGGCGCGCCTCGGCGGCGCGGGCGGCGTGAGGGCGGTTCCGGTGGTAGAGGATGGTGTACGGGCCGTCGAAGCCCTGGCGCGTCCAGCACTCCTCGTGGAGCAGGGCGCCGGCGGCGTCGCGGAAGGCCAGGTGGTGCTTGGGCGGAAGGTCGCCGCGGGCCATGCGGTCGATCACGACCGGCCCTCCCGCGACTGCTCCCGCTCGATGCTCTCGAAGAGGGCGCGGAAGTTGCCGGCCCCGAAGCCCTCGTCCCCCTTGCGCTGGATGATCTCGAAGAAGAACGGGCCGGCCTCGGGCTCCTGGTAGAGGCCAGCCGAGTCCTTGAGGAAGATCTGAAGCAGGTACTGGCCCGGCGCCTCGCCGTCGACCAGGATCTGGAGCCGCTCCAGGTCGGCCAGGTCCTCGTCGACGCGCCCCACCCCGATGCGCTGGAGCCGCTCCGGCAGCATCCGGTAGTAGGCGGCGGGGGTGGGCATGAACTCGACGCCGCGATCGCGCAGGCCCCGCACCGCCGCCAGGATGTCGCGCACCGAGAGGGCGGCGTGCTGCACGCCGTCGCCGCGCAGGTCCTCGTTGAAGACGTTCACCTGCGAGCGCTTGAAGTCGGGGCGCCAGGGCTCGTTGTTGGCGAACTTGGCCCCGGAGAGCGGGTCGCGCATCACCACCGAGCGCAGCCCCGAACCGCGGGCGCGCAGGCGCGCCTCCCGCTCCCCGGCCGCGTCGGCGGTGTGGAAGGCCACCTCCCAGAACTCCTCGAACCCGAGCACGTGCTCCATCCACAGGAGCGCCGGCTTCATGGTCTGGAAGTTGGAGGTGACGTGGTCGAGGCGGCCGAAGCCGAAGGCGTTGCGGCCGCCGCGCGCCTCGGGGTGGGCCACCATGCCCGGGTAGGGGGCGGGGTTGCCGCGCCGCTCCACGAAGCGGAAGGTGGTGTCGCCGAAGGGGGTGGTGACGTTGAAGGTGCGCAACGAGCCGCCCGGATCCCGGAACTCGAGGACGTCGGTCACCGGCGTGCCCCCCCGCTCCTCCAGCAGCCGGAAGGCCCTCTCCGCGTCCTCCACCTCGAAGACCAGCGTCCCCACGCCGTCGGGGTGCTTGCGCAGCCAGCGCCAGGCGCGCCCGCCCTCGCCCAGCGGGGCCGAGACCAGGATCCGCACCTCGCCGGCCTCGAAGAGGGCCGAGCGCTGCCGGCCCTCCCCCTCCAGCTCCGGCCCGGAAACGGCGGTCTCGGCGAAGTCCATCTTCCCGAGGTAGAAGCGGCGGCTCCGCGTGAGGTCGTGGACGTAGTAGTGCAGGGCCTCGAGGCGCCGGATTCCGAGGGGCTCCACGCGCGCCATGGCTCACCTCGACCCGGGCGGCGGCGCGTCGGGCTGCGCCTCCGGCTCGCTCAGCCGGAAGGGCTCGAGCTCCCGGCAGGCGGCCTCGATGGCCAGGAGCCGCGGGAAGCGCGACAGGTCGACGCCGAAGCGGCGGGCGCCCAGGAGCTGCGGCACGAGGTACAGGTCGGCCAGGGTCACCGCGTCGCCGTGGGAGAAGCGCCCCGCTCCCCGGGAGGCCTCCACCTCCAGCGCCGCCAGCCCCCGCCCGACCCAGTGGGCCCCCCACTCCTTTTCCCGCCCGGGGAGCTGGTCCCGGATCCAGGCGAGCGTGACCGCGTTCTGGTACGGCTGGATGGAGGAGTTGACGTGCTCGGCGAGCCGCCGCACCCTGGCCCGGCCCTCGGCGTCGGCCGGCAGGAGGGGCGGCGCGGGGACGCGCTCCTCCAGCCACTCCAAAATTGCCATCGACTGGTGCAGGTACGCGGTGCGGCCGCCCTCCTCCACCTCCAGGAGCGGGACGTGCCCCAGGGGGCTCACCTCGAGGTGCTCCGGGCGCTTCTGCTCCCCGGCGAGGAGGTTCACGATCTTGTGCTGGAAAGGGATTCCCTTCCAGTGGAGGCCGATGCGGACGCGCCAGGCGGAGGAGGAGCGCCAGTAGCCGTGGAGCCGGAGGGAGAAGGGGAGCTGGGTCACGGCGCCACCACCCGCTGGGCGATGCGGCCGAAGAGGCTGCGCCCCTGGAGGTCCGCCATCTCCATCTCCACCGCGTCGCCGGCGCGCATGAAGCGGGTGCGCGGCTTCTTGTCGGGGCTGGCCAGGATCTCGCGCACGCGCTTTTCTTGGAGACAGGAGACCCCGCGAGCCGGGTCCTCGTTGGAGAGCGTGCCGCTGCCGAGGACGGTGCCGGCGCTGAAGGCGCGGGTGCGGCACAGGTGCTGCACCAGGTCGTGGAAGGAGAAGTGCATCTCCGGCCCGGCGTCGCAGTCGCCCATGAGCTCGCCGTTCCAGGTGACGCGGAGCCTGAGATGCAGCCGCCCCTCGCGCCACGCCGGGCCGGCCTCGTCGGGCGTGGCCGCGAAGGGGGAGAAGGCGGTGGCCGGCTTGGACTGGAAGAAGCCGAACCCCTTCTCCAGCTCGCCCGGGACCAGGTTCCGGTAGGTGAGGTCGTTGGCCAGGCACAAGAGCCGCACGCCCCGGCCCGCCGCGGCGGCGGTAGTGCCCTGCGGCACGTCGCCGAGCACGACGCACACCTCCCCCTCGAAGTCGAGCCCCCAGGATTCGTCGGGGAGGGGGATGTCCTCGGTGGGGCCGAGAAGGACACCCGAGCCGCCCTGGTACACGAGGGGGTCCGTCTCCAGCCCGGGGGGCGGCGCGGCGCCGCGGGACTTGCGGACCAGCCGGACGTGGTTCAGGTACGCGGATCCGTCGACCCACTCGAAGGCCCGGGGCAGGGGAGCGTGGAAGCGCCAGGGGTCGGCCGGCTCGGCAGGGGCCCGGCCGGCGTCGAGATCCTCGGCCAGGCGGCGCAGCCTGGGCTCGGCGCGCTCCCAGTCGTCGAGCGCGGCCTGGAGGGTCGGAGCCACAGCCCGGGCGTCGGCGCAGGCGGCGCCGTCGCGCCGGACCACCACCAGTCGGCCGTCGCGGGTCCCGTCCCGGATGGTGCCGAGCCGCATCGCCGCTTGACTAACCGCGGGAGGCGGCGGACTCAAGCCGCTCCGCCTCGCGGATCCAGTCGGGCGCGTCCGGGTCCCCCGCCGCCTGGCGCGCCCGTGCCATCGCCAGCGCCCGCGCCAGGGCGGCCCGTCCCTCCCCGGGCCGGCCGTTGGCGAGGAGCGCCTCGCCGAGCGCCGACTGGTTGGGCGGGTGATCGGGGAAGAGCGCCGCGGCCGCGCGGGCCTCCTGGAGCGCTGCCTCGACGTCTCCCGGCCCGAGCGGCCAGGCAGGCGCGCGCAGGAGCACCAGCGCCAGCACCCGGTGGGGTCCGGCCAGGTCCAGGCGCGGGTCGCCGGTGGCGGCCCGGCGGAGCGCCGCCACCATGAGCGCCAGCCCCTCCTTGGCGGTGGCGGGCCGCTCCCGGGCCTGGAGCCCCAGGGCCACCGCCAGCCAGTAGTCGCAGGCCGGGCTCGCCGGAGCGCGGCGCAGGCACCACTGCCCGGCCTCGACGGCGGCGCCGGCCAGGGCCACTCGCTCCGCCGGGTCGCGCGAGTGCTCGACGAGCCAGGCTCGCGCCCGCATCACGCCGACGAGGCCGTCCTCGCGGGCAGGGTCGGCGGCGGCCGCCTCGGCGAAGAGCCGCTCCGCCCGGCGCACCTCTACCGGATCGGGCCGGTGCGCCAGGGCCGCCTCGCCCTCGGAGAGGAGCTCCGCGGGGCTCTGCCCGCCTGGCGCAACCGGCGGGAGCGGAGCCGGCTCGCGCAGCGCCGCGGCGCAGCCGGCGGAGAGAAGGAGCCCGAGGGCCCAGGATCTCAACGGCTTCCCCGCGGCAGGCGGCGGGCGGCGTCCAGGGACGCCTGGTCCAGGGGCGCGAAGCGGACCACCCGCACCCCGGCCAGCGCGGCTTGGCCGGCGGGCCGTCCCGGCAGGGCGAGGAACGCCGCCTCCAGAGTCTTCCAGCGGGCCGGCGGCAGCCGCTCGCGCACCGTGCACACCAGCGCGGCCGGAAGCGGGGCGGAGCGGGCCACCACCTCCAGCTCGGGGGCGAAGGGGAGGGTGGGCAGGGCGGCGGCCTGGGCGGCGTCGAGGAGCAGCGCCACCTTCTCGCCGAGGGCGGCCTTGCGCAGCCCGCTCAGCACCTGGGCGGAGAAGGTCACCTGGGCCGCCTCGGGGATCCGCCCCCACGTGCCGAGCGCGCCTCGAACGAAGTCGGGCGCGTACCCGGCCAGCGAGGCCACCGTGTAGCCCTGCAGCGCCGCAGCCGATCCGACCTTGCCCTTGCCGGCCACCAGGGTCCAGGCTTCCAGGAGGGAGCCGCCCTCGCTTTGCACCAAGAGCCGCGGCTCCAGGCGCAGCGCCGCCTCGTGCTTCAGGAAGAACGGCAGCGGCACCATGGCCAGCGCCGCGTCGGGCTTCGAGAGCCGCTCCACCCCGGCCCGCTCCGCCTGATGGTACTCGGCGCGGAGGGCGTCGCGCGGCCAGCCGGCCGCCTCGGAGAGCGCCGCCGCCAGGGCGTCGAGCGAGGGCCGGGCCTCGGCGGTGGTGCCGGGGTAGCCCGGCGCGCAGGCCACCAGCGTGGCGGGCCCGGCGCGGGCGATCGCCGGCGCCGCCGTGAGCAGCGCCAGGAGGGCGAGGCGGGGCGGCATGCCCGGCGGAGCTTAGCCGAGCCCTCGCCCGGCGCGAAGCGCGGCCTTCAGCCGGCCGGCGGGCGCGGGGCCGCGACGCTGTCCAGCACCTCCCCGGCCAGGCGTTCCTGCCGGGCACCGGCGGCCAGGTCGTCCACCGAGATGACCCCCACCAGCCGCTCCTGGCGGTCGAGCACCATCACCCGGCGGATGGCCTTGTCCTCCATGATGCGGGCGGCCTCGATGGTGTCCTGGTCGTCGAAGCACCAGACCACCTGCGGCGTCATGGCAACGCGGACCGGCGTGCACGTCGGGTCCCGTCCCGCCGCCACGGCCCGGACCGCCAGGTCGCGGTCGGTGACCATGCCCACCAGGTGACCGTCGTCCTTCACCGGCAGCGCGCCCACGTTGAGGGCCTTCATCTTGGCGGCGGCGACCTGGAGGGTCTCGTCCGGCCCGACGGTCTCCGCCCGCGGCGTCATGGCATCCCTGACCAGCATGGCGGCCTCCTCGCGAGCGCCAGGAATCGCGCTCCCCCGACCCAATGTGGGGCGCGCGCGCCGCAGGGCAAGGGGGCGCAAGTGGGGTGAAGGCGCTGCCCGCAAAGATTGCGTCGATCTCCAGGCTCAGCCAGGTGCCAGTCGCATGGCCTGCGCACCCGCTCACGGCTCGAATGGGTATGGCCACTCCACCCGTGCCCGCCGATGCACATCTGTGAAGCAGCCGGCCGGGCCGTTTGGGAGGGGACCATGCTCTTCGAGGACCGCCGGGACGCCGGCCGGAGGCTGGCCGAGCTCCTCGCCAGGTACCGGAAGGACAGGCCCGTGGTGCTGGGGCTTCCACGGGGGGGCGTGCTGGTCGCCTCCGAGGTGGCGCGGGCCCTCGGGGCTCCCCTGGACGTCCTGGTGGCGCGCAAGCTGGGCGCCCCGGGGATGCCGGAGTACGGCATCGGCGCCATCGCCGAGGGCGGCGCCATCTTCGTGTCGGCGGGCGCGGTGCGGGAGCTCTCCATCCGGCCGGAGGAGATCGCCGCCATCGCCGAGCGGGAGAACGCCGAGCTCCAGAGGCGGGTGCGCCTGTACCGCGGCGACCGGCCCTTTCCCGAGGTGCGCGGCCGGACCGCGATCCTGGTGGACGACGGCATCGCCACCGGCGGCACCGTCCGGGCCGCCATCCGCTCTCTCCGAGGGCGGGAGCCCTGGCGACTGGTGCTGGCCGCGCCGGTGGTGGCCTTCCAGACGGCGATGAGCCTCCTCTCCGAGGTGGACGACCTGGTCTACGTGGACGCCCCCGAGGACTTCGTGGCGGTGGGGGTGTGGTACCGCCGCTTCGGCCAGATCAGCGATGAGGAGGTGGCGGCCTGCCTGGCTGAGACGCGTGCCGCCGGCGCCGAGGGCGCGACCAGCGCCGAGGGGGCGGAGGTGGCCGGGGAGGAACGCCCGGTGTCGGTATCGGCGGGTCCGGTCTCCCTGCCGGGAGCTCTGGACGTGCCGCCGAGGGCACGCGGGGCGGTGATCTTCGCCCACGGCTCGGGCTCGAGCGGCACGAGCCCGCGCAACCGCTTCGTGGCCGAGGTGCTGCGAAGGCGCGGGCTGGCCACGCTGCGGCTCGATCTGCTCACCGCCGACGAGGCCAGGAGCCCGGGCGGCGGTCTGCGCCTCGACGTGGAGCTCCTGACGGAGCGGCTGCTGGCGGCTCGGCGGTGGCTGGCCGCACAGCCCGACCTGTCTGGCCTGGGCGCCGGCTACTTCGGCGCCAGCACCGGCGCGGCGGCTGCGCTTCTGGCCGCCGCCCGGGCCCCGGAGGAGTGCCGGGCGGTGGTGTCCCGCGGCGGACGCCCCGACCTGGCCGGCGACCCGGCCCTGGCGGCGGTTCGCGCGCCGGTGCTCCTGCTGGTGGGCGGGCGCGACGAGCCGGTGGAGGTGCTGAACCGCCGCGCCCTGGAGCGCCTCCCGGGCGAGAAGAAGCTGGTGGTGGTGCCCGGCGCCACGCACCTCTTCGAGGAGCCGGGCGCGCTGGAGGCGGTGGCGGAGCTGGCGGCCGGGTGGTTCGAGCGCTGGCTCCCATCTCCAGCGCAGGAGGGCTCGCACCCCTGAGCCGTTCCGCCGCGGCCCGGGCTTGGCGGCGGGCGGCCGGGAGGGCTTGATGCCGCCCCATGTGTATCGATCAGCTTCGGGCCGCGAAGCGGCCCCGGCCGGGAGTCCGGCCGCAGCAGGGGGGAGGCTCCGGCGGCTCTGCCGACGGAGGGGGGCGGCACGCCCCCGTGCGAACATGCCTGGTGCCGCCCGGAGCGGTAAGCTCCGGTCGCGGCACCAGGGTCGGGGCGCCGCGACCGCGCCGCCGAAGGGAGATGACATGTCCGAAGCCAAGGGCGTCCTGCCCCACGGGGAGTCGCTGCGCCGGGCCGTGCGCTGGCTCGACGAGGAGGTGAGGGCGCGCCCGGCTGCGCCGCGCACCAAGCTCATCGACGAGGCGGCGGCCCGCTTCGACCTCTCGCCGCTGCAGGTCGAGTTCCTGCTCGGGAACTGGGGCGCGAAGCCGTAGCGACCGACGGCGGCTCGACCGAGCCCAGCCGGCGCACCGCGTCCCAGGTGTAGAGGCCGAGCGAGGTCCAGATGAACCCGAAGGTCGTTAGGTGGCTCCGGGTGAAGGGCTCCCGGTAGAGCCACACCGCCAGGGCGAACTGCAGGGAGGGGGCGAGGTACTGCAGGAACCCCATGGTTGAGAGCCGGAGCCGCCGCACCGCCACCGCGAACCACACCAGCGGCACGGCGGTGATGGCGCCCGCCGCGGCCAGGAGCAGGGAGATGCGCCACCCGGAGCCGAAGGCGCCGCTGCCCGCGCCAGCGGCGAGCCCCAGGTAGAGCAGCGCCGCCGGGGCCAGCAGGGCGGTCTCGCAGAAGAGGCCGCTCAGGGCCCCGACCCCGGCCGACTTGCGGAGGAGCCCGTAGAGCCCGAAGGTGGTGGCCAAGGTGAGCGAGATCCACGGGAAGCGCCCGTAGGAGAGGACCATCCACAGGACCCCGGCGCCGGCCAGCGCCACCGCCAGTCCCTGGGCGCGCGAGAGCGACTCGCGCAGGAAGACCACCCCCAGGAGCACGTTCACCAGCGGGTTCACGAAGTAGCCCAGGCTCGCCTCGAGGAGGTGCCCGGAGTTGACGGCCCAGATGTAGAGCAGCCAGTTGCCGGAGATGAGGACGGTGGTGGCGCCCAGGGTGAGGCGGGCGCGCCGGGAGCCGAGGGCGCGCCGGAGCTCGGCGAAGCCGCCGGCCAGGGCCACCGCCGCGGCGAGCAACGCCACCGACCAGGCCACCCGGTGGCACAGGATCTCGATCGGCGGGACTCCCGAGAGCGCCTTGAAGTACACAGGCGAGAGACCCCACACCAGATAGGCGCCCAGGGCGGGGAGTAGGCCGGCGGTGGCGGCGTCGCGCTCTGGCAGGGGTCCTCCGCGCTCGAGGCAAGGCCCCTCTCCGAGGCCGGCGGGGCGAGGCGTAGCCGAAGGTGGCGCCCGGCGCAAGCGGCGCGTCCCCCTTCCCAAGCCCCGGGCCTTGGGCGAGGATGGGGCCCCCCGGATCCTCGGAGCCGCCGCCATGGCCGATCTCTCGACCACCTACATGGGCCTCACGCTGCACACGCCCCTGGTGCTCGCCAGCTCGTCGCTCTCGAACAAGGTCGAGAACTTCCAGGCGGCGGAGGCCAGCGGCGCCGGCGCGGTGGTGCTGCGCTCCCTATTCGAGGAGCAGATCGAGGCGGCCCAGAGCGCGCTGGACGAGGAGCTCTCCCGCGGCGCGGACTCGAGCCCCGAGGCCCGCAGCTACCTGCCGCCGCAGCGCATCGGGCCCCACGAGTACCTGCGCCTGGTGGAGCGCGCCAAGAAGGCGGTGAAGATCCCGGTCATCGGCAGCCTGAACTGCACCGCGCCGGGTAGCTGGAGCGAGTACGCCGCCCAGCTGGAGCGCGCCGGAGCCGACGCCTTGGAGGTGAACATCTACTCGGTGGGCGCGGACGCCTCCCTCTCCGGCGAGGAGCTGGAGCGGCAGTACCTCGACGTCGTCCGCTCGGTGAAGGAGACGGTGAAGATCCCGGTGGCCCTCAAGCTCTCCCCCTTCTTCACCTCGCTGGCCAACGTCGCCGCCCGCTTCGACCAGGCGGGGGTCCGGGCCCTGGTGCTCTTCAACCGCTTCCTCCAGCCCGACATCGACCTCGAGCGCATGGCGCTCCACAGCTCGATGCAGCTCAGCCACCCCGGGGAGATGCTCCTCGCGCTGCGCTGGATCGCCATCCTCCACGGGCGCGTCGAGGCCGACCTGGCCGCCTCCACCGGCGTGCACGACGCCGCCGGGGTGGTGAAGCAGCTCCTGGCCGGCGCCCAGGTGGTGCAGCTGGCGGCGGCGCTGCTCAAGAACGGCATCGCCTACCTGGCCACGCTGCGCGAGGGGCTGGAGGACTGGATGGAACGGGGGCGCTACAGCGAGGTGGCCGACTTCCGCGGGACGCTGTCGCAGAAGGAGGCCAAGGACCCGCGCGCCTTCGAGCGGGCGCAGTACGTGAACCTCATCCTCTCCCAGAACGCCTGAGGCTCGCCCCGTGCGAGCCATGGCCGCCTACCCCGAGGATCGCCGCATCCAGGGGGTGGGGGTGTGCGGCACCGACCGCGAGATCGCCGCCTTCCGCTGCGGCACGCCGCCCGGGGACGGGCCCTACCAGGCCGGCGGCGTGAAGCCGGTGGTGGTGCTGGGCCGGTAGCGGGCGGGACCCACGGTGCCGCCGCTCCTGCTCTGGCTCCTCGCCGCCGCCTCCGCGGAGGCCCCGCCCTCGCTGCCGCTCGCAAGCGGCCGCTCGCTGCCGCTGGAGGTCCGGGTGGAGGTTGCCTCGCTGGAGGAGCGGCGGCGCTTTCCGCCCCTCGCCTGGCGCGCCGAGGGCGGGGCGCTGGTGGGGACCGCCGACGACCGGCGCTGCGCCGCCACGGTGCGCCTCTGGCCGGCCGAGGGCGGCGTCCAGCTCGAGGTCAGCCTGCGCTACGACGGCGCCGCCAGCGTGGAGCGGGAGGTGGTGCGGCTGCGCCTGCCGGGCCGGGCCCCCCGCGCCGTCGGGCACGACCTCGTCCTGCGCCCGCTGCGCGCGGCGCTGCGGGTGGACCGCGGCACCCCGGTGTTCCTGGCCACCTCCGAGGCCGCCCTGGCCGGCGGGGCGGGCCTGGTGGCCGTGCGCTACCAGCCCGACCGCGGCGGGGTGGAGGTGGAGTTGATCCTCGACGACGACGACGCCCGGCCCTTCGCGCTCTACGAGCGGTGCCTGGACCGGCTTCCCGGGCTCTCGCAGCCCGGTCCCATGACCTTCGGCTCCCTGGAGAAGCGACACCCCCTGGGCCCCATCCGGCGCCGCCCCGGCGACGCCCTCACCGCCCGGGCCGCCCTCTTCCCGCTCCGGCCCGGCGGTGAGGTGCTCCCGCTCCTCCCCGAGCGCTGGGCGGCCGGGGCCCGCGCGGCGGTGGTCTTCACCGACCACGCCGACCGCACCGACCCGCTGGCGCTGCGCGCGGTGCTCCAGGGCGACTCGCGCGGCCTGTGCCGGGAGGGCGCCCCGCTCGGCTTCCTCGGGCACGGCATTCGCCTCACCAAGAGCTTCTTCGTCCACGCCAAGCTGGGCGGCCTCGACGACCCCGAGACCGCGGCCCTGGCGGAGGAGCTGCGCGCCGCCGGCTGCGAGGTGGCCTCGCACTCGCCGAGCGGCGAGCCCGACGACCGCGAGGCGGTGCGGGCGGCGCTTCCGGTGCTCTCCCGCTTCGGGGCGGTCACCTGGATCGACCACGAGCCCTACACCAACTGCGAAGCCCTCTCCAGCCAGGGCTGGCAGGACTCGGGGCGGTACGGCATCCGCGACCTCCTGGCCGAGGCCGGCTTCCGCTGGATCTGGCAGGCCGGCGACGTGGGCGGCTTCGGCGCCGACCCCAGGCTGGTGGACGTCCTCGCCCCGGGCGACCTGGTCCGGGGCGGCCCGCCCATCTACCCCCTGCCGGTGGACCAGCGGCTGTGGGCCTTCCGCTCCAGCATGTTCTACGCGCCGCCGGCCAGGCTGGCGGCGGCGCTGGAGGAGCTGCCGCTGCTCCGGCTCGAGGCCGGGCGCGGGCTCTTCGTGGCCCATACCTACCTGTCGGCCTCGCCCCGGACCACCGCCCGGGCCGAGCAGCGGGAGAAGCTGGCGGTGCGGGAGACCGGCGACGGCGGGCTCGAGCTCGACCCGGCCCTGGACGCGGCGCTGTCTCGCCTCGCCGAGCACGTCCGGATGGGGCGGCTGGCGACCCTCACCTGGGCCGAGGCCGGGGAGCGCCTCCGGGCGCTCTCGGAGCTGGAGGTGACCTACCTGGCCGACGGCTCGGCCGAGGTGTCGAACCGCGGCTCGCGCCCCCTCCCCGGGCTCACCCTGGCCGTGCCGGCCGGCGGGCTCGAGCTCTCGGTGGAGGGGGCCGAGGTGCAGGGGATGGACGGCGACGCCGAGCGGGCCCGCGTCTGGTTCGACCTCCCGGCGGGCGCCAGCGCGGTGGTGCGCGCCGAGCAGCACGGCCTGCCGGTCCCGTTCCTGCCCGGCGCGCCGGGCCTGGCGGGGGCACCGTGAGCATCCGGCCCCTCCGGCGGGACGAGATCCCGGCGCTCTCGGCTGACCTGGCGCGACTGCCGCTCATGCAGCGCTACGGCCGCGACGCGGACCGCCTCCGCGCCGACCTCCTTGCGGCGCTGTCGCGCGGAGACGGGCTCCTGGTGGAGGAGGCGGAGGGCCGGGCGCGAGGCCTGGCCTGGTTCCTCCGCTCGGGCACGCTGGGGATGGGGGGCTACCTCCGCCTCATCGCGGTGACGCCCGAGGCGACCAGCGGCGGGATCGGCGTCCGGCTCCTCCGCGCCTTCGAGGCCGAGGTGGCCCGGGAGAGCCGCCACGCCTTCCTCCTGGTGTCGGACTTCAACGCGGGAGCGCAGCGGTTCTACGAGCGCCACCGCTACACCAGGGTGGGAGCGCTGCCCGGGCTGGTGCTGCCGGACGTGGTGGAGGTCCTGTACTGGAAACGGCTCCGGTGACCACGGCCGGCGGGGACCTACCAGGGGAGCGACATCGCCATCCCACCCGGCAACCGGACCTCCACCTTCAGCTCGCCGTTCGCCGGCACGTCCACGGTTTTGCGCCAGGCGAGCTCGCCCGAGTCGCCCAGCACGAAGAGGGTGTGGCGGCCGGCCGGGACCGAGGGGATGACCTGGGGGGATCCTCGGCCGGAGGCCGGGTAGACGGAGGTCGATTCGAGGAGCGCGGAGAGGCTCGCCGGCTTGGGCGGCTCGCCGGGCGCGAGCAGGGCGCTGGCCGCCTCGCCGCGGGCGCCGAGGACGCGCACCCGCACGGTGGCGCCTCGGGAGCGGGCCCTGAAGTCGGCTGCGGCCACCTCGCCGTCGCGCACCTCCACCGGGATCGACCCCAGCGGCTGGGCCCGGTCGGGGGAGGCCGCCAGCACCGCGTACCGCCCCGGGTGCAGCGGGCCGAGGCGGAAGCGACCGTCGGCGTCGGTGCGCCCGTCGGTGGCGTCGAGGGCCGAGCGCGAGATGGCGACCACCCGCGCGCCGCCGAGCGGCCGCCCGGCGCTGCCCACCACTCGCCCCGAGATCGAGCCGCCGCGGTGGAGCGCCACGCGGGTGGCCTGATCCTGGTGCCGGAACTGGGTGAGCTCCAGCCGGTAGTCCCGGTGGTGGACCAGCAGCAGCCACTCCCCGCGCGGCACCCGCTCCAGGAGCAGCATCCCGCCGCGGCCGGCGGCGGCCGGCTCCACGATGCGGGTCAGGGGCTCGCCGCTCTGCCAGGCCTCCTCGACGTCCTCGGCGTCCGCCAGGGCCGCGCGGGCCTCCGGCACCAGCGCCTGCGTGGCCGCGTCCACGATCTCGGCCACCACCGCCACGCCTGGCTCGAGCACCACGTCGGGGAGGACCACCTCGCCGCGTACCTGCCTGGCGCGCTGGAGCGCGGTGGCGTATCCGTCGGCCCGGATGGCGATGCGGACGGTGCCGCCCCGGGGGGCATCGACCCGGAAGGCGCCGTCCGGGTCGGAGACCGGCCGGCCGTTGAGGGTGAAGCGGGTCACCGGGCTTCCCTCCGGGGAGCGCACGCGCCCCAGGACCCAGCCAACTGCTGCCTCGGGGCCGCGAGCCTGGGCCGCGGCCGCTCCCGCCGCCGGAGCGCCGGCGAGCCCGGGAGCGCCTCCGGGCGGGGCGGGGCGGCGAGTGGGCCGGGAACCGGGCGCGGCCGGGGCCTTGGCGACCTTCGGCGGAGCGGCCGGGGCTCGCCGCGCGGGGGCGGCCGGAACGGCTTTCGCGGAGGCGGCCGGGCGCTCGGGTTCGGGCACCGGGGGCGGTGTCGGAGCGGGCGGGGGGGCGGGAGCGGTGCTCGGGGCGCCGGCCCGCGGCTCCGGAGCCGGGCCGCGTCGCCGGGTCACGAGCAGGATGACCGCCAGCACCACCAGCGCCGCGATCACCAGGAGCTGCCACCGCTTCATGAAGAGTCCCTTCCGGGCCAGCCGAGGTCCAGGAATCTCCGTGGCTCACGCCGCGCTTCACCAATCGTACCGCTCCGCGGTCCGGCGCTCGATGCCACGCCCCCCGGACGCGGCAGACGCGCCTGCCTGGCGTCGGGCACCACCCCGGGGTCACTGAGCGGCGGGCTTGGTGATCTCGAGCAGCTCCACCTCGAAGACGAGCGTGGCGCCGCCGGGGATCACCGGGGGGCGCCCCTGGTCTCCGTAGGCGGTGGAGGAGGGGCACCAGAGCCTGGCCTTGCCGCCCACCTTCATCTTCTGCAGCCCTTCGGTCCAGCAGGGAATGACCCCCTTGAGCGGGAACTGGGTGGGCTGGCCGCGCTTCACCGAGGAGTCGAAGATCTTGCCGTCGGTGAGCTTGCCCTCGTAGTGCACCTTCACGGTGTCGTCCACCTTGGGGCTCTCGCCAGTCCCATCCTTGATGGGGACGTAGACCAGCCCCGACGCGGTCTTCTCCGCTCCTTTCTCCTTGGCGGCGGCCTCGGCCATCGCCATCTCCTTCGCCTTGCGCGCCTCGGCGGCGCTGGCCATGCGCTTGCGCGCCAGCTCCTGGACCTTCGGCTCGTAGGCGGGTACGTCGACCTGGAGCTTCTTGCCGGAGAGCGAGTCGGTGAGGCCGCGCTTCACCACCTCCAGCTCCTTGGCGGTGAGGTTGAAGTCCTGGAAGCTCCGGGCCGCCACCGCTCCCATGGCGTAGAGGGTCTTCTCGTCCTCGGTCTTGAGCGCCTGGGCGCGCGAGGGCGCGGGGGCGGCGAGGGCGACGGCGGCTGCGACGGCGGCGGCGAGAATGCGCATGCGGGTCTCCTGTGTGGTCGAGGTGGCGCCGGTGTGGACGAGCCCCTGCGGCGGAGGCAGCGGGCGGCCGCCTTGGTGGCGTGAAGGGTCGCTAGCCTAGCGTAGCCGCCGGCGGATCCAAAGGGGCCAGCGGACGCGGGCTGACGCGGCGCGACACGCCGGGCCGCGGCTCGACCCGGCCCGGCCCGCCGGGTATCCTCGCCGGCGCGTGATCCGCCCTCCCGCCCTGCGCCGCGGCGACGTCGTCCGCGTGGTCGCCCCGGCCAGCCCGTTCGACCCCGAGCCCTTCGAGCGCGGGCTCTCGGTGCTCAGGGACCGGCTGGGCCTGGTGCCACGGATGCGCGACGACGTCGGCGCCCGCTCCGGCTACCTGGCAGGCGACGACGGGCGGCGCCTCGCCGAGTGGCTGGAGGCCGCCTCCGACCCCGAGGCGCGCGCGGTCTGGTGCGCCCGCGGCGGCTACGGCGTCACGCGGCTCCTGCCGCGCCTCGAGGCGGCGCGGTTGCTCCACCCGCCCCGGGTGGTGGTGGGCTTCTCCGACATCACCGCGCTCCACGTGGCCCTGAACCGCGCCGGGCTGGTGACGGTCCACGGGCCGGTGGTGACGCAGCTCGGGTCGCTGGCTCCGGCGGCGATCGACCACCTCGAGGCGCTGCTCTTCGGGGGGGCGGCCGCGGGGGACGCCGGGGGCGCCCCCGCGCCCGGGAGCGGAGTGCCGGCGGCGGCGGTGATCCGCCCGGGCCGGATCACCGGTCCGCTGGCGGGCGGCAACCTCCAGCTCATGGCCCACCTGGCCGGAACGCCGTTCCAGCCCCGCCTGGCCGGCGCGGTCCTGTTCCTGGAGGACGTGGGCGAGCGCCCCTACCGGCTCGACCGCGCCTTCACGCAGCTCAGGCTCAGCGGGGCGCTCGACGGCGTAGCCGGCGTGTGCCTGGGGGCGTTCACCGATTGTGACGAGCCCGGCATCGGGGGGGCGGAGACCATGCGGCGCCTGGTGGGCGATCTCGGGATCCCGGCGGTGGAGGGGATCCCGGCGGGTCACCTCCCGGACAACCGCGCCCTGCCGCTGGGATCGGTGGTGACGCTCCGGGCCCCGGAGCGGGACGGGGAGGGACCGCCCCGCCTGGCCTTCGACCAGGGAGCGGTGGCTTGAGCCAGGTGTCGGCCCTCGGGCCGGTGGAAGAGGTGCTGGAGGCGGGGAGGCGGGAGGGGCTGGCGCCCGGCCTCTCGGCGATGGTCCTGCAGGGTGGGCGGCCGGTCCACCGGAGCGTCCACGGGGAGGCGCAGCTCTGGCCGGAGCGCCGCCCGCTCGCGCCCGGCTGCCACTTCGACGTGGCCTCCCTCACCAAGGTGATGGCCACCGGCACGCTCTGCGCGGCGATGGTGGAGCGCGGGGAGATCGGCCTCGACCACCCGGTGGCGAGGTGGCTCCCCGGCTTCGAGGCGGGGGGCAAGGCGGCGGTGCTCCTGCGCCACCTCCTGGCCCACACCTCCGGCCTCCCCGCCTGGCGCCCGTACTACGAGGAGGTGAAGCGCGATCCGGTCGGGCGCGCCGCTTTCCTGCCCCGGGCCGAGCGCCGGACCGCGGCGCTGGCCGAGGCGCTCCTCGAGGGGCGGCGCCTGGTGCGGCGCGCCGTCCTGGCCGAGGCCCTGGAGGCGCCGCCCGGGAGCCGCACCCTCTACAGCGACCCGGGCTTCATGGCGCTGGGCTGGGCGCTGGAAGCGGCCGGGGGCGCGCCGCTCGACCGGCTGTGCCGGGAGCGGGTCCTCGGGCCGCTCTCGCTCGGCGACACCTTCTTCGTGGACGAGGTGGCCGAGGCACACGGGGAGGGGCAGGGCGGCCCGGGCCGCGAGTTCGCGGCCACCTCGCGCTCGCCCCACCGCGGCGAGGTGAGCTGCGGGACGGTGGACGACGAGAACGCCTGGGCGCTGGGCGGGGTGGCCGGCCACGCCGGGCTCTTCTCCACCGCCGGCGACGTGGCCGCGCTGGGCCAGGCCTGGCTCGAAGCGTTTCGCGGAGGGGGCGCCCTCATGGGGCGCGAGACGGCTCGCCTCTTCGTCGCGCCGGCGGCGCCCGGAGGGCGGGGGCTGGCCTGGGACCGCCCCGCCCCGGACACCACCGCGCTCGGCTCGCGGCTGGGGCGAGGGCCGCACGGGGCGGTGGGGCACCTGGGGTTCACCGGCTGCTCGCTGTGGGTGGACCTCGACGCGGGGGTGGTGTGCGCGCTCCTCACCAACCACGTCCACCCCGGCGGCGCCGACCGGGAGCGGCTGCGCCTCTTCCGCCGGCGCTTCCACGACGCGGTGGCCGGGGCGCTGGGGATCGGTCCGTGACGGCGTTCGACGGCGTCCGGCGCGTCCACCTCATCGGGGTGGGCGGCACCGGCATGGGATCGTTCGCCGGCCTGCTCCAGGCGGCCGGGTACCAGGTGACCGGCTCGGACGAGAACGTGTACCCGCCCATGTCCACCCAGCTCCAGGCCTGGGGCATCGAGGTGATGCAGGGCTACCGGCCGGAGAACCTGGACCGGGCCCGGCCGGACGTGGTGGTGGTGGGCAACGTGGTCCGGGCGGCGAACCCGGAGGCGGCGGCGATGCGGGAGCGCGGCCTCCGGCACGTCTCGTTTCCCCAGGCGCTGGGGGAGATCTTCATCGCCCCCCGGCACGGCGTGGTGGTGGTGGGGACGCACGGCAAGACCACCTGCACCGCCATGATGGCGGCGGTGCTGCACCGCGCCGGGCGCGATCCCTCCTTCCTGGTGGGCGGGGTGTCGCGGGACTTCGGGTCGAACTTCCGCCTGGGGAAGGGCGAGCACTTCGTGATCGAGGGGGATGAGTACGACACCGCCTACTTCGACAAGGGGCCCAAGTTCCTCCACTACCGGCCGCGCACCGCGATCTTCACCAGCTGCGAGCTGGATCACGCCGACATCTACCGGGACGAGGCCCACTACCAGGCCGCCTTCGAGCGCTTCGTGGACCTCCTGCCGGAGGGCGGCTTCCTCTCGGCCTGCGCCCGCTACCCGGCGGTGGCGCGCATCGCGGCCCTGGCCCGCTGCCCGGTGGAGACCTACTCGGTCGAGGGCGCGGCGGACTGGGAGGCGAGGGAGCTCCGGCTCGGGCCGGACGGGGCGCGCTTCATCCTGGTGCGCCGGGGAACGGCGCTCGGGCCGGTCCAGCTCCCGGTGGGCGGGGCCCACAACGTCGAGAACGCGCTGGGCGTCGCCGCCGCGGCCGCCGCCCTGGGGCTCTCCCCGGAGGAGATCGCCGCCGGCCTCCACGCCTTCCAGGGCGTGAAGCGGCGCCAGGAGGTCCGGGGAACCGCCGGCGGCGTCACCGTGGTCGACGACTTCGCCCACCACCCGCGCGCGGTCCGGGAGACGCTGGCCGCCGTGCGCGGCGCCTTCCCCGGCGCCCGGCTGCTGGCTGCCTTCGAGCCGCGCTCCAACACCAGCCGGCGCAACCTCCACCAGCGCGACTACGCTTCCCGCGCCACCTGGGGCCAGGCGGCCCGGGTGTTCCTGCTCCGCCCCGTCCCCACCGACCGGGTGCCCGAGGCGGAGCGGCTCGACGTGGACGCCGTGATCCGCGATCTCTCCGCGGCGGGGACGCCGGCCCGCGCCTTCGCCGACGTCGGGGAGATGGTGCCGGCCATCGCCTCCGAGGCGCGCCCCGGGGACGTGGTGGTGGCCATGTCCAACGGGGCCTTCGGCGGGATCTGGGAGCGGCTGCTCGCGGCGCTCGGGGGGCGGTGACGCCGGCGGGCCGGCCTCCCCTCCGGCCGTCTCATTTGCGCCGCCCGACGGCGTTTCGGCGCCGGCGGCCAGGTCTCGCCCTCGGCGTCTGTCCTCGCGCCGAGCCCGTCTCGCGCGGGCGCGCGGCGCGAGCGCGGGGTCTCGGGCGCGGTTGCGGAACTCGCACCGGCGTTGCGCTTCGCGCCGCCGGTGCTCGAACAGTCCTCACCGCGCGACCCTGGCGCTCGCGGCGCCGCGCGCCGACTGCCGGGCCCGGGTGCGGCGCTGCGGAGGCCGCCTCCGGCGAGACCCGGCCGCCGATCGGGTTTGCGCCCGTCCAGGGATCGAACCGGTGCAAGGAGCCTCGGGCCTCCCCCGACGGCACAATCCGCAGCGCCGCACTCGAGGGCCGCGCCGCCGCGCCGCGCCATGCGCGCGTCGGTGCGCGACGGCGAGCACGCGCCTGAAACGTCTCCAGAAGAGCTCGGGACGGTGCCCGCCTCTCGCCGTCGCGCCGCGAGGATGAGGACGCGCGTCGCGGCCGTGGCTGCCAGGCTCGGCGCGAGGACGTGCCGGAGGGGGAGGCCCGAGGCGACGCCCGCCCTATCGATGGCAGATGCGGCAGCCGGGCTTGGTCTTGTCGGCGGTCCTGAAGCGATCGAGGAAGCCGGGCGGGTGCGGGTTCACGCCGCCGGTCGAGTGGCACAGCACGCAGCTGGACTGGGCGCCCTGGTCGTGGCAGCCGGCGCAGGCGACGATGTTGCGCCTGGCGTCGGTGGAGTGGTTGGCGTAGGGGAGCGGGTGGGGCGCGCCCGCCCCGGGCACGCCCGGCGCCACCGCGTTGAGCTCGTGGCAGCTGCGGCAGTAGCCGGAGCCGTGGCAGCGGCGGCAGCCCGCCGGGTCGGCCGAGGCCTCGATCTGGTGCCGCGACACCCAGTCCCCGCGATGGATGAAGTCGCTCTGCACCCGCTCCGGGAACTGCACGTCCTGCTTCAGGGGGCCGGTGGTGGCGGCGTGGCACTCGGCGCACTTGGTCTGGTCGTGGCACTGGGCGCAGGTCTGGGCCCCGCTCCGGGCCCAGTCGGCGTGCGTCTGGAGGAAGTTCGCCTCGTGCCGGTAGGCGGCCACCGGCTTCAGCGGGAAGCGCTTCAGGTCCACGTGGCAGGGGGAGCAGCGCGCCTGGGCGAACTCCTGGGCGTGGTAGTGGCAGGCGGTGCAGGCCACCATGGGCGGGGCCTTGGCCGCTGCGTCGCCGGCCTCCGGCAGCTCCTTGTGGCAGGCCTTGCAGTCGCCCTTCACCTTGGGAAGGTGGGCGGCGTGGGAGAAGGTGAGGGTCCACTCCAGGGCCCGCGCCGGGATGGCCAGCTTGGGGATGGGGTCGTGGCACCCGGCGCAGGCCTCGGACTTGGCCGGGAGCTTCACGTCCCGCACCGTGGCCGGGAGGGCGGTCGACTTGTCGATGCCGGCGTGGCAGTTCGTGCAGGCCACCTCGGCGTCGACGTGGACGCTATGGGGGAAGACGTAGGGCGGGCTCTGCGGGGCCTGGGCCGTCTTGCCCTTGGCGGAGCAGCCGGCCGCGGCCACGAGGACCGCGGCGAGGAGGAGTCGGCGGGTCATGGACGAACCTCGGGCGCCGTGAAGTTCTGCCAGGTGAGCTTCGCCAGGACGTCGAAGCGGTTCTCGTACCAGGGAGTGGAGCCGGCCGCGCCGGCGAGGGTGGCGGTGAGTCCCTTGGCGATGGGAAGGCCGAGGCTGGCCGACCCCAGGTACGACCAGTCCTGTCGGTTCACCTGCTGGTCGAAGTGCATGGCCTGCAGGTCCAGGGTGGCGGTGAGCGCGCCGAACCGGCGCGAGGCGAACAGACGCCCGAAGCCGTAGCCGTTGTCGGGGGCGTCGAGCCACGATCCCTCCACCCCGATCGCCCCGAGGCGGTCGGGGCGAAGGGTGCAGCGCAGCAGGGCGCGGAAGCCGTCCTCGTAGAAGAGCTTGGCCCCGCCCAGCTCGACGGTCACGACGCGAGTCGCGTTCCAGCGCACGTTCGCGCCCAGCTCTTCCCGGTAGCCGTCGCTGAAGACCCACAGGATCGACTGGCTGGAGAGGAAGAGCGAAGGGATGGTGTGGCGGTAGTCGAGGCTCACCGAGACGGCGGTCGAGGGGCGGAGGACGGCGCTCCCCGAGATCTCGGCCCACTGGGAGCGGTCGAGCGCGTAGGTCCCGGTGGCCAGGACGTCCAGCCAGCGCAGCGGCGAGAGCCGCAGGTCGCCGGCCACCTCCTCGCGGCTGGTGGAGCCGTTGTCCCAGGCGACCAGGGTCGAGGCGCCCACCTCGATCGCCGGGTGGCTCCAGGCGAGCCGGCCGCCGGCGGCCACGTCACCGGAGACCGGGTTGGCGTCGTAGGGACCGCCGCGGGCGTCGAAGCGGGCCGACACCGGCGCGCCGCCGAAGAGGGAGAGGGAGAGGCCCGCCGGGGCGCGCCAGAGAAGGCTGGCGCCGTCGAGCTGCAGCATGCGGCTGGTGCCGCCCGCCACCATCATCCGGCCCAGGCGCGCCACCACCGCCCCCTTGCCGAACTCCCCCTTCACGAAGGCCAGCGAGAGGTCGCCCGAGAAGGTCCCGCTGTTGAGGTAGCCGTTCCACCACGGGTTCGTGCCCAGGTTGGCGGCGCCGAAGGCCGAGACCACCAGCTCGACGCGCTCGGCGAAGCCGGTCTGGACGTTGCGGGCGCTGAGCGTCAGCAGCTCGTAGATGGGCGCCACCGTGTCGGTGGTGGGCGGGCTGGTGGTGTAGCGGGCCTGAGGCCCGGCGCGGAAGAGAACCGTGTCGGTCACCTCGACTTCGGCGCGACCGGCGCCGCTCGCGAGCACGGCGGTCGCGGCGGCGAGGGCGAAGCGGAGCCTTGGTCTCATGGGCGTTTCCGTCCGGTTACGGGTTCGGCAAACCATCGCACACCCTAGCCGATCCGGGCTTGTCCTGTGTCAGGAAATCGCCACCGGGTTAGAAAGAGACACCTCATGCGCCTCGCCGCCCTGGCCGCCTTGGCCGCCGGACTCGCCTGCGCCGGCCCCAGGGCCCTTCCGCGCGCGTCCTTTCGCATCGGCCACCCCATCGAGCTCACAGCCAGGGACCTCCAGGGGAGAGAGGTGGTGGTCGCGGCCGAGGCCGGGGTGGTGCGCGTGGTGGACTTCTGGGCCACCTGGTGCGTCCCGTGCCGGGAGCAGCTGCCGGCCCTGGAGCGCCTGCGCCGGGAGCTCGGGCCCCGCGGCCTCTCCGTCTACGCGGTGAGCTTCGACGAGGACCCGGCCCAGATCCCCCGCTTCCTCGAGGCGACGCCGGTCGGCTTCCCCGTGCTGTGGGACCGGGGCGGCGAGACCTGGGCCGCCCGCTACCAGCTGCAGCGGCTCCCCACCACCCTGCTGGTGGATCGCCGGGGAATCATCCGCTTCGTGCACGAGGGCTTCGACGAGGCCATCGCCGCCGAGGAGCGACTCCTGGTGGAGAAGCTCATCCAGGAGGCGCCGTGACCGGCTCCGGGGGTCGGACCTCGAAGCGCACCCGGTCGCGCTCGTGGGCCACCTCGCCGGGCTCGGCCGGGGACTCGCGAAGCCAGAAGGCCATCTCGTCGGTCTCCCAGCGGTAGAGCGCTCCGTTCAGGAGGACGCGCCCCTCCTCGAGGGCCTTGGTCGCCTCGGCGAGCGGGATCCCGGAGAGGTCGCGTACCAGCGCCTCGAAGCGCCCCTGCCGCGCCGGGTCCAGGAAGGCGAAGTAGTGCCGCGCCGCGTAGGCGGTGTGGAAGGTGGCTGGCCGGTACGCCACGGCGGCCAGGTTGAGCCGCAGCGCCATGAGGGCCAGGATCTCCCCGGCCTCCTTGGCCAGGCCGAGTCCGGGCACCTCCTGGCCGGGCAACCGCGGACGCAGCTCGCTGAATTGGGCCCGCGGGTGGCGCAGGGTGAGCCAGTGGACGTAGAGCACGTCCTGCCCGGCGAGCTGCCGCTTCTCCAGGATGGCCTCCACCAGGAGGTGTTCGACGCCACCGGACTCGCCGAGGATCCGCACCCGCTCCCCCGGCCCGGCGAGGTCATAGGCCACCCGGAAGTGGGCGTACCCCAGGCGCTGCAGCATCTCGAAGATGCCGTAGCGGTGCAGGGCGTACTCCATCCCGTCGCCGGTGTAGTAGCCGAGGAGGAGGCGCTGCTGGGCCGGGCGCAGCCCCAGGTCCTCCTCCACGTCCTCCAGGGTGACCTCGCCGCTGTGGCCCAACCGCTCCACCGACAGGCCCTGGGCGATCTCCTGGAAGGCTTCGGCGAGGGGGTCGTAGCCCGGCGGGATGGGCTCCAGCGAGCCGGTGGCCAGCGCCATCCCGGTCCCGGCCAGCACCCGCCAGGCGTCCCGGTGGTAGCCCCCGCCCGGGAGCCAGACGCAGGGCACCCCTTCCAGCTCGGCGGCCACCTGGAGGTCGCGCAGGCGCGCCCCCTCCAAGCTGAGGGCGAGCCGGCCCATGCGGTCGCCGGCCAGCACGTCGCCGCCGGCGATGACGAAGGCCAGAGCGGGCCGCGGCATGCGCGAGAGCAGGGCGCCGAGCTCGTCGAGGTAGGCGCCGTCACCGGTTCCCTCCGGCAGCACCACCTCGTCGACTGCGGCCAGGCGCCCCCAGTCCGAGGCCGAGAGCGAGCCCATCCAGCACCGCCCGTCGCCGCCCAGGCAGGCGGCCAGGCCGTCGGGAGGGTGGGCGTCGAGGTCCAGCACCGCCACCTGGCCTTCGAACCCCTCCTGGCGCAGCGCCGCCACCGCCACCGCCACGTCGTTCACCGGGCAGTAGCCGCCGGCCGAGCCCGGCCCGGCGTGGTGGAAGCCCCCGAGGAGGTTCAGCGCCGGCGTCCCGGTGCGCAGGCTTTCCCGCGCCGCCTCCAGGGTGGCGCCGCAGGCGAGCCGCACCGTGGCCATCACCTGGTCCACCGGCACGTCGGAGGGATCGGCGGCGAAGACGTGGGCCAGGGTCTCGGCGCGGCCCAGCGACTCGAGCAGCTCCGGCGAATGGACCCGGGCCAGGTCGGCGTAGGGCACCCGCCGCGGCGAGCGGAAGCTCTCCCGGGCCACCGCCTGGCTCTCCCGCAGCCAGAAGGCGGCGAAGTCGGCGCGCCGAGGCTCCATCCCCACCG
The DNA here is from genome assembly GCA_035762305.1 of Anaeromyxobacteraceae bacterium. GTDB lineage: Bacteria > Myxococcota > Myxococcia > Myxococcales > Anaeromyxobacteraceae > DASTPH01. Next base: position 33,907 of record DASTPH010000072.1, read on the forward strand.
CCTCCAGGCCCGAGACCGGCAACCGGTAGGCCCGCGTGTACCAGAGGTGGACCTCCCGCCGGTGCAGCCAGGAGCGGAGGCGGTAGAGAAAGGCGCGCGGCCCGATGGCCATGCGGTGCGCTAGCGCGCGTGGGGCGGCGGGTGGGGACTCTCGTCCGTGCCGGCCGGCGGGGCGGCCGGGGGCGCCGCCGCGGCGCGGCGCCGCCGCACCGCGAGCCAACCCACGACGACCTCCAGCAGGATCCAGGCCACCGCCAGCCAGGCGGCCTGCTGCAGGATGTCCCGCGCCGAGGTGCAACGGGCGTGCTCCTCGTCGAAGGTCTTGGCGGTTTGCCAGTAGAACGGAAGGGCGCGCGCCGTGAAGCCCATGATGAAGACGAGGACGACGGTGCGCAGGACCGGCATCACCAGATACATGGGGGTCTCCTCCCTCTTGGCGGGCGCGAGTCTAGTGCCGCGACCCGAGCGTGTCGATCGGCTTTCGGGCCGCGATGCCGCGCCGTCCGAATCAGGGGGAGAGCGAAGCTCGGCCCCGGCCGCCCCCTCGGCAGGGGCCGCGGCCGGGGCCGGGGAGAACGCCGGTGCGGGTGCGCTACCCGCGGAAACGGTACTGGGCGCCGAACATGATGGTGTAGACGAAGCCGCTGGCGCTCCCGAAGTAGAAGTTCAGGCCCACCGGCTCGACGAAGGCGCGCCAGTTCGGGTCGAAGGCGTAATAGCCGCCGCCCGCCAGCTTGAAGATCCCGCCCGCGCCCGAGGCCTGGCCCACCGACACCGGGAAGCCCTGGGGAGCGGTGGTGGTGAAGCTCGACGAGAAGTACTGGAAGCCGAGCCCGGTGTCGCCGTAGAGCCCCACGTTCCTGGCCACGGGCGCGGAGATTCGGACCGTCGGCACGATCTCCATGCGGAAATAGGAGTAGTCCCAGGTATAGGGGGGAAAGGCGTAGCTCTGGCCCCAGAACGCAAAGTTCAGGGGCAGGACCAGCTCGAAGGTCGAGTTCGGGAAGAGGGGCTTCACGGCCATCGAGCCCTCGAGGCGCAGCTTGAGGGCCGTCTGGCCCTCGAAGGACGGTCCGATCGCGAAGCTGAAGGCGTAGGGCAGGGTGGAGCTGGTGCGCGCCTCCGGCGCCGGCGCCGGAGCGGGATCGGGGGCGGGGGCAGGGGCGGCTGCCGGGGCCGGTTTCGGGGCCTTCTTGGCCGGCGCCGTTTGGGCCGAGGCGAGGGCGGGGACGAGCGCCAGGGCCAGGGCGGTGGCCGCGGCGCGGACGATACCGGAGCAGCGGAACGGATTGTTGGTCATAGACCTTTAGTCATGCCACGCCCGGCAGGGACTGTCCAAGATACACCCCGCCCGAGATGTGGTCCGCCCTCCCGCCATCTCGCACACGCGTCCCGGTCCGGCCGCGGTATCCTCCGTGCCATGTCGAGCGAGCTCAGAGAGGCCTGCGCCGAGGCGGCCAGGTGCGGCGGCGCGGTCCTCCGCGAGCGCTTCGGACAGCGCCGCACCGTGGAGTTCAAGGGCGGCATCGACCTGGTGACCGACGCCGACCGGATGAGCGAGGCGGCGGTGCTGGGCTTCCTGCAGGCCCGCTTTCCCGGCAGCGCCATCCTGGCCGAGGAGTCCGGGCGCTCGGGCGCCGACGCCGCGGCGGCGCCGCTGCGCTGGTACGTCGATCCGCTCGACGGCACCACCAACTACGCCCACGGCGTGCCCCATTTCGCGGTGACGGTGGCGGTGGAGGACGGGCGGGGCCTCGTCGCCGGCGCCACCTGGGACCCGCTGCGGGAGGAGCTCTTCACCGCCGCCCGGGGCCAGGGGGCCCGCCTGGGCGCGGACCTCATCCGCGTCTCCTCGGCCGCCGAGCTGTCGCAGTCGCTCTTGGTCACCGGCTTTCCCTACGACGTGCACCGCGAGGCCGAGGGGCCGCTGCGCCTCTTCGGCGCCTATCTGCGGCGGGCGCGCGCCATACGGCGCTTCGGCTCGGCGGCGCTCGACCTGGCCTACGTCGCCTGCGGCCGCTTCGACGGCTACTGGGAGCAGAAGCTCAAGCCATGGGACGTGGCCGCCGGGATCCTGCTGGTGCGCGAGGCCGGCGGGGCGGTGGCGGACTTCGAAGGCGGCGACGGCATGCTGCACGGCGCGACCATCTGCGCCGCCGGCCCGCGGCTCCAGCCGCTGCTGCTCCAGGTGCTGGCCGAGGTGCGGGGGGCCTGAACGCGCCTGTGCCCCGCCCCCGGCTACGCGTTCGGCCGGCGCGGCCCCGCCGCTCGAGCTAGCGCCGCTGCGCAGAACGGACCGCCAGGAGCCTCGGGCCTCCATCGACGGCATGTGCCGGAGGGGGAGGCCCTGTGGCCCGGTCTCGCCCTCGGCCGCTTCTAGGGAAAGCGGTGTCAAGGGCATACCCATCTTGGTCCCGGACGCCTTGGTCCTCGACGCCGGGCGGTTGGTTCGCATTCGCGGTAGCGGCCGTCCTCGACAACCGGTCACGCGAGGCCGGTCGCTGAGGAGGAGGCGCGACCCTGGGATCACTGGACCAGGGAGACGGCAGCGTGTCGAACGTGAAGCCGGGGAGCACTTCCCGTGAGAGGGAGTACCATGCTTCTAGCAGGGCCTCTTGTGGCCATGGC